>JAHZDG010000009.1:84968-86543 GCA_019422485.1 Alistipes sp. | reverse complement strand
TGTCGCAGGATTTTGCCGCCCGTCTGTTGGATGAAGGAATCTATGTGACCGGGTTCTACTATCCGGTGGTTCCCAAAGGTCAGGCCCGTATCCGCGTACAAGTGTCGGCCGGTCACGAAATCGAACACTTGGATAAATGTATCGCTGCCTTCACCAAGATCGGCCGCGAACTGGGTGTGCTGAAATAGCCGCGATCTCTGAGGGCTCTTCCCCGACAACGTTGCCCGGAGAAAAGCCTCTATATAACTTGTCATGCCCTGCGCCGGACCTCTTCCCGAGGCCCGGCGCGGCGGCCTTGACTGAACCGCTCCCGAGAACCGCTCTTCCGGGAGGCCATAGCTAAGTGTTTCATTTAAAGCAACGAACTATGACGAAAATCACGTTGGATGCCATCGATCGGAAGATCCTTTCGTTCTTGGTGAAAAATGCCCGTACGCCGTATCTGGAAATCGCCCGCGAATGCGGAATTTCCGGTGCTGCCATTCATCAACGGGTCAAAAAACTCGAAGACAACGGAGTGATCCTCGGTTCGCGTCTGGAGGTGAATCCCAAAATGCTGGGGTATGATGTTTGCGCCATTATCGGCATTCGGGTGGATGACCCCTCGATGAATTTCCAGACGGTCGAAGGGCTCAAAAGCATCCCCGAAGTCGTGGAGTGCCACTTCATCACCGGGAAGTACAATATCCTCATTAAGCTCTATTGTACCGACAATGAACATCTGATGCATACGATGTTCGACCATATCCTTCAGGTGCCCGGCGTCTCTCAGACCGAAACCTTTATCTCACTGTCGGATTCGTTCTGCCGCCAGGTGGACGTGAAAAACGATCTGTAAAACCCTTTAATTCGAAAACGACCATGGCACGTATTCGCTTAACCAAGGAGTTCTCGTTCGAAATGGCCCACCTGCTGGAGGGTTATGACGGCTTGTGTCGGGAGATTCACGGCCATTCGTACCGGTTGTTCGTGACAGTGATGGGCGAGCCCGAAAGCGATCCGACTTCCCCGAAATATGGGATGGTGATGGATTTCGGCGACCTGAAGAACATCGTCAATGAACTGATCGTTCACCGTTATGACCATACCTTGGTGATGCGCGCCAGCGATCGGAGTGCAGCCTTGCGCACGGCCCTTAAAACGCATTTCGATCGGATTGTGGAGACTCCTTATCAGCCGACCTGTGAAAATATGGTGGCGGATTTTGCCCGGGTCATTGCCGAACGCCTGCCCGCAGGAGTCACGCTGGTGAGCATCAAATTGCATGAAACCGCCACTTCATTCGCCGAGTGGTATGCCTCGGACAATGCCTGAAGGGGGAGGTATATGTAACCCCTGAGAGGCCCCAAACTCCGGTGCTCAAATCTTATAAACTGGCGGGACTGTGCCGCAGTGGGGTCATTCGGTGTGAATGACCGTCTCCCGCCCCGAAGCTAATCCTATGAAAAAGCTCTTTCTGATCGATGCCTATGCGCTGATCTTCCGCTCCTATTATGCCTTTATCAATCGCCCGATGCGAAATGCCGAAGGGCTCAATACGGCGGCGGGGTTCGGGTATGTAAAGTTTCTCAAGGA
>JAHZDG010000009.1:49289-84958 GCA_019422485.1 Alistipes sp. | reverse complement strand
GTTCCCTACATCAAAGAGGTGTTGGAAGCGATGCGCATTCCGGTGATCGAGGTGCCGGGTTATGAAGCCGACGACGTGATCGGAACCCTTTCGCGCAAAGCTTCGGAAGAGGGGTATGAGGTCTTTATGGTGACGCCGGACAAAGACTTCGGACAGTTGATCCGTCCGACGGTGCACATTTATAAACAACGCAAGGGCAGTGAGGGGATCGAGGTGATCGGATGCGAACAGTTGCGCGAGCATTACGGCATTGACGATCCGCGTCAGGTGATCGACATTCTGGCCTTGTGGGGCGATGCGGCGGACAACATTCCCGGAGTGCCGGGCATCGGGGAGAAAAGTGCGACCAAACTGGTTTGTGCTTTCGGGTCGGTGGAAAATCTGCTGGCCAATCTCGATCAACTCAAAGGGAAACAGCGCGAAAATATCGAACGTTCGGCCGACCAGATTCGGTTGGCCAAGCAGTTGGCGACCATCGAACTGAATGTGCCGGTGGAATTTGTGCCCGAACAGCTGCAACTGGAAACGCCCGATCTGGATCGGCTGGCGGCCGTTTATCGGGAGCTGGGATTCCGGTCGATGCTGGCCGAGCTGCAGGGTAACTCTCGTTTTGTAGCCGCTGCGGCAGGAAATCAGGCGGTGGCGTCTGGCCGTCGTTCGGATGCGAACGGCCAGATGGCTGCTGGAACCGCAGCTCCGGAACGTGCAGGCGGCTTGTCGGGGGAGGCTATGGGTGATTTGTTCGGGGGAGGACAGGGATCGGAGATTCAGGCCGCTACGGCGCCTTTTCGGTCGCAGTTGAGTCGCTCAAAGGGCGAAGCGGCGGGTGTGAAAACACCTTCGGAGACTACCCCCCTGCAGGGCGATCTGTTCGCTGCAGCTCCGGTGATGCCGCCTGTGGTGACGGATAGTTCGACGGCGACGCAGCCTTTTGTGGAAGAGTCTTTGGCGCCCGGACAGGAGGAACAGCCCTCTTACGATACGATCGATACGGTGGAACACCTTTATCATACGGTGGCCGATCCGGAGCAGTTGGCCGAACTGGTGGCCCGTTTGAGTCAGGTCGAGGCTTTTTGTTTCGATACCGAAACCACGGGCTTCGATGTGTTCGGGGATCGTTTGGTGGGAATTTCTTTCTCCATTGGGGCTCATGAGGCCTGGTATGTGGTGTGCAACCCTGAAAATACGGCTTCAGTGCTCGAAACCTTACGCCCGCTTTTCGAAAACGAACGTATCGCCAAAATAGGTCAGAATATTAAATTCGATATGATGGTCCTGCGGGCCGCCGGGGTAGAGGTGCGGGGGATGCTCTACGATACGATGATTATCCACTATCTGCTCGATCCCGAAGCGCGTCACGGCATGGATTATCTGGCCCGGACCTATCTGAACTACGCCCCGGTGCCGATCGAATCGCTCATCGGTAAGGGCAGCCGTCAGCTGACGATGGATCGGGTGGCGGTCGAAGTGGTTTCGGCCTACTCCTGTGAGGATGCCGATGTGACCTGGCAGTTGAAACAGACGCTGTGGCCGATGTTGGTGGAAGCCGGTTTGGAAAAGCTCTATCGGGAGATCGAAGAGCCGCTGATTGAGGTGTTGGCCGAGATCGAAATGACCGGCGTAAAACTCGATCTGGATTCGTTGGCCGCTTCGGGGCGGGAGCTGAACGCTCAGTTGGCCGGCCTGGAAGATCGGATTCGGTCGCTGGTAGGGGATCCTACGCTCAATGTCAATTCAGCCAAACAGTTGGGTGAAGCACTGTTCGGGAAGCTGAAGATCGACCCCAAGCCGAAAATGACCAAAACCAAACAATATCGTACGGATGAAGAGTATCTGCAGATGCTCTCGGATCGCCATCCGGTGATCGACCTGATTCTCGAATACAGGGGCTTGCGGAAACTTTTGTCGACCTATGTAGAGGCGCTGCCGTTGCTGGTTAATCCGCGGACGGGTCGGATTCATACCTCCTTTAATCAGGCGGTGACGGCGACCGGTCGTCTCAGCTCGACCAATCCCAATCTGCAGAATATTCCGGTGCGGGATCAGCGGGGACGAGAGATCCGAAAGGCTTTTGTGCCGACGGATCGGGATCATTTGCTCTTGTCGGCCGACTATTCGCAGGTGGAATTGCGCCTGATGGCGCATCTGAGCGGAGATCCGGCGATGATCGAAGCGTTCGCTCATGGGGAAGATATTCACGCCGCGACGGCGGCCCGGGTGTTCGGGGTGCCGCTGGAAGAGGTGACGGCCGATCAGCGTCGCAAAGCCAAAACCGCCAATTTCGGGATCATTTACGGGATTTCGGCGTTTGGACTGGCTCAGCGGCTGCACATCCCCCGCACCGAGGCGAAAGAGATTATCGACGGTTACTTTGCCTCCTATCCCGGGATCAAACGTTATATGGAAACGGTGGTGGCTCAGGCTCGCGAGGATGGGTTTGTGACCACGCTGTTTGGGCGGAAACGTATGCTGCCCGATATTCGATCGGGGAATGCGGTGGTACGCGGGCTTTCGGAACGAAACGCCATCAATGCCCCGATTCAGGGTGGGGCGGCCGATATCATGAAGTTGGCGATGATTGCCGTTCATCGGGAACTGAAGGCTCGGGGATTGCATTCACGGGTGATTTTGCAGGTCCACGACGAACTGGTGGTGGATATGTTGCGGAGCGAAGAAGAACAGGTCCGTGAATTGGTCGTTCGCTGCATGGAAAATGCGGCGAACTTGAAAGTGAAATTGATCGCCGATTGCGGAGTAGGCGAAAACTGGGTGGAAGCCCATTAATGTGCGCTGGAACTTGCCATACAAAGCTCCGGGGATAGGATTCGCCCCGGAGCTTTTTTATGGGGAGTCGCTAAGCGTACGATTTTTGCTCGGGGATGTTTCGGGTTGAGTTAATTCTGGCGGTTTGGCGTTTGCGCTTTGAACTTGCTTTTCGGAAAGTCACGCCCACCTGTGCAGACCTTAATGACCCCGCACTTTTTTAAGGATGGGGGTTTGTTGTGAAGGTTTGTGCATAGCGGTTGATCCCTCTTTGTGAGTGAGGGTTTTCCAGTATTTCGATGGGGATAAAACGGGCCCAAGTGCGGGAGGTCCCGTCTATTTTTTGCGTTCGTACACCAGGAATGAGAACGGATGCGGAAATTTTTCTCCCTGCTCGTGGCGTTCCTCTTCGATGACTTCCCACTGCGAACGGTCCCAAGCCGGGAACTTCGTGTCGCCTTCATAGTCGGCGTCGATCTCCGTCAGATAGAGCCGGTCCGCCAACGGCAGCGCCTGAGCATAAATTTCAGCTCCGCCGATGATGAAAGTCTCCTTGTCGGGGTTGAATAAGGCCAGTGCCTCGGGCAGAGAGTGAACCACCATCGCACACGAAGCCTTGTAGTCGGCATTTCGACTGATGACGATGTTGATGCGGGCCGGTAAGGGTCGCTTTAGCGATTCGAATGTTTTGCGTCCCATGATGACCGGATGGCCCACTGTCAGGGTCTTGAAGCGGCGTAAATCTTCCGGAATGTACCAAATCAGTTGGTTGTCTTGTCCGATAACGCCGTTCCGTGCAACGGCTGCAATAATGGAAATCATGTCGAAATAGAGCTAAAGGTTTTTTTCAATGGCGGAGAAGGAGCTGGCCCTGGCTCCAGAAAGAAACTCTCAGAGAGTGTGTTCTTTCGTGGACTATACGGCGATCGGTGCCTTGATGCCCGGATAGGGATCGTAGCCTTCCAGCGTGAAATCGTCGTACTGAAAATCGAAAATCGATTGGACGGCCGGATTCAGTTTCATGGTCGGTAACGGCCGGGGAGTACGGGTCAGTTGGAGTGCCACCTGTTCGGTGTGGTTGAGGTAGATATGGGCATCCCCCAGCGTGTGGACAAAATCGCCCGGAGTCAATCCGGTGACCTGAGCCATCATCATGGTCAGCAAGGCATAGGAGGCGATGTTGAACGGAACTCCCAGGAAAACATCCGCACTGCGTTGATAGAGTTGGCAGGAGAGTTTTCCGTCGGCCACATAGAACTGGAACAAAGCGTGGCAAGGAGGTAGCGCCATCTGGTCGATTTCGGCTACGTTCCATGCACTGACGATATGGCGGCGCGAATCGGGGTTGTGACGGATCGAGTCCACCACCTGGGCGATCTGGTCGATGTGGCGGCCGTCCGGTGTGGGCCAGCTGCGCCATTGGTAGCCGTAGACATGCCCCAGATCTCCGTTTTCATCGGCCCATTCGTCCCAAATGGTCACGCCGTTATCGTGGAGGTACTGGATGTTGGTATCCCCCCGCAGAAACCACAGCAACTCGTGAATGATCGAACGCAAATGCAGCTTTTTGGTCGTGAGCAGCGGGAACCCTTGCGACAGATCGAAGCGCATTTGATAGCCGAACGTGCTGATAGTCCCGGTCCCGGTGCGGTCGCTTTTGCGGGTGCCGTGAAGCGTAATATGGCGGAGCAGGTCGAGGTATGTCTGCATATCGGAACGTTTTACGAATATTTTTTCAGTTGAAAACCGTCGGGAGTCAAGACTCCGTATACGGGGGATTCGATCCATTCTCCCAAAAAGGCAATGGCACTCTGGGCGTTGAGCGGATAGTACTCGGCGCAGTGGATATGGCCGCATACAAACAGGTCGATCGGTCTGTGTTGCAACATCTCCCGGGCGAATTTCACGATGGGTTCCTGCTCGCCCCGGAATGTGTGGGCGATGGGACGGGAGGTGCGGTTCGAATGGCTCCATCCCTGCCCGAAGCACATCGAAAGATCGGGATGAACCAAGTAGTAAAGAGCCTGGATCCATCGGCTGCGGAATACGCTGCTCAGCAGTCGCTGAGAGAATGGACGGGGGCCTAAAATGTCTCCATGACCGATCAGGACTTGCCGGCCGTAGAGTTCGAAAATCTCATAAGGCCCGGGATGGAGCATTACGCCGCATTCGTCGTGCAGGTAACGGAAAGCCCACATGTCGTGATTTCCGGCAAACAGATGAACCGGAATGCCTTGATCGTGCAATTCGGACAGTTTGCCCAAGAGACGGGTAAACCCTTTGGGAATAACCCGCCGGTATTCGTACCAGAAGTCGAAGATGTCGCCGACCAGAAAAATGGCTTCGGCATCGACAGCCGCTTCACTGAGCCACCGGACGAACAGACGTTCGCGTTCTGTAGGATCAGAACCGACCGTCAGACCTAAATGGACATCCGAGGCAAAATAGTACATGATTTAACGGGTCAGATCGGCGATTTTGGCTTTCAGGGCCGCACCATAGTAGTTGCGTCCGATGATATGGCCTTCTTTGTCGATCAATACGTTGGATGGAACGCCCTGCACCTGATAGCTGAGCACAGAGGTCCCGCTAAACCCGTTGGGTTCGATAACGCTGATCCACGGCAGGCGTTGCTGGAGAACGGCGTTGATCCAGTCGGCTTTGTTGTCACCCACGGAGACCTGATAGATTTCGAAACCTTTCGAGGCGTATTGTTCGTAAAGCTCTTTGTATTCAGCGTTGAGAACGCCGCTGCGGGTGTCGTTCGTGTTCCAGAAGTCGACGAGAATGACCTTCCCGTTCGACGAAGAGAGCAACTGCTGTTTGTCGTACATGTCGCGCAGGTCGATTTCCGGATAGTCGTGCGTCTGTTCCAGCGCTAGGTCGTTGATACGATGGGCCAATTCCAAGGCTTTCTGTTGGGCGTCCACATCGCGCAGCAAGGCAACCACGTGTCCCGATTCGGGGTAGCGGGTCGACAACGAGTCGGCTACCAGCCGATAGTACATATAGTCGCTGTTGGCATTGAACAACGGTTCGTCGTTCGGGAGGTGTTGGTACAGAGCGTATAAGGAGGCCAGCGAGGTGGCGTTCTTGACGATGAAGGCGATCTGGTCCCGTTTGAACTGAACGTAAGCCTGGGTGTACTCTTTGAGCAACTCTTTCCGGCGTTCTTCATATTGGGGGGCCGGACGGGTTTGGGCATACAGTTCGGAGAGAGAGTCCATGGTGCTGATGCCGGTTTGATAGAGCGTCGTGAACTCTTTGAGCAGTTTGCTGTCGGGAGAGCCTTCGACGGTGTAGTTGCGGTCTAAATCACCCAAGGAGTTAACGGTGATGCGTTCGCCCGGGGAAACCAGCAGGGGAATGGAAAAATTGGAACGAATGATGCTGTAGAACGTAGGCGTGGTCGAAGGCAGTTCAACGGTGAAGTGGAAATCTCCTTTGTCGTTGGTTACGACGGTGTCGATGACGCGCCGATCACGGGTGGTGATTTCTTCCAGTAACAAAGTATCGTTGCTCAGTCCGGTGAGTGTACCGGCGATATGAGCCCGTTTCTTAGATCCGCAGCTCGCCAATAGAACTGTGACCATTAGGAGGATAAGGGTGTTTCTCATGCTGGTTTTTGAGTTTCTTCAACGAACAAAAATAGTGAAATTTTTCAATATCTCAGTATGGGGATAGAGAATAATGCAGATCGGTAATCGATTGTATGAATGTTCGTTTGTATTTTCCGGAGGAAAAAGAATGAGGATCTTGCGTTATCGTTTAGGTTTGTGCGTTTCTCGGCCTGTCAGGGGGCTCTGAATGGGGTGAAGGTTTTGGGTGGAAGATGTGTGGGTTTGTTCGGAGAGCGAAAAAAAACAGGTGAATGGAACCGGCAGCAAACAACAGCCCGGAGGTGCAGGTCTCCGGGCTGTGAAACGGTTCATTCAACCGATGTGAGGTTGCTCCGATTAAGCGGAGACGGTTTCCGGCTGAAGATTCATTTTTTGCTCTTCTTCTTGCAGGGCCAACCGTTTGTCGACCTCCATCTTGAAGTCGCTCAATACGTTCATGTAGTTGATGAATGCGTCGTAAGGCGAGTCGTAGGGGTTGAAGTAGCTGTGAACGTCACCATCCGAGAACCATTTGGTGGCCATGTAGTAGAAGTGGTCGGAAATCTGCATGAATTGCCATACATGGTTCATGTCGGGGGAGTTGAGGTGTTGGATCTTTTCCCGCATTTCATACAGCGAGCGGAAGGCTTCGTTCTGGAGCTCGTTCCCCAACCAGGCGGTAACGTCGCGTTCTTCGTCGGCCCATGAGGTGGCGTAGGGAACATGCAGTACCGCAACCGGTTGCAACTGGGCGGCGACTTCGCTCGGGGTGGCGAAACTCAGATCGCCTCCGGCCAGAATGGCTCCCGGCAGGTATCGCATGAAGTCGAAAATGCCGGTATTGGCCTTTTGGTGCTCGCCGAAGGTTTCGTAATCCATGAAGAGGTTGATCACTTCGCCCGGCATATCGGGGTCGCGCAGCCAGCTGACATATTTGTCAACGGTCAGCGGCCATTGCGACCAACTGCGGTCCGAAAAACGGAATGCGATATCGTCGCTGAGCTTGAAGTTCCGCAACAACAGTTTGAGCTTTTGGTTAATGGCGTTGGCGTATATATAGTTGGGGCTCTTCCAGCCCAACAGGTGTTTGGCGCCTTCGGCCAGCATGGTGGTGAATCCCATTTCGGCGACGTCGGCTCCGATCGAGTCGGAGTAGATCAGCTCCGTATTGCGAAACGCCTTGGGCGTCAGACCGAACTCTTGTTGAATCGCCTGGCTGTGCTGGCGTACCTGGGCGACAAATTCGTCGTGATCGGCCAGAGAAGCAAGCGAGTGGGCATAGGTTTCACCCAAAAACTCGACACAGCCAGTAGCGGCCAGTGCCCGGAAGCTGTCGAGCACTTCGGGTGCATAGGCCCGGAATTGTTCGATGGCGATACCGGACATCGAAAAACTGATCTTGAATTTCCCGTCGAACTGTTGGATGAGTTTCAGCAGCAGGTCGTTCATCGGCAGGTAGCAACCCTGGGCCACTTTGTGGAGAATCGCTCGATTGGTCTGGTCATCGAGGTAGTAGTGGTCTTTACCCATGTTGAAAAAACGGTACTTTTTCAGCCTCAGCGGCTGGTGTACCTGAAAGTATAGGCAAATGAGCTTTTTCATATGCATCGGTCTTTAACGGGCTCGGTCGGGAGTTCGAGTGTTTATTTTCCGGTCGAGCGGGTGGGTAAATACATTTTATTTCGTTCTCCGGTGACCTTTCGGGGCGGAGAGGCTTGTCGTAGGTATGAGCAGAACGTGGCGGCTGCCTGTCGGCCGTTGTGTAATCGGCCGGGTTACAGTACCGAGCGGTAGACGTTGGCGATTTCCGCCGCGGCGTCTTCCCATTTCAGGTTGATCACCTCTTTGAGTCCTCGCTGGGATGACATCTTGGCCAGAACCGGGTAGGAGATCAGACCGTAGATGGCATCGGCCAGCGCGTCGACATCCCAATAGTCGACTTTGATGGCGTAATCGAGCACTTCAGCCACCCCGGACTGTTTGGAGATGATGACCGGAACGTTTGACCGCATGGCTTCCAGCGGTGAGATCCCGAACGGCTCCGATACCGAAGGCATTACGTACACATCACTCAGGGCAAACATCTTCCGGACGTCGTCTCCCCGGAGGAATCCCGTGAAGTGGAACCGGTCGGCGATGCCCAGTTTGGCGACACGGCGGATGATATGGTTCATCATATCGCCGCTGCCGGCCATGACAAAACGGACGTTTTTGACCCGTTTGAGCACCTTGGCGGCTGCTTCGACGAAGTAGTCCGGTCCTTTTTGGTAGGTGATGCGGCCCAGGAAGGTGACGATTTTGTCCGGGACGTTGCGTTCTTCTTCCCGGGCGTCGTCCGCAAACCGGACGGCATTATGTACCGTCACGACTTTCTGAGGTGGAATGCCGTATTTTTCGATCACGATGTTGCGGGTGAGGTTGCTCACGGCGATGACCCGGTCGGCAGCCTGCATGCCTGCGCGTTCGATGTTGTAGACCTCCTGATTGATGTGCTCGCCGCTTCGGTCGAATTCCGTGGCGTGCATGTGGACAACCAGCGGTTTGCCGGAAACTCGTTTGGCAGCGATGCCGGCGTAATAGGTCAGCCAGTCGTGGGCATGGATAACATCGAATTCACCCGCCAGGTCGCGGGCCACCTGGGCGGCCACCATGGCATAGCGGGCTACCTCTTCCATCAGGTTGGCACCGTATTTTCCCGAAAATGTATAACGTTCTTTCCACAAGTCGCCTTGGGTATCGAAATGGCCGGTTTCACGTTGTTGGCGTGTATAACTTTCGAACTCTTCGGGGCCGATGTAGGGAACCATGTTCGAATTGATGTGGATAAACGTCAGTTTTTCCCATAATTCGGAATCGCCGGCATGACCGTAGGTCGTCACTACATCGCTGGCATTGACGATGCGGGTAAAACTTTGGTCTTCGTCGCCGTAGGCCTTGGGCATCACGAAAATCACCGAAACGTCATTTTGGGCCAACCCGCGCGTCATGCCGTAACAGGCGGTGCCCAAACCTCCGGCAATGTGGGGCGGGAATTCCCATCCGAACATCAATACTCTCATTTCTTATTTCGTTTTTGCGTTTTTTTCGTTTTTGCGTTGGCGGCCTTTCCCTCTTCGGACGAAACGGAGGTAGATTTGCTGCCGGCAGATTTTGCCGTCTGAGGGGCCGAAACTGCAGAAGTCGATTCTACAGGTGTGGCCGCCTCTTTTTCATAGGCGTCGATCATCTCCTGAATGCGCAGAATCGCACCTACGCTCCAGGCTTGTGAAATCGCACCGCGAGGATTGTGAGGAGGATCGCCGTCGTAAATTTCCGAGATCGACGCCAATCCGTACTCGCTGATGTCTTCATAGAACTGGGAGATGATCTCTTTGGCATCGGGCAGGAAGCTGGCTCCGGCAATGTCGAAGCAGGCTTTCACGTAATGTTCCAACAGCCACGGCCATACCGTCCCCTGATGATAAGCCAGGTCGCGGGTGGTTTGGTCTCCTTCACAACGGCCTTTGTAAAGCTGGTTTCGGGGGGACAGGGTCCGCAATCCTTTGGGGGTGAGCAGGTGCCGGCGTACGGTGCTGAGCACGAACAGTTTTTGGGTGTCGCTCAGCATGGTGTACGGCAGACTGCAGGCGATAATTTGGTTGGGGCGGATAAAGTGGTTCTGTCCTTGTTGGTCGACGTAGTCGGACAGAAATTCTTCTCCTTCGTACCAGAACGTGTCGATGAATGACTGTTTGATGCGTGCCGGAATGTCGGCCCACGCGTCCACGAAGGCTTGATCACCGCCCTGACGAGCCAGTTCCAGGGTATAGCAAACGGCGTTATACCACAAGGCATTGATTTCGACCTGATAGCCGTCTCGTCCGGTGACGGGATGTCCGTCCACCACGGCGTCCATCCAAGTCATGGCGAGGCTGGGGTGGGAGGCCCATACCAACAGGTTGTCGTGGACACGAATGTATTCGCCGATCCCTCGACGGTAAGCGGCCAGGATCTCTTTCATGGCCTGACCGTATTTCTGCCAGATAGCTTGAGCCCCTCCGATATGAGGTTCGAGGGCCTGAAGAGTCCAGAAAAACCACAACGGTGAGTCAACCGAATTGTAGGCCGTTCCCATATTCGGGAAAAGTCCGTCGTGCATTTCGCTGATCATGGTGTCGATCACGTCCTGGCAGGTTTTTACGTCACCCTGGGTGAGGGTGATGCCGGGCAGGGCGATAAAGGTGTCGCGTCCCCAGCGTCCGAACCAGGGGTATCCGGCCACCACTTCGGCTTTGTTGCCTTGACGGGCGATGAACTGACGGGCCGAATGGCGCAAGCAGGATAAGAAGTCGATCTTGTTGCTGCGGCGACTCAGTTCGGAGTCAAACATCTCAGCTAATTGGGCCGGATTGATCTGTTCGGTCGAGCCCGAGAAAATAATGCTTTGCCCCTTGGTGATCCGACATTCGAAATAGCCCGGAGTCAGCAGATCTTCGTGACCGGGATAGCCGCGGCGGATCTCTTCGGCATATTCAAAGTTGTAATACCAGTCGGGGGCGGCTATGAAGTCGGCTTGGGGATTCATCTGCATGTGCAGATAGGGGAATCCTTCATACAGCCGGTTTTTTACGCCTCCCGGAATCGGGTAACTGCGTCCGTCGGCATACATGTTGGCGTGGCCGACCGTATGGCTGTTGCGGAAAGCCAGGAAGGGCCGCAGTCGCAACCAGGTGTCGCTACGGGCTTCCAACAAGGTGTAACGGATGAGCAGTTGGGTGCGTTCGTGGATCCACAACAGCTCTTTTTTGAGCACTACGCCGCCGACCCGGTAGATAAGCGTAGGGGTTGGGGTGTAGAGAAAATCGGTGATGTATTTGTGACCCCGGGGTTCGTACACGCCGGGATAACGGTGGATAGCCAGGTTGAAGGATTGTTCGTGTTGAACGACCGTTTCGTCCACCGAGGAGAGCAGGACGTAGTTGTTTGGGTCCTCTTCACGGATGGGGCATACAATCAGTCCGTGGTATTTGCGGGTATTGCAGCACACCATCGTGGTGCTCATGTAACCTCCGGCCCGGTTGGTACTCAACATTTCGCGTTGCAGGGAGTACTCCAGGTTGCTCAGTTCGTTTTTGTCGAAATGAATGACGGCCATAAGATTCTTAATTAGATCGTACCCGTAAATTTAATGAAATTTTATGGGGAATTCAAACAAAGTGCCAGCTTAATTTTTTTTGCATAAAAAAGTGTGGTTGTTTTGTTAATGATCTTATTTTTAATTAGTTGTGTTGTTTGTGGTGAGGATGGTCCTGTAAAAACAGCGAAAAAATGGGCTGGACCTTTTTTATGCTTTGAGAGCATGTGCTTTTAAAAAGTTGATTGATAGTTGGTTGCAATGGGGATCGGGTAAGTTATGTTTTGGTTAAAAAAAGCCCCGATTCCGAATGCTCGGAATCGGGGCTTTTTTGCGCGATCAATTCATCGAAATCGACCGGTATCCAGGAGTACCCCAGGATCATGGGGCGGTTAGGCCCATTTAACCAGCGCGAAGTCCATGCGGTGAGGCAGTTTCGGGTTTTTCGGGAACAGTCTCAGTGCCGTGTCGAATGAACCGGTCGTCGTCGGAGTCATGTCGATGCGGTAGAAGGCCAGAGAGTCTTCCTGTTTGATCAGGGTCAATTCCCGCTTCGAAACCACCTGTACGTTGTGGTCGGTGATCTGGTTGGCGACGATCATCTCTACCCCCAGGTTCTTGGGATCCACCCCGGAAGTGTCGATCACCGCTTCGACCGTGTATTTGTGGCCGATCAGGATGGCTTCCTTGCCCATGTCGAACTGTTTGACGCTCACAATGCGGATCTTGTCCCAAACTGCACTGATCCGACGTTTCCAGGCGGCAATTTCCCGGGCCATGGTGTAGTCGGCGGCGATCATTTGCCGGTTGCGGTCATAGAGCTTGTTGTAGAAGCGTTCCTGGTAGTCGTGCAACATCCGGTTGGTGGTGAAGTTGGGGGCGATATCGGCCAGCGAAGTCTTGATCATCGCAATCCATTTGTGCGGCAGATTGTCGTCCGGACGATCGTAGTAGCTCGGAACGATCTCTTCTTCGATGGTGTTGTAGATCAGTTCGGCATCCATTTCGTTTTGGGCGGCCTGATCTTCGAAGGTCCGTTCCATCGGCAGTTTCCAGCCGCCGCCTTTCTGGTAGCCTTCGACCCACCAGCCGTCCAGCACACTGAAGTGCAGCACCCCGTTCATAACGGCTTTTTCACCGCTGGTCCCCGAGGCTTCCAGCGGACGGGTCGGCGTGTTCAGCCATACGTCCACACCCTGAACCATGCGGCGGGCCAGTTCCATATCGTAGTTCTGCAGGAAGATGATCTTGCCCGTGAATTGCGGCATGGCGGCCACTTCGACGATGCGTTTGATGAGGTCCTGTCCCGGTTTGTCGTTCGGGTGAGCCTTGCCCGCAAAGATGAACTGTACGGGGCGTTCGGGATCGTTGACGATGCGGCTGAGCCGTTCGAGGTTGGTGAAGAGCAGATGGGCGCGTTTATAGGTGGCGAACCGACGGGCGAAACCGATCGTCAGTACGTCGGGTTTGAGCGATTCTTCGATGCGGATCATCTGGCGCGGCGAATCGAAACGGAACTGTTTGGGATCCGTGACGCGTTGTTTGATGTGGTCGATCAGTTTGTTCTTCAGAACCATGCGTTCTTCCCACAGTTCGCGGTCGTCGATCTGGCGCACCTTCTGCCAGGCCGGAATCTGATAGTCGGGTTGAGAAATGCCTTCCGGGAAGTATTTCTGGTACAGTTTGCGCAGGTTAGCGGCGCACCAGGTCGGGTAGTGTACCCCGTTGGTGACGTAACCGATATGCAGTTCGTCTTTGAAATAACCCGGCCACATACCGCCGAGAATATCCTTGCTCACTTCGCCGTGCAGCCAGCTTACCCCGTTCACTTCCTGGGACAGGTTGCAGGCCAGGGCGCTCATCGAGAATTTTTCTTCCGGATCGTTCGGTCGCGTTCTCCCCAGGTTGATGAATTGATCCCAGGTGATGCCCAGACGGTCGGGATAGTGCGACATGTATTGGCGGATCATCGATTCCGGGAAGGCGTCGTGACCGGCCGGAACCGGGGTGTGGGTGGTGAACAGCGACGAGGAGCGGACCACTTCCAGCGCTTCGCTGAACGACAGTTTGCGCCGTTTGATCAGGTTGTTGATCCGTTCGATGCCGATGAAGGCGGCATGACCTTCATTGCAGTGATATACGTCGGGTTTGATCTCCAGGGTGTTGAGCAGGCGGATCCCGCCGATCCCCAACAGGATTTCCTGTTTGAGCCGGTTTTCCCAGTCGCCTCCGTAGAGGTGATAGGTGATGCTGCGGTCTTCGTCCTGGTTGAGGTCGTGGTCGGTGTCCAGCAGGTAGAGCTCGGTACGTCCCACATCGCACCGCCAGATACGTCCGGTGATGGTACGTCCCGGGAAGGCGATCTGGATCGACAACCAGTTGCCGTTGGCGTCACGAGCCGGGGTGATCGGCAACTTCAGAAAGTTTTGGGCTTCGTAAGTCGCTTCCTGATCGCCCGCTGCCGACAGCTTCTGGGTGAAGTAACCGTAGCGGTAGAGCAGTCCGACAGCCACCATGGGAACGTTCTTGTCGCTGGCTTCCTTGAGGTAGTCGCCGGCCAGAATACCCAAGCCCCCCGAGTAGATCTTCAGGCTTGAATGCAACCCGTATTCCATGCTGAAGTAGCCGATTTTAGGCCCTTGGGCCTGTTTTTTCTCCTTCATGTAAGCATGGAAGGTCTCATAGACGGCGTCCATCTTGCCCAGGAACACTTCGTCTTTTTCTAGTTCCAGAATACGAGGGTAGTTGAGGTTGTCCAGAAATTCGATGGGGTTTTTGGCGCATTTGTTCCACAGCGGCCGGTCGATGTACTCCCAAAGTTCGTAGGCGGCCGGATTCCATGACCACCAAAGGTTTTTGGAGAGCTCTTCCAGCGGGTGGAGCCGTTGGGGCAGGGTGCGTTCGACCATCAGGCGTGTCCAGGTCGGCTGGTTGCTGATCAGCTGTTGTTTGACGAAGTTGATCTGTTCGTTGTAGGCGCCGCCTCCTTCGTAAGCCACCCGGTTGCTACGGGTGATCATCCGTTCGATGGCCAGGGCATAAGCGCGCTGGTAGTAAACGATCAGATTTTCCCACAGGGCGATCTGCGAAATGTTGAGGGCCGAGTTGGCGTAGTTGCGTGATTCACGGGCCCCCATGGCGCAGAATTTTTCCAGCGAGGCGGCGATATGGGTAACCACGTCGCGATCGTTGGTGTCGTTACGGTCGATGACCTCTACGCCCTTGTGTTCTTTGAGACTTTCGGCTACCCACAGACCGAAACCGGTCAGTGAAGTGGTGATGGTCGGTACGCTGAAAGCAACGCTTTCCAGCGGGGTGTAGCCCCAGGGTTCGTAATAGGAGGGATAAACCGTCAGGTCCATCCCGCAGAGCAGTTCATAGTAGTGTTTGTTGAAGATGCCGTCGTTGCCGTTGAGGTAGCAGGGGACGAAAATCAACTGTACCGGGCAGTTCGGGTCTTCGAGTTTCGTGCCGCGGATTTTGTTGATGATGGGATCCCATTGGGGCGATTCCAGGTAGTGGGTGATGTGGCGGATCACCGAGGAGTCGATCTGGGCCGATGGGTCTTTCAGACAGGCCTGCAGGTCTTTGCGGGGGCCGAGGTTGCCGGCCGGAACGGTGATGTAGGCCAGTACCGGACGTTTGAATTCCTGGTCGGATGAGGCCAGTTCGATGAGCGAATCGACGAAAACATCCAGCCCTTTGTTCTTGAATTCATAACGGCCGCTGGTACCGACGATCAACGGCTGTTGGTCGTAGTGGATCCCCAGGCAGAGTTCGGCTACGCGGATCATCAGTTCGCGCGAGCTGTGGCGACGTTCGGCCAGCTGTTCGTCGGGCCAAACGAAGTCGTCTTCGAATCCGTTGGGGGTCACGATGTCGACCTCTTTATTTAACAGGTATTTGCATTCGCGGGCCGTCAGGTCGCTCACCGTGGTGAAGCAGTCGTAGTTGCCGGCGGCAATCTTTTCAAGGGAGTGTTTGGCTACGACGCCGAAACGACGGGCCAGATCATCGGCATTGAGGGTCGTCAGGTCGCCGTAGAGCGGCATGCCGTTCCCGGCAATCGAGCGGCCCATCACGGTGGCGTGGGTCGTGCAGACGGTGGCGATATAAGGCATTTTCTTTTGTAGGTACAGCCCCCCGCTGGAGGTCATCCATTCATGGAAATGGGCAACGACCTTGTCGTTGGGCGAGCAGAAGCTGGCCGTGTAGCTTTCGACCACCCGTGCGGCAGCGATCCCGAACAGCACCGGTTCGATGTAATCCCACTGCCCGCTGATCGAATCGACGCGGTAGCTTTCCCACAGAAATTTCAGTACATCGTCCTTTTTGGGTACATACTGGCTGAAGTCGACCAGAATGGCGATCGGACGACCGGCGATTTTCCAGCGCCCTACCTTGATGCGGAAACCGTCATTGTAGAGCGTTTGGCGCCAATTTTTGAGCAATTCGGTATCCTCTTCGAATTCGAGGTTGACGTCTTCGCGGTGAATATCCGGGCCGATGACCATGTAGTGGTCGCCCAGCTGATTAACCATCGAAAGAGCTTTGGTGGCGATCACGGTGTGAATCCCACCGACTTTGTTGCACACTTCCCAGCTGGTTTCAAATACGTAACTGGGGGTTACATTGGCTGTGTTGGATAGGGCCATGTTATTCTGTTTTAGAAAGGTTCTTATTTAATCGTCCTGCCGCACTGCAGGGGCAGGGGACGTGATGACAAAGATAACATTTTTCGTCAGAGGCTTGTCTCTCAGGCGAAAAATAAATCGGAAATAATGCCGTCCGAGACAAAAAAAGCCTCGGCGGAGAGCCGGTAGCGTTCTGCTTGGCGGACGATCAGGCCGGCCTCGATGAACTTGGCGGCTCGTTCCTGAAAGTATTGCAAGCGGCATGCCCCGAATGATTGCTCGAGCTCCCGGAGGTCAATTCCGCGATCGGTGCGCAAACGGGTCATGAGGTATTCGTTGTAGAGGTCGGTATCGTTGAGAGTCTCCGTTTCGCACTGGCGATTTTGGGGCGTCTCGGCGAGGTAGCGGCGCAGGTCGGCGACATTCCAGCGGCGGAGACGCTTCCCGTCGTAGGAGTGAGCCGACGGACCTACCCCTAAATAAGGGTCACCGAACCAGTAGCTGCTGTTGTGTACGGCGCGGCGGCCCGGTCGAGCGAAGTTGGAGATTTCGTAATGTTCGAATCCGGCTTCGGTCATGCGTCGGTGGAGCAGTTCGTATTGAGCCTGACCCGCCTGTTCGTCGGCCGGGGTGAGCTGCCCGCGGGCGGCCTGACGGCCAAAAACCGTTCCCGGTTCGATCGTGAGGTGGTAGGCCGAGAGGTGTTCGATCTCCAGATCGAGGGCCTCTTGCAGGTTGGCGTCCCACTGTGCCAGCGTCATCGACGGCAGTCCGTAGATCAGATCGATGGTCAGGTTGTCGAATCTGGCTTCCCGAGCCATGTGTACGGCCCGGCGGGCGGCAGCGGCATCGTGGCGGCGGTGCATCCACCGGAGGTCTTCATCGCGGAACGATTGGACCCCGAGGCTGAGGCGGTTGACGCCCTGTGCCCGCAGGGCTTCCAGGTAAGGTTCCGTGAGATCATCCGGGTTGGCTTCCAGGGTTACTTCTTCCAGTTGGGAGATGTCCCACAGCGAGGCGGCCCGCTGAATCAGGCTTCCGATCTCTTCCGGCGTGCACAGCGAGGGCGTACCCCCTCCGAAATAGAGGCTGCGCAGGGCGCTTTCGCCTAAAAAATCGCGGTTGAGGATCATCTCCTGTTCCAACATCTGGAGCAGTTGGGGTTTCTGGTCCAGCAAGGTGCAGGAGTAAAAGTCGCAATAGTAGCAGCGACGTTTGCAGAACGGAATATGGAAATAGAGACCGGCCATCGCAATAAGGGCCATTTCCTTGGCGTTTATTGGAAAAATCGAGACCTTTGACGGCCCAAAAATAGGAAATTCATGCGGAATAGCCGGTATAAATTTTTGTTAACTTTTCTGTGGCTGCTCTGGACGGCCGGGGTGTTGTATGGCTCCTTGGCGCCCGGAGACGATCTGCCGAGCGGTTGGTTCGCCTGGATTCCGCATTTTGATAAACTGGTGCATTTCGGCTTTTATGCCGGAGAAATGGCTTTGTTGCTGTTGCTGTTCGATCCTCCAACCTGGCGTCGGGGAGGCATTTTGTTACTCGTGATCGCCGCCTCGGCCCTGATTGAATACCTGCAAGGGGCCTATTTCAACCGTTCGAACGATGGATGGGATTTGTTGGCCAACAGCATCGGGGCATTGGCCGGTTTGTTGGCGGCTCCGCTGTTGAAACGCGGCATCGACCGGCTGCGGCAGAATCACCCCTCGGCTTCCGATCCGTCGGAAGCTCCGTTGGGCTGAAAAGGGGATGGATTGGCTCAAATATTAAGATTTTTTAAATTTTGTTACTGTTATTTTGGTAACAATAAAATTCTTTTCATATATTTGTAGCGATTTCGTGAAGAAGGCCTTTGCTTCGCGAAATCGGCCCGAAAACCAACGGGCCCTGATACGAAAAAGAAGAGGTGTATAACTAAAATAAATTCATTATGTCTAACATCGATTTGACCAAGTACGGTATTACCGGCGTGACCGAAATCGTACACAATCCTTCCTACGACGAACTGTTCAAGGAAGAAACCAAACCGGGTTTGACCGGCTATGAAAAAGGTACCGTAACCGAAATGGGTGCCGTAAACGTGATGACGGGTGTTTATACCGGTCGTTCGCCCAAAGACAAATTCTTCGTTATGGACGATACCACCAAAGATACCATCTGGTGGACCTCTGACGAATACAAGAACGACAACAAACCCGTTAGCCAGGAAACCTGGAAAGTTCTCAAAGAACTGGCCGACAAAGAACTCAGCGGCAAGAAACTCTACGTGGTAGATACTTTCTGCGGGGCTAACGCCAACACCCGTCTGAAAATCCGTTTCATCATGGAAGTGGCTTGGCAGGCTCACTTCGTGACCAACATGTTCATCCGCCCGACGGCTGAAGAATTGGCCAACTATGGTGAACCCGACTTCGTGGTGCTGAACGCCAGCAAAGCCAAAGTGGAAAACTACAAAGAACTGGGTCTGAACTCGGAAACCGCTGTAGTATTCAACCTGACCGAAAAAATGCAGGTGATCATCAACACCTGGTACGGCGGTGAAATGAAGAAAGGGATGTTCTCTTACATGAACTACCTGCTGCCGCTCAAAGGTATCGCTTCGATGCACTGCTCGGCCAACACCGACAAAGAAGGCAAAAACACCGCTATCTTCTTCGGTCTGTCGGGTACCGGTAAAACTACCCTGTCGACCGACCCCAAACGTCTGTTGATCGGTGACGACGAACACGGCTGGGACGACGACGGCGTGTTCAACTTCGAAGGCGGTTGCTACGCTAAGGTTATCAACCTGGATAAAGAAAGCGAACCCGATATCTGGAACGCCATCAAACGTGACGCTCTGTTGGAAAACGTAACCGTGGACGCTAACGGTAAGATCGATTTCGCCGACAAGTCGGTGACCGAAAATACCCGTGTATCGTACCCGATCTACCACATCAACAACATCGTAAAACCGGTTTCGAAAGGTGGTCCCGCTGAAAAAGTGATCTTCCTGTCGGCCGATGCCTTCGGGGTTCTGCCTCCGGTATCGATCCTGACTCCCGAACAGACTCAGTACTACTTCCTGTCGGGCTTTACCGCTAAACTGGCCGGTACCGAACGTGGTATCACCGAACCGACCCCGACCTTCTCGGCTTGCTTCGGTGCTGCCTTCCTGTCGCTGCACCCCACCAAATACGGTGAAGAACTGGTGAAGAAAATGCAGGCTTCGGGCGCTACCGCTTACCTGGTGAACACCGGTTGGAACGGTACGGGCAAACGTATCTCGATCAAAGATACCCGTGGAATTATCGACGCCATCCTGGACGGTTCGATCGACAAGGCTCCTACGAAGATGATCCCTTACTTCGACTTCAAGGTGCCGACCGCTCTGCCCGGCGTAGATCCCAAGATCCTCGATCCGCGCGATACCTATGCTAACGCTGCCGACTGGGATGTGAAAGCCAAAGACCTGGCTGAACGTTTCATCAAGAACTTCGCTAAGTTCACCGGCAACGAAAGAGGTAAAGCTCTGGTGGCTGCCGGTCCGAAATTGTAATTTAGAGACCTTTTATAAGAGAAGCGGGTCGCTCATCGAGCGGCCCGCTTTTTTTTGTGGTGTAGCGGATGTGGCGGTTGTGTCTGGACCAGAGGGCCCGTCATAGGGCCCATCGTATAAGCGGCATGAACCCTCCATCAGTCGCCGGGGAGAAAGGCCCTGTGGGAGGAGAGGGGCGCAAACGTTTAATGACTCGGAGACGCCGCGGCCTGAAGGTAAAAGGGCCTGATTCCCCGGTTTACGGTTGGCTTTATTCTTTGAAGCCGCTGATGCTCAGGTCGTCGATTAACAGATTGGCTTGTTGAGCCTTGATGTTTAGGGTGAGGGACGCTGTGGACGGAATGCCGCTCGAAGCCGAGACCAAGGTCCAGTTGCCGTACGGTGTGAGAGTCAACGACAACGGAGTCGCTATACCGGAATCATCCTTGCTGACCGTCACTTCGATATCGGCACTGGTGAAACTGGTGTTGTCGTCGGCAGACAGACCGAAACTCAAGGCCAGGGAGGTGGCTCCGGTGGTGTTGATGTCGGAAACCGTGAAGTTCCGGACCATGGGGAACGACAGGCAGCATCCTCCCGAGGCGTTGGGATAGTTCGAGGAGGGAGTGTCGGGTTTGAGGACCAGCTGAGAACCGGAGTAGGAGACGGTGGTGTTTTCCCAATCGTTGTATGCCGGAATGTAACTGCCCGATGAGGAGGCCTGTGTGCCGAAGTTTTCGTGGTATAAGATGGAGCGGGTTCCCTCTTCGGGCGGCGTCGGTGAACTGGGGTCGAGCGGGAAGAAGATCGCTACATCCTCTTCGATGTAGCTGTTGTCGATCTGCAGCGTCAGGCCTAAAGATCCGCTGGGAGCGGCTTCGTCCTGGATAGTGAGGGTGTAGAGCCGTTGGGCTTGTAAATCCAGCGTTTGTTGGTATTGTTCTCCGTCGACCGTCAGGAGAAGCGTGGCTTGTCCCGGCAGGAAATAACCGGTGCGGGTCGCATCCAATCCGGTATATTCCAAACTGTGGCCCTGTTGGGAGATACTGACCGAATAGTCCGAGTGGGCCTCTTGGAATGCCTCATCGTAGACGATTCTGACCCCGGCATTGCTTTGGGTGCAAATGAGCTCTACGGAAGCCGTGCTTTCCGATTGAACGGTGACCTCGGCCTCATCGGCATAAACCGGCATCTCAAAGGCCGGTGCGGTGAATGTGGCACTGTAAGCCTGAACCGTATAGCTGCCCGGAGCGAGTGAAATTTCTTTGCTGCCGCTGCCGATAGGGGAGAATTTTTCGATGGAGACGTCCTCTTTGAAGATCTCGAGGGTAAGATCCGAGGCTTGTATTGTGGAGGGAGTGGCTTTGCTCAACAGGTCGACCCGATCATCGAGTTCCATGCGGATGAAGAGGGTGCCGGGTTGGTCGGAAGGGGTTTGAGGAAGGGATTTGCGGCAACTCCATGACAGCGGCAGAACGAATAGCAGGAGAAATAACCAGTATCTCATAGGAAGTGTATTTAGGTTAGATATCTATATTTCTGTTTGTAAGGATATTGCGTAAGTCGGTCCGCAGTCTTTGTCAGAAGTCGTTCAGGGGGTAAAATCTCAAAGAAGAGGGCCTGTGAAGACGATATGTGTTTATCAAGGTACTTATATTTTATAGGAAAAGCAATAATTTGACCACTATTTGTGTTGTATTATTGTATACGGACAATGGAATATAGTATGCCGGTGAGGGTACTTTTATAAGTGTCATTGCTTGTTGTGTCCTCCTGTGCGGGTATGCAGGTACGGTTTGTTAGAGGTGTCTGTAGGGTTTTTAGAGTGAGGGAGATTTGGTACGTGTTTTGCTTGATATCCGATAGAAAGGCGGAGAGCCGGGAATATCCTCACAGAGACTTTTGATAACAAGGGATTCGAAAAAGATGAGGTTAAAGGAAATGTTTCCAACCGCACCGCTTAATAAAAAAGTTATGTTGTACATAAACAGATGTAGACTTATGAAAAGAATGATGTTAGTCGTTGCGCTCGCCCTTTTGGGTTCGTTGTCACTGAGCCAGCTCTCGGCTCAAGAATCTGATCGTGCTCAGAAAAAGGCTCAACAAGCCGCTGAAAATATGGCCAAATTTAACCTGGCTGTCGAGGCGATGAAAAGCCAGAATTTTGTATTGGAAGCGCAACAGGTGCAATTCGGTGCAGGACGTAGTAATTATGTGATCAGCCAGAACAATTTCGTGTTGGTGGATGGCGATAAAGGGATGGTTCAACTGTCATTCAATAGTGGCAATCCGGGGGTGAATGGGGCCGGAGGTATCACGATCGCCGGACAGGTAGACCGCGTCAAAATGCGGACCGATAAGAAAGGCAATGTAATGTATCAGTTCGATATCAACGGAAATGGTATTTCTGGAACGGTGGTGATCAACTTGCCTAAAGGCAACTCTTATGCGACGGCTAATGTGACCTCGACGTTCAACAACTCGCTGGTGATCTTCCGTGGTGATATTATCCCGGGATCGCAATCCAGTGTGTTTAAAGCTAAACCATTCCAGAATATTCCGATCGGTTTGGTACATTAATCTCATCATTGATGCAGAGCCCTCTGCGGGCTGCGGATAACGAAAAAAAAGGAGCCGTACAATGGTACGGCTCCTTTTGCATGGAGTCAGGTGTCGATCAGATCATGAATTTCACCCCGAAGAAATACATGCGCGGCATGACCGGACCGTAGATATAACCGGCGTCTTTATTGACACCCCGGTCGAGGTCCTTTTGGAATTGATCCAGCAGGTTCTTGATCCCGCCGTTTACCTCCAACCGAATCAGGTCGGTCAGGTGGAATGTGTAGGCCAGCTTCAGCCCCATGTCGAAGAAGGAGGGGGTCCACATCTCCGTATCCTGATCGATGTATCCAGCCATGTGTTGAACCAGCATTTTACCGGTGTAGTTCCCGAATAACGAGGCTTGGAAGCGTGGTGTGATCGTGAAGTTGGAGGTGATGTAACCGTATTGACTCGGAGAGCGGAACATGGTGCGTTGAGGCGTCAGTTGCGGGTTGTCAGACCATTTGAGCGGTTCTTTGTAGCGACTTTGCTGGAGCGTGAAGCCCAACTGAATATCCACGACCTGTGGAATGCCGACCCGCCCTTCGAAGTTGAGCCCCTTGACCGTTGCTCCGGAGGCGTTGGTGCGTTGCATGATGAGATTGCCCTGGCTGTTTTCTCCTATTTCAACCAGCGTGAAAACATCGCTCAGCGAGGTGTAGAATCCTTCGATCAGCAGATTGGTCTGTACCCGGCCGAAATTGTGATAGAGGTCGGCGGAGGCACTGATGCTTTGCGAGGTTTCGTGTTTGAGATTGGGGTCGAGTTCAATCAGCATGACATCACCTCCGACTGCGGCTACGTGCAGGTCTTCGTCATAGGCCTGGGGGGCCCGGTAGCCGCTCGAATAGCTGATCCGCAGTCCAACCGCCTCCGTCGGCGTGTAGCGCAGATTGACCCGAGGACTGAAAATGGCCTTTTTCATCAGGTTGTGTTTGTCGAGACGCCCGCCGATCACGAAATTGAACTTCTCGCTTTTCCATTCATTCTGGAGATACCCGCCGATGACGTTGCTGGTCTGATACAGATCGCGGTTGTAGCCCAACATCTCATCGTGCAGATCGTTGTGGTTGAATTCCACGCCCATGGTCAGTTCGGACGGGCTGAACAACAGCTTGTCGATCGAATAGGCGTATTGGGCGCCGGCGACAAACGTCCGGTCGAGGGTGTGGCCATAGGCGTCGGGATTCTGTTCGGTGCCGAAATAGCTGTCACGGTCGATCATCTGGGCCGCGGTGTAGACCCCGACCCGGTGTTTCTGATCCGGAGTGTAGAGGTCGAAACGCAGACTCCCTCCGTTGATTTTGTGTCGGAGCTGTTCGGCAATGTCGGCTTCGTGCGGCGGACGGTCCATCAGGTTGCCGCCCCGGCGGAATTCCCGCATGTGGTGGTATTCGGCCGTGATTTTCGAGTAGGCGCTGGTTTTGTAATAGCTGCGGAATCCGACCGTTTCGCTGCTGAGTTTCGGAACGTCCGAAAAACCGTCGGTATTGCGGTCGTACGGGTCACGGTCGCGTACCATGCCGAATATATACACCCCCGCCCGGTTATCGTCCGAAACGAACGAACCGTTCAACGCCGTGTTGATGTCGAAGGTGTTGTGCGAAATGATGCCGGTGGTGTTGCTGAGCGATACACTGTTGCGCAGCGGTTCTTTGGTGATGATGTTGACGATGCCGCCGATGGCGTTTGAACCGTACAGGGCCGATCCTCCGCCCCGGATCACTTCGACACGTTCGACCATCGAGGTGGGCAGCTGTTCGAGCCCGTAGACGCCCGCCAGAGAGCTGAAAATTGGACGGCTGTCGAGCAGAATCTGTGAATACTGTCCTTCCAGCCCATTGATGCGAAGCTGGGGAACCCCACAGTTCGAACAGTTGTATTCCATGCGGATGCCCGATTGGAAGTTGAGCGTTTCAGCCAAGGAGTGAGATGCCGTGGTTTCGAACAGCTTGGTCGAAAGTACATTGACGATCGTAGCCGAGCTTTTCTTGTCGGTTTCGTTTCGGGTGGCCGACACCACGACCTGATCCATGTCGATGGCCTGGTCTTCCAGTTCGAAATTGATCTCGAGGGTTTGGCCGGCTTTGCTCTCGAATGGAACTTCGACAGTCGTATAGCCGACGGCGGAGGCGGATAGAGTGTAATTCCCTTCGGGCAGGTTACGCAACATGTAGTGGCCGGTACCGTCGGTGACGGTGCCGATGGTTGTTCCTTTGACGGTTATGGTGATATAGGAGAGGTGTTCGCCGGAGGTCTTGTGCAAAACGTGACCGGTGATGTTCGAATCGCTTTTCTGAGGACGGATTTCTTCGTTTTCGGGTGCCCCAAAGACAAAAAGAGGGCACAGTAAAATCAACCACAATAGAGAATATAGGGTTTTCATGAGATGATTGTGGATTTGGTATGAATATGAATAAGATTATACATGTGTCGGCTGACGTCCGGATACTCCGAACGTGACGGTCGAACAGAATCGCTGAAAAAGAGGAGAGACCACGGTGCAGATACCGCACAGGTATCCTGTCCGGCGGGAAGGATAATACGCGATGACTCATGCACTGAAAATGGTTGTTTTCAGCGGATGCGTCGTGCGGACAAACCGGGTCAGAAAAGTCAATTATAAAACGGGAGGACCCCGCAACAGATAGGCTTGCGGGTGTTGGGACCGGGCTCTAAGGACGGTTACGGCATAACGGATCTGCCGGCAGCCACACAAGGAGATACCCAGGTAAAAGGCTACGCTGATCCAAGTCAGCATCGAGAGCAGCTGCAACCATTGCAGTTGCTGGGCCGAGTGTTGGTGTCCCGGTTGAGACGGGGTTCCGGAATAGGGGTGCGAGTGAACAATGCGTTGGCCGTCTACATCGTGGGCGTGTGGAAACAGCGTGATCCCTCCGTAATACCCCGTAAAGAGGAGGAGTAGAAGAGTGACCAACCAATGTTTCGAGTGTCGCATCATGAGGAGACGTGCTGCGCAGAACCCCTGCGTAATTTGCGCTCAAAGATAGGGATTCTATTCAATAAAAAAAACGTTGCTTCGAAGGAAGGTCGGAGGGTGGGGAAGAAGATTCTTTTTAGGAAGACGCGGGGAGCATTGAAAAAGCCGGTAGCAGATAAATAAAAAGCCGCACCGAGATTTCTTCCCGGTGAGGCTGGAGCATTCAGATGTCAGAGCCTATTATTTATACAGGCCACCGTAATTGGCGCAAGCGCGGTAGTCGGCTCCTTCGGGATCCATACCGAAAGCTGCCCAAGCGCTGGGGCGGAAAATCTTGTCGGGATCGACGTTGTGCATGCAGACCGGAATACGCAGCATTGAAGCCAGCGTAATCAGGTCGGCCCCGATGTGACCGTAGCTGAAGGCGCCGTGGTTAGCCCCCCAATTGTTCATTACCGAGTAAACGTCTTTGAAAGCGCCCGTACCCGTCAGACGAGGCGCAAACCAGGTGGTCGGCCAGGTCCGGTCGGTGCGTTCGTTGAGAATTTTGTGAGCTTCGGGATCCAGGGTAACCGTGTAACCTTCGGCCAGCTGGAGAACCGGGCCCAGGCCTTTGACGATGTTGACGCGGATCATGGTTACCGGCATGCCGCCTTTGGAGAGGAAGTTGGACGAGTAACCGCTGCCGCGGAAGTAGTCGCGGTTGGCCGGATACCAGGTCGTGGCCGCCAGGCATTTGTCGGCTTCTTCGGGGGTGATTTCCCAGAAAGGTTTCATGGCCGGCTGACCGTCGCGCGTCTGTTCGCCCGTCCCGTCGAGACTAGCCGCACCGGAATTGATCAGATGGATGATCCCGTCGCTGGCTTTGCCGGTGAGCGCCTGACCCGTTACCCGTTTGAAGGCTTCGGGGCTCCAATAGGTGCGGACGTCGGCAAATACCTGAGCCGTACCCGTCAGCAATTTCCCGAACAGCATGGCGGTGCCGTTCAGCGAGTCGTTTTCAGTGGCTACGACGAAAGCTTCGCGAACGCCGTTCCAGTCGAACGAAGAGTTCAGAATCGCTTCGGCAAAGTCCCCATTGGGCATGTGGTCGGTCCATTGGCGCTGACCCTGGAACCCGGCCGCAATGGCGTTGTGTCCCAAAGCTTCTTCTTTGAAGCCGGCTTTGAGCAGTTCGGGGTTGCCGCACATCAGGTCGCGGAAGATCATCGCCATCTTCACCACATATTCCCAGTCGGCGTCTTTTTCCTGACGATTGCGCTGGCGTTCGGGGCGGTTGAAGTCTTCCCCTTCGTTGGCCTTGCAATATTTTTCGGTCCAGGCCATGGCCTTTTTGAACTCTTCCTTATCGTAAATGCCTTCGTTGACACGACGAATGATTTCGCTCATGTCGACATATTCGTTACGCATGCCCAGGTAGGTCTGGAAAAAGTCGGCATCGACCATCGAACCGGCAATCCCCATGGCTACCGAACCGATCGACAGATAGCTCTTGCCACGCATCTGGGCAACGGCGATCCCGGCACGGGTAAAACGCAGCAATTTTTCCTGAACGTCGGCCGGGATGCTCTTGTCGTCGGCATCCTGTACGTCACGGCCGTAGATACCGAAGGCCGGCATCCCTTTCTGGTTGTGTCCGGCCAGGGCGGCAGCCAGATAGACGGCTCCCGGACGTTCCGTGCCGTTGAAGCCCCAGATGGCTTTGGGCAGACGATCGTCGTAGTCGATGGTTTCGCTCCCGTAGCACCAGCAAGGAGTAACGGTGATGGTCAGACCTACCCCTGCCAGACGGAATTTTTCGGCGCAGGCGGCGGCTTCGGGAACACGCCCGATGGTTGAGTCGGCAATCACGCATTCTACGGGTGTACCGTCGGTGTATTTAAGCTTCGAGCTGATCAGTTGGGCCACGTTTTTGGCCATATCCATGGTCTGTTCTTCCAGTGATTCGCGGACACCGCCCTGACGGCCGTCAATGACGGGGCGAATACCTACTTTGGGGTTGCTCCCGATAAATCTTTTCGTATTCATAACTGAATCGGTATTTGAGTTTAATGGTTTCACGCCCAGGCTGTTCCTTTGTGTGCGATTTCCGCTCTTTTCCACAGAAGGCTCGTCGAAAGATCCGAAGAGCCCGGATCAACGCGGGGGATCCCGTATCCAACAAATGTACGAATAATATTACGGAGCATCAACCTTTCGGCCGAGAATATTTATGCCGCAAAAGGAAGAAAGAAAGTTGGAAACGGGGGAACGGGGTGCACGGTTACGGACGGGGCGGGGTAGAGCGACGGCGGCGGAATCGGAGTCCGGCGGCGAGGATCAGGCCGACGACCGGCAGGGTCATGGCCAGCAATCCGCCCAAGGAGATGCCGCTGCTGTGTCCGTAGGAATGGAGGCCTGAGAGCAGGTAGTTGACTCCGAAGAAGGTCATCAGAACCGGATATATGCCGAGCAGCGCCAGCATGCCGAATGCGTAGTCGTTGTGGAGAGCGGGCAGATAGCGGGCATGCAGCACGAAAGCATAGTAGAGCATGGTGATCAGGGCCCAGGTCTCTTTGGGGTCCCACCCCCAGTAGCGGCCCCAGGATTCGTTGGCCCAGATGGCTCCGAAAAAGATGCCGGCGGTCAGCAGGGCCAGACCGATGATCAGTGCGGTTTCACCGACGATACGCAGTTCGCGGTGGGTCTGTCCGCGCAGAATGCCGATGAGCGTACCGGCGCCGCAGAGGGTTCCGATGCCGAAGAATCCGTAGCTGGCGACAATGACCGATACGTGAACCATCAGCCACGGGGAGCGCAGAACCGGAATCAGGTGGGTGATCTGCGGGTCGAGCCAGTTGAGGTTGGAGACGAACAGGATGACGCCGCCCATCAGCGTGGCGAGCATCAGGGTCAGCGGAGAGCGGCGGGAGAAGATCAGACCTCCCAATACCGTGGCCCAGCTGACATAGACCATGGATTCGTAGGCGTTGGTCCAGGGCGGGCGGTTGGAAAGGTACCATCGGCAGCCCATACCGGCGCTCTGCCACAGAAACAAGGCCAACACGCCCCAGGAGAGCAGGGTCAGTATCCGACGGCGGCGGGACGATTCGGCACGGGTAAGCAGGAAAGTGAACAGCAACGCCGCACCCAGCAGCAGATAACCGCGGAATGCGGTGCGGAAAAATTCGGCCCGGTTGTAGAACAGTTCCGCCTTTTTGCGGGATTCGCTCAGGTCCAGCCCCCCGAGGTGGGCGGTCTGGGAGCGGGCCATCCGGTTGATCAGCGAATCGGCGGTGGCGGATTGTTCCTGGCGCAGAGCGGTCATGAACGCTGTGAACCACTCGGAAAAGGCAGGTTTCTGAAGGGTGGGCAAGTTCAGCTCTTGCCCGGGAGAGACCCATACCCCGGTTTCATGCGTCGGAAACAGGGGCATCATTCGCCCTTCAAACAGCGCAAACAGAATATTGACCTTCTCGTCGGTTTTGAGCACCTCTTTGTCGTGTCGGCTCTGTTGATCCTGCGGGCGGGCATAGATGGCTTCAACCTCAGGTCCCAGCAGATAGTTTCCTTGTGCGTCGAAAAAGCGGTGAAACGCAGCATGCGAACGGCCGTCACTGAATTGACTGCGTAATGTTTCGTCTTTCAGATAGATGAGTGGAACCTGTTTCCAGAATTCCGGATCGCAGAGCCATTGCAGCACCATTTGATTGGCGTTCAGGGAGCCGTAATGGTCGCGGTGGTAGATTTTGCGCAACAGCTCTGAACTGTAGGTGTCGACGGGTTGAATGCGGCCCGATGAGGCTTTGACCCACAAACTCCCGAAATGGTCGGCCGTTTCGACGGGAATGTCGAGGGGTGGTTGCACCCTGGTGGCGGCAAAAAGCGGCTGCAGAGCGAGGATCCAGAGGCCGATCAGCATGCAGAACCTGATTTTCCATGAAAAAGGGAGGCGACTCCGGTTGCTGGAGTAAGAACAGTTGGGGTTGATACAACCCGGTAACGAAAAGAGACGGGAATGTGGCTTCATCATGGAGCAGACGTTCGAGAAACTCTTCGGACGGGGCCGGATGTCGAAACGGTTGTCCAAGATAGCGATTCCTGTGGGGATTTGCAAACCGGATGTTGCGGCGGTGCCCAGGTTCAGGCCCCGGATTGTGAGGGTGTAAAGGTGGAAGGTTTGTTTAAAAGGGCCTACAATGGGGAAAATCGTACGTCGCAGGCGGGTAAACGGGAAAATTTGGTAAATTTGTTAAGAGCGCATATTTATGGGAAAAGATCGCTGTCTCTGCTTCCGATGCGGCTTGTGAGCGGGCTCAACAGACGGAGCCGGAGAGAGCGACAAAAAGAAAGGAGTATGACAACACCACACCGTTATCACACGGCTTATCTGCTGTCCATCACCTTTATATCGGCGATGGGCGGGCTTCTGTTCGGTTACGACTATGTGGTCATCGGCGGAGCCAAACCTTTTTATGAAGTGTTTTTCGGAATCACCGGAAATCCGCATCTGCAAGGCTGGGCTATGGCCAGTGCCTTGATCGGCTGCCTGTTGGGGGCCGGGTTGTCGGGGTTGCTCAGTGACCGCTACGGCCGGAAAAAGTTGTTACTGGGTGCAGCGGTGCTCTTTACGGTGTCGGCGGTGGGTACCGGAGCCGTGAACCATTTGGATGGATTTATCATCTATCGTTTGCTGGGCGGTATCGGTATCGGCATCGCCTCCAATCTGTCGCCGATGTATATTGCAGAGGTCTCGCCGCCCGATATTCGGGGGCGGTTCGTGTCGATCAACCAACTGACGATTGTGGTGGGGATTCTGGCCGCTCAGATCTCCAACTGGCTCATTGCCGATCCGGTGACCGCACAAACCGATATTTTGTCCAGCTGGAATGGACAGATGGGGTGGCGATGGATGTTCTGGGCCGAAACCCTGCCGGCGGCGCTCTTTTTTGCCGGGATGTTTATGATCCCCGAAAGTCCGCGCTGGTTGGCTGCCCGAGGCCGGAACGAAGAAACGGGAAAAGTCTTGCTGCGAGTGGGCGGGCAGGATTATGCCCAGAAACAGCTCGAGGAGATCGAACATAGCCTGAAAAAACAGACGAAAAGCAGTTTCCGAACACTTTTTGCTCCCGAATTGCGTTTCGTATTGGGATTGGGAATTGTGATTGCGGTCTTCCAGCAGTGGTGCGGAATCAACGTCATTTTCAATTATGCCCAAGAGGTCTTTGCGGCGGCCGGCTACGAGGTATCGGATATTCTGCTCAATATCGTGGTGACGGGGGTAACCAACCTGATTTTCACCTTCGTGGGAATGTATACGGTCGATCGGTTGGGCCGCCGGGCGCTGATGTTGATCGGGGCCGGAGGTCTGGCTGTGATCTACCTCTGCATGGGCGCCTGCTACTATTTCCAGGTGAGCGGATGGGCCGTATTGGCTCTGGTGGTGGCGGCGATTGCCTGCTATGCCATGACCCTGGCTCCGGTGACCTGGGTGTTGTTGGCGGAGATTTTCCCCAATCGGGTGCGGGGGGCCGCCATGGCGATGTCGACTTTCTTTTTGTGGGGTGCCTGTTTCGTCCTGACCTATACCTTCCCGATCCTGAATCACGCCTTGCAGGCGTCGGGAACCTTCTGGCTTTACGGTGGAATCTGTTTGGCCGGGTATGGGTTCTTGTGGCGGCGGCTGCCTGAGACCAAAGGGGAGTCGCTGGAAGCGATCGAACAAAAATGGGTGCGTCGCTCAACGAACGATACACCCGGTAACCGTTAAATAGGAACGTTCCCTGTATTTTGAGGGATAATCGAAACTTCTCAGGGGAGACGTTCATGGTAATAAAAGAAGAAGTAAACAATGAAAGCGGTCTTTTTCGGAACGCAGCCTTATGATCAGGAGTCGTTCGAACAGGTCAATCGGGAGTACGGGTTGGAACTGGTGTTTCAGGCCAGTCATTTGAATCGGGAAAATGTGGCGTTGGCCCGAGGTGCCCAGATCGTTTGTATTTTCGTGAATGATACGGCCGATGCTGAGACTATCCGCGGATTGGCGGAAGAAGGGGTGAAACTGATCGCCCTGCGGTGTGCGGGATTTAATAATGTCGATCTCAAGGCTGCGGCACAGTATGGAATCCCGGTGGTGAGGGTGCCGGCCTATTCGCCCCATGCCGTAGCCGAATATGCGGTAACCTTGATGCTGGCCCTGAATCGGAAAACTTATCGGGCCGTTTGGCGGACACGGGACGGGAACTTCTCGTTGCATGGACTACTGGGGTTCGATATGTACGGTAAGACCGTCGGGGTGATTGGAACCGGCAAAATCGCGCGGGTATTGATCCATATCCTGCGGGGATTCGGCATGACGGTACTGGCCAATGATCTTTATCCCGACGAGGCCTTTGCGGATGCCGAGGGCATTACTTACACCTCTTTGGAGGAACTGTATGCCCGCTCGGATATCATTACCCTCCATTGCCCGTTGACCGACCAGACGCGTCATATGATCGATGCCGAAGCCATTGCCCGGATGAAACCGGGGGTGATGTTGATCAATACCGGCCGTGGACAGCTGATCCGTACAGCGGACCTGATCGAAGGGCTGAAAACGAAGAAAATCGGGGCGGCCGGGTTGGATGTCTATGAAGAAGAGGCGGCTTATTTTTATGAAGATACCTCGGACCGGATTATGGGTGACGATGTTTTAGCGCGTCTGTTGTCTTTCAATAACGTGATTGTAACCTCGCAACAGGCCTTCTCTACGCGGGAAGCGCTCGATAACATTGCCCATACGACACTCCAGAATATGCTCGATTTCGAGCAGGGAAAACCGTTGGTGAACGAGGTGCGCCTCGGACAGTAAACGGTACGGAAAACCCTAACGGGAACAGCCAAACAGGCCGAATCCGCGGCCTTTGCAGCCATAAAAAAACCTGACGCTTGCGGCGCCAGGTTTTTTTGTGGAAACGAACCGATTATTTCTTGATCGATACGTTGGTAGCTTTGTAGGTGTGAACCTGTTTTTTGCCACCACCCGGTTCGATGTATTTCATGTTTTCGAGCGTAACATCGTCCACTTGTTGGAGAACGATGGCCGGACGATAGTCGCGTTTTTCAGCACGCAGGGTGATGTTGTCGAACGATACCCCTTTGGCATGGCGTACATAGAAGCCCCATGCAGGCAGTTCTTTGAATTGAGAGAATTCGGGATAAGCAGCTTCCATTTCGGGGATGCCGTCCAGATCGGCCGGTTTCAGACCACGGTAAGCATAGTCGGGATTGCCGCCGCCCGGGTAAACCAGTTCGATGTTGCGCAGGGTAACGTTTTCGATGTCATGACCTTCCAGACCTACGATGCTGGCCGGTGAGGTGTTGCGCGGCAGGTCTTCGATCGGACCTTCGTAGTCGTAACCTTTGTCAGGTTTTTCGAGCGGAATTTCGCAGTACATGTTCTGGATCGTCACGTTTTTCATCGTACCTACGGGACGGTCGCCCAACCAACGTTTGCCGATGCGCAGATAGATGGCGTTACCGGTGTTGTAGGCGTAGAGGCTGTCCACCAGGATGTTTTCTACATGACCACCGTCAGGCGTAGCGATGGTGATGGCCGAACGATAGGTGTCGTATACCTTGTTGTTGATGATCTTCACGTTCTTGTAACCACCGGCCGATACGGTACCGAATTTGATACCGCTGGCGCTCGAGCGGGCTACGTTGTTGCGGATTTCCACGTTTTCGCACATCTGACGGTGATCGTGCGATTTGAGGCAGATGGCGTCGTCCGTAGCGTCGATGAACGAGTTGGTCAGTTTGAAGTTGCGGCAGTCAACGATGTCGATCCCGTCGTTATTCCAGTAGGCTTTGCTGTCTACGGTGATGTTGTTGACCGTCATCTGGTCGCACTGGTCGTAGATCTGTACCCAGAAAGCCGAGTTTTTGAGCATGATCCCGTCGATGGTGACGTTTTTGCAACCACGCAGGTAAACCAGCGTCGGACGGATCGTCGGACGGTCATATTTGAGATCGTCTTTGATCAGGCCTTTCTGGATCAGGTCGATGCGGTTGTAGGACATTTCGCGACCCTGGCCGTCGATCACCCCTTTACCGGTAATCCCGATGTTTTCGCAGTTCAGGGCGCCGATCAGGGCCTGAGAGCTGGCATTGAAGACCGTGTCATAGTCGTACGGGTTGGTCGAGCCTACGATTACGGCCCCTTCGTTCAGGTGGATCGTTACGTTCGATTTCAGGTGAACGCTACCGGTCAGGTAACGGCCTACGTAGAAGACCAGACGGCCCCCGCCCTGAGCGTGGATGTAGTCGATGGCGGCTTGGATCGAGGTGGTGTTCAGGGTGGTCCCGTTGGACTTGATGCCGAAGTAAGAGGCATTGTAATCCTTGGCCTGGGCCACCGTGGCGAAAATCACCAGAAGCAGCGAGAAAAGGAAAGTTTTTGTCGTTCTCATGGTTGTTTGGTTGTTTAGTATAATAATTATTTGTTTTGGTTGTTTCTTCTGTTTGTGGAGCGGGGAGGAGATGTTCGCCGGGTGACCGGGACATCCCGTTCCTCACTCGGTATTAGCCCTTACGGGAATACAGCGTCACCGGTCCGGCCAGACCCAGCGATTGTACCGGCTGCGGACGGCCCGGACGGTTGGTCAGGCGTTGACCCTGTTCGTTGTCGAGCATCTCTTTCTGGATGTAGTTCCCCATGGTGGTCGTGACGCTCACTTCGATCTCGTTCCGACCTTGACGCAGGTGGGAAGCGATGTCGTAGAGACGACGGCCATACCATCTTACGCCGCAATCCTCTCCGTTGATCTTCAGTTCGGCGACCCCGAAGACTTTCCCTAAGTTCAGTACCGTGCGGGCGGCCGGATCGTTCACGTCGAACGATGCGCGGTAAATGGCCGTTCCGGTGAAGGAAACGTATTCGGTTTCTTTGAGGTCCTTGAGTTCGTCCATTTCGATGTTGATCGTCTCACCGCTGAGGCTGTTGCGCAGTTCGACTTTCCAGGGACCGATCTGTTCGGCGTTGGGAGCCGAAGCGGGCAGCGGATTCCAGTTGGTCCCTTTGGACTCTTTATTGAAGACGATCAGCAGCGCTTCGGCCGGACCCAGATCGAAATCGGCATGACCGTCGGTCAGCGGCAAACGATATTTTTCGCCCGTTTGCGGTTCCCATACCCAGGCATAGCGACCTTGCGTCAGCTCTTTGGAGAAGGTGATGCGGGTGCGGTGGCTGTTGTGCAGGTGGGTGTTGGTCAGGAAGATGATCTGACTGCCGTCGTCGGTCCGATAGCGGGTCTGCATCATATACAGGTCGGGTTCGCTGAACGTCAGGTAAGGTTTCAGGTCGAATTTTTCCTGTACGCCCGGCATCCAGGCCATGAAATCGTCGTCTTCGGGTTTGGCGATGACGTGGTAACGGCCCGGCAGCGCTTTCAGTTTGGTCACCCATTCCTTAACTTCGGCGTCGTGAGCGACGTGGTCGGCCAGACCCAGCGACATGCTGGGTTCTTTTTCGATGCTGATGACGGTACCGCCAGCCGAAGCGAATTCATACAGTTTGGCCAGCGTAGCCGGATACATGCGTTCGACGGCGACCAGAATCAGCGTGCGGTAACGGCGGGTGCCGTAAACCAGCCAGCCGTTCTTGACTTCGGCGGCTTGGATCACGCGTTCGGAGATGTAGTCCGAAGCGTTCCCGTTTTTGCAGAGGGCTTCCCAAACGAACGAATAGTAACGGACATTGAGGTCGCTGGGGAAGGGTTCCTGTTGTACGCCCATGGTGGTCCACATGTCGTAGACAGGCGGCATGACGGCGATGTCGGCGAACATTTCGGCGTTGGTCAGGATCGAGCTCAGACGGGCCCGGTATTCGTTCAACAGGTGGAAATAGGGCCACCAGTTGTTGCGTTCGTTGTAGAAGCCCCCGTAAACGATCCATCCCGGGAATTCGAAGTTCGGGGCGTTGTAGTTGAATCCGTGCCAGATCGAGTGGGTGATCCCGGTCATGGCGTTCATGTCGGAACCCAGTTTCAGGAATTCCAGCGTGGCGTTGAAGACCCGGTAGGTATTGGTCATCTCTTCGCAGCTGATCCACCGTTTGCCGGCCATGTGAGCCCCCGAGGTGACGAATTTGTTCACCATCGTGTAGGCACGGCCCCGGCGATAGTCTTCGTAACCCATCTCTTCCCCGATGCGGTGTTGGAGGTAGTTGGTCGTCCACGATTCGCCTTCGGGAATATCGAGGTGCATGCTGCTGTCCAGCGGGAAGAAACCGCGGCCATACCCCTGTGCACGCGACTGAATGCCCTGTTTGTTACACCATTCGGTGAACGTCTGCGTAAAGCGTTCCAGGAAGAGTTCGGCCTTCACTTCGTCGAAGTCGAAGCGAACCCGGTCGATCGTATCCTTGAATTCGGGCGTCATGTCGGCGCCGTAGTGGTAGTCGAGTACGTTCCCGAAGCTGCCGATTTCATAAAGAATGAACGGCAGGTAGGGCATCAGGTCATATCCTTTG
>JAHZDG010000009.1:39526-49279 GCA_019422485.1 Alistipes sp. | reverse complement strand
CTTTGCGTTTGAGGAACTCTTCGGGCATGTCGCTGCACCAGTTGTGCCCGGCCAGTTCCATACTGTCGGTGAAGTAAGAGCGGACATAGCCTTTGAGCGGTCCGATTTTGGCTTCGATGGTGTCCGACATGTGGTTGAGATATTTTTCAACCGACTGTTTGTTGAGGTGGTTGAGGATCGGACCCATACCGCCCGGAGCTCCTTGGATTACCTTGGCGAAGCTGTCGATGCGCACCAGCAGATAGAGGGCGTGTTTGCCTTCGGGAATGTCGATCGAGAGTTCGTTGCCGGTATTGAGCAGGTGGCTCAGGTCTTTCACTTCGTCGAGGCTGCTCATCGGATCGGGTACCAGCAGCAGGGAGAGAACCTTGTGCTGACGGCCCGTATACAGATGGCCCGATTTGGGGTCGGATTCCAGCAGCAGGTTCTGCATGGAGGTGTCGTAACGCATCGGACCGGTCAGTTTTTTCACGCCGATGCCGACCATCTGGCCGCGGTCTTCTCCTTCCAGGAATTTCCCGCCGAAGGGGAAACCCGTGCCGACCAGCAAATCGCAGGTCATGCCCAGTTTTTTACCCTCTTCGAGCGCTACTTTCAGCATGTCGATCCATTCGTCGCTCAGCCAGGGTTTGGCCGGATAGCCCATGGGATCGCCCAGGGAAGGGAATTGGATTGTATTGATTTCGACTCCGCCGATACCCACGCCTTTGAGCATACGCATTTCGCGTACGATTTCATCGGCTTCGACGCGGCCGTCGGGCCACCACCAGCGGAAATAAGGATGGTATTTAAGTTCGGGGTTCCGGAAGCGCTTGTAGAGTTCGCTGTCGAAACGCAGGTCTCCGCTTTTCACTGCGGCTTGAGCCAGCGAAGGAGAGGCGGCGACCAACAGGCCGGCTGCTCCCAACCAGGCACTTCGGATCAAAAATTCTCGTCTGTTCATGTTAGTGCTCTATGGCTGTTTTACTGAATGGTTACATTTTCGGTTTTATAGAAGAAGGTCTGTTCTTTGGGATCGGTATTGGGTTCGATCAGTTGGGTATTGATCAGTTTGAGCCCAATGACGTCGTCGGTTACCAAGGCCGGGCGATAGTCCGGATGTTGAGCCTTCATGGTAACGTTTTCAAACGTGATGTCCCGGGCATGACGCAGGTAGAAACCCCATGCGGGCAGTTCCCGGAACTGAGAGAATTCCGGATAGCTTTGACGCATTTCGGGAATGCTGTCCAGTTCGGCCGGAGTCAGCCCTCGTTTGGCATAGAAAGGTTGGGCACCCCCCGGATACAAGATTTCGATGTTGCGTAACGTAATGTTTTTGATCGGGTAGTCGGGTTGTCCCACAATGCTGGCCGGCGAGATATTGCGCGGCAGATGGTGGATCGGACCTTCGTAGTCGTAGCCTTTGTCGGGTTTGGTGGCGGGCACTTCGGCATAGACATTCTGGATGGTAACGTTTTCCAGAGAGGGTTTTTTGCCGCTGCTCCAGCGATCCCCGATACGGAGGTAGATCACATTCCCCGTATTGATAGCCCGCAGGGTGTCTACCAGTACGTTTTCAATGGTTGCTCCATCGACGGCTGCGAAGGTGATGGCCGAACGATAAGTATCGTATACTTTGTTGTTGATGATTCGAATGTCGACGAATCCTCCGCGCGATACCGTACCGAATTTGATCCCGCTGGCGCCCGAACGAGCGACGTTGTTGCGGATCAGCACGTTTTTGCACATATAGTTGGGGTCGTGCGATTTGAGGCAGATGGCATCATCGGCGGCATCGAAATAGGAGTTGGTGACGGTTACATTTTCGCAGTCCACCACATCCAGACCGTCGTTGTTCCAGTAGGCGTTGCTTTCCACCCGGATATGGTCGATGGTCAATCCGACGCATTGGTCATAGGTTTGCACCCAACTGCCCGAATTGGTCAGCTGAATGCCTGTGACGGTAACGTTGCGGCAGCTGCGGAAATAGATGATCATTGGGCGAGCCCCTTCGACCGGGCGATCCAGGCGCAGGTCGTCTTTAACCAAGCCTTTGTGGATTTGTTCCACCAGGTTGTAGGCCACTTGACGGCCGCGGCAGTCGATCACACCTTGTCCGGTGATGCCGATATTTTCCTGGTCTTTGGCCAGCAGAAAAGCCGTATTGAGTCCCGGCATGCGATCATAATCGTAGGGGTTGGTTGAGCCCAGCAGAATGGCGCCGTCTTCCAGATGCAGCGTCACATTCGAACGCAGGTGAATGGTCCCCGATACATAGCGTCCCAACGGGAAGATCAGTCGACCGCCGCCTTCTTCGTGAATCTTATCCACGGCATATTGAATAATTCGGGTATTGAGCGTTACTCCATCGGGAACGGCACCGAAATCATCCACCCGGTAATCTTTGGCGGAGGCAGAAAGCACCCCGCAGCTCAGTATGAGCACCCATAATCCTGTCGCAAATTTCATCATATTCTCTGTTTTTATGGTTTCAACTTTTGGTGGTCGTTATTTCGTATTCATATTAGGTTCCAGTCGGTCAAACGCTCGGCGGCAGCGGTTCGGAAACTATTGCGCCTCCTCTTCGATGCGGATATCGGAAGAGCAGTTCGAAACGATACGTTCTTTGTTGCCCGGTTCCGGTTCTGCGATTTGCAGATTGCGGAATGTGATGCCGTGTACATCGTCCAGCACGATGGGTACCCGGTAATCTTTACGCAGCGCCTTGATACTCACATTGTCGAAGGTGAGATCCTTGGCGTGGCGGATGTAAAAGCCCCAGGCCGGCAGCTCCTTGAACATCGAAAATTCGGGATAGGCATCCGGACGTTCGGGGACTTTGCTCAGCTCCTCGGGGGTGGTACCCACGTGGGCATAGAACGGGTCGCCGTCTCCCGGATAGACGATCTCGATGTTGCGCAGGGTCATGCGTTCGATCGGAATGTCGGGCATGCCCACGATCGAGGACGGGGAGACGTTACGCGGCAGGTCTTCGATCGGCCCTTCGAACGGATATCCCGGATCGGGTTTTCCGAGGGGCACTTCGGCGTAGACATTGCTGATCGTGATGTCGCGCATGTAGGGCTTTTTGCCGCCGCTCCAGCGGTTGCCGATCACAAAGAAGAAGATGTTGCCGGTGTTGATGGCCCGCAGACCGTCCACTTCGATGTTTTCGATTTCGGCTCCGTCCACCGCTGCGAACGTGACGGCCGAACGATAGGTATTGTAAATGGTGATGTTGGTGATCTTGAAGTTTTTGAATCCGCCCCGCGATACGGTGCCGAATTTCACGCCGTTGGCGCTCGAACGACCGACGCAGTTATCGACAACCACGTTCTGGCAGATATAGTCGGGGTGGTGGGATTTGAAGCAGATCACGTCGTCGGCCGCGTCGAACCAGCAGTTGCGGATGGTGACGCCGTCGCAGTCCACGATATCGATCCCGTCGTTGTTCCAGAACGAGTTGCCGTCCACTTTAAGCCCTTCGACCGAAACGTTTTTGCAACGTTCGTAGGTGTTGGTCCAGGAGCCGGGAGCCCGCAGGGTGATATCACGGATGGTGATGTCTTCGCACTCGAGAAAGTAAATGTTCTGGTGGCGCCACTGGTCGGGACGGTCGTAACGGAAGGTGTCTTTGAGCAGACCGCGGTGAATGAGGCTCACCACGTTATTGGCCGAGGTCCAGCCCTGTCCGTTGATTTCACCCTGACCGGTAATGCCGATGCCTTTCTGATTGAGGCTGAAGACCAGGGCCGGCCAGTTGTTGTGTACGTCGTAGTCGAGCGGATTGGCCGAACCCAACAGCACGGCTCCCCGTTCGAGGTGAAGCGTCACACCCGATTTGAGGTAGATGCTGCCTGTCAGGTAGCGTCCGGCCGGGAAGATGAGCCGTCCGCCGCCTTCGGCACTGATCTGGTCGATGGCGTGTTGGATGGCATGGGTGTTTTGTGAGATGCCGTCGGCACAGATTCCCCAATCCGCCACCTGGTAGTCTTTGGCTTGAATCTGTTGAGAGATGATCGTCAACAGGGCGGCTATGAATAATATACTGATTCGTTTCATGGTTTGGGTCGTTTTAGCCGATTTGATACAGAGTCACAGGACCTACCATCCCCATCGAACTCAGCGGTTGGTTTTTGGTCCCTTCCATCGTCCAGTATTGGGCCGTTTTGTTGTCCTTGAGGGTCTTCATGTAGTTGAGCAGGGTGGTGGTCACCTTCACTTCGATGCGGTTGGTGCCGGGTTTCAGGCTGGAAGCCACATCATAGGTTTGGTCACCGTACCAGCGTACGCCCAGATCCTGATCGTTGACCTTCACTTCGGCCACACCCCAGACCCGACCTAAGTTGAGCACCATGTCGGCCGGATTGGTCACATCGACCGTCGTGCGGTAGGTTACCGTTCCGGTGAAGTTGACGAATTCGGTATCTTTCAGGTCGGTCGGATCTTCCATCCGGGTGGTTTTCGTCCATCCTTCGCGGCTGTGTTTCAGCTCGACATCCCAGTTGCGAAGCGTTTGGGTGCCGACCCCTTCCACCGGAAGCTGACGCCACATGGGTCCTTTCTTATTCTTGTCGAAGACGATCAGACGCGAATCGGCCGGGCTCATCTCCAACGTATAACTGCCGTCGTTCAGCTCGATGCGGTAACGTTCACCGGTGTGCGTATCCCAGATCCAGGGGTAACGGCCCTTGGTGATTTCGGGAGCGAAGGTCACCTTGCCTTTGTAACGTTTATGCAGGTGGCTGTGTACGAAGAAGAAAATTTCGCTGCCGTCGTCGGCCTGATAGCGGTTCTGCATGAAGTAGGGGTCGATCGTTTCGATGCGGACGAACGGTTTGAGCCCGTATTTTTCCTGCACGTTCGTGAACCAGCTGATAAAGTCGTTGTCGGCCGGAATATCCAGCAGGATGAAACGATCCGGGAAGGCTTTCAGTTTCTCAACCCACTGCTGCACTTCGCGGTTGCGGTTTTCGTAGTCGCGGTAACCCAGGCAGCGGTCCGGATAGCGTTCCACACAGAAGACGCGGCCGCCCTGTTGAACGAATTCGTACATCTTGGCCAGGGTTTCCGGAGCCAACCCCTTGACACCGGCCAGGAAGAGCGTACCGTACTGTTTGGGTCCGTAGCAGAGTTTGCCGTTTTTGACGGTCGAATCGGCCAGAACGATTTCAGAGGTATAGTCGCAACCGTGACCGTTTTTGATCATGGCTTCCCACAGCAGGGTCATGTAGGGAACGTTCAGCCGGACAGGGAACGGTTCGGTCTGTACGCCCCAGGTCGTCCACATGTCTCCGTAAGCCGGCAGGATCGCGATGTCGGTATACATGTCGGCGTTTTGCAGCACCGACGACACGCGGGCCTTGTAGGTATTGATATAGGAGACGTAGGGCCACCAGTTGTTGTGTTCGCTGAAATAGGCACCGTAGCGGACCCATCCCGGGAAGGGAATGTTCAGCGGAGAGTAGTTCACGCCGATCCAGAACGACTGGGTGACACCCGAAATGAGGCTCATGTCCGAACCCAGTTTCAGGAATTCCAGCGTGGCGGCGAAAACCTGGTAGGTATTGGTCATCTCTTCGCAGCTGACCACCCGTTTACCGGTCAGGTGGGCCGCCGAAGAGACGAATTTGTTGATCATGGTGTAACCTCGTCCGCGGCGATAGTCTTCGTTGGACATCTCTTCACCCAGCCGGTGTTTGAGCCAGTTGGTTGTCCACGATTCACCTTCGGGAATGTCGTATCCGATCCTGCTTTCCAGCGGGAAGAACCCGCGGCCGTAAGCCTGGGCCCGCGACATCACGCCCAGATCCTTGCACCATTGCAGGTAGGTGGCGTTGAAACGTTCGCGCAGCAGTTCGGCTTTGGTCAGCTCGAAGTCGTAACGCATGCGGTTGTTTTCATCCTTGAACCGGGGCGTCTTTTCGACCCCGTAGTCGAAGTTGTAGACATCGCCCAGTCGGCCTGTCTTGAACATCATGTAGGGCATGTAGGGAACGATATCGTACCCGCGCCGTTTGATGAACTCTTCGCGGAAGTCGGTCGTCCAGTTCATGCCTTCCAGCTCCATCGAGTCGGTGAACATCGTGCGCATGCGGCCTTTGAGCGGGCCGATCTTGGACTGAATCGTGTCGGACATGTGATCCAGGTATTTGCGCACGGCGGTTTTGTCCAGGTGGTTGAGGATCGGACCGGCGGCACCCGGAGCTCCGTTGATCACGCAGGCGAAGGCATTGACCTGCACCACGGCATAGAAATAGTGTTTGCCGGCAGGTACCTGTACCCGGATGATTTCGTTGTCTTTCTGGTCGGTCAGGTCGATCGCCTGGTCGATGTTGTCCATGGGCGAGGGGACCAGACTCAACGAAACGATCTTCATGGTCCGAACCTCAGAGGTTTCGGTGGCATGGGGATCGACTTTGGCAAAGAGAGCGAATTGCGAAATTTCGTATTCGCAGGGGCCTTCCAGTTCCTGTGCGTCGACCAGGCGCACCATGGCGCGTTCATCGCCCCGCAGGTATTCGGCACCGAAAGGCCAGCCCGAACCGACCAGCAGGTCACAGGTCATGTCCAGACGTTTGGCTTCATCGAAGGTGACATTGAGCATGTCGATCCATTTGTCGCTGAGCCAAGGGGTGGCTTTATCCAGCATGCCCATGTCGTTGTCCCGGGGCGGCAGCTGGATCGGGTTGATTTCCACCCCGCCGATACCGGCCTTTTTCATCACTTGCAGTTCGCGGCGCAATTCGTCGGCATCCAGGATGTCGCCGTTCCACCACCACCGTACAAAGGGGTAGTAGATCGAGGCCGGATCTTTGAATGTTTTATACAAGTCGCTGTCGAAACGCAGGGAGTCGCTTTTGAGAGCCAGTTTGGCTAACGAAGGCGATGTCGAGGCTAAGATCCCTCCTGCGGTGAGCCAGGCGCTGCGGATGAGAAAGGTTCTTCTGTCCATGGTTTTCGGTTCGGTTAGGTTGGGTTAGGTTTAGGAATCCACTGCAATCAGTTGTCTGATTTTGATGGTTTACAGAATTTAGTGTTCTTCTTCTTTTTTTTGTTCGGAAGGGGCCGGTCAAGGCCCGATCCGATAGGGTTGGAGCAGAGTCTCCGGGAAGCCGCTCCTCAGAACGCTTCCCGCAGCTCTGGATCCGGTTTATTTTTTAGCTTTGAGCTGTTTGCCGCTGGGGGTTTTGCAGCCCGAGAGGGTAACGTTGGTCGAGGTGCCGGCCGATACCATGGCTTCGCCCGTGGTGTCGAAATAACAATCCGTCATGTTGAAGCCCGTGCAACCTGAGAAGAGTACCCCTTTGCTGTCAGCCGTTTGGCGGCTGGTAATGGCCAGGTTGCTCAGCGTTACGTCTTTGCAGTCGCTGTAAACCATTACGTTACCGCAGGGATTCTGCAGGTTGATGCCTTCGATTTTAACGTTCGAGCAGTTTTTGATGCTGATCAATGCCGGGCTGGCCTGAGCTACGGTTTCTTTCAGGTTGCCTTTGTCGATCTGGGTCTGAACATTACCCAGCAGCAGCGTACCCTGGCCCTGGATCACACCTTTACCGGTTACGGCGATGTTTTCCTGACCTTCGGCGCAGATGATAGCTTTGGTATCACCGGCAGCGGTGTAGTCATACGGGAAAGTAACCCCTACCAATACGGCACCTTCGTGGAGTTGGATGGTGACATTGGATTTGAGGTTGAGCGTACCGGTCAGGTAACGACCTACGTAGAATTCGAGCGTACCGCCACCCTGTTCGCTGATGTGGTCGATAGCTTTTTGGATAGAACGGGTGTTCAGCGTAGAACCGTCCGATTTAACCCCGAAATACGAGGCTTTGTAGGTAACTTGGGCCGAGAGGCTCAGCGTACATACGCTCGCCAGAGCGAGGGCGATAAATTTCAGCTTGTTCATTGTATTTGATTTTATGTGTTTTACGAGTGGATGCCTACGTTATTTAATCTCGATGTTCTGGGATTTGTAGTCGAAGAGTTGGTTTTTCCCTTCGCTGTTGGGTTCGATGTACTTCATGCCTTCGAACGTACCGCCGTTCACGTCATCCAATACGATGGCCGGACGATAGTCTGATGCCAGGGCTTTGAACGTTACGTTTTTGAAGTGGATACCGTTGGCGTGACGGATATACATCCCCCAAGCGGGCAGCTCTTTGAACTGAGAGAATTCGGGGTAACGATCGGCCTGTTCGGGAATACCGTCCAGTTCTTCGGGGGTCAGACCCACTTTGGCATAGTAGGGGTTCCCGGCACCCGGGTAAACGATTTCTACGTTTTCGAGCGTTACGTTTTCGATTTTGTATTCAGGCAGACCTACGATGCTGGCCGGAGAGATGTTACGCGGCAGGTCTTCGATCGGGCCTTCGTAGCTGTAACCGGCATCGGCTTTGTGGAAAGGTACTTCGGCATATACGTTTTTGATGGTAACGTCTTTCATGACGGGTTCTTTGCCTTTGCTCCAGCGGTTACCGATACGCAGGTAGATCACGTTACCGGTGTTGATCGAGCGAACGCCGTCTACCAGGATGTTTTCGATGTGAGCACCATCCACAGCGGCGAAGGTGATGGCCGAACGATAGGTATCGTAGATGGTCATGTTGGTAACGGTGATATTTTTGAAACCACCGCGAGAAACGGTACCGAATTTCAGACCGTTAGCGCTCGAACGACCTACGCAGTTGTCGATCAGGACGTTTTCGCACATGTGTTCGGCGCTGTGCGATTTGAGGCAGAGTACGTCATCGGCTGCATCGAAGAACGAGTTTTTGATCACAACGTCTTTGCAGTCCACGATATCGATCCCGTCGTTGTTCCAGTATGATTTGCTGTCTACATAGATATTGTCTACATACAGGTTTACGCACTGATCGTAGGTCTGGTTCCAGCTGGCCGGGTCACGCAGGGTGATGTCTTTGATGGTGATGTTTTTGCATTCGCGGAAGTAGATGTTCTGCGGACGGTTCCATTCGCGGGGACGGTCATAGGGAATCACGTCGTTACCGGGGTTGAAACCGCGGTGGATCAGGTTCAGACGGTTGTTAGCCGTGGTGAAACCCTGTCCGTCGATCACACCCTGACCGGTGATACCGATGTTTTCCTGATCGATGGCGAAGATCAACGAATGCCATGCGCATCTTTTTTCGAAGTTGTAGTCGAGCGGATTGGTCGAACCCAGCAGGGTAGCACCGCGTTCGAGGTGGAGGGTTACATTCGATTTGATGTAGATCGAACCGGTCAGATAGGTCCCGGCGTGGAATACCAGACGACCGCCGCCGTTTTCATGCACGAAGTCGATGGCGTGCTGAATGGTATTGGTGTTCAGGGCGATACCGTCGGCTACGGCACCGAAGTCTTGAACATCGTAATCTTTGGCCGATAGCTGGAAAGTGGCCAGCAGCGCAACGGCCAACGAAAGTAATTTAGTCATGCTTGCTTTCATGGTTTGTTTGGTTTGATTTATGATTGATTTGATTTTTATTTCTTTTGAACGATACCGGTCGTTTTATAGGTGTGAACCTGTTTTTTGCCGCCACCCGGTTCGATGTATTTCATGTTTTCGAGTACGGCATTGTCCACCTGTTGCAGCACCACGGCCGGACGATAGTCGCGAGCCAAAGCTTTGAAGGTGATATTGTCCAAGGTGAGGTTTTTGGCGTGGCGGACATAAAGACCCCAGGCGGGCAGCTCTTTGAACTGAGAGAATTCGGGATAACGGTCAGCCTGTTCGGGAATGGCATCCAGATCGGCCGGTTTCAGACCGCAGTA
>JAHZDG010000009.1:20399-39516 GCA_019422485.1 Alistipes sp. | reverse complement strand
GCCGGGATAAACCAGTTCGATGTTGCGCAGGGTGACGTTTTCGATGTCATGACCTTCCAGACCCACGATGCTGGCCGGAGAGATGTTGCGCGGCAGGTCTTCGATGGGGCCTTCGTAGTCGTAACCGGCATCGGGTTTAGCGGCCGGGATTTCGCAGTACATGTTCTGGATGGTGACGTTCTTGAGGGTCCCTACTTCGCGACCTTCACCCATCCAACGTTTGCCGATGCGCAGGAAGATGGCATTGCCGGTGTTGTAGGCATAGAGGCTGTCCACCAGAATATCTTCGACTTTTCCTCCGTCGGGCGTAGCGATGGTGATGGCTGAACGGTAGGTGTCGTACACCTTGTTGTTGATGATGCGGATGTTTTTGTATCCGCCGGCCGATACGGTCCCGAATTTGATCCCGTTAGCGCTCGAACGGGCAACACAGTTGCGTACTTCGATGTTTTCGCAACGGCTGTTGGCGTCATGCGACTTGAAGCAGATGGCATCGTCCGTAGCGTCGATGAAGCTGTTGAGCACCTTCATGTCTTTGCAGTCCACGATGTCCAGCCCGTCGTTGTTCCAGTAGGCTTTGCTGTCGACGGTGATGCTGTCCAGGATGATATTGCTGCACTGGTCGTAGGTTTGCACCCAGTCGCAGGTGTTTTTGATCAGGATCCCTTTGATCTTGACGTTGTCGCATTCACGCAGGTAGATCCCCCGGGGACGACGGCGGCTGGGCCGGTCGTATTTGAGGTCGTCGTCGAGAATGCCCTGATGGATCTGGTCCATCATGTTATAGGCCAGGGCACGGCCCTGTCCGTCGATCACACCCTTACCGGTGATGGCGATGTTATCGACGCCTTTGGCATAGATCAGCGCGCAGTAAGGGGTTTCCAGGTTGTAGTCGTAAGGGTTAGTCGAGCCCACCAGCACGGCCCCTTCGTTGAGGTTGATCGTGACGTTGGGTTTCAGGAAAAGGGTCCCTGTCAGGTAGCGTCCTACATAAAATTGAAGTGTACCACCCCCTTTTTCGCTGATGTAGTCGATGGCCTTTTGGATGGCCGTGGTGTTGAGGGTGGTCCCGTTGGACTTGATGCCGAACAGGGAGGCGTTGTAGTCTTTGGCCGATACCTGAGTCAGGCAGAGCAGGCCGAGCAGCAGCGCCGCAAGTTTGCTTTTGTTCATTTTAATAAAAGATGTTTGGTTAGTTTGGTTTAGTTCTGGAAGGAAAACCGGAACACGTTCCAGATCTTCCGCCCCAGAAAAGGGTAGGCCCCGGAGCGGACTCCGGGGCTTGGAGGATTACTTATACAGGGTAACCGGGCCGACCATACCCATCGACTGAACGAGTTGTTCTTTTCGTCCGGCCGTGAATTTTTGGGCGGTTTCGTTGTCGGTCAGCGTACGCATGTAGTTCCCCATGTTGGTGACTACACGTACTTCGATCTGGTTGGTGCCCGGCTGCAACAGCTCGGCGATGTCGTAAATACGATTGCCGAACCATTTTACCTGGCAGGGTTTACCATTGACATAAAGTTCGTTGATGCCCCAAACTTTCCCCAGGTTGAGGATGTGTTCGCCGGGGTTTTTCACTTCGAACGAGGTGCGGTAAACGACCGTCCCGGTGAAGTTGACGAACTCGGTTTCCTTCAGATCGACCGGATTGTCCATGTGGATCGTTTTAACCCAATCTTCCCGCGAGTGACGCAGTTCGACATCCCAGCCGGTCAGGGTCTGAGAGTCGCTTCCCGATACGGGCAGCGGATTCCACATCGGCCCTTTTTTCGTCTTGTCGAAGACGATCAGGCGCGATTCGGCCGGACCCATGTTCAGGTCGTAGCTGCCGTCTTCATTCAGTTCGATGCGGTATTTTTCACCGGTATCGGCATCCCAAACCCACGGATAACGTTTGCGGGTGATCTCTTCCGAGAAGGTGATCCGCGAACGTTTGGGTTCGTGCATGCTGGCGTTCAGGAAGAAGAACAGCTGGCTGTCGTCGTCGGCGATATAGCGGTTCTGCATCAGGTAACGGTCGGGCGTATCGATGGTCAGGTAGTGAGGCAGGTCGTATTTTTCCATCACCTCTTTGTACCATTCCAGGTAGCGGCCGTCGGCCGGTTTTTCCAGCAGAATGAACTGGTCGGGGAATGCCTTGAGTTTTTCGACCCATTCTTTGACTTCCTGGTCGCGTTGTTGGAAGTCTTTCAGACCCAAAGATTTGGAGGGGTAGCAGCCGATGCAGAATACGCGTCCTCCCTGCGAAACCATTTCATAGAGTTTGGCCAGGGTCGAAGCGCTCGTGCCGGATACTTCCACCAGGAACAGCGTGCCGTAGGCTTTGGGACCGTAGCAGAGTTTGCCGTCGCGCACTTCGCTCTGATTGATCAGGATTTCGGTGGTGATATCGACAGCTCCGCCGTTTTTGTGGATGGCTTCCCATACCAGCGGCATATAGGGTACGTTGAGTTCTTCGGGGAAGGGATCGGTCTTCACGCCTTCATCGGTCCACATGTCGTAGTTGGCAGTCAGCAAGGCCATGTCGGTATACATGTCGGCGTTCTGCAGCTGCGACGAGATGCGGGCTTTGTAGCGGTTGAGGTATTTGAAGTACGGCCAGTAGTTGTTGTTTTCGTTGTGGTAGGAGCCGTACTGTACCCAGCCGGGGAACGGGGCTTCGGGGGGCGAGTAGTTGAACCCGTGCCATACCGAGTGCGTAACCCCGGAAATGATACTCATGTCGGAACCGATCTTCAGGAACTCGAGCGTGGCGTTGAAGACGTTGTAGGTATTGGTCATCTCTTCGCAGCTCATGATGCGGCGGCCGGCCAAGTGCATGGCCGAGGAGACGAACTTATTAATATAGGTGTAGCCTCGTCCGCGACGGTAGTCTTCGTCGCCCATCTCTTCACCCAGGCGGTGTTTCAGCCAGTTCGAGGTCCAGGATTCACCCTCGGGGATGGTGTAGTAGAGGCTGTTTTCCAGTTGGAAAAGGCCGCGGCCGTAAGCCTGGGCACGAGAGTCGACGCCTTTGTCGCGGCACCATTCCACGTAGGTCATGATATAGCGTTCGAACAGCAGTTCGGCTTTGGTTAGTTCGAAGTCGAAGCGCATGCGGTTGAGTTCAGCCTGCAGCTCGGGGCTTTTGGTCGAACCGACATTGCCTTTGACGACAGCCCCCAGACGTCCCGTTTTCAGCAGGATGAACGGCAGGTAAGGCATCATGTCGTAACCGCGGCGTTTCTTGAACTCTTCGGCGAAGTCTTCGGTCCAGTTGCTGCCTTCCAGCTCGAGACTGTCGGCAAAGAAAGCGCGGATATGGTCTTTGAGCGGACCGGTTTTGCGTTCGATGGTATCCGACATGCGGTCCAGATAGCGGCGGACGGCCCCTCTGTCCATGTGGTTGAGGATGGTCCCTGCGGCCCCCGGAGCCCCGTTGATCACGCTGGCGAAAGCGGTGATCTTGACCGTTGCATATAAATAGTGTACCCCGGCCGGAACATCCACACGGATCACTTCGTCGTGACGTTTTTCGGAAACGTCTACGGCGTCCGCGAGACTGTTCATCTGTTCGGGAACCAGTTTCAGTGAAATGATTTCGAATTCGCGGCGCGGATTGGGATCGGTCACCTGCGGGTCGACATTCTTGAAGATGGCCAGTTGGGAAACTTCATATGTCGTGGGACCTTCGATCTTTTCGGCGTCGATGTAGACGGCCTGGGCGCGGTCGTTGCCTTTGAGGTCTTCCGAACCGAAGGGCCAGCCCGAACCTACGATCAGGTCGCAGGTCATATCCAGTTTTTTGGCTTCGGCGAAGGTGACATTGAGCATGTCGATCCATTCGTCGCTGAGCCATTTGAGGGATTTTTTACCCAGATCGTCACCGGTTGTCGGGAAGGAGATGGGGTTGATTTCCACCCCGCCGATGCCGGCATCTTTGAGCAGGTGCAGTTCGCGAACCAGCTCACCGGCTTCCACTTTATCTCCATTCCACCACCAACGTACGAAGGGATGGTATTTGGAGGCCGGATTTTGGAACTGTTTGTAGAGATCGGAGTCGAAGCTCAGCTCATTGCGTTTGGCCTTGACGGCGACATCGGCCAGGGCGGGCGATACGGCGATCACCAGAGCTCCTCCGGCCAGCATGGCGCTGCGCTTCAAAAAGGTTCTTCTGTCCATCGGTCAGTGTTTTGTAGGTACTTTCGTGTATGAATATGAAAAATTCGCGGTTCGGGTCGGAATCTCTCAGATGGTCTGTGAGAGCGGTCGGGGAGGTTCCGACAAGCAAAAATTTTTACGAAATTAAGGATAATATTCGAGATTTCCTCGTTTTGTCGGTCGTAGCGGGTCGGTTGTTCTTCAAAAACGAAAGTTTTTAGGAAAGCGTAAAATTCCACGGGCTCGGTTTGGGCTGTTAATAAACGACTCGGGAGTAAATGGGATGTGTAATTTTTAACAAAAAAGAGGCGGCTTTCGTCAAATAGAGCAGAATTTCTTCCTAAATAAGGGGAAAAATGGGGATAGAAAGTTGTTTTTAGTGTAGTATAGAGTAGTATAGAAAACGGAAGGAAAACCTTTTCGAAAAGGAGCGTATTAGGGAAAAGAATGAGAATAATCGGGTGGAGGTTCGGGGCGAAAAACTAGTTTGGGGATCGTATTTTGGATTGAAATATTTCCGGAGAAATTTCCAGGATGGAAGACGGGCTGAGGGCGAAGCCTTTCCGGGACTTTTGGACGGGGCTTTTCGGTGAGGGACATTATGATATGTGCTCGGGAATGCGTATATTTGTTTCTCTTGGTGGGGAGCCTGGCCCGGATGGGAAATCGTCGTTTCCGTGTCTCGGAAGGGCGCTCTTTAGGGACGTTTCCGACGGGCGGACCGTATCCCTCTCACGATTGTTAATGCACACGATAAAGATTCGATCCATGAATTCTATGAAAAAACTGACGTTATTTTTCCTGTTTTGTGCCGTCAGCGTGTCGGCGCAGGATAAATTCGCCGATATTGCAACGGGGCACTATCAGTTGCGGCGTGAACGGCTGGTCGAACCTCAACCGCCTCGGCTGGATACCTTGTGGCTGCCCGTGGAACATGATCCCGCAGCGGTGTTCGAACCCATGGAGGTGATGGATACCCCGGAAGAGTTGCAGGCTGAGCTGGATCGGATGAAAGCGCAGTATGCGCCTTTTTTGCGGAATGTGGCTCCGTCGTTGGAGACGATGCGTCAGCGATTGGCTCTGGATACATTCGACTGGCGGATCGAGACGCCCGAGGATCGGGGAAATCTGCCGGCCGTTTTGCGAGGCGAAGGCAACTGGGAGACGGTACGTGTTCCTCATTTTGGGGCGCCGCTGGGTCGGGCGGTGACCTATTACCGCAAGGAGGTGGAGGTGCCTGCCGAGATGTTGGGGACAGGGGCGCTGTTTGTCTGCTTCAAAGGGGTGGACTATAAAGCGCAGGTCTATTGGAATGGAAACCTGGTTGGTACCCATACGGGCTTTTTTGCCCCGTTCGAATGTGAAATCTCCAAGGAGGCGCGTCCCGGGAAAAACGTCTTGTTGGTGAAGGTGGAGAACGACTACACCACCACGGGTACCAGCATCGCCCGCGAGAACGTGCGCGGCGATAAGATCTATGCCGCTACTGGGTTGGGATACGACGATCCGGAGGTGGGATGGCACCACTGTCCGGCCGGCATGGGGATCTATCAGGATTGTTACCTCGAAGCCCGGGCCGACATGCATGTAAACGATATTTTCGTGCGTCCGCTGCCGGAGGATTCGGCGGCCGAAGCCTGGATCGAAATCAACAACTACGATTCGGTGCAGCAACGCACCCAACTGTTGATTTCGGTTTTCGGACAGAATTTCGAACAGACGGTGGTGCGGGAGATGAAATACACGCCGCGCTCGACCTATGTGCCGGGCGTGGGCGACCTGGCCAAACCGACCGATAACCAGAGCATCGAGCTGAAAATGGGTTACGGGGTGAACTTTCTGAAGATTCCCCTCGAGATGAAGGATTTCCGGTGGTGGGATCTCGAACATCCGTGGCTCTATCAGATCCAGGTCAGCGTGCTGGACAGTACCGGTCGGAAGATCGACGGGGCGGTCCGTCAGTTCGGCATGCGCACCTTCACAATGGATACCGTCAGCCGTCCGCGCGGGATGATGTACCTGAACGGACGCCCCATTCGCTTGCGGGGCGCCAATACGATGGGGCATCTGCAGCAGTGTGTCTATAAGGGCGATACCACGCAGCTGATCGAGGATATTCTGCTGGCCAAGATCTGCAACATGAACTATCTGCGACTGACCCAGCGTCCGGTGCAGCCCGAGATTTACGACATGTGCGATCGCTTGGGACTGTTGAATCAGGCTGATCTGCCGCTGTTCGGCAGCCTGCGCCGCAACCTGATGGCCGAAGCCGTTAAACAGGCCGAAGAGATGGAACGCCTGGTGCGCTCTCATCCCAGCACCATCATGGTCTCCTATATCAATGAGCGTTTCCCGAATGCCGAGGGACAGCCTCAGCGCAGTTTTGCGGAGTTGGAAGAGTATGAACGGCTTTTCACGGCTTTCGATCAGGCGGTGCTGTTGGCCAATCCCGATCGGGTGATCAAGGCGGGGGACGGCGATTATGATCCGCCCTCCCCGGGGCTGCCCGACAACCACTGTTATAACGGCTGGTATAACGGTCACGGTTTGGGGCTGGGCAAGATGCATAAGGGCTATTGGCAGATGGTCAAACCCGACTGGTACTACGCCTGCGGGGAGTTCGGTTCCGAAGGACTCGATCCCGTAGAGGTGATGTATAAGTATTATCCGGCTTCGTGGCTGCCGCAGACGCCGGCCGAGGAGCGGACCTGGACCGCCAACCGGATTCCGCAGGCGCAGACTCACCGCTTTCACTACATGTGGTACAATACCCAGCATACGTTACAGGATTGGGTGGACGCCAGCTGGGAACATCAGCGCTGGGTGACCAAGTTTACTACGGAGAACTTCCGGCGTGACAACCGGATGGTTTCGTTCGCCATTCACCTGTTTATCGACGCCTTCCCGTCCGGCTGGATGAAGACGATCATGGATGTGGACCGCCAACCCAAACCGGCTTATTTCGCCTATCGGGATGCGTTGGCTCCGTTGATGACCTCTTTGAGAACGGATCGCTGGAAATATTTTGCCGGAGAATCCGTCTCGCTGGAAGCCTGGGTGTGCAACGATACCGATCGGGTGCCCGAGGGTTATACGCTCAGTTATCAGCTCGAACGGGGCGATCGGGTGATATTTGCCCATCGTATTCCGGTCAAGGTGCCGGCCTGTGAGTCGGCCTATCAGGGCTCGATTGCGTTCGAGGCTCCGAAAGTATCGAAACGGACGACCTATCGGCTGCGGGTCTCGCTCAACGATGCGGAGGGCAAACCCGTACATCAGAACGTAGAGACTTTGGAAGTATTCCCGGCCGAGAAACCCGTCCTCCGCAAGGTGTATGCCTTGGGTGACAAATCCCGGGCGTTGAGTGCCGAGATGGGGTGTCAGTCGGTATCGGCGCTGGAGGACGCTCAGGTGGTACTGATCGACGATTTTGCGGCTTATGAACGCGATCGGGAGGCGATCGATGCCTGGGTCGCCCGAGGCGGAAAGGCCATCTTGTTGGAGCTTCCGGCCGGGGAATATACGGTGGCAGATAAGCCGGTACAGGTGGATAATACCACCATGGGGAAATACTATTTCGCTTCGCCGCTGGTGGATTATCCGGCCATGAAAACCTTCCGACCGATGGACTTCTGGTTCTGGTACGATCCGTCGGTGGGGTATGTGATGCCGTTGTTGGGTCAGACGCTGACGGCTCCGGATTGGACGCCGCTGGTGTTGAGCGGAAATTCCAACTGGCTTGAAGACAAAGGTCCGGTGATGGCGGCTTGCGAGTTGCGTCACGGACGGGGTGTGTTCCGGATCAGCGAAGTGATGCTGGCCGGTCGGGTTACGACGAATCCGACGGCGAGAATGTTTGCCGAAGGGTTACTCACTTGGTAATTGACACGGATCCACGTTGGGTAGAATAAACAGCAAGGCCCTCTGCTTGTAAAAAGCGGAGGGCCTTGCTGTTATGGAAATTAGAACATGGACGTCGGAAGAACGGCGGGCGGTTATCGTGTACCGTTGAATTCTGCGATGGCATCGTACATGGCGACGATGTTCTGCGGGGGGACGTCCGGTAGAATGTTGTGGACGGTGTTGAAGACGAATCCGCCTCCGGGCGAGAAGATTTCTAGGCGTTCCAGCACCTGTTCGCGCACTTGGGCCGGGGTGCCTCGATTGAGCATCGAAGCGGTGTCGATGCCTCCTCCCCAGAAGGTGACGTCGGCGCCGAATTCCCGTTTCAGGAAGGCCGGATCCATTCCTGCCGCATTGGTTTGCACCGGGTTGATGATCTCGATACCGGCGTCGATCAGGTCGGGCAGCAGGGCGGCAATAGAACCGCAGGAGTGGATGAACGTATGCACCTGGCTGTGGCTTTTTACGTAGTCACACAACATGCGATGGCGGGGTTTGAAGAGTTTTCGGTAGGTCTCGGGACTCATGAACGGACCGGAAATCATTCCCAGATCGTCTCCGAAACGGATGATGTCTACCACATCGCCTACCGAACGGCATACTTTCTCCAGGGTGGCTAGGTGGCGGGTCATCAGTTCGTCCAGCAGCCGTTCGACGTTGCGTTCGTCGCAGAGCAGGTCCATCAGGAAGTTGTCCATGCGGCGTAGGAAGGTGCCCCATTCGAACAGGTTGCATCCGCAGACGATCATCAGGGCTTTGTCGGTCGTTTGCCGCAGTTGCAGGGCTCTTTCCCGCAGGGTGTCGTAAAAACCTTCGTCGGCCGCATGATCCCAGGGCGAATGGACGTGACGGGCCCACAGTACCCGTCCCATTTCGGCATCCAGGTCGTGATAGTCGGCCGGATAGCTGTCGGCGTAGGGAAAATAGGTCTGGTCGAAGAAGGTGTCTCCGACCGGCATTTTGGTCAGGAGACGTTGTCCGTCGTCATCGTAAGTGGCCCAGGAACCGTCAGGCAGGTGGACCGGATGAAAATTCTGGGGATAAAAGGCCTGTTCTCCGTTGGAGAGCGTTATGGGGTACCAGTCTTCCGGACGGGTGTTGAAGGTTCGGCCGATGTCCAGCACGTCGATGCCGAAACGATCCAACAGCTCCATATCGGGTTGAGCCAACTGTTGGACAACGTCGTAGATCAGGGTCGGTTTATCGAGGCCTAAATAGCGGACGAGGTTGTTGTAGGCGATGGCTGAAATTCCCGAAGAAGGGGTGGCTCCCAGATCGACCGGAACCCGGTCCGGCGTTTGGTGGTTGATGGCGGCTAGAATGTTTTCGCGAGAAGTCATGAAAGGTGAAATTTTTCTCTAAAATAGCGAAATATCCTCGAAAATCACGGGGGAGGCTGAAAAATTTCTATCTTTGATTTTGTTTGAAACGAAGACAACGAGATGAAAAAATGGATATGGATTAGCCTGTTGACGGCTGGATTGGGCGGGGTGTCGGCTTATGGGGCAGAGCCTCAGGAAGGAACCCCCACGACCTTGCAAACCTCTTCGGATACCCTCTCTTATGCATTGGGTCGGCTGATCGGAACCAGTCTGATGCGTTCGGACAGTGCCATGTTGAAGCAGGATCTGAATCAAAAGGTGTTTTTCGAAGCCGTTGCGGAGTGTTTGTCCGGGCAGGCGGGTCGTATGAGCGACCAGGAGGCGACGCTTTTCCTGCAGCAATATAAGAAGATGTGGAATCAGAAGCAGCAGGAGGCGCTTCAGCAGGTCGGTGAAGATTTTCTGGCGGCTAACCGTAAGCAGCCGGGGGTAAAGACGACTTTCAGCGGCTTGCAGTACCGCATTGTCAAAAAGGGGGAAGGAGCTCGACCGACGCCTGCGGATGTAGTGCGGATCTATTATACGATGAAGCGGACGGACGGAACGGTGATCGACTCGTCTGACAAGCGGGGTATGCCGATGGATACGCCTTTACGGAACCTGATTCCGGGAGTGGTCGAAGGCATGCAGCTGATGCCGCTCGGGGCCAAATACATTTTTTATCTCCCCTCCAAACTGGCTTATGGGTCGCGGGGAGCCGGAGATATGGTCCGTCCCAATGAAGCCCTGATTTTTGAGGTGGAATTGTTTGATATTGAGTCTGGCGCGGGCGCCGTCTCTACGGGGGCTCCGATGGGATTCCATTGATGGGGCGAACGAGCCTGAAAAGATAAACGAGCCGGGGAGTTCTACAAAAGAACTCCCCGGCTCATTTCGTGCGGTATTTAGGATTGATGAAATTTGTGTTGTAGAAGGTATCCGGCTGCACCCAGGACCCCCAGACCGATGATCCAGAGGAGCAAAGGCGTGCGTCGGGAGGTACGTTCTGTCTGATGGATTTGATGTTCGGCGGTGCTGCTTGTTTGTTGTTGGCTGCGGGCCGAAAGTGTGTCGATTTGACGATGGCTTTGGACGTGTGTGCGGTGTGTGGTTTCGTGGCGGAGCGTTTCTTGTCGGGTTTGGGAGGTGGTGCGCCCCTCCCGATAGAGGGTCATGTCGGCTAACAGCGGCCTTTGGCCACTGAGAGAGTCGGGCGGTTGATCGGTGTCGTATAACTGCAGGTGTAGATGACTCCATTCTTCGGACAAGATTTCCTGGGTCTGAACTCCTTGCTGGAGGTTCTTTTGTGTGCTGTCTGTGGCGGTGGAGGTCTCCTGTTGGTGCGAAAGGAAGGTTTCGGTCTGTCGGATGGCTTGGCTGTCGGTTTGGGTGTGACTCTGGAGGGTGGCTTTGCGGGGGCCGCAACTGCTCAAAAGGCCGAGACAAAGAGTCAGTACAGCGACGTTTCGATTCATGATGGGAACAATTTGTGTTGAAAAGGAAACAGGAGTATGGTTGGGTGTCGGAAACGTTACGCTTCGAAACGGAGGGCGTTGATTCGGTTTTTCCAGCCTTTGAGAAAGCGTTTTTGACGGGGATCGTTTCGGACAATCTGATCGACGAACTGCAGACGGGCTTCCCGAATCTGATCGAACAGCATGTGGGCGGGACGGTTATTGACGGCATGCAAGGTTTGTTCGCCGACGATGCCGTCGACGGTAATGCCCAGTATGCGTTGGGGGATTTTGATGCCGTGCACGCCGGAAGCCCACACCCAGTCGACCAGAATGTTGGCCAGGGATTGGTGCTGAATCCGATCGGCCTGCCACCGGTCCCAATAATGGGGCTTCAAGACGTTGTAGATGACCTCTTCGGGGGTGAGCAGACGGAGATCGTCGATGTCGATGATTCCGTCACCGGTTTTGTCGTAGCCTACCTGGCGCCAGGTGGAGAGGGTGACTCCGCGGTTTGTGGCGCCGCCCCGATCCAGCGGATCGTCGACGAAACCTCCTTCCCAGGCCAGAATGAAGGAGGCAAGTTTGTGAATGTCAGCCATATGCGTGAGTGGTTAAAAACCGGTTTGCGGTTCTCGATCGAGGCACCCGCGGCGGTTACAGAGTTTGAAATTGGCGATTTGCAGTTGAATGGAGTAGTCGTGTTTTTCTTCGAGCAGTTTGAAGATGGTGTCGCGATCTTTGGCTTTGTCGGCCCATCGTTCGTCGAGCAGACGGTTGAGGCGTTCGACTTCGTTTTCTCGTTTTTCAGCGATTTCTTTCCATTCGTTGCCGGCCAGAATGGCGTTGTTGGTCTCTGCGTGGACGGCTTCGGCTTTTTTGATGCGGCGGGTTTCGCGCCACAGCCATACGCCTCCGCTGCCTAAAATTAGGTTGAGGATCAGGGAGATGAGATCCCATAGGTCAGTCATAGTCATGATGCTTATCGGTTGTGAAAGAGGGGTGAGTTGTCTGGAAAAGCAGAACGGGTTTGGCCGAGAAGTCGGGCCCCAGAGGTCGTCGGCTGAGGGTTAGGCCCGGAGTCGGTATAGAAGTATGAACCGTTCGGGATCGAAATCGTTGGGACAGGGGAACCCTCCGTCGACAAAGGTCTGCAGCTCGAGCCGGTAGAAAGCGAAGCAGAACCCGAAGCAGAACCCGAAACGAGTTTCGTAAGCAACGGCACCTATGTGCAGGGTTGCATCCAGTCCGGCACCGATGATTTCCAGTTCGGTGTCCAGATCGTTGATCTTCCCGAACGTCTCTTGTTCGAATCGCTCGAGCAGAAAGTCATATTGAGCGGGGGAGAGATGGAGCATGGAGAGAGGATCAAAAAATCACCGAAGAAAGCTTCGGTGATGTGAAAATAGACTCCACTCCTGTGTTTCGGAGGGTATGAAATCGGAATTTTTGATAAATGGCTGAGCCTCTTGGGGCGACAGACCTGGCGTGCGGGATCCCGCCCGATAGAGAAACTAAAAATGGGAACCGTTTTGTTCTCGGACCGAGCGGGTGAAAGCGGCCAGGGAAGTGAACAAGCCGAGCGGCCGGATTGAGCATCTGTGTTGCAGATCAGAACAGCAGGGCGTGGTCGGCCAAAAAGTCAAAAAAGGCTTGCCGGTAATTTTCGGAGATAGGGATGTAATTTTTTCCGAAAACGATACGGTTTCGTTCGATGGTCCGGATTTTGGCCGGCTGTACGATGAATGACCGATGGACCCGAATGAAACGGTCGCCGGGCAGCTGTTCTTCGAGGGATTTCAGACTCATGAGCGACAGAATCGGATGGCTTTCGCCTTCGATATGGATTTTGACATAATCCTTCAGACCTTCGATGTAAAGGATCGAATCGAGAGCAATCTGTTGCAGCCGGTATTCGGTTTTGACGAAGATGCTTTTCGGGGCGTTTTCAGAGGAGGGTGCCGGGTGGTTTTCGGCTCTGTTTTTCATTTCGAACCATTCGCGGGCTTTGTTGGCGGCGCTGAGAAAGTCGGCATAACTGATCGGTTTGAGCAGGTAGTCGACGGCGTTGACGCGGAAACCTTCGACCGCATAGCGGCTGAAGGCGGTGGTGAAGATAATCCGGGTTTCCGGCGGGAGCATGCGTGAGAGTTCCATGCCGTTGAGTCCGGGCATCTGGATGTCGCAAAAGAGCAGATCGACCGGATGATCCCGCAAGGTGCTGAGGGCGATGGTTCCGCTCCCGAACGATCCGCACAGGGTCAGGAACGGGGTGTCGCGCACATACCCTTCCATCAGCTCTACGGCCAACGGTTCGTCGTCGATGATGGCACAGCGCAGTTTCATGAGTCACGCAATTGAAGGGACAACGAGGCGGTATAGGTATCTTCGTTGTGTCCGTATTGGAATTTGTAGCGGCCCGGGTAGATCATTTCCAGCCGTTTCGATAGGTTTCTGAGTCCGATTCCGGAACCGCTGCGATCCGAAGCCGGTTTCGGGAAATAACTGTTTTTGATGGTGCAACTCAGCAACCCGTCCGTTTCGTGCAGGTCGATGGTGATATGCGACGGCATTTCGTTGCTGACACCGTGTTTGAAGGCGTTTTCGACCAGCGAGATAAACAGCAGCGGAGCGATGGGGATTTGGGAAGGCTCCTCGGGTAATGAGACGAACACCTTGACATGATGGGGTTGGCGGATGCGCATCAACTCGATGTAATCTTTCAGAAAATCGATCTCGGCTTTCAGGGATACGGTGGCCTGGCTGCTGTCGTAGAGCACATAGCGCAACAGTCGGCTCAACTCGTGGACGACCCGTTGGGCACGGGGCGGATCGATCTGGATGAGCGAATAGATGTTGTTCAAAGTATTGAACAGGAAGTGGGGATTGAGTTGGCTTTTGAGGTTTTGGAGTTCGGCCTTGGTGTGACTGTGTTCCAGTCTTTGTCGTTCGGCTTCGGCCTTGTACCAGCCTCCGGTCATGCGGATGGCGACGCTGGCGCTGACAACCATCAGGTAGAGCATGGCGTTTCCGGCGAAAAATCGCACCGCATGTTGCCAGGGTCGAGCCAGCGGTGGATGGATGCTGTCCGGGGGCAGGATGTAACGAAACAGCAGGTGGGTGAGGATCATGACGGCGCCGATGAGCAGCAGATTGCAGCCCAGAAAGTGCCCGAGTCGTCGGGAGAAGAGATAGCGTTCGATCAGACCGAAGTAGTTGGTGTAGAAGACGGCCATAAACGAAAGGGGAACGATAAGAAAGCGCAGGTATTCGGTTCCGGTCATCAGCGGACGGTTGGGCCCGGTGAAGAACAGCGGCATGCCGAGTACGACAGCCCATGCGGTCAGATGGACCAGCCAGCCTGAATATTTGATGGGGAATGCGCGCATAAGTAGGCTAAATCTACGGATTATTTTCGATTATTCATAGCGGATGGCTTCGATCGGGTCGAGCATGGCGGCTTTTTGGGCGGGGTACCATCCGAAGAAGACACCGGTGATCGTGCAGACGGCAAAGGAGAGGATAACGCTCCAGGGCTGGATGTAGATGGGGAATGCGGCGACGATATTGACCACGATGGCGGCACCGATTCCGAACAACACGCCGATGAGACCTCCGGTGACGGAGATGAGGATGGATTCGATCAGAAATTGGGCGAGAATGTCGCGGCCTTTGGCTCCGATCGACATGCGGAGGCCGATTTCGCGGGTTCGTTCGGTGACGGAGACATACATGATGTTCATGATACCGATCCCTCCGACCAGCAGCGAGATGCCGGCCACGGCCGCCAACAGGACTGTCATCATATCGGTGGTCGAGGTGAGCATCGAGGAGAGTTCCTGTTGGGAACGGATCGAGAAGTCGTCGTCATCCGTGGCTTTGAGTTTGTGATTGGTTCGGAGGATGTCGCTGATTTCGTCGATAGCCTCTTCCGTATATGCTTCGCTGAGGGCCGAGCAGACGATTTCTTGTAAATGGGTGATGGCCAGGATGCGTTTTTGAACGGTAGTATAGGGCGCAATGATCAGATCATCCTGGTCCATCCCCATGCTGTTATAACCTTTGCTTTGCAGGACGCCGACAATGCGGAACGGAATGGTCCCGAAGCGAATGACTGTTCCGACTGGATTTTGAGCGTTGGGAAAGAGTTCGTCGACTACGGTTTTCCCGACCAGACAGACTTTGGCGGCGGTTTTGATATCGTGTTCCGAGAAGGTGTCACCATCTTCGACCTTGTATCGGCGGATTTCCAGGTAGTCGAGGTTCACGCCGTAGACTGTGGTCGGGGTATTGTTGGCTCCATAGACGGCTTGTCCGGCGCTGTTGACCGACGGCGAGATGTAGGTGACATATCGGGTTTTGTTCTGAATGTCTTCCAGGTCGGCGAGTTTGAGCGATTCCATGTCGTCGGCATCGAGTCGTACGCCTCCCCGCATGTCGCCCCCGGGGTGAATCATGATCATATTCGACCCCATTTCGCTGATTTCGGCCTGGATGCTTCGTTTCGATCCCTGCCCGATGGCGAGCATCGTGATGACCGATGCCACGCCGATGATGATGCCGAGCATGGTGAGAAACCCTCTCAGTTTGTTATTGCTGAGGGCCTTGACGGCGATTTTGAATAGGTTGGCGAAGTTCATCTTTAATCTTCCTGTTTAGGTAGGTTGGCCAGCGCTTCGGCAGCGCTCAGTATGTTGGGGTTGCGTGTGTCATCGGTGACGTGCCCGTCGCGCAGGGTGATGTTACGGCTGCTGTATTGGGCGATTTCGGGGTTATGGGTCACGAAGATGATGGTTCGTCCGGCGGCGTGCAGCTGTTGGAAGAGAACCAGCACTTCGAAACTGGTGCGGGTGTCGAGGTTCCCGGTGGCTTCGTCGGCCAGAATCACCGCGGGATCATTGACCAGTGCCCGCGCGATGGCCACGCGTTGCATCTGTCCGCCGGACATCTGGTTGCTTTTGTGCATCAGCCGGTCGCCCAGTCCGACGGCCTTGAGAGCTTCGACGGCTTTTTGGTAGCGCAGGGCGGCGGAACAGGAGGGATTATACATCAGCGGCAGTTCGACGTTTTCGATGGCGGTCGTTTTCGGCAACAGGTTGTAATTCTGGAAGACGAATCCGATTTTTCGGTTTCGCAGGGTGGCCCGTTGGTTTTTGTCCATGGTTCGGACGGCGACGCCATCGAGGTAATATTCGCCCGAGGTGGGAGTATCCAGACAGCCGAGCGTATTCAGCAGGGTTGATTTCCCGGAGCCGGAGGTGCCCATGATGGTGACGAATTCTCCTTCGGAGATGGAGAAGCTGACGCCTCGCAGGGCATGGACGATTTCATCACCCACCTGAAAGTCTCGTCGGATATTTTCCAATTTAATGACCTCTTTCATGACGCTAGTTTTTCTTTTTGTCGCCACCCGGAGGAGATGGCATGAAGGGACTGCGTTCAGAGGTGGGGGGCTGAGGCAGTTCGAGGGCTGCGTTGAGGCCTACGGCTACTTCCTCGTCATCGCTCAATCCGCCGAGAATTTCGGTCATGTCTCCGCTGGCGGTTCCGGTAGTGACTCTGCGAGGCGAGAGGCTCGAGTCCTTTTTGATCCAGATTTCGCGGGTGCCCGGCGTTTCGCTGAGAGTGTCGGTTTCGATGCTGAGACCCAGTTGGGCAAGCAGTTCCGCATCGGGAATGAAACGCAGCGCTTTGGTCGGCACGGCCAGGGCGTTGTCTTTTTCGATCGTGAAAATGGTGACATTGGCGGTCAGACCCGGTTTGAGTTTCAGGTCGGGATTGTAGGCCGTGATCACGACTTCATAGGTCACGACGCTCGATTCGGTGGTGGCTTCGAGACGGACCTGTTCGACGGTTCCGGTGAATGTATCGTCCGGATAGGCGTCGACCGTAAATTCGACGCGTTGACCTTCGCAGACCTGTCCGATATCGGCTTCATCGACATCGGCCACGACTTGCATTTGTGTCAGGTCGTTGGCGATGGTGAACAGGGTAGGGGTTTCGAAACCGGCGGCTACGGTTTGTCCCTCTTCGACCGCACGGCTGATCACAACGCCGTCGATCGGGGAGGTGATCGTGGCATAGTCCAGGTTCTGTTTCACTTTTACGATGGCGGCCTGAGCCTGTTCATAGGCGTTGCGGGCGGTTTCGTAGAGGTAGAGTGCCTGGTCGTATTCTGCGTCGCTGACGAGTTCTTTTTCGTAGAGGGTTTGGGTACGGGCGTACTCTTTGGTGCGGTATTCGTATTCGGTTTTGCAGCTGGCCAGTTGAGCTTGGGACGATTCTAATTCCGCCTGCAGGGTAACTTTATCCATTTCGGCGATCAGCTGCCCGGCTTTGACGATGTCGTTGTAGTCGACGTACAGCTTGTCGATAATGCCCGATACCTGGGTCCCGACCTCGACTTCGGTCACCGGCTCGACGGTTCCGGTGGCGGTGACGGAGTTCCGGATGGTGATACGGCTTGTCGGAGCGGTTTCCAAGGTGATGTCGGCTTTTTTCGACGGGTACAGCCATACGGCCAGTCCGGCGGCTACGACAATCACTCCGGCTCCGATCAGCCTACTTTTTCGTTTCATATGATGAGATTTTATTCGTTCGTATTTCCTTGGTAGATGTCCAGCAGCTCGATGTTCAGCAGGGCCATGTATTTGGCTTGCAGTTTTTCCTGTTGAGCGGCGGAGAGTTCGTTTTGGGCGGTGATCAGTTCGACGGTATTTTTTACCCCCACCAGGAATTGCTCGCTGGTCAGGTCGAAACTCTGTTGGGCATAACGTTCTTTTTCCTGAGCGGCTCGGTATTGGGATTGGGACGAGATGGCGTTCAGGTAGGCCGATTCGACTTTTCGCAGGAGTTCTTTTTCGAGGTTTTGCTGTTCGAGTTGGTTGTTGGAGACGCTGATACGCGCTTTATTGACGGCGGTTTTGTTTTGTCGGTTGGAGAAAATGGGGATGCTGAGGGTCAGCCCGACATTTTCGTTGAACCGGTTCCAGACCTGACTTCCGGAGTAGGTGTTGTTCCCGGACATGTGGCCTGTCCCCAAAGAGGCCGATAGGGAAACGGAGGGAAAGAACCCTGCACGCGCCTGTTTCACTCCCAATTCTGCAGCTTCTACTTCCAATGCTCCGCGTTTGATTTCGGGCATGGCATCCAAGGCCCTGGCGTAGATGGTCGTCTTGGCCGGAAGGAGCTGCAAAATATCCTCCTCACTTTGTTCAGGCGCGGCAAGGTTCATTTCCTCCGTTATATCGAGTTCGAGCAACTGTTTGAGTTGCAGTTTGTAGTCGTCCAGTGTGGTTTGAGCGGTGACGACCTGGTATTGGTCGCTGGCATATTGGCTTTCGAGTTGGGCAAAGTCCACTTTCCCGATGGATCCGGCTTTCCACATTTCTTCGGCCCGATCGCGCTGGGCTTTGGAAACATTGGCGGTCCCGATGGCTACATCGACGGCTTCCGAGGCGTAGAGGGCCTGCAGATAGGCTTCAATAATCGCAATGCGTATATCGTTTTCGGCTTCGGCGACCGAGAGGGCGTCGATCCGGTTTTGGACAGTTTGTTGTTTGACGGCGGTACGAAGTTTACCTCCTTCGAATAGGGTGATTCCGGCAATTAGGCCACTGGTTCCCGTATAGCGGTCCTGATCGACGGCATGAGCAGAGGGGTAGTTGGTGTACCCCTGGGAGGTCGAGGCCGACAGGGAAGGGAGCAGTGCGGCTTTTGCCTGTTCTGTATCTTCGAGGCCCGAGAGGTATTCGTTGCGATTTTGGCGCAGCTGAATGTTGTTTTCCAGGGCATGATTCAGGCACATGGGCAGGGTCCAGATCTTCGTGCTGTCTTGGGCTGACACGACTTGCCAGCACATCAGGCAGAGGCATCCGATCCACAGGAATTGTTTCATGGCTTTTGATTTTGTCACAAAGCTATCCGAAGCCACGCGCGTAAACAATTATAATAGACGAACCGGCGGATTGGGTGGACGAATGCGCGAAAATTGTCGATGAACGTTTTTGTGAAAAAGGAAAAGTAAAGAGGCTGTGTGTCGGGAAGAGATATATGAGTGTGCGACTTGGTGGGCGATGTGGAATGCCAGTCAGTGTTTTTCTTTATGACCGTGATTATTCAGGCTGACTGAATAATGTTTATTTGAAAAGGAGAAGAGGAATGTATAAACAAAAAAGGGATCTGTTACAGATCCCTTTTTTGTTTTGGTGGAGAGAGGGGGTTATGAACCCAATTCTATCAGTTTCCTCAAGTTCA
>JAHZDG010000009.1:0-20389 GCA_019422485.1 Alistipes sp. | reverse complement strand
GTCTACTGTACCTTGATAGGGTATGATTTGGAGCGCTTCATCGGATTGACATGGGCTATAAGCTGTCTGTCTTTGTCTCATAACACTCAATACAAATATAGCGAATCTTTTGCCCTCTTGCAATGATTGCTTTGGGAAGATCAATTGCTGTAATAGTAAGAGCGAATGCTTATATGGAAATGGCATAAAAGGACTTAGGTGTAACAAATCAAAGAAACATGACCGACATCTTGTTATATTTATCTGAGAAAATATACACCCATTGATATTGGAACAAGTCTATAAATCGCAAAGCCAAATGCAAGTGTTGGTGCGTAAATTAAAATTTAGGAAAGGGGGAGGTTATTATTAAGTTCCTTTTTAGTGGATAAAGTAGCCTTGATTATTCCATTTGGAGAAGAGAAGCCACTGAAAGTTTAGATTAAAATATTAGAAGGTACCTCAAGAATTGTATAATATCATAAAGACTATTTATGATGATATTATTACAGAATTAGAATTTGAAGGTACATATAATCAGGTGATTATATTGAATGGGGTAATTAATTGTTGATATTCATTTTGGTGGGGACTAATATAATAATGCAGATGTATTCTTGAGTGAAGGTGAATTGGTAAAACAATTTATTTTACATTCCGAAATGCCTCATCAAATAAACTTTTGTAATAATCGAACTGTTGAAGGCAGGAACATGAAAATTGAATTAAAGTTAAGTCACAAACAAATTCTGGGTCAGGATATGCTCCAAAGATTGAGTACAAGTCTATTTAATGCAAGTTGTTTTTATAAGTTACCTAATTTTATTTTGGTATATTAGAGTATATAATTGGGTAACAAAAAATCACGATAGGTTAACCTGTCGTAACATCAATATTTTCACTCTTCATTTTAGAATATCTGTTGGCGGGGGTAAATACACAGAAGGCATCCGATAATTCGGGTGCCTTCTGTAAACATGGTTTAATTAATTCCTTTTTGTTAGCTTAATTCCCTCATACTCACCGGGTAGTAGTATGCTTTGCAATTTTCCCATGGAAACGATTGCGTGAAATGGGTGATTCAAAGCTGTATCTATCAGGGTAAGCACGTACCCTTGCTGTGCCCATTTACCCTCTGAAATAGTTTGATTCATAATATCCCAGCGATAGGTGTGATTTGCGGTTAGGATCAAACGATATTCTTGGAATGTATAGACCCCTGATTGAGTATTCGGGTATCCACTTGATGTACAGGGAATTTTCTTTAGTTTATTTATAACAGTCATATGATTATTGACAGGATTTTTACCATACCAAGGCTCATTAATATCAGTATAATCATACGTTTTTTGAATAGTTCGGTTTAATAAACTTTGAAATCCAAAAACGAATTGAATACCAGTTTTCTGTACCACTGCTTTCAGTGAATAATTCAAAATAGCATCATACATAATAATCGTATCGTTTTGGATGATATAATCGCCGCATGATACTAGTGCTCCTTGTAAAAGATCATCCGTAAGATACTTCGTTAAATCTATTTGGTATTTGCCTGATTTACTGAATTGTATTTCGCAATATAGATTGCTCCCCATTGGATTATCGAAAGTAAAACCATATGTGCCAACGATCTTTCCCATGCTTTGGGTTTGGGAAGATCCCTCCGTTTGCATAGTAAGCAACAATAAGGATAATATCAAAAATTGCTTCATATCTGTGATCCTTAAAATGGTGAAGGATATCGGTATCCATACCAGAAACCATTATCTAAAGCTATTTTTTGAAAACGTAACGTTTCATTGTAATAGCGAGGTCCTCCCTTCATGTAGGTGTTAACTCTCCGGTAAGAGTTCTTACCACCAAACTTTTGCCTGCTCCGATGACAAATCCTCCGGCGGCCCTTCATCCTCTTCGGAGTGAGCGCATACGTAGCTGTGGGTTGTCGTCGCCGTAGATCATCATCGAGCGGTAATAGTTCAAAGAACCGTTGGCATCGCAGGCCAATTTCTCTTCCAATAACAGTCTGTTTTTAGTGAGGTGTGTTGGTTTTTCTGTTGCACTACTTGTTTAATGACAGATTATTATTTTACCCGGTTTTGTCATAACACCAAGAGTGGTATTCAGATCGTTTTTTATATAAGAATTATTTTCTGAGAGGGGTTCTATAATACCTGTTTTTAGATTTAATGTTTTTATATCTCGGTTTTTAATTAGAAAGACTATATTATTCCATCCCTCAAATCCAGAAGTAAAGATGATTTCTGGAGCATGTTGTTGTTTGAATTTAGCTAGTGTCAAAATTTGTTCATTACGGCAAATATCTAAACCCAATACGTTTTTTGTAGTCCATCCAGACCTCATTATCTGAAAGCAATTGCCGTTGCATGTCAAAATTGCTTGATCTAATTGGATTGATCGAGGATTAAGATAACATAAATAATTAGCTTTCTTTATTTTTTTGTGCTCAATTAATCGTAAAGTGTTTTTTTTGAAAAAAACTTTGACAATTAATAAGATGCTATCTTCAGATATAGTTTGCAACGTTGGGGGATTGTTGACATGTTGAGAAATAACCGCATTTTTGATTTGTTTAATAAAATAAGGGTTTCTGCGATTTATTTCGCGCTCCAATTGTTTGATAAATCTACATTTGCAATCCTGTGTTTGAGCGGACGTAGACGTATAGCTTGTTAGAAAGAGTAAACATAAAATTGCTCCCATTAATATTCTTGTATTCATAGGTTAATTCGTGTTTTTGAAATTCTAAATGTATGATTATATTAAGATTCGGTTGAAAAGCATGGATTTGACTTGCATTGGATTTCATATGGAGACATTCAATCATTTCGATTTTCCGAGTCCGTCTTCAAATATGCTGTGTTTTCGGCCCTCCTGTCATTCCATAATTTCGGTATTGTGAGTTAAGACACCCTTTATATTGTGTCTAATTTTTACTAAGTCTTGGAATTCATTGCTCCTGTTTTTGGGTCCTTTATGCCTTCACGAATGGTTATAGAAATAAGATCATTAAACAGATATAGAGAGGGTCTAATACTTTTATTGTAAAAGTTATGCTGTGGAGATCTTTAGCGCAATATCAACGCCAAAATAGCCTAATGTGTTCCAGAAATTAAGGAGATCCACTAAAAGACTGATCATATTTGGAGTTCAACCAATCATGGCCCCGATGTTGATACCTGATGAAAACCAGTAACTTGTCTAACGAATTAGTGTACTGAGTTGCCGGATCGACATTGAACCATCGTCCTAATACGGGATCGTAGAACCGGGCCCCGAAGTCGTACCATTCTAGCATCGAACCTCTGAGATTTCCATCCTGGAGTTCCTTGCCGCTGAACAAATAGCGGTTTCTGTTCAGGTTGCTGTATTCGAACGCGAGACTGAAAGGATAATAATTGGTGGATTGGACAGTCTGTAAAGTTTCGCCCACAGCAGCCAGAACCACCCGGGTACTGCCCAGATGGTCGGTCTTGAAATAGTTATAGGTATAAGAGGAGCCGGAAGAACCTTCGTTTCGGGAAACCGTTCCCTCCGGAGTGAACATATACAGCAATTGGTTGTCGTCGCTGTAGATCATCACGGAATGATAATAGGTCAAAGAACCGTTGGCATCGCAGGCCAGTTTCTCGCCCGATGCGCTATAAATATAGCTATTTTAGGATTGTTCAGTAAAAATGATACGAGAGGAGGGTAATTATTATTACCCTCCTTTAATTCAGTCAGAGCAAATTTATTTTGCTCTGACTACCTTTTATTTCTGGATTTTTCCTAAATCATATTTTATAGTCCCATTATATCCATGGATATATACGATTTTACTTGTATCCTTTAATATATGAATAAATAATTTATCTTCACGACCGTCATGATTTGTGTCTTTTAATGCATATAGCTGATATAAAGGGTTATTGAAATTAGGTAATCTAACATCAATTGATGCTGTTTCTACAAGATGATACACGGTATATTTTGCATTGTCATGCGGAAAAGAAAATAGATCAAAATAAAATGTGTTTTCATCATTTACGACAGTCAGAACATCACACACTGAATTTTTAATCACATGACATGTATCTATACTATATAGTAACATGCCTTCTCCATAATTTTGTTCAAGAAGGAGTTTATTGTTTTTATACAATACTAATTGCAATTGCGATTTGTCATCATATCCGTAATAACACACATACGATCCCATATTTTTTTGGGAACAGGGTTGTAGTGTAACAGAAGTCACAATATTTTTTTGGGCCATGACAGATGAGGCGCATAATAATAAAATTAATAATATTCTTTTCATAACAGCGTGTTATTTAAACATTGGTTGAACAAATCCCATACAATTAAATGCAGGAAGCATCCTCCATATTTGAACATGTACGTGTGTCGGATAAGATGTATTTTCATAACCAACCCTTCCCATTAATCCAATCAGGTCGCCAGCTTTGACTTCTTGGTTAACCTTTACTAAAGCTTTTGACAGATGACCATAATCAACATTATAACGTTTATTATTGAGTATAGAAGAAATACGGACATTGTTTTTACCTAACATGGATTTACTACCAATTCGAATAACTTTGCCGTCGTACATTGCGTATACCTCATCTCCAACATCTCCTGCAAAATCAATTCCAAAATGCGCCTTTTTCCCTCCATTACGAGTGAAACCATATGAACCATATTTAGGATTTGAACTGGTATTTGCTATTCTTCCAGTAAGCGTGGGACGCGTTCCTTTTGGAATATCTTCATCATTAATGAATTGAGATTTCCCCAATGACTCACCACCAATCTCATTTACGCGAAAAGTAGAATATATATCATGAGTCGAAAGTTATATTTCCGTCGGCATAGTACAAGTAACTGTCTGAGTCCGTTTCGGTCACGCCGACCGAGAGCAGAAAATAGTAAGTAAGAAAGATAAAAAAGCTACGACAGTAAGCTGTCGTAGCTAAAGATAGTCATACCGATTCTATACGTAAATAATACAGAAGAAAAAGTCTTAGGCTTTTAGCTGCATTAAGTAATTGTCTTTGCAGGCAACCTGTATGTAAATATGATTGAAAAAAATAGTTGTTTTCTTTATATTCGATACTGCCAATTCGATTGATTATAAGTGAATTAATTTGAGATAGATGATAAGTATTTGAACTTTCCCACTTCGATTCTTGCCCATATTTATTTAACGTAAATATTGTAATATTAAGATACTTTTCCGCATTTTCATAGTCAATAGAGATATTGTATAAACCAGGCCTTTGGAATGTTATAGAGTAATAAAATTGACCGATAGTCTTCTCGCTAATTTTATTAAAATTCCAAACATTAACTAAAAATCCAAAATAATAGTCTACTAAATTCACAAACTTAATAGGATCAATAAAACTATTCTTGTCCATAAAATTATTTTTTATAATTGGCTTTGGAGTTTCAGTGTGTAATTTGTTGTAATTCTGGGTTATTCGTTGTTCCATCTGATAAAATATACTCGGATTGGCCCTCATAGGATCAGGGCCTATATAGTATATTGTATTAGGGCTACGCAACTGGTCCAATAACCATTTTCGATTATATTCCATCATTTGGGATTCAATTTGATATGGTTGTCCTTCAAAATTCGGCATATCATTTAGTGTTTTTGCTCCAGGTATTTCAGATGCAGCCTGATCTACACATTTCATTGTCTCTCCTATGATAGTAATGTTTTTATTATTGGGCTTCATTGTCCAGAAGTCGAGATTGTTCTTCTGGACGTCGTAGAACCGAAAACCAAACCCAGTAATATTGGTATTGATGGCGCTCTTCCATCCAGCATTGGCTGCATACTGCCAAGTCTCTTCACCCCATTCTCCAGAGGTAAGACCTTGCGATATATACGACATGCTTGTTCCAGTCATATAGCCTGTCGTTGTTTGTACCGCTAATTGTTTTAGGATGCTGCCTTCTTTGAGGCCATTGAAGAGCCATTTAGCTCCTTTGAATAAACTAGTTGCCAGTTTTGCACTAGCTATAGAAGTAACACCTCCGATAAAGCCTTGACGGAAAATTTTTCCGATATTTTGTCCTGTCATGGCCGCATTCCCTCCGGAGAGTAACATGCCACCTCCAATCACACCGACTGGACCGAGCATGGATAACCCCGCCGAGCCAGCTCCGAGACCGAAAAAGCCGAGCCCCTGCCAGAAGTTGTCGATATGGTCCAATTAGCTACCACATTGGCCACACTGGAACCGACGATGATTAAAGCTGGAATTAACCAGAAGAATCTTCCGTCCTTATCGATATACATCATCGGTGCGTTTCCGCAGAACAGGTACGGGTTGGCGAATTGGATGGCCGGATCGACATTGAACCATCGTCCCAGCAAGGGATCGTAGAACCGGGCCCCGAAGTCGTACCATTCGAGCATTGAACCTCCGAGATTTCCATCCTGGAGTTCCTTCCCTGAGAATAGATATTTGTTCCTATTCAGGTTGCTGTATTCGAACGCGAGACCGAAGGGATAGTAATCGGTGGATTGGACAGTCAGTAAGGTTTCGTCCACAGCAGCCAGAACCACCCGGGTACTGCCCAGATGGTCGGTCTTGAAATAGTTATAGGTATAAGAGGAGCCGGAAGAACCTTCGTTTCGGGAAACCGTTCCCTCCGGAGTGAACATATACAGCAATTGGTTGTCGTCGCTGTAGATCATCACGGAATGATAATAGGTCAAAGAACCGTTGGCATCGCAGGCCAGTTTCTCGCCCGATGCGCTATAAATATAGCTAATCTTTTGATCCCCTGCAATGACCTCTTCCGGTAAATTCAGACGATTGTATACCACAAACAAGGCCTCGTCGTCTGTCAAAAATCATGTTCCCATCGGGATCATAGAGATAATCAGTCGAAGCGGTATCGTTGACACAGACCGAATAGAGTCGATAACTGTCATGCGTGTAAGATACCAAGACAACTTTCCCGTTGAGTTGATCCCCGGTAATTTGCTGGCTGATTTGTTGCAGACGTCTGAACGCATCGAATTCGAACCACTTGTTGTAGAACTCCACATTTCGAATTTGCCTCTTTGGTGTACGATTTGGAGCGCACAGGTTGTCTTGTGTACTTTTTTCGGTCTTTGAATGGCGAGGCACAAAAAGAAAAAAGCCTTCAAGTTTATGAACTTGAAGGCTTTGGCTTCGGATTGACGTTCTTTGTCGCCATCCTTGGCGGAGAGAGGGGGATTCGAACCCCCGGTACCGGTATTCCAGTACGTCAGTTTAGCAAACTGGTGGTTTCAGCCACTCACCCATCTCTCCGGGCCGAATTACTGAATTTGGTTGGGCTTGTCCTTAGGAGGATCATCCAACCGAGGCACAAAAATAGTCTATTTTTGTTTATTTCCAAAATTTGATCGGCGAAATCCGTCCCCTAAAGGAAAAATTCGTGTCAGATCTTCTTTTCGAAGACGGATTTCGGATCAATGATTGGGGATGAAGAAGAGCTTGCGGAACCTTAGAAAATGAAGCGCGAGCTGATCTCTTTGTAGTTGTGGACGCGTTCGATGACGTCGGCGAACAGATCGGCTACGGACAGCACGGTAAATTTGCTGAGGTCTTCGGTCTGTTTGAGAGGAATGGTATCGGTAACGATCACTTCCTTCAGTGCGCTGGCGTTGATGCGGTCGTAAGCCGGACCCGACAGCAACGGATGGGTTACACAGGCACGTACGCTGCGGGCTCCGCGTTCCATGAACATGTCGGCGGCTTTGACGATGGTCCCGGCCGTATCGATCATGTCGTCCATGATGATGATGTTGCGGTCGGCCACTTCACCGATAGCGGTCATTTGCCCTACGACATTGGCTTTTTCGCGTTGTTTGTGGCTGATGATCATCGGAGCGTTGAGGTGCTGCGAATAGGCATTGGCCCGTTTGGCACCACCCATGTCGGGAGCCGCGATGGAAAGATTTTCGATGCCGAGTTGTTTGATATAGGGTACGAAGATACCGCTCGCATACAGGTGGTCTACCGGGATGTCGAAGAAGCCCTGAATCTGATCGGCATGCAGGTCCATGGTCATGATGCGGTCAACACCGGCGGCACGCAGCAGGTTAGCCACCAGTTTGGCGCCGATTGAGACGCGGGGACGGTCTTTGCGGTCCTGGCGGGCCCAGCCGAAGTAGGGCATGACGGCGATTACGCGGTGAGCCGAAGCGCGGTGAGCGGCATCGATCATCAGCAGCAGTTCCATCAGGTTCTCTGCGGGCGGGAAGGTCGACTGTACGATGAAGACCGTACAACCACGGATACTTTCATTGAATGCGGGTTGGAATTCTCCGTCGCTGAATTCCAGCACGGAAGAGTCGCCGAGTTCGATTCCGAAACTCCGGGCGATTTTTTCGGCCAGGTAACGGGATTGACGGCAGGCAAAAAATTTCAGTTTATGAATCGCCATTGTCAGCTAATGGATTTAGTTCGAGTGCACAAAGTTACGCTTTTTCGCTCAATAACGGTTGGGAAGGGCGAAAAAAATCGAACGGGAGAGGAATTCTCTCCGTAAAACGGGTTAGGGTTGGGGTGTTTGAGCGGCCTGAGTGAGACACTCGTCGATAAAATCGAGGAGGGCTTCACGTCCTTGGCGCTTTTCGGATGAGGTGTACCAGATCGGCGGGAGTTCTTCCCAGTTTTGGCGCAAGGTGCGTTTGTAGCGGGCCACATGGGACTCGACCTGATTGGCCGACAGTTTGTCGCACTTGGTGAATACCAGCCCGAAAGGAATGCCGTGTTGTCCCAGCAGGTTGATGAATTCCAGGTCGATTTTTTGGGGTTCGAGCCGTACGTCGACCAGGACGAACAGAAAATACATGGCTTCCCGACGGAATACATAGTCGGTGATGAGTTGCGAAAAGCCTTGTCGCTGAGCCTTCGAGACGCGGGCGTAACCGTATCCCGGCAGGTCGACGATGTACCAGCGGTCGTTGATCAGAAAGTGGTTGATGAGTTTGGTCTTTCCGGGGGTGGAAGAGACTTTGGCCAGGGCCGGGCTGTCGGTCAGCAGGTTGATGAGCGACGATTTTCCGACGTTGGAACGGCCGATGAAGGCAAATTCCAGTTTTCCGTCGGCGGGACATTGGTCGAGTCGGGTGCTGCTGCACCGGAAACGGGCGGAGGCAATATGCATAGCGGCTTTTTGGGCAAAGATACGTTTTTGGAATGATTTTCGGTGCAGAGTGGGCAGCCTTTTGTGTCGAGAAGGGTGGACGGTGGGCCAAGCGTAAAAAACCTTATTAATAATAGGTCGAAGATATCGGTCATGGGTGTGCTGGAAAGCTTGTCATATTTTTAACTGGGGGAGGGTATTTCGGTTGGGGCGTGCAGATAATTCCGCATCTGCTGCCGAGGAATTGTTAGGAAAAAGATCGTGAGCGGTAGAATTGCCTAAAAATTGTTATATTTGTTAGACAAACCCAAATTTATATTCTGACTTTATGGCAACCGTAGAAACGATTTACCTCGGCGATCTGCGCAGCGAGGCTACCCATTTGCAATCTGGTACAAAAATTTTGACTGATGCTCCGACCGATAATCACGGTAAGGGGGAAGCTTTTTCTCCGACCGATCTGGTGGCAACTGCACTGGGTAGCTGTATGTTGACAATTATGGGAATTGCGGCGTCGACCGGGAATTTCGATATTAAGGGCACCCGTTTGGAAATCACGAAAGTGATGTCGGCCGATCCTCGTCGCATCGGGGAGATCAAAATCGATATCCATTTCCCGATGGAGTACACCGAAAAACAACGCAAAATCTTGGAAAACGCGGCACAGACCTGTCCCGTAGCCAAGAGCCTGCATCCGGACTGCAAACAGACTTTCCGCTACTTTTACGGAAATTGATCTAGCTCCGGAGCCTTATGAACTTATGTCGTAGCTGTTTGTGTGCCTTTTTGCTGGCGGCAGGGCTGCCTTGGGGGGCTTGGGCGGGAGAGGTTTCTCCTGCGGATCAGGCGCCGATCCCGGGGACAGAAATTCCGGTATGTGCTTCTCCGACGGCTCCACGGGTCGATATGACCTGGTACCAGGAGGCACGATACGGTCTTTTTCTGCATTGGGGTCTCTACTCGCTGACGGAAGGCGATTGGAAAGGAACCCCGGTAGGGGAGTTTTTCCAATGGCAGATGAAGATCCCGGTGGCCGAGATGGAGGCTTTTGCCGGAGGATTCAACCCGACGGAGTTCGATGCCGAAGAGTGGGTGGACTATGCCCGCCGGTCCGGGATGAAGTATCTGGTCATTACGTCGAAACATAGCGAAGGCTTTTCGATGTTCGATTCGCCCAGCAGCGACTACAATATTGTAAAGAAGACACCCTTCGGTCGCGATCCGCTCAAAGAGCTTTCGGAGGCTTGTGAGCGGGCGGGTATCCGTTTTTGTGTCTACTATTCATTGGGGCGCGACTGGGCTGATCCCGATGTGCCGTCGAACTGGCCGCATATCGGTGGCCGCAGCAACGATTGGGACTATCCCGACGAGTGGAACAAACGTTTTGAACGCTATTTTGAACGGAAAGTCAAGCCTCAGATCCGGGAACTGCTGACTCAATATAAGGTACACATGTTGTGGTTCGACGTGCATGGCTTTTGTACGCCGGCCCAGTCGTTGGAGCTGCAGGAGATGATCCAGGAGTTGTCTCCGGGTTGTTTGATCAACGATCGCATCGGCAACAGCCTGGGCGATTTCTATACCCCCGAACAGACGGTGCCGGAGGAAATCTCGCGGGAACCGTGGGAATCTTGTGTGACCATCGGGACCAACTGGGGTTATCTGCGCCGGGATTCGATCTATAAATCCTCGGAAGTGATTGCCCGTTTGTTGACCGATGTGGTTTCCAAAGGCGGGAACCTTTTGTTCAACGTGGGGCCTACTCCGCAGGGAACCTTTCCCAAAGGCACCGTGGAACGGCTCGATAGTGTGGGTAGTTGGCTGCGGGTCAACGGCGAGGCGATTTACGGCACCCAGCCGTGGCGGGTATTCGGAGAGAGTACGGTGCGGGAGACGGTGGTGATGCAGGCGGGCGATAAACCTGACGAAATGCGGGATGAGACCGCTAAGGGTACGGATCCCGACATTCGCTTTACGACCAAACCGGGCGTATTGTATGTGATTGCCCGTAGTTGGCGGGAGGCGCAGGTCCGGGTGCAGGATCTGTTGCTGACGCCCGAAGAAGAGGTGTCGGCCGTGGAGTTGTTGGGGTATGACAAGTCGGTTGCTTGGACCCGCAAGGGTGATGGCATCGAGATGGAATTGCCGAAGGCGTATCGTCCGGCAGTACCTTTATATGTATATCGTTTGACTTTGAGCGAACGGTAAAGCTGCCTGAAGAGTTGGGAAAACTCCGGGCCAGGAACTTCACCGAAGGTGAGGTGATAGGGCGAGTCGACGGGACTCGACGCGAAAGAAAAGAATCAAATTTAAACTACGAACCTGAATATGATGATGAGAAAAAAGATGGGGCGGACAGCGTTGACGTTGCTGTTGGCGGCCTTGAGTTTACCGGTTTGGGCCACCTCTCCGCGGGATGTAGACATGACCTGGTGGCGGGACAGCAAATATGGCCTGTTTATGCACTGGGGGCTCTATTCCGTGATTGGCGGAGAGTGGAAAGGCAAAGGCGGTTATGGCGAATTCGTGCAGTTGAATGCCCGCATTCCGGTCAAAGAGATGTGGGAAGTGGCCAAGACGTTCAATCCGACGCAGTTCAATGCCGAAGAGTGGGTGAAATATGCCGTGGATGCCGGGATGAAATACCTGGTGATTACCTCTAAACACCACGAAGGCTTTGCGATGTATGATTCCGAAGCCAGCAAATTCAATATGGTGGATGCGACACCCTTCGGTCGCGACCCGCTCAAGGAACTTTCGGATGCCTGCGATAAATACGGCATCAAGTTTTGTGTCTATTATTCGTTGGGGCGCGACTGGGAAGACCCGGATGTGTCGTCGAACTGGCCTCGGGTCGGCGGACGCAGCAACGATTGGGATTTTCCCGATGAAGCGAACAAACGTTTCGAACGCTATTTTGAACGCAAGTTGCGGCCTCAGGTGATCGAACTGTTGAAAAACTACAACGTGCATGTGTTGTGGTTCGATACCGAAGGTCCGTGTACGCCCTCGCAGTCTCAGGCCCTGATCGATCTGGTCGAACAGTACCGGCCGGGTTGTCTGATTAACGATCGGGTAGGGAACGGTCTGGGCGATTTCGTGACACCGGAACAGAAGTCGGTGGACGAAATCAGTCGGGAGCCCTGGGAATCGTGCATCACCATCGGGACGAACTGGGGCTATGTCAAACGTGATACGGTATACAAATCGCCCGAAGTGATTGCCCGTCTGCTGACGGATATCGTTTCCAAAGGGGGAAACCTGCTGCTCAATGTCGGGCCTACGCCTTGGGGAACGTTCCAGCCGATGGCGGTAGATTATTTGCGTCAGGTGGGCGGTTGGCTCAAGGTGAACGGTGAAGCTGTATATGGAACCCGTCCCTGGTTGGTTTACGGGGAAGCGGCAACCCGGGAAAAGATTACGATTCAGGCCAGCGACAAACCCGATGAAGTGAAAGACGAAACGGCCAAAGGAACCGAACCGGATATTCGCTTTACGAGCAAGCCCGGGGTGTTGTATGTGATTGCGCGTAGCTGGAAGAACCCGCGGGTGACGGTGCAGGATCTGTTGCTGACTCCTGAACAGCAGATCCAGAAAGTGGAACTGTTGGGTTATTCGGGTACGATCGACTATGCATTGCAAGGCCATGGAATCGATATGGAACTGCCGGCGAAGTATCGTCCCGAAATTCCGTTATACGTCTATAAACTCACGTTGAGCGAATAGTTCTGGAAGAAGAATCGGAGGGTTCGAAGCGATGAGGCCGAAACCTCCGTGCGATAAACTACTAATCTGAACTGAACTGAAATGAAAGCAAAACGATTTTTAGGCCTTTGTTTGCTGGCGACCTTGGCTTTCGGGAGCCTGTGGGCGCAGACAGAGCCGATTCCCCTGCGGCCGGTGCCGGGACGCGAAGTGGATATGAGCTGGTTCCGCGAACGTCGGCTGGGCTTGTTCCTGGTATGGGGGTTGTATACCCAGACCCAGGGCATTTGGAAAGGACAGAAAGGCACGGAATTTATTTCGTTGCAATATAAGATTCCCAACGCCGAGATGGCCGAATTGGCCCGGCAGATGAATCCGGTGAATTTCGATGCCGAGGCCATTGTGCTGGCGGCTAAACGGGCCGGAATGGGCTATATTGTGATCACGGCCAAACATCAGGAAGGGTTTGTGATGTATAACTCGCCCTGCAACGATTTCAACATCGTGAAGATGTCGCCTTGGGGTCGCGATCCGCTCAAGGAGTTGTCGGATGCCTGCCAAAAACACGATATCAAGTTTTGTGTTTACTATTCGCTGGGACGCGATTTTGAGGATCCGGATGTGGGCTCCAACTGGCCCCGCATCGGGGGGCGCAGCAATGACTGGGATTTCCCCGACGAGAAAAACAAACGCTTCGAACGCTATTTCGAACGGAAGGTCAAACCGCAGATTCGCGAAATCCTGACTCAGTATAAGGTCGATATGCTGTGGTTCGATGTGCACGGTTTCTGTACGCCCTTCCAGTCGTTGGAGCTGATGCAGATGATCGAAAGTCTTTCTCCGGGTTGTCTGGTGAACGACCGGGTGGGCAACAGTTACGGCGATTTCTTTACGCCGGAACAGACGGTGCTCAAAGGAATTTGCCGGGAGCCCTGGGAATCCTGCGTGACGGTCGGTCGGGTGTGGAGTTATACGAATTATGACACCATTTATAAATCGTCCGAAGTATTGGCTCGTTTGGCGACCGACATCGTAGCCAAAGGCGGGAACCTGTTGTTGAGTGTGCCGCCGACTCATCTGGGTGAATTGACGCCCATGGGGCTGGATCGTCTGAGAGCTTTGGGAGACTGGATGGCCGTGAACGGGGAGGCGGTAAATGGCACGCAACCGTGGCATGTATACGGTGAATCTTTTGTGCCGGCACGCCGCACGGTTTCGGCCGATGCCGACATGCCCGATACGGTGAAGGACGAGACGGACAAAGATACCGAACCCGATATCCGGTTCACCTGCAAACCCGGGGTGCTGTATATTATGGCCCGAAGCTGGAAAGATCCCTGGGTGCGGGTCGAAGATCTGTTGCTGACCCCCGAACAGAAGATTACCAAAGTCGAGCTGTTGGGTTATTCGGGCCAGATCGATTATACGTTGGACGGCGAAGGAATTGAAATGTCTCTCCCGTCGAGCTATCGTCCCGAGATTCCGTTGTATGTCTATAAGCTCACGCTGAGTGAATAACCATTCTTAAAGTAGTCTAAAAAGAAGAGAGCCTTGGTGCTCTCTCTTTTTTTGAGGGTGTCGGAACCGAACCGTGGCGGTTATGGAAAATTTCCGATCTGCCGCATTGTCGGTACTGGGAGGGCCGTTTTTTCAAACAAAGGAGTGTTTGTTTTCCGGGCGGAAGGAACGGCTGTGAGGTGAAGATGGGTGCCGCATACGGCATGAAACTGACGCTCGGAAAGAGTACCCCATGAAAAATCGTTTGCCGGGAGTGAGGCTGGAAATGTGCCCTCAGAAGGCATTTCTGGGCCGGGGTAGCGCGCTGAAGAACCTTTTACAAAAGGAAGTTGTATGCCATGAAAAAAGCCTCCTGTTTTGCAGGAGGCTTTTTATCGTGTTCCGGTCGAAGCGGTGATCCGCTTCATTCCGGGTCATCGTCGGAGCGATGATTATTTGGTGCTGATGTAACGGATCAGGTCTACCACTTTGTTTGAGTAACCCCATTCGTTATCGTACCAAGAAACGACTTTCACGAAGCGCGGAGAAAGTTGGATACCGGCTTTGGCGTCGAAGATCGAGGTGCGGGGATCGCCCAGGAAGTCTGAAGAAACAACAGCGTCTTCGGTGTAACCGAGGATACCTTTGAGTTCGCCTTCAGAAGCTTCTTTCATGGCAGCGCAGATTTCGTCATAGGTAACGTCTTTGGCCAGGGTGCAGGTCAGGTCGACTACAGATACGTCCAGAGTCGGCACGCGCAGCGACATCCCGGTCAGTTTGCCGTTCAGCGAGGGGATTACTTTACCTACGGCTTTAGCAGCACCGGTCGACGAGGGGATGATGTTGCCGGCAGCGGCACGACCACCACGCCAGTCTTTCATCGAAGGACCGTCAACGGTTTTCTGAGTAGCGGTGGTTGAGTGAACAGTGGTCATCAAACCTTCTACCATACCGAATTTGTCGTGGAGAACTTTGGCGATAGGAGCCAAGCAGTTGGTGGTGCAAGATGCGTTCGAAATGATAGACTGACCAGCGTAGGTTTCGTGGTTTACACCCATTACGAACATCGGGGTGTCGTCTTTCGAAGGAGCCGACATAACGACACGTTTAGCACCGGCTTTCAGGTGAGCTTCGGCTTTTTCTTTGGTCAGGAACAGACCGGTAGATTCAACGATGTATTCAGCACCTACTTCGTTCCATTTCAGGTTGGCGGGATCTTTTTCAGCCGTTACGCGGATCGATTTGCCATTAACAACCAGGGCGCCGTCTTTTACTTCGATCGAGCCTTGGAACTGACCGTGCATGGTGTCGTAGCGCAGCATGTAAGCCATGTAGTCTACCGAGATCAAGTCGTTGATGGCAACAACTTCAACATCGCTTCTGGTCAAAGCGGCACGGAATACCAGTCGTCCGATACGACCGAAACCGTTGATACCAATTTTAATAGTTGACATAATCAATGATATTTAAGGTGAATTCTTCTCTCTCTTCAGTCCGATTGCAAAGGTAGGGAAAATACAAGAACCCTGCAAAAATAATTAAATTTTTTTATTAAGGAAGGCGCGTCGATTTTCGCAGATCCGGGCTGCGGGCCGGCTGTGGGCCGGAGCGAATCGAGGCGCCGAAAAACAAGGCGGCTCATCCGACGGACGGGCCGCCGGAAGGAGTGCTCGGTTTAGGGGTGTTCAAACTGCACCTGGCTGCATGCTTTGGCGCGTTTGGCCATGGTCGAGGCGAAGACAAAGTCGTTCAGCTCCCGGTTGTCCGTATGCAAAATATCGTGTTTGGTACCTTCCCACCATTTGTGCCCTTTGTAGATAAAAAGAACGTGTTCTCCGATTTCGAGAACGGAGTTCATGTCGTGGGTGTTGATGATGGTGGTGATGTTGTACTCTTCGGTGATCTCCTTGATCAGGTTGTCGATCACCACCGAGGTCATGGGGTCGAGGCCGGAGTTGGGTTCGTCGCAGAACAGATATTTGGGGTTGAGGACGATGGCCCGGGCGATCGCCACGCGTTTGATCATCCCTCCACTCAGTTCGGCGGGGTAGAGGTGGTCGACGTTTTCGAGGTTCACCCGTTTGAGGCAGAAGTGAACCCGTTCCCGTTTTTCCTCCAGGCTCTGGTTGGTAAACAGGTCCAGCGGCAGGCGGACGTTTTCTTCGACGTTCGACGAGTCGAGCAGAGCGCCTCCCTGAAACAGCATACCCACTTCGCGGCGGATGGCTTTCATCTCCCGGAAACCCAACTGACTGAAGCAGACATCGTCGTAATAGATCGAGCCGCTGTCGATGCGGTGCAATCCCACCAGGGATTTGAGCAAAACGGTTTTCCCCGAACCGCTTTGTCCGATGATCAGGTTGGTGGTTCCGGTGCGGAAGGTGGCCGAGATGTCGTTGAGCACGACCCGGCCGTCGAACGATTTGACGATATGTTCGGCTCGAATCATCTTAGGTCAACAATACTTGGGTGAGAATGAGGTTGAATATCAGGATGACGATGCTGCTCACCACCACGGCCTGGGTGCTGGCCCGGCCCACTTCCAGGGAGTTCCCGTTGGCGTAGTAGCCGTAGAAACCGGAAATGGAGGTGATGATGAAGGCGAAGGTCGACGATTTGATCAGAGAGTAGGTAATGTAGAAGGGCTTGAAGTCGGATTGCACGCCGACGATATAGGCTTCGGGATTGACGATGCCGGTCAGTACGCAGACCACATATCCGCCGGCCACTCCGATGCCCATACTCAGGATGGTGAGGAAGGGGAAGAAAAGTACCGTGGCGACGATCTTGGGCAGGATCAGGTAGCTGGCCGAATTGACGCCCATGATTTCGAGGGCGTCGATTTGTTCGGTGATGCGCATGGTTCCGATTTCCGAGGCGATGTTGGAGCCTACTTTACCGGCGAGGATCAGGGCGACGACGGTCGAGCTGAATTCCAGCAGCATCGATTCCCGGGCGGCATAACCGATCAGGTATTGGGGAATGAAAGGAGATTCGAGGTTGAGGGCCATCTGGATGGTGATCACCGCGCCCATAAAGACCGAAATGATGGCCACGATGCCGATGGAGTTGAGCCCCAGGCTGGCGATTTCGGCCAGGATGCGGCGCCCATAGATCGAGCCTTTCTCCGGTTTGGAGAGCACTTTCCCCATCAGGATGAAGTAGCGGCCGGCCAGGTCGAAAAGATTGTTCTTCATGGATGTCGTTCCCTGTGTTTAACGGTTTTGGTTGGAGGGGAGGATCTATTCGGCGGTTTCTTTTACCTCTTCGTATTCGACATAGTCGCCCACGCCTCCTTTTACTTTACGTTGGCTGACTCGGGTTTGTTCCACGGTGATTTCGCCTTCGCGTCGTTCAGGGCGGGGATTAGGGGTTCCGCCGCTACGCCACTGGAAAAAAGGTCCGGCTCCGTTTTGTGCAAATTCCTGTTGTTTCTGGCGGATCCAATAGCCTAAGAGGGCTCTTCCCAACGCACCGAAAAGGTAAAACGCCAAAACGGTGATAACGATAAAACTCAATATGAATTCCATAACAATTTCGGGTCCAAACTCGCTTTGACAAAAGACAAAGGTAACGCTTTTTCGTTGAAATGGAAACGAGGGCGGACCCAATAATCGTATCTGCCTGACCGATAATCTGTCTTTTTAGGGCAGAAAAAGCCGCGGGGTGCCTGTCCTGTGAGGAGGAGAGCGGCAGGATATTGAGTCCTTGGTAAGTCTTTGGTGTGGTGAAAAGACATTTTTTGGGGTCCGTGTCCGGTTACGGTTACTGACGGATTGGGGGCGGAGCGTCTTTAGTCGATGGCCCGGCAGTAGAGTACGCCGCCTTCGACCCGAACGACAATGACCCGAGTTCCCTTGTCAATGAACATGCCGTCTTCGGCTACGGCTTCGTAGTAGTGGTCCTGGAGGAGAATCCGACCCGATGGGTGAAGAACGGACGCGACTCGGGCTTCCTGACCGACGAGTTCTTCGGGATTTTTACGGCTGACACATCCTTCGTCGGGTTTCAGGTCGGTATCCAGCACGATGCGTTGGCGCCAGGCCGATTGACCGGTCAGAAAGCGCCGTCCCAGCCAGAGCGCCAGAATCAACCCCAGTGTCGAAGCGATGATGACCACCAGCAGGGGTTGCAGAATTTTCAACCAGGAAACCTCTCCGGTGGGGATATAACGGAGCAGATCGTTGTCGATGGCGGCGAAGGAGAGGCCCAGAATCACGCAGACGATACCGGCCATGCCCGTGAAGCCGAATCCCGGGATGACGAAAATCTCGACAGCGATCAGCATCAGTCCCGCGAGGAAGAGTAACAACTCCCAATGTTGGGCGATCCCTTCGAGGTAGAGCGGGGCGAAATAGCAGACAACCCCCAACAGGGCAACCCCCAACGGCAGTCCGATCCCAGGACTTTGCAATTCGAAATAGATGCCGCCGATGATCATCAGAATGAAGATTCCCTGTACGCCCGGATGCATCATCCAACCCAACAGCCGGTCGAGTCCGCTGGGACGATACTCTTCGAGGGTGTAGGATTTGATGCCGCCGGAGGTCAATACTTCCTCGAGACTGGAGGCTTTCCCTTCGGCGAAACCGACCCGCAAGGCTTCGTCGGCAGTCAGTGTCAGAACCTGAACCGTCGTCGAATCGCCGTGGGTACGGCCGACCATTGCTTCGGCGATGGCAGGATCGCGATACCATTGCCACAGGGTGTCGCCCTGTTCGATTCGGACGATGCGTTTGCCGTGGGCTTCGGCCGTCGAACGCATCATGGCGCGCATGAAACTTTGGTATTTATCGGGCATCGGTTGGCCGTTGCCGTTGACTACCGATGCGGCTCCGATACTCCCTCCGGGACGGATGTAGATGCGATCGGCGGCCAGGGCAATCAGGGCTCCGGCCGATGCCGCCTGGTTGTCGATCCATACCCAAACCGGGATGGGCGAGTTCAGAATGGCGGTTCGCAGCGAATCGGCTACGTCCGCCAGTCCGCCGTAAGTATTTAGTTGGATGAGGATCAGATCGCTGTTTTGTTCCTGGGCTTGACGGAAACACTTGTCGGTCAGGTGTCGGACGGACGGCATGATCTCTTCCCGGATCGGGAAGGTGTAGATGCGCAGCGTCCGGTCCTGGGGCAGCGAGTCTTTCGGTTTGGAATGAAGGTGGGGTGCAACGGACGTCTCGGCCGTATCCATAAAAGAGGACAGGGGCGAATTCACGGAGACGGTCAGGGCGGTGTCTGCCGACGGAATCACGCCCGATCTGTCACTTCCGGTTCCGGCCCACGAAGTGACTGAGGTGAACAGCCACCAGAATATGGTCAATAACAGAGGAAAAATGCGCATAACGTGTGTGTTTGATCGTGCCATATCCGAAGGAACCGGAGTTTGAAAATGGTCCGTCGCACTGATGTTCGGAAGAAACCGCTGGACGTCAAAGCAACGGCCAAGCGGAACCTGAAAACATTCCGTTAAATCGTATGGTTTTTCATTCACATTCCCGAACCGGAAGCATGGGGCAAGCCAGAAACAATCCGACAGCCCGTGTCGTGTGCAAGGAAAGATTTCCGATGTTTTACAGCCATTTCTTCCAGCGGAAGAACAGGTATGTCAGTACGGATACCAACACCATAAGGCCTAAGGCGAACTGGTAACCGTATTCCCAATGCAGCTCGTGAATGCCGTCGAAATTCATCCCGTATATGCTGGCGATCATGGTCGGAGGCATGAAGAACAAGGCGCCCACCGTAAAGATTTTGGTGACGTTGCTCTGTTCAACGTTGATCAGCCCCAGGGTGGTATCCTGCATGTAGTCGAGTCGCTCCGAACTGAAGTCGGCGTGGTTGATTAGGGAGTTGACGTCCTTGATCATCAGTTGCAGACGGGGATAGACGTCGTTCGGGAAACGTTCCGACCGTTGGATGCCTGACAAAATGCGCTGACGGTCGAAGATGTTTTCTCGGATCGACATGGTGTTTTCCTGCAGGTGGCTGATTCGGGTCAGAATCGTACGGTCGATGCGTTCGCTGCCGCTGATGTCCTTGTTCAGCG
>JAHZDG010000081.1 GCA_019422485.1 Alistipes sp. | reverse complement strand
ACAAGGGGGCAGAATCGCTTTGGTTTTAGGGGGCAGCTTACACTGGATTTTCCACTCGGCTTACCCGCCATGAAATTTCACGGTTTACGACACAGTTTTGCAACACGATGCATCGAAAGCAAATGTGACTACAAAACCGTGAGCGTTTTGCTGGGACACTCAAATATCAGTACTACGCTCAATTTATATGTGCATCCAAATCTGGAACAGAAAAAAAGATGCATGGAGCAAATGTCAAAACTACTACGCTAACCATATCCATTTTCTGAATTAACTCTTGAATTTGAATGACCAACCGCGACTAATTGTCACGGTTGGTCATAAAAGTTTAATTATCACTTGGATCACCCATCAATTTTTCCGCGAATACCTACCCCATATAGGCACTTCCAACATCCACAACCATACAGAAATATGAGTTACAAGACATCGTTGCTCACTATCAATTTTCTTTGAGATCCTTATAATCGAACGCAAACAAATTTTATCTGTTACGACGAGCGACCGTCAGCACTACCAAATGCTGTACAGGATCAAACATCTCTGCCTCCCCGCTATCAAGCCCTGCTAAGATCGCCGCCTTCAGCTCAGCAAGAAGTCTTTCGTTTGCTTCAGACGATTGCAAAACTACCCCATTTATCTTACCGTCATCACCGAAACATTTGTTATGAATCGTTGATCTCTTTTTCATACCGCTTCTAAGTCGTATATTTTTTGACAAGATAATAAATTCAGTTTATATTTACAGACTATTAAAAAGGTATAAGACCTTAAAATAAAACAATACCATGGATCGACGTTTGAAAAGTCCTGCGGACATAGAGGCGCGCTGTGCAGAATTCGGATTCCTACCCTTTTTCCGATGCGGCATCCCCGGTTTTTCCGTCGAAGAGATGGTCGCCCCGGAGTTTTGGTTCACCGACGAAGAAGGAGCCTGGGAGTGGAAAGGCCCAGTCATCCGTGAGGGACACTGTGCCTACGGCAAACTCTTCGCCCGCAAAGCTGGTTTTGTCAGCCGCGAGTGGCTGCCCGACCTTACGAACTACCGCCGCTCCCGGCCGCTGGCCCCAAATGAGGACACAGCGGCCCTCGACGACATAGTATTACAGACTGTTCTGGTCGAAGGAACGGCCACCATCAAGGAATTGCGCCAAATGCTGGGGTTCGCCCAAGGACGCGGGAAACGTTCGACGAACACCCCGACGTCGAAAGTCGCAGAGGACAAGAAAATTTCGCTCGATCCGATTCTGACAAGGCTGCAAATGGAAATGCGGCTGGTGATCGCCGATTTCGAGTACAACGTCGATCGCCACGGCAACCGTTACGGCTGGGGTATCGCACAGTATACAGTACCCGAAACACTCTACGGCCCACTCCGCGTCGAGCGCACACCCACTGAATCGTTCGAGCGTATTTATGAACACCTCCGCCGCCTATTTCCGAACACAACAGAAAGCAAACTCCTGAAATTAATCGGATGACAACCGGGAATCAACACTCCGGCACCACAAAGCCTCTGCGGCAACGAAAAACAAGTAAAGAATCCTAATTATTCTTGTTAATCAAGTTCACCACAACCTTCGTCATCACATCCTTTTCCTCTGTGCGACTCTCAGCAATCATCAGCGTCAGGGCCACCAGTGTGTTGTTATCCAAGAGACGCGAGCCGTCGGCACGGTAAAGAATCCGATTGTTCTCCAAAAACCAAAGGAACAGGAAGGCGGCGATACGCTTGTTACCGTCGCTGAACGAATGGTTCTTAACCGTCAGATAGAGCAGATTAGCCGCTTTCTCCTCGACGCTCGGATAGAGGTCCCGTCCGCCGAAAGTCTGGTAAATTGCGCCCATCGTGCTTTTGAACGATTCGTCTTTTTCGTGAGCGAACAATTCGCTGCCTCCGAATTTCTCACGCAACACCTGCAATGCCGCCATCGCATTTTCATAGGTCGCGTGAAACGGCTCTTCGACCGTAGTAGCCGACATTTCCAACTGCTGATAGTCATAACGATCGAGCGTGTCGAGGCCATAAGTATAGTCCGTAATCACGCGCAGCAACCCGATTGCCTCGGATTTCGTAACAT
>JAHZDG010000080.1 GCA_019422485.1 Alistipes sp. | reverse complement strand
AAATCCCAAAAGAAAACATTGACTTTGTTGTGTTTGGGTACCTGTGGTGCTATTCAACCCGATCTGAAAATCGGTGATCTGATTTTGTCGGACATGTCGGTGGGATTTGACGGGTTGCTCAATTTCTATAAGGGACGCAATGAGGTGTGCGATCTGGCCATCGAACAGGCTTTTATAAAAGAGGTGGGATGGAGCGAACTGTTGACCCGACCCTATTTTGTGGCATGTTCCCGGAAACTGGCGGCTTTGTTTGCCGATACGACGGTGCGGGGAATGACGGTCTCCGCCCCCGGGTTCTATGCGCCGCAGGGGCGTTGGGTGCGGTTGGAGCCGGCCGACGCACAGCTGAATGCCCGACTGGAGCGTTTTATCTTTGAAGGCCGCCGTTTTACCAACATCGAAATGGAAAGCTCGGCTTTGGCTGGATTGGCCCGCTTGATGGGGCATGAAGCAGCGACGATCTGTACGGTCATTGCCCAGCGGGTGGCGTTGGATGCCTGCCCCGATTACCAACCGTTTGTTGATAAAATGATCGTCATGTCTTTGGAAAAACTGTCGGGGGTATCGAAAAATGATGTATCTTTGAACAAATAATCGAGTTAATAATTCATTAAAACATAGATTTATGAAATTCGTTGTATCCTCTTCAGCCTTACTGGGTTTGTTGCAGACTACGGGGAAAGTGATCAGCAGCAAAAATACGCTCCCTATTTTGGATTATTTCTTGTTCGATCTCAAGGAAGGTGCGCTGAAAATTACGGCTTCTGATCTGGAAACCACGCTGGTGGCTACCTTGCCCGTCGAAAATGTGGAAAAAGAGGGTTTGATTGCCGTTCCCGCCAAGTTGATGCTGGATTCCCTGAAAGAGTTTTCGGAACAGCCGCTGACGATCGAGGCCGATGAATCGACCTGGGAAATCGTGGTGAGCTGGAAAACGGGGAAATTTACCATCCCGGGTACTTCGGGTCTGAGCTATCCGAACCTGCCGGAACTGGGCGAAGGGAAACAACAGGTGAGTGTGACGGTGGATTCGCTGCTGAACGGGATCAACAAGACGATCTTCGCTACGGCGGATGACGAAATGCGTCCGGTGATGAACGGGGTGTTCGTGAGCATCGCCCCCGGAGGCATTACCTATGTGGCTACCGATGCCCACAAACTGGTGAAATATTCGGCTCCGGTGGATACCGATCTGGCCGCTTCCTTTATTCTGCCGAAAAAACCGGCCAACTTGTTGCGCGGGGTGCTGCCGCGTGAAGTGAGCGATATTCAGGTGGAATTCGATGACAAGAATGTCTTGTTTACGTTGAAAAATTATACGCTGATTTGTCGCCTGATCGAAGGGAATTACCCGAACTATAATGCGGTGATCCCGACCAGCAACCCCAATAAAGTATTGGTGGATCGCCTGGAACTGCTCAATGGGATCAAACGTGTGGCCGTTTGTGCCAATCAGTCAACCAACCTGATCAAAATGGATATTGCGACCGGAACGATCGAATTGACGGCTCAGGACCTTGACTTTTCGGTAGCCGCTCAAGAATCGCTGACTTGCGACTATGAAGGCGATCCGATCACCATCGGTTTCAAGTCGACCTTCCTGGTGGAAATTCTTTCGAACCTTGAAACCTCCGATGTTCAGATTGATCTGGCCGATTCGACCCGTGCCGGGGTATTCCGTCCGGTGTATGACGAAACTCCTGAAACCGATACCCTCATGCTGTTGATGCCAATGATGATCAACGCTTAAGAATTATGAAGCTGAATCTGAAAAAACCGCTCGTTTTCCTCGACTTGGAAACCACCGGGGTGGATACGTCCCGTGACCGGATTGTCGAAATTTCGCTGGTGAAGGTGATGCCCGATGGCTCCAAGGAGGTGAAAACGCGCAGACTCAATCCCGAAATGCATATTCCGGAAACGGCCTCGGCCATCCATCATATTTACGATGAGGATGTGGCGGAGTGCCCGACTTTCCGTGAAATCGCCAAATCGTTGTGGAGCTATTTGGAAGGTTGCGATCTGGCCGGTTATAACTCCAACAAGTTCGATATTCCGGTGCTGGTGGAAGAGTTTCTACGGGCCGGGGTGGATGTCGATATGCAGAAGGTACGCTTTGTCGATGTGCAGAATATTTTCCATAAGATGGAACAACGGACCTTGGTCGCCGCGTACAAG
>JAHZDG010000008.1 GCA_019422485.1 Alistipes sp. | reverse complement strand
TGCCGCATCACGCTACTGATCTCACTGATCGGCCTGATCGGTTGCATCCAGGACGAAACCTCGCGCCGCAGCAAAGAGATCGCCATCCGGAAGATCAACGGAGCCACCTCTTCGCTCATCACCCGAATGGTCGTACGGAACGTGCTGTGGATCGCGCTGCCGGCCACCGTACTGGGTTGTATCTGCACCCTCTTCACCGGCCAGATGTGGCTTGAAAACTTCGCCGAAAAGGTACCGCTCTCGCTGCCGACCTTTCTGCTCGGAAGCATCATCGTGCTGGGCATCATCTCCACCTGCGTCATCCTGCTGACCCGACGCATTGCCAACGACAACCCCGTCAATGCTCTTAAAACCGAATAGTCCCTATGCGAACAACCTTCAAATACCTGTTGCTCTCGTTAAGTCGGTTCAAAGCGGCTACCTTTCTCAATCTCATCGGATTGAGCGTGGCTTTTGTCTCCTTCCTGATCATCATGGCTCAGGTTCGCTACGACCTGACCTTCGACAAAGGATATCCCAACGCCGGAACGATCTACCAGCTTGATCTGTGGAATCCCATCTCCAGGACCTACAGCAACTCGCTGTCTCAATTTCTGTTGCAAGAAATCAGCCAGTCCACGCCGTTAATCCGTCAATCGGCCTTTCTGGACCGGAGGGACAACCAGGCCGGGTTTTTCGATCCCCGCAAAGGCTCCGAAGGAGCCCTCACCGAATCGATCGTTTTAGCCTCCTCCACGCTGCCAGAACTGTTCGGATTAAAATGGCTCGAAGGAAACCCTTCCGCCTTTCACGCCCCGAATGCCGCCCTGCTGTCCCAAAGCACCGCCCGTCGCCTGTTCGGAGACGAATCGCCCGTGGGCCAGCAACTGGGCTGCATACAGTCCACGGAATCTGAAGCCAGCTACCTGCAAGTGGTCGGCATCTACGAAGATATCCCCGAAAACGCTTCGCTGCCCAACGGCGTCATCTGCAATGCGGAAGACGACGTCATCCCGGGCAACCAACATCTTCTATACACGCTCTATCTCCAGATCGACACCCCCGAACAGGCTGCACAAGTCGAACAGCAGCTCTCCGTCCGCTACCCGGAATGGGGGCCCCATACGGACTCGCTGCAACCCCGTCCGGTACGCATCATCGACTTGCACGACTACTATTTCACCCCCACAAACGGCACCCGCAGCCTGGGGAACCTGACAACGGATTACGCCCTGATTGCCATTGCCCTGCTTATTCTGGCCATCGCCGTCATCAATTTCGTCAATTTCTCCACGGCTCTGGTCCCCAAACGCATCCGCAACATCAACACCCGAAAGGTATTGGGCAGCAGCCTTGCCTCCCTGCGTTTCGAACAGATCGCCGAAGCCATGATTCTGGCCTTGCTGGCCGGAGGGCTGTCCATTCTCATCGTCTCCGGGTTGGCCAACACCCGTTTGGCGACTCTACTGATTGCCGACATCCATCCGACTCATAACGTTATTCTGATCTGTTTCACGTCCGTCGTAGCCCTGTTGAGCGGCTTGATCGCCGGACTCTATCCCGCATTCTACAGCACCTCCTTCCCGACCGCCCTCGCACTCAAAGGATCCTTCGGGCTATCGGTCCAAGGGCGTCAACTCCGCATGGTCCTGATCGGATTCCAATACCTCATCTCCCTGGTGCTGATCATGGTCGCTTCGCTGATCTACCATCAATACTCCTTCATGCGGAACTACGACATCGGACTCTCTTGCGACAACATCCTCAGCACCCAGATTTCGGCCCGCATGAGCCAGCAACGCGATGTCATCGCCCAAAAACTGAAAGAAAACCCGAGCATTCCGGACGTCACCTTTTCATTCACCGGCCTAACCAACACCGGATCGACCACCTGGTCCGTCCCCTATAAAAACCAACGGGTTCAATTCACCGCTCTGCCGGTAGCGCCCAATTTCCCAGCATTCATGAACCTGCCCATCATCGAGGGTCGTGATTTCCGCGAACTGGATCGCCAGCGCAACGGCACCTTTCTGTTCAACCGTACAGCCCGGGAGCAATTCGACATCCAAACTGGCGACCGAATCGCCAATCCCACCGGCGGCTCCGGAGAGATCGTCGGCATTACCGAAGACTTCAACCTGAAATCGCTCTACTATTCGATCGAACCGATGGCCCTGTATGTCTTTCAGGATACCGTCTCCTGGCCGCTGCTCGAACTCTACGCCAAAGTCAATCCGGCCCAACTCGAATCGACCCGCCGATACATCGAAGAAACGTTACTGAGTTTCGATCCCAGCGCCCGCAACGTGATCAAAGTCACCTTTCTGAACGATCAGCTCGAACAACGCTATCGCTCCGAAAAGAAATTAGCGACCCTGATTTTCGCATTCAGTCTGCTGGCCATTCTGATCTGTTCGGTGGGGGCGTTCGGGCTCATCCTGTTCGAAACCCAATATCGCCGCAAAGAGATTGCCGTGCGTAAGACCTTCGGAGCCACGGTAGCCGATATTCTGAAGATGTTCAACCGGCGGTACGTAACCATTGTTCTGATCTGCTTCGTTCCCTCCGTTCCGATTGCCTACCTCATTTTCCAAAAATGGCAACAAAATTTCGCTTATCGGGCGCCTTTCAGCCTTTGGATTTTAGGAATGGCCTTAGGCATCGTACTGCTGATCACCCTGGTCACCGTCACCTGGCAAAGCTACCGCAGCGCCACCGAAAACCCCGCCCACTCGATCAAACAAGAATAAATCGCTCAAACCCCTGAAAACCATGAAAACCTCGATCGCTAACCTATGGAGATCCCTGACCCGATTCAAATCGGCCACCCTGCTCAACCTGATCGGACTGAGCGTCGCTTTCGCCTCGTTCATGATCATCATGATGCAGGTCTATCAGGAACTGACTTTCGACACCTGCTACCCCACCACTCCGAGTCTCTATCGGGCCGAAATAAGCTGGACTCCCGGAGAAGTCTTTTCCCAAACACTATCACGGCCTCAATCCGAAGAGATCTTCACACTCTCTCCGCACATCCGGAAGGGAGCCATTTGCTCGTTCGACGCTCAAACCATGATGTTCGACCCGGCCCAAGGTCCCTCTTCCGCCCTGAAGGCCAATATATTGACAGCTTCTGACGATTTCCCGGAAGTTTTGGGGCTGGAATTGGTTTCCGGCAGCTTTGCCAACTTCAACACCGGGACGAAAGCCCTGATGGCCGCCAGCACTGCCGAACGCATGTTCGGTACTCAAAACCCCATCGGTCAAACTGTCATTTTTCAAAATTGGTCCGCAAAAGATACGGTCGAAGTAGTTGCCGTCTATCGCGATCTGCCCCGCAATTGTTCTTTTCAAAACGGACTTGTTGTCCATATCGGTCAACTAAATAAAAATAGCTGGGCAAACAGCACCTATCGTGCCTTTTTGCTGATCGATGATCCGAAACAGGTCTCTACTATCTCGGAAATCGCCTCGACCAAAGTCGCTGAACGCGAAGATCCAAATGACCGAATTCCCGGTCACCGCTATGTTCAACTCACCCATCTGCCGGATCGCTATTTCAGTCCCTGGAATGCAGATCACCAAAAGGGAAACCGGACGACACTCTACTCCCTGACCGCCGTAGCCATCCTGATTATTCTGGTCGCCATGATCAACTTCATCAACTTCTCCATGGCCCTGGTTCCCCGACGTATCCGCAACATCAACACCCGAAAAGTATTGGGCAGCAGCCTTTGGGGTCTCCGTCTCCAGCAGTTGTTCGAAGCTGTCATGCTGAACCTGATCGCCTTGATCATCGCGTTCGGTCTGGTTCACTGGATCGCCGACAGTTCGCTCGCCGGCGTACTCGAAGCCGACCTGCACCTGGATTCCAATCTGCTTATCGTACTACTGACTATAGGAATCGCTCTGCTTACCGGTATTGTATCGTCGATTTATCCGGCCCTCTACAGTACCTCGTTCGCCCCGGCCATGGTTCTCAAAGGTTCCTTCGGTCTTTCCGCTCAAGGTCGACGCCTCAGAACGGTGTTAATCGGCTTCCAATATGTGATCTCCCTGGCCTTGATCATCATCGCCCTCTCAATCTGGCGACAATACAGCTATATGCGCAACTACGACATCGGGCTGACCCGGGACAACATTCTGACCACCACCCTCTCTTCCACCATGGCCGAACATCAGGAAGCCCTGACCAATCGGCTCAAAGAGAACGCCAATGTCCTCGATGTCGCCTACGCCTATAGCCCCATAGCCAATCCTCAAATGGGATGGGGTCGCATGTACAACCAAGAGATGATCATTTTCACCTGTGTGCCCGTCTCCTACAATTTCCCGGCCTTGATGGGCATCCAGATCGAGGAAGGACGCGATTTCCTCCCCAGCGACAACGACCGAAACGGGGTATTTATCTTCAACGAAACCGCCAAAAAACATTATGGGCTAGAAATAGGTCGCCGAATGGGTAATCATAATGGAGGAGAGCAAGCCGCCGAAATCGTCGGCATCGCCCGGGACTTCAATTTCAAACCCCTCCATTACCCCATCGAAGACTTTGCCCTGATAGTGTTCGGCTACAATCCCTGGGCCCCGCTGACCACCTGCTACCTGAAGGTTAGCGGCACGGATATCTTCCGTACCATCGAGGAGATCCGACAGATCCTGCTGGAATTCGATCCCGATGTGCAAAACACGCTCGAAATTTCCTTCTTCGACGAATCCATCGGCAACATGTACAAAACAGAGAACCATCAGGCCATTCAAATCACGCTGTTCAGCCTGTTGGCCGTACTGATCTCCACGCTGGGGGCTTTCGGACTCATTCTGTTCGAAACCCAATACCGCCGCAAAGAGATCGCCGTCCGCAAAACTTTCGGCGCCACGGTCAGTGACATTCTGAAAATGTTCAACCGACGCTATGTCACCATCGTACTGATCTGTTTTATCCTGGCCGCTCCCGTCTCCTATGTGATCACCCTGCGATGGGCCCAAAACTTTGCCTACAAAGCCTCGTTCAACGGATGGATTTTCCTGCTGGCGCTCGGCATCGTGCTGCTGATCACCCTGGCCACCGTCACCTGGCAAAGCTACCACAGCGCCACCGAAAACCCCGCCCATTTTCTCAAAAACGAATAACAATAAACCTTTAAAACACGTATAACCATGAGTCTGCTAAAAACCGAAAACCTGTGCAAAAGTTTCCGCACGGAAGAGATCGAAACCATCGCCCTGCACAATGTATCGTTAGAGGTCCAAGAAGGCGAATTCGTTGCCATTATGGGACCGTCGGGTTGCGGCAAATCAACCCTGCTGAATATCCTGGGCCTGCTGGACAACCCCACTTCCGGTCAATATTTCCTGCTAGGGCAAGAGGTAGGAAGCCTGAAAGAAAAAGATCGCACCCTGTTCCGCAAAGGCAAGATCGGGTTCGTTTTCCAGAGCTTCAACCTGATCGAAGAACTCAATGTCTTCGAAAATGTCGAACTTCCGTTGATCTATTTGCGGATCAAAGCCGCTGAGCGCAAAAAAATGGTCAACGACATTCTGGCACGCATGAACATCAGCCACCGGGCCGGCCACTTCCCGCAACAGCTTTCCGGAGGGCAGCAACAACGCGTGGCCATCGCCCGGGCCGTTGTTTCCAAACCCAAGCTGATCCTGGCCGACGAACCGACCGGAAACCTTGACTCAACCAACGGGAAAGAGGTGATGAGCCTGCTCACCGAACTCAACCAGGAGGGGACCACCATCCTGATGGTGACCCACTCCCAGCACGACGCCTCGTACGCCCATCGGATCATCAACCTGTTCGACGGACAGATCGTTACCAACGTCACCAACTACCTCTAAACCTAACCTGACCGCTGACCGTCATCTTCCGCTCTACGTCAGGACAGAAGATTCCCACGCAGCGTCTTGCTTCTTCGGTTCGGGAGATTGAGACTCCCGAACCGAAGCATTTTCAGAGGGTACTCACTTGCCTCCATGCAAAAAAGCCCCGGGGACGATCCATCCTCCCCGGGGCCTATTTCTGATGCAAACAGCTTATAAGAATAGTTTCAACAATAAGAAGAGGGCTACGATATACATCGAAATCGTCACCTCTTTTGCCTTACCGGTCAGCACCTGCAAAATCACGAAACTGAGCATACCGAACAGAATCCCGTTTGCAATGCTGTAGGTAAAGGGCATCATCACCACCGTCAGGAAGGCCGGCAACCCCTGTCCCATGGACTGGAAGTCGATCTCCCGCACCGAGCTGATCATAAACAGCCCCACCATCAACATCCCGGCCGACAGCGCCTCAGGCGGTACACTCAAAAAGATCGGCGAGAAAAACAGCGCCAATCCGAACAACAGGGCTACGACCAAAGCCGTCATGCCGCTGCGTCCGCCGGCAGCCACTCCGGCTGCACTTTCCAAATAGGTCGTCACGGTGCTGACCCCCAACAACGATCCCACGGTTGTTCCCACGGCATCGGACAAAAGGGCTTTCTTCAGCCCCGGCACATTCCCGTCCCGATCGGCCAGTCCAGCCCGGTTGGTCACCCCGATCAACGAACCCAGGGTATCGAACAAATCGACAAAAACCATGGTCAGGACCACCAATGCCATTTCCGCACTGAACAACACCTTAAAATCGAAATGAACCTTGGCAAAAATCGGTTGAATCGAAGGTGGGGCACTGAAAAGCGTAAAGTGTTCGGGCAGACGCGTCACGCCCAGCGGAATGCCGACCAGCGTGGCAAAGACAATCCCCAACAACAACGCTCCCCGCACTTTGAAATAGAGCAGCAGCGCAATGGCAAACAACCCGATCAAACAAACCAGACACGACGGTGTCAGCAAATCCCCCATCGTCAACAACGTTCCCGGACTTCGCTGTACGATGCCGGCGTTATTCAGGGCTATCAGGGTGATGAACAATCCGATCCCCACACTGATGGCATGTTTGAGATTGGGCGGAATCGCTTTCACAATGGCCTCTCGGGCATTGGTCACTGTAAGCAGAATGAACAACAACCCCTCGAGAAACACCGCCGTCAGGGCCGTTTGCCAACTATACCCCATTTCGCCCACAACCGTATAGGCAAAAAAGGCCGTCAGTCCCAAACCCGGAGCCAGGGCATAAGGCATATTGGCATAAAAGGCCATCACCAGCGTCGCCACAATCGAGGCCAAAGCCGTCGCACTAAACAAGGCACCTTGATCCATCCCCGTCGTGGCCAGCAACTGCGGAATAATCACCAAGACATAAGCCATGGTCATAAAAGTCGTCAACCCCGCCACACACTCTCTGCGCGGGGTTGTTCCCTTCTCCCGCAGATGGAATACCCGTTCCCAAATCATGTTTTTCCTGCTTTTCCGTTAATATTCCGTCTTATCCGGCTTGGCTTCCCAGGCCCGAAAAGCCTCCCGAGCCTCATCGGCCAAAATCCGACATGACGCCAGCCTTCTCCGGGCCGGATCGAGCGCCATCTCCTTATAGATGAACGAATCATCGAAGCCAATCCGAGCCGCATCCTGCTGATCGCAACCATAATACATGCGCTCGATCCGCGCCCAATAAATAGCGCCCAAACACATCGGACAAGGTTCACAGGAGGTATAAATCTCGCATCCGCTCAAATCGAAGGTCCCCAATGCGGATGCTGCCGCCCGAATGGCACTCACCTCGGCATGAGCCGTCGGGTCACACGAGGGAACGACCTGATTGTGACCGGTTGCCACAACCTTCCCGTCTTTCACGATCACCGCTCCGAACGGACCTCCTCCCTGTTCCACACTCTGGCGGGCCAACTTAATCGCCTGCCGCATAAACCGTTCCTGCGGACACAGATCCTTCTCTTCGCACACAGCTTTGCCTGTCTTTTTCGTTGTCATCGTTCTGTTGATTGATCAATCCACATGAAAAACCTCTTCCATATCGGCCCACCATTCGCCTTCGGCGCGCGTTTCGAGTGGCTCCTGACAGGGACCGCAAACAGCCCACCAGCGCTGCGTTTCGGGATCAGCCGCCATCAACGCCATATCCGCCGCATAGTCCTCGCCGACATATTCGAAATAGCTGAACAAATACCCGTCCTTATAATAAATGCTGTAATTTCGGATATTGCATTCGTAAATCTTAGCCAGCACCCCCGGCCATACAGCCCGATGCAAAGCCTTGTACTCTTCCAGTTTTTCCGGACGCACCCGGATCACACTTCCGTATCTTTTCATGGTTTATCTGTTTAATGGCTGTCGGGCAGAAAAGGCTCCTCTCAAGACCCCAAGAAAATTGTCTATCAAGCGCTTCCATTCCTTTTCACCCACCCGCCGGCCGATGGTTCTTCCGTATATTGAGGGAAATTAATAATATATTTTAAAAATAACAACATTTTTCCCCGAAAAAACCGACGGATAAATTTATAAATCAGATGGCTGCCTGTAATTTCGGTTTGTAAGCGAATCCTCTGTTTCGCATTCGGATAGTAAGCAAACCAAATGTTTAAATTTAAACAAAAAGTGATAAACACCTGGCAATCAAGGGTGATAATTTGTATTTTATAACTAAAAAATCTATTTTTGCTCCCAGACCAACAGCTAAAAGCCGATCGTTATGGAAAAACATGTCCAACAGTATGTAGACCGGTTTATGGCGGAAATCATCGCCAAAAACCCCGGAGAGAAAGAATTTCATCAAGCCGTTCACGAGGTCGTCGAATCCCTGGCCCCGTACATTTTGGAAAATCCCGTCTTGGCCAAAATGAAAGTGCTGGAACGGATTGCCGAACCCGAACGAATCATCATATTCCGCGTGCCCTGGCTCAACGATAAAGGCGAAATCGAAATCAATCGCGGATACCGTGTCCAGATGAACAGCGCCATCGGCCCCTACAAAGGAGGATTGCGTTTCCACGCTTCGGTCAACCTGAGCATTCTCAAATTTCTGGCCTTTGAACAAACCTTCAAAAACAGCCTGACCACCCTGCCGATGGGCGGAGGCAAAGGAGGTTCGGACTTCAGCCCCAAAGGCAAATCCGACAACGAAGTCATGCGTTTCTGCCAATCGTTCATGACCGAACTCCAACGCCACGTAGGCCAAGATACCGACGTACCGGCCGGCGACATCGGCGTAGGCGGACGTGAAATCGGCTTCCTGTTCGGCCAATACAAACGGCTCCGCAACGAATTTACCGGAACACTCACCGGGAAAGGGCTGGGTTGGGGCGGCAGTCCGCTGCGCCCCGAAGCGACGGGATATGGCGTCTGCTACTTCGCACAGGAAATGCTGGCCACCCGGGGTGAAAGTTTCCAAGGGAAAACCGTCGCCATTTCCGGTTCGGGCAACGTAGCCCAATATGCCGTACAGAAAGCGACTCAACTGGGTGCGAAAGTCGTTACGCTGTCCGATTCATCGGGCTACATCTATGACCCGACGGGTATCGACGCAGACAAGTTGGAATATGTCCTCGAATTGAAAAACATTTTCCGCGGACGGATTCGCGAATATGCAGAACGCTATCCCGAAGCAACCTATTACGAAGGGCAGCGTCCCTGGGGGGTTAAATGCGACATTGCTCTGCCCTGCGCTACCCAAAACGAAATCAGCGGCGAGGATGCCCAAGCCTTGGTCAACAACGGTTGCATCTGCGTAGCCGAAGGGGCCAACATGCCCTCGACACCGGAAGCGATCCACGTTTTCCAAGAACACAAATTGCTGTATGCACCGGGCAAAGCCGCCAATGCAGGAGGCGTTGCCACCTCCGGACTGGAAATGACCCAAAACTCCGAACGTCTGATCTGGAGTCCGGACGAAGTGGATCAAAAATTACACAGCATCATGAAAAACATTCACGAGGCCTGCGTCAAATACGGTACCTGCCCCGACGGATACATCAACTATGTCCGGGGCGCCAACATCGCCGGGTTCATGAAAGTGGCCAACGCCATGTTGGCTCAGGGTTGCGTATAGTTCCTATCATATAACCTTTTCTAACAAAACCGCTCCCTTCCGGGGAGCGGTTTTGTTTTTCTCGCCGGGTTCGCTATTTTTGTTTTCATTAACATTTTTGACACTAACCCATCTATGAAAAACTATTTGACGAGACTGTTTCTGGGTCTCGGCCTCCTCCTGGGAAGCACCTCCCTGTCCGCACAGGAAGTCTCTCCCGAAGCCATGCAACAAATCTATGAAACCGTACAAACGCCTTACAAATATGGGCTCATCATGGTTCCCGAAAAAGGGAAAATGGTTGACTCGCCTTCGGTTTTCTGCCTGAACGGACAATGGTACATGACCTACATCTGTTTCGACGGGCGAGGGTACGAGACCTGGCTAGCCCAAAGCGACGACATGCTCCAATGGGAAACACTGGGCAAACTCATGTCTTTCAGCGAAGAAGGATGGGATGCCGATCAAAAGGCCGGTTACATCGCCCTGCAGGATTACCGTTGGGGCGGCAGTTATGCCCCCCGCAAATACAAAGGGAAATACTGGATGTCCTACCTGGGTGGCGACACCCACGGTTACGAGGCCGGAGCGTTGGGTATCGGCATCGCCTGGGCCAAGAATTTTCTGCCCACCCAGGAATGGGAACGCACCGACCAGGCGGTTCTTTCCCCCAAGGACACCTCAGCCCGCTGGTACGACGATAACGTTATCTACAAAAGCACCGTCATTTGGGACCGTGAAAAGACCCTGGGCCATCCTTTCGTCATGTTCTACAACGCCAAAGGGAAACGCAACCCCGGAGGGAAAGGCGTAGAACGCATTGCCATGGCGGTTTCGGACGATATGCTGCACTGGCAGCGGTACGGTTCCGGACCGGTGATCGACCACGGATCGGGCATCAGCGGCGACGCTCAGATCACACGGATCGGTGACCTGTGGGTGATGTTCTATTTCGGCGCAGGCTGGAAACCGGGCGGGTTCGAACGATTTGCCTGCTCTCACGACCTGGTACACTGGACGCCCTGGCAGGGCGAAGACCTGATCGCTCCGAGCGAGCCCTACGATGCCCAATACGCCCACAAACCCTGCGTCATCTATCGGGATGGGATTGTTTACCATTTCTACAATGCCGTCGACAAGCAGGGCAACCGAGGGCTGGCGCTGGCCACTTCAAAGCCTCTCGGGAAAAGCCCATTGTCGTTCAACCAAGAATAACCGACCGTTTTCCACAATGCCTTCCGAAATTTTTTCGGATCTGCTCTTCCCAAATAAAAGCGGGAGCCTCCCCAAAAGGCTCCCGCTTGTTTATTCTTCGACTCTGTGTACCGTTATAAAGTCAAGGTATCGATCTCTTCAAACGTAAACGGCTTCACTTCGCAATCGCCCAACCCCTTCATCAGCACAAAATTCACCGAGGTGGACTCTTTCTTTTTATCGTGTTTGAGCGCTTTCAGCAACTTGCGTAATTCGATTCCCGAATCGACCGGCAACCCCATACGTTCGAATACCTGACGCACCCGGTCGGCTTCCTGCTCGGTCACACCGCCCATCCGGGCCGACAAACGACCGATCATCACCGTACCGATCGCCACCGCCTCACCGTGCAGAAAATCCCGCGAGCTCTTTTCGATGGCATGGGCAAAAGTATGCCCCAGATTCAGTTTACGGCGATCGCCCCGTTCCTTTTCGTCCCGGGCCACAATATCTGCCTTGACCCGAACCGCCCGTGTAACAGCCTCCAGCAGCAACGCCCGATCATGCCGGAATTCCTCCAGCGTATGCTGTTCAAACAGTTCGAACAACGCCCGATCGGCGATCAGACCGGCTTTGATGATTTCGGCCAGTCCCGCCCGGAACTCCCGTTCAGGCAGGGTATCCAGCAACGACAGATCGCACAGCACGAAATCGGGCTGATTGAAGGTTCCGATCATGTTTTTATACCCTTCGAGATTCACGCCGTTCTTACCGCCCACACTGGCATCCACCTGAGCAAGCAGCGTCGTGGCCACAAACCCGAACGGCAAACCCCGCATATAGGTCGATGCCACAAACCCGGCAATATCGGTCACGATACCGCCTCCGATTCCCAAAATAAACGTACTGCGGTCCGCATTCAGATTCAACAACTCGTCGTATAGTTTCGAAACGGTCACCAACGTTTTGCTGGTCTCACCCAAGCCGATCAGCAAATATTCGTAACGATTGATGATCTCTTTGTAACGGCGATGGATATTGCTGTCGGTGATGACAATCACCCGGCTTCCTTCCGGCAGATAGCTGTCCAGCGCGTGAATGACATCTCCGATCACCACCCGAGAAGGCGCTTTTCCTTCTCTTTTCACTTCGATCACCTGTTTCATGGTTTTTTCGGTATTAAAGTTTCCGTTTATCCGTTACACAAATATATGCGTAATCCCCCAATTATTTCGTAACTTTGCCCCGCTAAAAGAGGAAATATATGCAAAAAATCCGCAACATCGCGATCATCGCCCACGTCGACCACGGAAAAACCACCCTGGTCGATAAGATGATCTTGCAGGGCCATCTTTTCCGGGACAACGAAAAGAAGGGTGAACTCATCATGGACAACAACGACCTGGAACGCGAACGAGGGATCACCATCCTCTCCAAAAACGTCTCGGTCGTCTATAAAGACTATAAGATTAACATTATCGACACCCCGGGTCACTCCGATTTCGGGGGCGAAGTGGAGCGCGTGCTCAACATGGCTGACGGGGTTTTGCTGCTGGTGGATGCCTTCGAAGGCACCATGCCCCAGACCCGTTTCGTCTTGCAGAAAGCCCTGGCTCTGGGCAAAAAACCCATCGTGGTAGTCAACAAGGTGGACAAACCCAACTGCCGTCCCGAAGAGGTTTACGAACAGGTTTTCGACCTGATGTTCACGCTGGGCGCCACTGAAGAACAACTCGATTTCGTCACGCTGTACGGCAGTGCCAAACAGGGCTGGATGTCGCATGTCTGGAAAGAACGGACCTCCGACATTACGCCGCTGCTGGATGCCATCATCGATAATATTCCTGCCCCCGCCGTGGTGGAAGGAACCCCTCAACTGCTGATCACCTCACTGGAATACTCTTCCTATGTCGGACGGATTGCCATCGGAAAACTGACCCGAGGCACCCTGAAAGCAGGCATGCCTGTCACTTTGGCCAAACGTGACGGCAAAACGATGATCAAGACCCGCATCAAAGACCTGATGGTCTTCGAAGGGTTGGCCAAAACCAAAGTGGAAGAAGTTCAGTGCGGCGAAATCTGTGCGCTGGTCGGGATCGAAGGCTTTGAAATCGGAGACACCATCTGCGATTTCGACAATCCCGAACCGCTGGAACCCATCGCCATCGACGAGCCGACGATGAGCATGCTTTTCACAATCAACGACTCTCCGTTCTTCGGAAAAGACGGCAAATATGTCACCTCACGTCACATTAAGGAACGTCTCGACCGCGAACTGGAAAAGAACTTGGCATTACGTGTTCAACCGGGTCCTTCCTCCGATAGCTTTATCGTATTCGGTCGTGGGGTGCTGCACTTGTCTGTTCTGATCGAAACCATGCGTCGCGAAGGATATGAATTGCAGGTAGGACAACCTCAGGTCATCATTAAGGAGATCGACGGCCAGAAATGCGAACCTATCGAAGAACTGACCATCGACCTGCCCGAAGAATTCGCCGGCAAAGCCATCGAAATGGTTACCAAACGCAAAGGATCACTGGTCAACATGACCACCGTTCACGACCGTCAGCGTCTGGAATTCGAAATTCCTTCCCGGGGGATCATCGGGCTGCGCAGCAACCTGCTGACAGCCACCGCCGGTGAAGCAGTCATGTCGCACCGCCTCAAAGATTTCGAACCGTACAAAGGCGAAATCGAAATGCGTATCAACGGTTCGTTGATCGCCATGGAAACCGGTACGGCCTACGCTTATGCCATCAACAAGCTGCAGGACCGCGGGATCTTCTTCGTATCGCCCCAGGAAGAGATCTACGAAGGACAAGTCGTGGGCGAAAGCACCCGCAGCGACGATATCGTCGTCAACCTGACCAAATCCAAAAAGCTGACCAACATGCGTGCCAGCGGTTCGGATGAAAAGGTTTCCATCGCACCTCCCGTGATTTTCTCGCTGGAAGAAGCCCTCGAATACATCAAAGAGGACGAATACGTGGAAGTTACACCGAAACATATCCGCTTGCGTAAGATTTTGCTGCACGAGACCGATCGTCGCCGTCAGGCCAAATAGCGGACCCAACGCCGGGAAGCTATCTGCGAACTTTCCGGATCCATCATACCGAAACAGCCGCCTCGTTTCCCGAGGCGGCTGTTTTTTCATTATTCGGGTCATAAGGAAGCCTCCCGGAATTGGGAAAACGGGGAATTAATGTTAATTTCGTGGCGGAAGCTGCGGTTTGGGTTTACGAGCATCGGATCCTCAACTCAGCCTACAAACCCCATAAATCACTATTTCTAAATCAATCATCGCATGAAAAAACTTTTTTGGATGGGCGTACTGGCTTGTCTGTGCCTTCCTCGACTGCTATTCGCTCAGGGTGCGTATCTCCAAGAGAGCAAAGCGCTGCTCAATCAAAAACTCGAACACCCTTACCTGCTCTTCAACAACGACAGCAAACAGGAAATTCTGGATCGCATCGCCAATGATCCGGAATACGCTCAGATCATGGATCTGCTGCTCCAGCAAGGTCGTCGGATCATGCTCAACACCGTTGAGCCCGAACGCCCCTTCAATGATATTGCCTCTCGTTACAACGAAACCCCGCTGTATGAACAATACATCGGTTTCTATCTGAGCGGCTCCCAGCTGCTGGCCTTCCTGTACCAGATGACCGGCGACGAAGCCTATGCCCAAAAAGCCTTTGCTTATGCCGACAAACTGTGCGCCCTGGAAAGCTGGTCGGCCGGTGCTCACCATTTCGAAATTATCTATCCCCGTGTATGGCCCTATGGCGCCAAAGACGATCAGGTGGTCTTCTCTTATGACATCATGACCGGTGATTGCGCGCTGGGTCTCGGGTTGGTTTACGACTGGCTCTACCCGGCACTCACCCCCGACCAACGGAACCGCATTCGGGGCGGGCTGCTCGAAAACGCCATCACCCGCGTACGCGGCAACTATGAATATCACTGGTGGTCGGAAGCCTATAAATGCAACTGGTCTGCCATCTGCCACGGTGGTTTGGGTATGGCTGCCCTGTCCCTGCTGACCGAAGATCCCCACTTGGTGGATGTCGTGGCCCGCAGCTGCGAAGGCATGGAAAAAATGCTGAGCAACTATGGCGAAGATAACGGTTGGGCCGAAGGCCGCTCCTACTCGGTGTACGGCATCCGGGAATCGATCGCTTTCGTTGACGCCATGAAGCGTCTCACCAACGGACAGGTCAATCTGTTCAAGGCTCCCGGTTTGCAACATCCGGCCGACTTTGCACTGTTCGCCCTGACCGGTTCGTTCAACGACGGTCACAGCTCAGGCCCGATCGGCTCCTCTTACATGTATAACAAGCTGATCGACGAGTCTAAGGACGAAACCGCCATGTACTACCTGGAAAATTACCTCAGCGGTGCCAACCGTTCGATGAACATGTGGGAATTGATGTGGCCCCGTCCGACCGACGTCAAAGCGGTCAAACCCGCCAATGCCTCTCACTATTTCCCCAGCATCGACTGGGCCTTCATGCGGAAAGACTTCGGGGACGACTACATGCAGGTGGCCCTGAAATGCGCTCCGGCCGACGACCCCCACCACGGTCACCTCGATGCCGGCAGTTTCAACCTGACCTGGAAAGGAGACATTCTCATCGGCGAAGTGGAACAACGCTTCTACGATCAGTTCATCTTCAACGACATCCGTTGGGACTACCTCTACATCAACAGTCTGGGACATAATGTCGTGCTGGTCAACGACGAACAGCAGATCATCGCCAAACGCAAGAACCAACCCTGGCAGGAAGGGATCGGCGGCAAGATCGAGAAGTTCGTATCGACTCCCGACTTCGACTATACGATCATGGACGCTACGAACGCCTACCCGAAAGAAGAGCTCAAAGGTTGGAAACGGGTTATTGTTCTGGACAAAGCCACCAATGTCGTTCTGGTATTGGATCGGGTGAACTGCACCAAGGGTGACAAGATCGACCTGCTGTTCCACCCCACCACGGGCATTGAAACGACGGTACACGACGGTCGTTCGGTCAGCATCCAGGGGAAAAAGGCCAGCGTCGAAATGCAGCCGCTCATCAACAGCGATTACAACGTACGGTCCGAAAACCAATATACGGTCCGCGTTGTCAAAAACAATCCGGTACAAAGCATTCCGTGCCTGTTCACTACCCTGCAGGCTCCATCTGACGAAAACGTCATCGGGACGATTTTCTACCCCAGCGAGCTGAAAAATGCCCAGAGCCAGTTTAAGCTGGATGAAAGCGGCACCCATCCGGTGATCCGTTACTCGCTGGGCGGTCAGGAATACGCCTACGAAATCGCTCCGGATCAGGTCAAACGACTCTAAGAAGAGCCCTCTACTCTCATAAAAAAACCGTCCAAATTGGTTGGACGGTTTTTTATTTTACTGACTCACCATCTCCCGATCGAGATGTGCGGTAACGGCTCGTCGCAATTGCAGGGCATGCTCATCCGGCGACAACCGCACACTGACGGCCAGCAAATCCGCCAGCTGCACCAACAAGCGATGATCGGCGATGGCAGCGATGATCTCTTCCGGGTCACGCGCTCGGATTTTCTCCTGATCGAGCTGCAACACACTGAGACAATCCTCTACCGTCTGTCGGGCCTGAGCGATCTTACGGTTCTCGAGTTGTTTGAACAATTGAGGCAACAAACGACTGATCTGTTCGATCTGCTGAGTAATATGATCTTTGGAGTCCATCATAACGAGCCAATTTTAACGATTCACAAAACAAAGTCGCACACATTCCGATCGGTTCCATCGACCGGCACACAGAGAGTCTTACAAAGGATAGTCCTCGAAAGCATATAACAACGTGGAGAGGTACCGTTCGCCGGTGTCGGGCAACAGCACCACGATCCGTTTTCCCCGGTTTTCGGGTCGACGCGCCAATACCGTAGCAGCACTCACGGCCGCCCCCGAACTGATCCCCACCAACAGTCCTTCACTGGTGGAGAGCAAGCGTCCCGTCCTCAACGCATCGTCCGACGTCACCCGCAGCACTTCGTCCACCACCTTCGGATCATAATTATCCGGAATAAACCCTGCGCCAATACCCTGAATCTTATGCAGAGCCGGTTCCCCGCCCGAAAGCACCGGCGATTCATCCGGTTCAACGGCCACAACCCGAACCGACGGATTCTGCTTTTTCAGGTAACGTCCGATTCCGCTGACGGTACCGCCCGTTCCCACACAAGCCACGAAAATATCGACCTGTCCCTCCGTATCGTTCCAGATCTCCGGACCCGTGGTGCGTTCATGGGCCAAGGGGTTGTCCGGATTATCGAACTGTCCCAAAATCACGGAACCGGGTATTTCGGCCTGCAGGGCACAGGCTCTATCGATCGCCCCCTGCATCCCGGCAGCTCCCGGTGTCAGGTCAATCCCGGCCCCGAAAGCCTTCAACAGATTACGCCTTTCCAGACTCATCGTTTCCGGCATCGTCAGAATCACCCGATAGCCTTTCGCTGCCGCCACCATCGCGAGTCCAATCCCCGTATTTCCACTGGTCGGTTCAATGATCGTGGCTCCCGGTTTCAATTCACCCCGTTTCTCGGCCTCTTCCACCATGGAAAGCGCCACCCGATCCTTCACACTCCCCGCCGGGTTAAAATATTCCAATTTGGCAATCAGCGTCGCCTCAAGGTGTTCCCGCTGCATATAATGTCCCAACTCCATCAACGGAGTCCCGCCAATCAGGTCGGTCAGTTGTTTGGCAATTTTCATCATTTCCTTTCTATTGTTTCTAAAATAAAGATACCGATTTTAAGGATTCGATCCTTTTACCGAATCTCCTTTTTTCTGGATGTCGGCACCCCTTTTTCCTTTTTTATGACGGTTCGATCGACATGGATACTCTTTCAAAATCCATGCCTTCTCACCGCTCGCTTTTTTAAATAAACGCAATCTTTCCGGCGACTATTGTCAAAGGGAGTCCTGAGGGGCTACCTCCACCAAATGCAACGGCCGACGCGATCCGACCAAAGTCGGTTGTTTCTCCCACTGACGATTCCGATAAACGCCCTCCACATATCCGCCTCCGCGCACATGCAGTTTGAAATCGACGTTCCAATCCGCAGGGAAAGCCGGCAACAGATAGACCGTATCGCCATGGCTCTGCAACACCATCAGCTGCAAGGTCAACAACAGGTTGCCTCCATGATCCTGATCGGGCGTCCAGTCGAAATTGGGCCCCCACATGGCCGGGAAACGATGCCCCGGACAGGTATTGTCAATCTTCTCCAGCACATTATCCTGCGCCTCTTGGGTCAGCCCCAGCAAAGCGGCCATCTGACCATCCTGACGCCATCCGTTCGGCCCCCGGAAAGGACGGGCGTTATAAGTATCAATGCCCACCTGGCGATCCTCCGTCCCCACATGAGTCCGCCAGAAGGGGAAAATCGCATAGAGTTCCGGCACTTCCGAGTTGCTGGTTTTGGGATCGAACCGGCCGGCCGGCGCAAAACGCCGCTGTCCATCCACCTCCTGCACCGGAATCGGCGGCAGCGAAGCCTGCATTTCGCTCCACTGCTGCCGGCGAACGTCGCCGGTCAGGGTTTCAGGCAGCGTCAGCAGTCCCTCCAACACCGTATGCAAACCGGCCACACAAGGCAAATCATCCTCTATATCGTACCAATAGGTTTCCAGACTCTGAGTGGGAGCGATGTGCCGAATACCCTGTTCATCCGGCGTAAACCGGTTTCGGAAATACGCCAGCACATCTTGTGACACCGGCAGCAAGGTTTGTTTCACAAACGTACTGTCCCCCGTGTAGTCATAATAGTCGAGCATCATCGAGAGCAATTCCAGCTCCCCGTTCCAGACGTGCCGGATATACATATTCTTTACCTCTCCCCGTTGGAGTCCCGGCCGTTCCCAGCCATAATCCTGGTTGCGATACAGCCCGAAGATCGAAGAGGTTTCAGGAATGACAGCCCCCTCCACACCCATATATTCACGCGCAATCATGCGGAAGGATGGCATCAGCTGCTGATAATGCCGGAACAACGGCCGCATCATTTCGAAATGACCGCCGGCCAACATCGGATAGTACGGCAAGCGGGTATTCTGCCACCAATAGTGCCCGCCCCACATGCGGTAGTCGGGATTGGCCTGCACCTCGGCTTTCGTATAGTGGGGATCGACCGTAAAGATCGAGCCGTTGAACTTGATGGGATAATTTCCGCGTCCCGCTGCGGCAGACACCCAACTCTGCAACAAATAGGCCTGCGTCAAGCGGAATCCGACATCACTCCCGGGCGTCTGGATAAACAGCCAGCTCCGGGTCCAGTAATCCCGCCAATAATCGGCGGTCCGTTCAAGGGCCTTTTCCCCGGACGAAGCGTTTTCCCCTGTCCGAGTCACCTCCGACTGCCAGGTCGCCAGATCGTCACACTGCAGGGTCGCCGTTGCCAGACGCAACGCAAAATGACGTACATTTTTCGGGGTTTCCAGTTGTTGTTCAGAGCGTTTTTCAAATCCCTCCCCGGCCATATACACCCCGAAAGTCCGGCCCTGCAACGGATCGGCAATGGAATCGGCCACGTTATCGAGCTGTTGATGTTTCAGCGTCAGGTCATACACCGAATGGTCGTTGCGGTGACACCAGATAACCGCCTGCGGATCCGACAATACCCGATCCGCCGATTCGACCACCTGTCGATAATCATACGTCCCGGTCCGGGGCCATTCGGTGGACAATCCGGCCAAACTGTCTTCATACGGAATATCGTAGGGCTCGGTCCGCCATGGTTCGGACATCGCCTTGATGTTCAACGGGTAATCGGAACTTCCCAATACATAAAACACCGGGGAGTGCGCATCGGCAAACAACGTTAACCGCACCCGCCGCTCACCCTCTCCTGCTTCGATGTCGATCCGCCCCTCCTCCAGGTTCAGGCGTTGACGAAACGGCTGTCCCGCAGCAAACGGATTAGGCGACAGGCTCACCCTCACCTTTCCCAACTTCAACAAACGTCCCGTTTCACTCCAGGCATCGGTCCGCGAAAGATAGAACAACAGGTCGCCATTGGATTCGACCCACACATTCGCCCCCACTTCGCCATTACCAATGGGCATCGACCCCACCGCATTCGCAGAGGGCGTATCCCAAATCAAATCGTACTTACTCACCTGCGGTTCCGTATTCCGGCAAGCCGCCAGCCCCAGCATCAACCCGATGCACATCCAAAAGCCTAACTGTTTCATCATATTGAATCATTCCATTTACAATTCTCGCATCCAACTAAGGCGAAAACGCACCCAATCTCCGTATCCTGCAAGACGATGAGTTCCCTACCATGGGCCCTGTATCCGGGCTAGGGTAAACTCGCAATACCCTACCGAATGGTTCTGCACCCAGACCCCGTTATGCATCACCGTCCGATCAGCCGACAAGTGTAGCACCCCATCCGCGTTAGAACGTGGAGCGGTAAAAATTCCCTCCTCCCGTTTTTTGCATCGCACTGATCAAAAGCAGATACTGTTATTGATAATGCCGGACTCCAAACCGTGGGTCTTTTTCAAAGATACAACATTCTTTGCCAATTTAAAACCGTATCCGGCCCTGAGCCTCCTTATTCCGACAACCGGAGATCCGTTCGCCTCAGTTTCCATTTTTCTTTCACGCCCTCCTGTCTCGAATGCCCTTTCGAACGACGTTCCCCATAAAACGACACGGTTTCCGAGTGAAATTTTGTATATTTGAATAGAACCTAACCTAAACTCTTCCATTCCATGAACCATATCGAACGCTTTTACGCCACCCTCGCCCGAAAGAGGGTGGATCGCCCGGCTTGTTGGCTGGGCATTCCCGACCCATCGGCGCTGCCTGGATTGTATGACTATTTCGGGGTGAAAGACATGCCCTCCCTCAAAGCGCTGCTCGACGATGATGTCTACCCGATCGACCTGCCCTATCACTCTCCGGTGAGCGACGCCATCTATGCCGCTTTCGATTTCGCCAAGAAAGGCCACAACGACCTGTCAGAACGCACCCTGACCGCCCCCGGATTTTTCGAGGACTACGACCAGCCCGAAGACGTCGAGCTATTCGACTGGCCCGATCCGGAAGACTATATCGATCCCGAAGAGTGTCGCCGGGTGGTCGAAGAGGTGCCGCCGGGTTATGCGATTCTGGGAGCGGTGTGGTCGGCCCATTTCCAAGATGCCTGTGCCGCCTTCGGAATGGAAACTGCCTTGGTAAAAATGTATACAAACCCAGAACTTTTCCAGGCCGTCATCGACCGTATCGTCGATTTTTACCTGCGGGCCAACCGCATTTTCTATGAAGCCACCCGCGGAAAACTCCATGCCGTGCTGCTGGGCAACGACTTCGGCAGCCAGCGGGGCCTGATGGTTTCACCCGAAGACCTGCGCAAATATGTGTTCGACGGAACCCGAAAACTGATCGCCCAGGCCAAAAGCTATGGTTTGCAAGTCATTCACCACTCCTGCGGATCGGTCTACGACGTCATTCCCGATATCATCGAGGCCGGAGCCGATGCCATCAACCCCATTCAGGCCCTGGCCTACAAAATGGAGCCGGACCGTTTGCAACGGGATTTCAGCGACCGCATCTCATTCTGCGGCGGGGTGGATGCCCAATACCTGATGGTCAACGGAACTCCGGCCGAAGTCACCGCCAAGGTTCGGGAGTTGCGGTCACTCTTCCCGACCGGGCTGATCATTTCGCCCAGCCACGAAACCATTTTGCCGGACACCAAACCGGAAAATGTCGAGGCCCTTTTCCGGACCGTGCACGAATAAACGCCCCTCTTTCGTCTATACCAACAACGAGGCCCAACTGACCGGAACGGTCGGTTGGGCCTCGCTGTGTTTCCTTACTTTTTATATTGTCATCAAACGAATGCCGTTTTTCCTTCCTCTGCATCCCCCACCTCTTCCAGGAAGCGACGTCGGATCACATCGGCTACCGGCACGCCTTCCAACTTGCTCTGCAACCACGACAAAACATCCAGATAGTAGAAAGTCCGGCGTTCATAGGGATGATTTTCAAACGGCTTGAGGGTTTCGTACAATTTGCGAAACTCCTCTTTGAAATCGGCCTCAAACAGCGAATTGACCCGTTTAAGAAAAGCCATCATCTCCTGCTGCACCTGTTGCATATCGTTCATCTTGACCAAGAAGACGTACACAGATCGGATCTGGTAATCAATATTATAATCCATCCCTGCCTCATAGGAACAGATCAGGTTCAGAATACGGGCATAACACTGCAAATCCCGCCGAATCTGCGGATCGCGTGTCCGGATCACCTTGGCCAGATACTCCATACACTTGACATAATCGCCATTCCCGAAATAGAGACAGGCCACTTTATAATAGATCAGCATCCGGTGACGAATGTCCAAGGCACTGAATTCAGCCAGGAAACGTTCGATTTCAGGAACCAACTGCACCCCCTCAGCAAAAGTACCTTCGTAAAAGTGCCGGTTGATGAGATTCGAATACCAGATCTGTCCGGCAATCATCCGAGCGTTGTCGTTCAAGGTATCGAGTTCGACAATTTCCCGATGGAAATCGGAGAGCCGCTGTACAAAACGTTTATAGCTGCGCAACAGGAACAACCCCTCCAACAAGCGGGAATAACCCCTCAGGTAGAAATCATACATCTGCTCCTTCATGCGAGGTTCACTGTCGAAAAGCGCCGTCCAGCGACAGGCACAGCGGTAACAATTCAACAAATCATGCCGGATGTAACGATACCATGCCATAGCCTGGTAATAGTGCACCTTTTCGGTAAAGGACAACGTACGGGGATCGTACTGCCGCAACTGCGGAGCAAACACCTGCTCGATCAGGTCGATGTCTTTCTGCGTACGGGCATAGCCCAACTTCAGATAGAGCGAATAGAGCTGCATCGACACATTCGAGAGGTCGTTGATCCGCGAAACCTGTTCGCACACCTCTTGGGTCCGCCGGCTGACAGCCCCGCTCCACGAAGCGATGCTGCGCGAAATCGTCAGGGCTTCAATCTTTTTCTGCCAATCGCTGATCTCGATCAAAGCCGAGAACTGTTCAGCCGCTTCAGCCTGTTCCCGAGCCTTTTCCAGCTGTTTGCTGCTCTGGCGATACAAACCCTTGTCGTACAGAATCCCGGCAAAGTCGATCATCTCCCTCAACTGCATCGGCAGGCTGCGCTGCACATCCAACAAGCGGATACTGACCAAAATCTGCTTATACAGATGCGCCTTCATATTGGGCAGCTGTTCTTTTTTGATCGGACACCGTTGCAGAATCTTCCCCTCATCGTATTCGTCCAACGCATCCATGCAATCAAAGAGACTCAAGAACTTCGCCTCCTGATTTCCAGACAGTCGAGTGGCATAGAGTTTAAAGTTACGCTTCTCGGCCTTGCTCATACTCCGGATCAATTCGAATACCGAATCGTGTTTACTACTGGTCATGCTCATGGATGAGGGATTGTTAGGATATAAGCAAAAATACCTAAAATTAATCAACAAACGAAATATAATCGCTATCTTTGTATTTATTAAAATTCAAGCATTAAACCGTTATGGCTTCATCTTCCCGTTATGCGGATCGCGGGGTCTCCTTCTCGAAGGAAGACGTACACGCCGCCATCAAAAACATCGACAAAGGACTCTACCCCAAAGCATTCTGCAAGATCATTCCCGACTACCTGAGCGGAGACGACTCCTCCTGCGTCATCATGCACGCCGATGGGGCCGGCACCAAATCGTCGCTGGCTTACGCCTATTGGAAAGAGACCGGCGACCTGTCGGTATGGAAAGGTGTCGCCCAGGATGCTGTGGTCATGAATACCGACGACTTGTTGTGCGTAGGCGCAACCGGTCCCATTCTGCTCTCCTCCACCATCGGCCGCAACAAACGACTGGTTCCCGGAGAGGTAATTTCGGCCATCATCAACGGCACCGAAGAGTTTTTACAGACCCTGCGCGACCTGGGGATCGAAATCTACTCGACCGGTGGCGAAACCGCCGATGTCGGAGACCTGGTCCGCACCATTATCGTGGACAGCACCGTCACCGCCCGTATGCCTCGCCAACAGGTAATTGATAACGCGAACATTCAGGCCGGAGACCTGATCGTCGGATTGAGCTCTTTCGGGCAGGCCACCTATGAACCGCAGCACAACGGCGGGATGCGCAGCAACGGCCTCACCTCGGCCCGTCACGACATCTTCTCGAAAGAGGTTGCCCGCAAATACCCCGAAACTTTCGACGACGGCATCGCCGACGACCTGGTTTATACGGGACGTTATTCACTGACGGACAAAATCGAAGGTTGTCCGCTGACCGTAGGACAGCTGGTACTCTCCCCCACCCGCACCTATGCGCCCATCATCAAACAGGCACTCGACCAATACCGTAGCGCCATCCACGGCATGGTACATTGCAGCGGCGGCGCCCAAACCAAGATTCTGCATTTCGTCGATCGCCTGCACATCATCAAAGACAACCTGTTCGACACTCCCCTGCTCTTCCAGTTGATTCAACAAGAGTCAGGCACGTCTTGGAAAGAGATGTACAGCGTCTTCAACATGGGGCATCGCATGGAACTCTATGTCAACAACGCACAAGCTGCCGAAGAGTTGGTTCAGTTGTCCGAATCATTTGGCGTCCAGGCCCGTATCATTGGCCGCGTCGAAGCAGCCGAACAGGCCAGCGTCACATTGATCAAAAACGGAGAACGTTTCGAATACACCAAATAGCAGAAGCGGCCCCCAAAGGGGACCAACCTGCAATGCGACTTTATCAAAAGAACCTTTACCCGAATGGATAAAGGTTCTTTTTTTGTCGTGATCTCCGATTCAAGCCGGACCGATCTATTTCGGTTTCCTCACACCAAGCGTCTAAAAATAACAGAGGGACTCACCGAATGGTGAAATCCCTCTGTTATTAGGAATAAATCCGAGTTACCTGATTACTTGGCAGCTTCAGCAGCGGTCGTATCGGCAGCGGTCGTATCGGCAGCGGTCGTATCGGCAGCAGCAGCGGCAGCAGCAACAGCGGCAATCGAATCAGCAGCTTTAGCAGCAGCGATCGAATCTTCAGCGGCTTTGTTAGCACCAGCATTACCGCAAGAAGCGAAAGAAACAAAAGCAGCAACAACGGCTACCATCAGGACAGATTTAGTAAAAGTTTTCATCGTGAAAAGTATTAATAAAGTTGTTATTGATTCGACCGCAAAGGTATAACGTTTTTCACATAATTAGCACTTTTACCCCCAGAACTTTACAAAAAAAATGAAACTTTTTTCGTTTTCATTTGTTTTTCTGCTTTTTTTTCACTATACGTAATAGCTCATCCGCTCCGAAAGAGCCACTGACAGCTACTTCAAGGTCGATTCATGATCAGCTTCCTTCGAGACAGTCGATTCCCCCAACACCGTCATCGAAATTTTCTCCTGAATCGGGAAGGCTCGGTCGAAGGCGCCCTGAATTTTCCCTTGCAGAATTCGAGCCTCGTCTTCGGTCAAACAGTTCCCCACCGTCACCTTAAAATAAGGGTTATCGTACACCATATAGGCCGGAATATCCGGATAGATCTCTTTAAAACGCGTCATAGCCTGATTGGCCAGCGTACGGGCATTCTGGCTGTTGTCAAAAAAGATACGCACCCGGTATCCCCATATTTCACTGGGATGGGAGCGATTCTGCATCGAACGGATGGCCGTAGCAGCCGTTCCATGTTCGGTCACACTCACCCGACTGCTATAGGTCGGATCCGCATTCCCCAATTTTACTTTATAAGAGTTCAGACTCTGGGCCGAGACACTCGCACCCAGTCCGACAAAGATCAAAACCATCCAAAAAAATCGCATCATACCCCAAATTTTATTGTTGTTGATATTGCTTCAAGAATGCCTCCGGATCAATACCCGCCTGCCGGAAGAGGGTTTCGAGCGGAATGTCCTCCATCCGGAACTTCTTCTGGGCCCATCCTCCTCGCAAGGTGGCCTCCAGAGAGACCGTACACCCCTTCAATCCTGACGAAAAAGCCGAACCGGCCCCCAACAAACCTCCCAAGCCTTCGAACCGAACCGCCAGAGGCAAGGTATAAACCGCTGAGGTGCGACGCGGAATCACCACTTTTTCGGTCAGTTGTACGTTCATCAACGGTGTACCGTCACGATCAATCGAGAGGGTTGCCTCCTTGAGCACCAACTTCGAGCCCGACAGATTGGTCACCTTCACACCGGCATCCACCAGCAGATGTGACATGCTCACCGATTTCACCTGAAACGACTCGAGGTTCTCAATCACCACATCTTCCGGTTTCACACAGGAAACCATCAAGAGCATCAGGGCCACCAGAGCTCCGATCCATTTGCTTCTCATTCTCTCAAAGATTAAAGTTCTGGGGTTTGACCCCTTCATAAATTTGAGCGACACCTCCGAACAGGTCCCGGCAAGTCACCTCGTCAAAACCGCTTTGACGCATCACTCGCATAAATCCCTCTCCATACGGAAAGTGATCCACCGAGCGAGGCAAATAGGTGTAAGCCTGTTTGTCCCGGGAGATCCAGCGGCCGATTCCGGGCAGCACCCGATGAAAATAGAAGCGGTAAAATCCGCCCAACCATTTATTTTTCGGCAAACCAAACTCCAACACGAACACCCGTCCGCCCGGACGCAATACCCGCCAGATTTCGGCCATTCCCCGATCGATATCCTCAAAATTGCGCACCCCGAACGCCACCGTCACACAATCGTAACTATCATTCTCCATCGACAACGATTCGGCATCGCCCTGCGACAGGAAGACCCGTTGTTCCAGACCGGCCAATTCGACCTTTTGCTGTCCGATGGCCAACATCTGTTCTGAGAGGTCGATTCCCTCGATCGTCGCAGCCGGACAGGCCCGAGCCATCATCAACGCCAGATCTCCCGTTCCCGTCGCCACGTCCAGAATACGGTGCGCCCCCAGGCTTTTCACCCGACGGACCACCTTGCGCCGCCACGAACGATCGATCCCCAGCGAGAGCAAATGGTTCAGTTGATCATAACGGAAAGCGATGGCATCGAACATCGAGCGCACCTCTTCTTTTTTGCTTCGCGAACTATTATAGGGTTTCATTCCGAGATTTCAACTTCTCATTCGGTTTCTACTCAAACCGAATGCTCTTTTCAGGCAAAATTAATGAAATTATCAGCGTCGGCAAAGTCAGCAGCGCCACCAAAACCACAAAGGTGGCCAAATTCAGCAACAACCACCAACCCCAATCCAGGTCAATCGGAACCGTCGTCAAGAAATAACCGGCCTGATCGAGCCGGACCCATCCGGTAGAGGCCTGCAACAGACAGAGTCCCACACCGAGCAAATTGCCCCAAAACATTCCTTTGAGCAAGATGAACGACGAACGGATCACAAACGTCTTCTGCAAAGCCCGGTTATCCATGCCCAACGCCTTGAGCACTCCGATCATGGGGGTACGCTCCAGCAAAATGATCAACAGGGCCGACACCATATTGAACAGAGCGACCAGCAACATCACGGTAATGATAACGGCCGCATTGACGTTATGGGCATCCAGCCAGTCGAAGATCATCGGATAGCGTTCCCGGATACTGACCGCCCGCAACGGCTGATCGTCGAGGCCCGGGGTATCGAATACCAACTCGTCGATCTGGGCCGTGAAGCGATCGAGGCGGGCAAAATCCCGGGTATTGATTTCGAAGCCCGTCACCTGGGTCGAATCCCAGCCACTGAGGCGTTGCACATTCCGGATATCGGTCAGGATCATCACCTTATCCAGCTCATCAAACTGCGTATCATAAATACCCGCTATCCGGAAGCGATCTCTCCGCGGCGGATTCTGAATAAACAACATTTCGAAGGGATCCCCCACCTTCAGGTGCATCATGTCGGCCAGCCGACGCGAAATCATCACCTCCTTATTCCGGACACTATCCGCCACCCGGGGCAATTTACCCTCTACCCGGTAACGTTCAAAGAACGACCAGTCGTAATCGGGCCCCACCCCTTTGAGCACCACGCCTTGCATGGCCTCGTCTCCGCGCAGAATGCCGGCTTTGATGGCATAGGGATAAATGCCCGACACATCGTCCAGCTCTGCAATCCGCTGCACCACCGGCTGTCCGATCGAAATCGGCACCGTTTCATACGAGCTGTTGCCATCCAGATGCACCAGCTGAACATGCGCGCCAAAACCCGTCAGTTTGGAGGTTATCTGCCGTTTAAACCCGAAGATCACCCCCAGCGCCACGATCATCACCGCCATGCCCACCACCACACTGAGTGTAGCGATGCGCACCATCACATTTTTCTTGTGACCGTGCACCGGTGCCGCCATGCGGCGAGCCAAAAAATAGGGCAAATAGAGTCTGCTCATCCTGACCGGCAAGATAGAAGTTTACAGGGAATTTCGATGCAAAGTAACGCAAAAATTCCTATTTTTGCGCACATAGCCCTCTAAAACACGGGGCCCACAGAGCCTACTTCCCCTCTCGTTCCTCGACAAGCGGACGGTTCGGGCAGACGGCTCGCCACTTTTTTAAACCGATTGTCATCATGAGCAAAACAGCTTTGATCACCGGAGCCTCTTCCGGCATCGGCGAGGCAACCGCCCGCGTATTGGGAGAAGCCGGTTACGACCTGGTCATCACCGCCCGCCGGACGGATCGTCTGCAGAAACTGAGCGACGAACTCGAAGACCGTTACGGCATCCGCGTACATGCGCTGGGTTTCGATGTGCGCGACCGCTTCCAGACCGAAAGCGCCTTGGAAGCCCTCCCCGCCCATTTCCGTCAAATCGACCTGCTGGTCAACAACGCCGGACTGGCCTCGGGCCTCGAGCACATCGACGAAGGAGATACGCTCGACTGGGAAAAGATGATCGACACCAACGTCAAAGGGGTTCTGTATGTCACCCGCATCGTCGCCGGATGGATGATCCAACGAGGCCAGGGCGGACATATCGTCAACATCGGGTCGATTGCCGGCAGTCAGGTCTATGAAAACGGAGCGGTCTACTGCGCCTCCAAACACGCCATGCACGCACTGAGCGAAGGTATGCGCATCGATTTTCTCAAACATGGCATCAAAGTGTCGGAAATCCGCCCGGGTATGGTCGAAACCGAATTTTCGAAAGTCCGTTTCCACGGGGATCAAGAGCGCGCCGACAACGTATATAAAGGGGTTGAACCGCTAACCGGTCACGACATCGCGGAAATCATCCGTTGGATCGTCACCCTGCCGGCCCATGTCAACATCAACGACATCGTGGTGATGCCCACCCAACAGGCCGACGCACACTACACGTACCGAAAATAGGGTCTATGACTCGATCAGTTTCCCGCCTGAGAGGCTTTATCGGAGTTCTCTGCCTGCTGGGCAGTTTGTCGCTGTCCGCCCAAACCGTCTCCGTCACCTCGTCGACACCCTCATCGACACCCTCATCGACCACGGAAACGCTTTCGACGGCACAACGGCTCGAACAGATGGGACTGGTCGATGTGACGACATTGGACAGCAGCCTGATCGTCCGTTTGCCCTACGCCACGACAGTGAATTTCACCGGCAAGGTACTGTACGAAGATCTCTATCAGGCTTTTCTGCAACCCGAAGTAGCCGCCAAATTACAACAGGCCGTTCGGATTCTCCGACGCCTGCACCCCGAATACCGACTGCTGATCTATGATGCGGCCCGTCCGCTCAGCATTCAGCGCCGGATGTGGCAGATCGTCCAGGGGACTCCGCAACAGATCTACGTTTCCAATCCAGCCAAAGGGGGCGGGCTGCACAACTACGGCGCTGCCGTAGATCTCACCCTGGCCGACCGGGACGGCAACCCGATTCCGATGGGAACCCCGTTCGATTATTTCGGTCCCGAGGCTCATATCGACCGCGAAGCCGAACTGGTCTCCCAAGGCAAAATCACGGCCGCCGAGGCCCGCAACCGCCAACTGCTTCGGCGGGTGATGCGCGAAGCCGGATTCATTCCGTTACGCAGCGAATGGTGGCACTTCAACGCCTTACGGTTGGCCGATGCCAAACTGCGCTACCCGCTGATCGAGTAGACCCTCGAACCTGTCACAATAAACTGTCGCACACAACCGTTATCTAAAACACTTTTTCAACCGAGAAACAACTAAAAACACCCATAAACTATGACTTGGAATCCTGGATTTTTATTAATTATCGTGATTGCCATCGTTGGTTTTATCGTACAGGCCAAACTGCAATCCGTTTTTAAAAAGTATTCGAGAGTAATGTTCCCCGGTGGCCTCACTGGTCGTGAAGTGGCCGAACGCATGTTGCACGACAACGGTATCTACGATGTGAAGGTGGTCTCCACCCACGGACAGCTGACCGACCACTACAACCCCACCACCAAAACCGTCAACCTGAGCGAAGGCGTCTACAACAGCAACAGCGTCGCCGCTGCCGCCGTAGCCGCTCACGAATGCGGACACGCCGTACAACACGCCCGTGAATACGCTCCGCTGAAAATGCGTTCCGCCCTGGTTCCGGTGGTTCAGTTTTCGTCCATGTGGTCGACCTGGGTCATCATCGCAGGAATTCTCATGATCAACACCTTCCCTGCCCTGTTCTGGATCGGGATCGCCATGATCGCCCTTTCGGCCCTGTTCAGCCTGATCACCCTGCCGGTGGAATACAACGCCTCGAGCCGCGCCATGGAATGGCTCGAAAGCACCCGCACCCTGCAAGGCGCACAGGTCGCTCAGGCACGTGAAGCCCTCTCCTGGGCCGCCCGCACCTACCTGGTTGCAGCCCTATCGGCCATCGCCACGTTGATTTACTACCTTGGCCTCGCCCGACGCGAATAAGAGGCGCCATTCCCAACAAAGAAGGGACGCTTGAAATCAAGCGTCCCTTCTTTTACACCTTTTCCTGTCTTTATCGAATATTCAACCGATTGAGCGCTCGGGCATAAGCCTGCGCATTGCGATTGTGTTCAGCCAACGTACGGGCAAAATTGTGCGTTCCCGAAAGATCTTCTTTCGCACAGAAATAGAGATAATCATGTTCTTCGAAATCCAGCACGGCATCCAGCGCAGCAATCGAAGGCATACAAATCGGTCCCGGCGGCAAACCGGCATACTTATAGGTATTGTAGGGCGAATCCACCTCCAGATGACGGAACAGCACCCTACGCAACGTAAAGTCCCCCACGGCATACTTGACCGTCGGATCCGCCTGCAACGGCATTCCGCACTGTAACCGGTTGATATACACGCCCGCCACGCGAGGCATTTCCTCCGTTTTCTTGGTCTCTTCGTAGACGATGGAAGCCAAGGTCACCACTTCGTCCCGGGTCAATCCGCAGCGAGCCAACTTTGCCGTCCGCTCCTCATTCCAGAAACGATCGTACTCCCGTTTCATCCGTTTCATAAACTCTTCGGGAGTAACCGTCCAATAAAACTCATAGGTATTGGGAATAAACATCCCCAACAACGAGGTCGAGGTGAAGCCCAAGGAGGACACTAACGAATCATTGGCGAAAGCCTCGGCAAAAGCCGACGAATCGGGTTCCAAACGACGGGCCAATACTCCGGCCAGCCGGTCCATCGAGCGCAGATTATTGAAAGTGACCCGCACCGGCGTCTGCCGACCGCTTTTGAGCATATTGATCACAGAAGAATAACTCATTCCTTCGCGCAACCGATAAGAGCCCGGACGAACAGAGGAGTCCAGATCGCGTGAACGCGCCAGTTTCACAAACAAGGCCGTATCACACAAAGCGTTCTGTGCCTTCAACGAATCCACCAAAGCCTCGAAATCGCTTCCAGTCGGCACTTTCACCACGGCATCCGTATCGACCGCCGAAACCCGATAATACTGCCAAAGACGATATCCCGGCACGACAGCCACCGCCACCACACACACCAATCCTCCCAAGAGATACCATCCGCGTTTACCGATCCGTTTGCGTTGTGATTTTTGGGGGCTATCTTCCATGCTGCATCTGATTTATCAAAGTCACGTAAAATTCGTCAGGCTTTCCCCTTCCCCTGAGTCTTGTTCACCGTTAATTGATTAACTAACAGGGAAAGTCGAGATTGAGCCGGGACAAAAATAGTAAAATTACGGGAATCCGACGGTGCTTACCCGACACCCTTCAAAAGAATGTTCCGGTCTCACAACTGAAACCGGAACATTCAGAACAGATCTGTTCTCCCCGTTTTAGGGCAGAATTTTGACCGGCACTTTAATCGTGGCCTGAATCACAGGCTGATGATTCTCGGAAGTAATACTTTCCACCGTCCGATACTGGAACGTGAGCCACAACTGATACTCTCCTTCCAAGGGTTTTGAATAAAACCGCTGTTGCAGATAATTGGTTTCCGGTGCGCACACCGTCTTCGAAATGGCATCGGGATCAGGATCATCCTCCACATGATTTTTCAGACTGAATATAGCGCGGTATTTCGACGAGACACTACTCTCCCCGGTGGCATCTTTCGCCTCAAACGAAGGCGTGAGAATAACCGGCAGATAATCGTGTTCGCTATACCGCGTAAACAGATCGGACGTCACCCCGATCTGTGCCAGATAGGCTCCCAAATCGAGATTATGACGACTATTTATCGGCCATTCCGACAATTTGTATTCCACGGCTTGCGGTACCGTATATTCGGTCTTGTAGAAACGGATCGTCTTAGTGATCGTCACCTCGTTGCCCCCGATCTGATCCTGCAGTTTCACCTCCAGTGTAACCGGCACGTATTGCGCACCTTCTTCAAATACCAATGCCGAGGTGTTGGCCGCGATACTCCATTTCGATCCGGACGCATCGCTTTGCAGGGTAAACGATTCGGCTTGGGCTCCCGTCAACACGGCCGATTTCACCGAAACCGTAGCCAGATCAAACAGCGTGGAACTTCCCTCGGAAATCGGCTGGGCCACCAGTTGCGTCGATACCGGAATCGGCATATCGGTCGACGTATTCCAGTAGGAGCAGGACGACGGACCATTCAGGGCTACCATATTTTCAGTCAATTTCACATAACTGTTCAACAGAGAAATCGACGAAGAGGTCATCTGAACCTGATGGCCCCGAGCATCGGTATAGGTCAGCACCAGCGCCAAACGAGCTTCACCATAATAAGCCCCTTCAGCAGCCTGCACAACCGCCAGCCATTGTCCGTCGAGCACTTCGCCCTGCGCATTCTTGTCGGGCTGAACGTCGACCAACGTATATTCCGGAATCGAGGTCCCATACGAAGCCCGCGTAATTTGCGAGGAGATTACATCCAAGGCAACATTTTCTTTGGTCGGTACAAAATTCGAGGGATTGACCCGGAAAGGAATATTGATCGACAATCCGTTCTGGACATTGATTTCATCTTGTAAAATCACCACCCCGGTCGGAATCGGATTCTTCAAATTATCGATATCGTCCTTCATTTTCTGGCAGCCGGACAACAGCACAGCTCCCAACAGCCCCCAAAATGGAGTTAAAAACAATTTTTTCATGCTATCTCGATTGATTGTATTCATATCAACGGACACAAAAATAAAATTTTCTCTTCCGTTTTCACTATCCGTCGGCGCATCCCTCCGTTTTTTTGCCGGGATGTCACCCTTTTTGCCCTTGTCATACCCCAAGAACCGCTACGCATAAAAAAGTCACTCGCTTCGTTTCCGCTTTTCACGTCCAAACGTCCTCAAAACGCCTCCGAACCCCAAAAGATTTTCTCCGGATTTCCGAAAGGGAATTTGCATTTCCCCCAAAAATCGCTACCTTTGTGTCGGGTAAGTCTTATACGACCAGCTCCTGCTGAATCCCCCAGGGTCGGAAGACAGCAAGGGTAGGCGGTTGTAGCGGTGCGATATAAGTAGCTTACCCTTTTTTTATTGGAGCTATTTTTGTAATTTAGGCCGTCAATCTTCTGCGTATGATTCTTCGAATCTATCCGGAAAACCCCAGCGAAAAAGCCGTTCGCCAAGTGGCGGACATCCTGCGCGCAGGCGGCATCATTATCTACCCAACGGACGGTGTCTACGCCTACGGCTGTGCGTTATCCAACCCCAAAGGCATCGACAAAATCCGGGCGGTCAGCGGCAAGGGAGGTTCCGACTTCTCGATTGTCTGTGCCGATTTGAGCACCGTCGCCACTTACGCCAAAGTCAGCACCCCACTTTTCAAACTGCTGAAACGGAATCTGCCCGGCCCGTTTACATTCATTCTCGAAGCGTCGAGCAAAACCCCGAACAAATGCCTGGAACGTCGCAAAAATGTGGGAATCCGCATCCCTGACAACCCCATTGCACTGGCCATCATCGAAGAATTGGGCAGTCCGCTCCTGAGCGCTTCGGTAAAAAACGACGATCTGGAAACCGAATATACCACCGATCCTTCTCTCATTCATGAATATTTCGGCCACAAAGTCGATCTGGTAGTCGACGGCGGATATGGCGAGTTTATCCCCTCCACCGTGGTGGACTGTACCGGAGACGAACCGATCATTCTGCGAGAAGGGAAAGGTGAATTGCGATCATAATCTAATATCCAACCACGAACATGGATCAGAATCTGGCAAAAATCAGTTGGAGAGAAGCGGCAACGGGAGGTCTCTGGTTGGGATTGGCCCTCTGCGGCGTCAGCGTACTGAGCTATCTGGGCCGCATGGATGAATCACAGAACTGGATGATCAGTCTGTTGAATTTTCTGCTGCTGGCCGGCTTCATTCTTTTATACGGCCGGCGCATGAGCGCTTTCTGTGGCGCACAAGGCTACACCTTCCTGCAAAGTTTCGGATTTTCCTTGAAAATGATGATGTTCGCCGGCATTCTGGCTGGTTTGGGACAATTCATCATGCAGACGTATGTCGATCCGCAATACTATCGTGACCTGATCGAATCCGCCCTGCGTGAAAGCGGATTTTCCCAGGCTCAAATTGATCTAACCATGGAAGAGGTCATCGACCTACGCAATCCTTTTCTGATGATCATCGGCGGCACCATGAGTATGCTTCTGTACGGAGGCCTGATCGGATTGCTCGTTTCCCTCTTCCTCAGACGTCCGGCCGAACCACCCATGGATCATTCCCCCTGGGACGCGACCCCGAGCGAAACCGCCTCGACCGGTTCCTCCGATGCGAAACCTACTGACAACACCCACGAAACCTCCTCTAATTCCTGATAATCTATGAACGCTGACAAACCGAATCTGTCCATCGTCATTCCTCTCTATAACGAAGAGGAATCCTTACCGGAACTGATGGCCTGGATCGAACGCGTCGTAACCGAAAACGGTTTTACTTACGAAACGATTTTCGTCGACGACGGCAGTACCGATACCTCCTGGGAGGTGGTGGAATCCCTCGCCGCCGTCAATCCGCATATCAAAGGCATTCGCTTCCGCCGCAACTACGGAAAATCGGCCGCCTTATACTGTGGCTTTGCCGCCGCACAAGGCACGGTAGTCATCACCATGGACGCCGACCTACAAGACTCCCCGGACGAAATTCCCGAACTCTATCGAATGATCACCCAAGAGGGATACGATCTGGTCAGCGGCTGGAAGAAGAAACGGTATGACCCGCTGGGGAAAACCCTGCCGAGCAAATTTTTCAACGCAACGGCACGAGTGGTGTCGGGGATCAAACTCCACGACTTCAACTCCGGACTGAAAGCTTACCGCTCCAAAGTCATCAAAAGCATCGAAGTGTACGGCGAGATGCACCGCTACATTCCGATCCTGGCCAAATGGGCCGGATTCCGCCGCATCGGGGAGAAAGTGGTTCATCACCGCGCCCGCAAATACGGGAAATCGAAATTCGGCTGGGAACGAATGATCAAGGGCTATCTCGACCTGATCAGCGTCATGTTCATCTCCCGTTTCGGGAAAAGCCCCATGTATCTGTTCGGCGGTTTGGGGACCCTTATGTTCCTGCTGGGAGGCGGTACGACCCTCTATCTGATCATCGAAAAACTCTCCAAATTAAGCCAGGGACTCGTTCCGCGCGATGTCACCGATCAACCGCTCTTTTATATTGCCATTGCGGCAGTGGTCATCGGCGTTCAGCTTTTCCTGGCCGGATTCCTGGGCGAACTGATCGGCCGGAACTCTTCCGACCGTAACAAATACCTGATTGACGAAACCATTGAATAAACCGAAACAAAACCTGAAACCACTATGATTCAACGTATTCAAACTTTATATCTGTTACTGACTTTCATCGGCATGCTGTTGCTCTGCTTCTTCCCCATCGCCACCTTTATCGGGGGGAACGAAGAGTTCGAAATCACCATCTGGGGAATTCAAAGCACCGACGCTCCTGATGTTTCTGTGGTCAAAACCGTACAAATGGGGATTCTGTGGGTACTCTCCACGCTGTTACCGCTGGTCAATATCTTCTTTTTCAAACGCCGGTGGCTGCAACTGCGTCTCTGCCTCGTAGAGATCGTTCTGCTGCTGGGCATGCAGATTTACATCGCTTTCTACATCTTCAACTCCCGCAGTGTCATCGCCGACTTTGCCGTCAGCTCCATGAAATACTCACCGGTCGATGTGATTCCCATCATCGGCATTATTCTTTCGATCCTGGCCTTCCGCGGTATCGTTCACGATCAGGCCCTGATCAAATCCCTCAACCGCATTCGCTAATCCGCCGATCTCCGCATACAAAAAATCCCTCCGGAAAAACCGGAGGGATTTTTATTGATTATGTTATCATTTCACTGAACCGTAGAGGGGGAGAGAGAAGATCAAACCCCGCCCTTCACACGCCACTTAACGAAAATCGACCACTTCGACCTCTTTATGCGCCCGTTGATCAAACGTAAAACGGGCATCGGTTACCGGCACATTCGGGGTCAGTTTCCGCACGGTAATCTCCAAAGGAGCCGAACTGCCTTCCATCTGATAAGAAAGACTCACCGGCAGATGGGTCGAAGCATCCAGCCGCAACACCATCGAAGAATACCCTTCCCCACTGCGACGAGGGGTCAGTTCCACGACATCGACCGACTTTCCCTGCCAGGTGGCACGTCCCCGATAGACATGTTCGAAATCCGCATCATACAACTTGAAAAAGCGGACCGGATTATCCAACAGATTCGTTCCTGTCCGGGGCTTTTCCCGCACCACCTGTTTGAGGTCATGCGTATAGGTCCAGATCGACTCGCCGTCGAAAAAGATCTCCATGCCCGGCGTATTCATATAGTAACGCTCGCCGCTGACGATCACTTTCCCGTCCAGACGGCTGAACTCACCCTGCATACTGGAGGTAAAATCAATTTCATAACTCGTATAAGCGTCCATCTGGGCAGAGAGAGACGACAGCAAGGCTTTCGACTTTTCATCGGCCCGCAAAGGGACGACCCAGCCCAACAAAAGCACTCCTAACAGGAGCTTACTCACGATTTTCATGCTATGAATCATCTGATTTTAACAAACAGAAACCCTGCCGACTAATCCAAATTCGACAGCAGGTGTTCCAAGGAGAGCATATCCTGAATCAGCACCTCACGCGGTTTGCTGCCTTCGGCACGTCCCACGACTCCGGCCATCTCCAGCTGATCCATGATTCGGCCCGCCCGATTGTACCCGATCGAGAAACGACGCTGAATCGAGGAGGTCGACCCCTGCTGATTCTGTACCACAAAACGAGCCACCTCTTCGAACATGGCATCCAACTGACTGAGGTCGTTCGTTCGATTGCCACCGGCCCCCGAACCGTTTTCACCCCCTTCCGGGGTATACTCCGGCAACTCGTAAGCCCCGAGGTAACCTCGCTGACTACCGATGAACTCCGTAATCCGTTCGATTTCGGGCGTATCCACAAAGGCACACTGCACACGGGTGATTTCATTGCCCGTCGACACCAACATATCACCCCGTCCGATCAGCTGATTGGCTCCGGGCTGGTCGATAATCGTCCGGGAGTCGATCATGGAGGTTACGCGGAAAGCGATACGCGCCGGGAAGTTGGCTTTGATGACCCCGGTAATGATATTGGTCGTCGGACGCTGCGTGGCGATCACCAAGTGAATCCCTACGGCCCGCGCCAACTGAGCAATACGCGCGATCGGGGTTTCCACCTCACGACCGGCTGTCATAATCAGGTCGGCAAACTCATCGATAATCACCACGATATAGGGCAGGAAACGATGCCCTTTCTGGGGATTGAGTCTCCGGTTCTTGAACTTTTCGTTATACTCCTTGACATGACGCACCTCGGCCAAACGCAGCAAATCGTAACGGGCATCCATCTCGATACACAGCGAATTGAGCGTATAGATCACCTTGTGGGTATCGGTGATGATGGCATCGTCTTCGCCCGGCATTTTGGCCAGGAAATGACGTTCGAGTTTGGCATACAGCGTCAATTCTACCTTTTTGGGGTCCACCAACACCAGCTTCAATTCCGAAGGGTGCTTCTTATACAACAGCGACGTAATGATCGCATTCAGCCCGACCGATTTCCCTTGTCCCGTCGCCCCGGCAACCAGCAAGTGTGGCATCTTGGCCAAGTCGATCACAAAGGTCTCGTCCTGAATGGTTTTCCCCAGCACCACCGGAATATCGTAGGTCGACTCCTGGAATTTCACCGATTTGATGACCGAATACATCGACACCACCTGTTTATCCTTGTTGGGCACTTCGATCCCGATGGTCCCTTTACCCGGAATAGGTGCAATGATTCGGATCCCCAACGCCGCCAGACTCAGCGCAATATCATCTTCCAGGTTCTTAATCTTCGAAATCCGGACACCGGGGGCCGGCACAATTTCATACAGGGTAACCGTCGGCCCGATCGTCGCCTTGATCTTATCGATCTTGATCCCGAAATTCTCCAGCGTCTCCTTAATGCGGTTTTTATTATCGACGATCTCTTCGCTGGAAACACTCACCTCTACGCTGTGATCTTCCAACAATTCGATCGGCGGTCGCTGATACGACGAAAGATCCAAGGTCGGATCATACAAGGTATTTTCGATCTCTTCGGCAGTGAGCGTTTCATCGGCCGGCAGATGTTGTACGGCCATTTCGGCGGTAGCCACCACATCCGAATGCTGAGGCACCGCCGCCACAAATTGCGGATCCGGAGTCTGAACCTGAGCCGGTTCCGCATAAGCCGAGGTAGCCGCATAGGTCGCCGATGCCGGTTCCGGATAACCAGCCTGCCCATTCTCCTCATACCCTGCCTCATAACCCGGCTGTACGGGTTCGGCATACCCGGCATAAGCCGTTTCGGGCGCCGATGTTTCCCAGGCGGAGGAGGCAGTATCGACCGGAGTATATTCGCCCGTCGTTTCATCCACGTATCCAGCAGGCGCAGGATTCACAGAAGAAGTATCGCCATCTCCCGCTGCATATTGAATCGTAAAACCATGTTCGTCCGTTTCCTGATAATACGCCGGAGCCGGAGGTGTCGTAGCTTCAGGCGACCAATCGGTAATGGTAAACCCGTTCTCATCCACCTTCACTTCGGCCGGAGGAATCACCGGTTGCGGAGCTGCCTGTACGGATCGGTCCAACGTCCCCGAACGGTCTTCAATGGTAAAGCCGTCATCATCGGTCAGAATACTGGGAGCGACCGGTTCTTCTTCCGGTTCTTCCCCCACCGTATGGATTTCAAACCCATCTTCATCCCGCACCCATCTCGACGAAGAACGGGCTTCCGGTTGAGCCGCAGCCGGCACCGACTCTTCCTGTGCCGGGACCTCCGGTTGAGCCTTTTCGGCCGCCGCTTCCCGACGAGCTTGTTCGTGAGCCAAAATATGACTGGCCGTATCGGTCACGGTCTCTCCGACCTTCTTTCCCCCCTCGGCCAATCCTCGTCCCACACGATTAATAAACGAGATGGTATTTCGGTTGATATAAACGGCATAAATGATAAAGGCCAGCAACAGCAACAATCCGGCCCCAACCAGTCCCAAAACCGATTTGAGCCAACGGGCCACATAGATTCCGTGAGCCCCGCCCAGTCCTGAACCGAAAACACCCCACGCCTCATCGAACAGATACCCCAGCGCAATGGAGCCCAAAATCATCAGGATCAGACTCAAACGCACCGATTTGCGCAAAAACATCGGTTTGAATCGCATGATGCGCAGTGCCAGAATGATCAGCACTACCGGAATGCAGATTCCGAACAGTCCGAACCATTCGCCCACCATGCTGTTAGCCATAACCGCCCCCAGCTTGCCGCCCAGATTCCGCACCTCCTCACCCGAAGAGGTAAAGATCTGTCCCCACTGCGTCACGCTTTGGTCGTCACGCCAGAAGAGAAAAAACGAAACCACCGAAACCAACATAAACACCGCCACAGCCAGCAAAATCAAGCCATAAGCCCATCGCTGGTTATCGCTCAGTCCTTTCGGTTTAGGTTGTTTGGCAGCCGCTGCCGGAGTTTTTTTTGTCGCCATATATGCGTTCGGTTACCGCTTTCCGTTTTCGGTCAGCGGTGCATTTTTACGATTGTATCTATTTATTATTCAAAGTTCATCAGACAGGCCTGCTCCCCTTTGGCCATCAACCGCTGGCGATACGCCTCATCGGCTGCCGTCAAAAAGGTATATTCAGGACGATGATCGGCCCTTGCCTGCAAACCGTGCAGTTCCAACAGACTTTCCACCCGGCGTTCAATGGCCGCCGCCGGATTCATCAACTCGACGTTCCGAGAACCGATCACCTCCCGCAAAGCATCCTGCAGAAACGGATAGTGCGTACAGCCCAACACCAATCGATCGGCCCCACGATCCAACATCGGCTGGACGATCCGAGAGACGGTTTTCACCGCTTCAGGTGTATGTTCCCGATCGGCTTCGACCAACTCGACGAACCCACGACCCACGGCCGAAAGAATCTCTACACGATCCGCATAACGGCGTGAGGTTTCCTGAAACAACCGGCCCCGTAACGTAGCGGCCGTTGCCAGCACCCCGATCACTCCGCTTTGGGAAGAGAGTGCCGCCGGCTTGACCGCCGGTTCCAGCCCGATGAACGGAATCGAATAACTCCGACGCAGGTAGTCGATCGACATGGCGGTCGCCGCATTGCAGGCAATCACCACCATCTTCACGCCCTGGTCAATCATCCTTCGAACCGCTTCATCCACATGGGCCGTCACCTCGGCCTGGGATTTGTCTCCGTAAGGGCAGTTCTTCCCGTCGCCAAAATAGAGCAACGATTCATGGGGCAATTTTTTATAGAGCTCGCTCCAAACCGTCAAGCCCCCCAACCCCGAATCGAACACGCCTATGGGTGCATCATTCATCGTTCTCTCCTCCTCGTTCTGATGCCGGATGTTCACTTTGAGGTCCGTTACTTTTTATGGGCCGCAATCCAACGAGCCGCATTGACAAAGGCTTCGATCCACGGAGTCACTTCGTCCGACGTACGGTCTTCGGGGTAATAAGCCCAGTTCCACGGACGGATGGCCCGTTCCAGGTGAGGCATGATCGCCAGGTGACGACCATCGGCCGATACGATCGCAGCTGCATTGTAATCACTGCCGTTCGGGTTGCCGGGATATTCACCATAAGAATACTTCACCGGAATATGGTAACGGCTCTCTTCATACGGCAGTTGGAACTTACCTTCTCCGTGAGCCACCCAGATCCCCAATCGGCTGCCTGACAGCGAAGAGAGCATCACCGCTTCGTTGGGCAGAATATCGACGTTGACAAAGGTAGATTCGAATTTATGGCTGTCGTTGTGCAACATGCGAGGTTTCTGTTCGTGATCGGGGGTGATCAGACCCAATTCGACCATCAACTGACAACCGTTGCAAACCCCCAACGACAAGGTATCTTCCCGAGCGAAGAAGCGTTCCAGACTCTCCTTCGCACGTTCATTATAGAGGAAGGCACCGGCCCAACCTTTGGCAGAACCCAATACGTCGGAGTTCGAGAAGCCCCCTACGAAAACGATCATGTTCACATCGTCCAGGGTTTCCCGTCCGCTGATCAGGTCGGTCATATGCACGTCCTTCACGTCCATACCGGCCAGATACATGCTCCACGCCATTTCGCGGTCACCGTTCACCCCTTTTTCGCGGATAATAGCGGCCTTCACACCGGTCGGCGTACGACGTTTGGCATCCAGGCCCCACTGTGCCAGTTTCCCCGTAAAGCCTTCCGGGAAAATATAGCTCAGTTCCTGATTCTTGTAGTTGGCATAACGTTCAGCGGCTTTCTTCGGTCCGCTCTGACGGCGATCCAGCAGGTAAGAGGTCTTGAACCAGCTGTCACGCAGCGAGTCGATCAGCAATTCGAAATCCAACCCGGCGTTGGTCACCGAGAAGCGACGATCCTGGTTCACTTCACCGATCACGTAAGCATCTACGCCGGCGAACTTCAACTCTTCGCATACCGAAGAGCCGTCTTCCACCTGCAGCACCAAAGCCGGTTTTTCGCTGAAGAGAACCTTGACAATATCTTTTTCGCCCAGCGCTGCCAGACTCAGATCCATACCGCTGCGGTTGTCGGCGAAGGTCATTTCCAGCAAAGCCGTAATCAACCCGCCGGCCGATACGTCGTGTCCGGCCAACACTTTCCCTTCCTGAATCAGCTGTTGTACGGCGTCGAACGCACGGGCAAAGTAATCGGCTGAAGTCACCGTCGGAACATCCATCCCTACGCTGCCCACGATCTGAGCGAAACTGCTCCCGCCCAAACGGAAGGCATCGCGGCTCATATCCACATAGATCATCTGGCTGCGGCGATGTTTCAGGGCCGGAGAAACCGACTTCTTCACATCCGAAACTTCGGCGGCCGAGGTAATGATCACCGTACCGGGAGCGTAAACCAGTTCCCCGTTCTTATATTTTTGGGTCATCGACAACGAGTCCTTACCCGTCGGGATATTGATACCCAAAGCCAGTGCATAGTCGCTGGCGGCCTGAACGGCTGCATACAGGCGGGCATCTTCACCGGGGTTTTTGCAGGGCCACATCCAGTTGGCGCTCAACGAAACCGATCCGAGCCCCCCTTCAATAGGTGCAAAGACGATATTGGTCAACGATTCGGTGATCGCCAGCACCGACCCTTTGGCCGGATCGGCCATCGCAGCGGCCGGTGCATGCCCCAACGCAGTGGCAATCCCGTGTACACCCTGATAGTCGAGCGTCACGACCGCACAGTCATTCAACGGCAGCTGAACGCTCCCGGCGGTCTGCTGCATCGCTACCCTACCGGTCACCGAACGGTCCACCTTATTGGTCAACCAGTCTTTACAAGCCACCCCTTCCAACTGCAACAGGGTTTCCACGTAATGAACCAGTTGTCCGGCATCGTATTTCGGTTCGGCATAGGTTTCGGTCACCGTCGTATCGTTCATGATCGTCCGAGGTGCCTTGCCGAACATGTCTTCCAATTTCAGGTCAATGGGTTTTTCGCCCGTCTTCTGATTGACAAACGTAAACTGCATATCACCGGTCGCTTCCCCGATCACATAGAACGGCGAGCGTTCACGTTCGGCGATCCGACGCAGTTTTTCGATACTTTCTTCTTTAACCACCAGACCCATGCGTTCCTGAGATTCGTTTCCCACAATCTCTTTGGCACTCAAGGTCGGGTCACCGATAGGCAACTGATCCATATCGATCCGGCCCCCGGTGGCTTCCACCAATTCGCTCAGGCAGTTCAAGTGACCGCCAGCTCCGTGGTCATGGATCGAGATAATCGGATTTTCATCCTCTTCCGACACGGCGCGGATGGCGTTATAAGCCCGTTTCTGCATTTCGGGGTTGGAACGCTGCACGGCATTGAGCTCGATCGCTCCGGCATATTCACCCGTAGCTACCGAAGAAACGGCGCCACCGCCCATCCCGATGCGATAGTTGTCACCGCCCAACAGAACGACCTTATCGCCCTTCGTAGGATCTTCTTTCAGGCTATCCTGTTTGCGACCATAACCGACCCCACCGGCCAGCATGATCACCTTATCGAAACCGAATTTTTTACCGTTTTCGAAGTGTTCGAACGTCTGCAAACTCCCGCAGATCAACGGCTGACCGAATTTATTCCCGAAGTCCGAGGCCCCGTTGGAGGCTTTGATCAGAATGTCTTCGGGAGTCTGATACAACCATTCGCGGGGCTCCGTAAAGTTTTCCCATTCGCGACCTCCGTCCAGACGCGGATAAGCCGTCATATACACGGCCGTCCCGGCAATCGGGAAAGCCCCTTTACCCCCGGCGATACGGTCACGAATTTCACCCCCGGTCCCCGTAGCCGCACCGTTGAACGGTTCGACCGTCGTGGGGAAGTTGTGGGTTTCGGCCTTCACCGAAATCACACTTTCGAAATCCTTGATCGTGAAGTAGTCCGACGTATCGTGGCGTTCCGGAGAGAACTGTTCCACCACCGGACCCTGCAGGAAAGCACAGTTATCTTTATAAGCCGAAATCACCCGACCCGGATTGGTCGTGGTAGTTTTCTTGATCAGGCCGAACAGCGTCGACGGTTTTTCTTCGCCGTCAATGATGAACTTCCCGTTGAAAATTTTGTGACGGCAGTGTTCCGAGTTCACCTGCGAGAAGCCGAACACTTCGCTGTCGGTCAGTTTCCGACCGATGCGGGCGGCCAGTTCCCGCAAATAGTTCATCTCTTCTTCGCTCAGCGCCAACCCTTCCTGTTGGTTATAAGCGGCAATGTCGTCGATATAGACGATCGGATCGGGTTGCTTGCTGATCGTAAACACTTCCTGATCCAGGATATGATACTTACGCCGCAACATGGGATCGAACGGCTGTTCGTCATTTTTGGCCACTTCGAACTCTTCGATGCGCACGATGCCCTTCAAGCCCATATTCTGGGTGATTTCCACCGCATTGGTACTCCAGGGAGTAATCATTTCGCGACGAGGACCGATGAAAATACCGTGCAAGGTTTCGGCATCCAGTCGAGCAGCTCCGCCGAAAAGCCATTCCAGCCGGGCCAGTTCTTCGCCCGAAAAGGTTTCGCGTGCATCCACGCCATAGATCGTGTTGCCTTTCTTAAAAAAAAGTATCATACCTATCGAGATTAGGGTTTATCGTATCTATATGGTTTTCATTTATTTTCCACGGGCAATCTTACGCAAGACCGGTTCGGCCCGATCATAGTCGATGGCATAGACCGACTGACCGAACACATAAGCCGCAATTTCGTAAGGATTGTAAAGCATTTTCACCCCCGTGGAATCGAATCCGATATTCTGAGGCAAAGGTAACTCATCCTGCTTTACAAACAAATAGGCATCGATCTCTTCTTGCGTCAAAGGACGTTGAGAGAGCGATTGCCGGAACGCTTCCCGATTCAATTCACTCAAGCGGGTCGTGTCCGAAATCAGTTCTTCCAACGGCAACTGCCGGCCCGTACGGTTATCGAAATTGAAGCATTTCCCCAGGGTCAATCCATGAGCGCCGCCCGTAAAGGCGTAGGTCTGCAACCAAACCGAGGTCAAATGTCCCTTTGTATAATAAGAGCCTTCACAATAGAACTGATAGGGCATATGGGCGATCATGGTATCCCGATTTTTCTGAGCCAGCAGGCTGTCCACGGCCTGCGACAGCGTCACCCCGGTAGCCGCCACCGAATCTCCCGCAAAGATCTGTTTCAGATAATGTTCCACGGTACGGTTGATCGAATCGGCGGCCACACCTTCCTGAGCCACCGGATAGATAAGCGCCACCACATCATGGGCGCCTGAACGCGACAGGGTATCATTTCCCCAAACCAATCCTCCACCGGGAAGATCCCGAGTGCAGGAAGCAAAAAGCGCTGCACAACACAACCACAAAATCTTTTTCATCGCTACAACGTTTTAATTGTTTCTATGATTTTCCACATACAAAGCCACATGCCGGGCGATATAATCGTCGCTCACCCCATCGCAATCCATCACCATCTTGGCCCGGCCATAAAACGGCTCACGTCCCTCCAAGTTTTCCGCGATAAAATCCCGCAGCTGTTCCTGGGTTTTATCCCGCAACAAAGGACGTTTGGCTTTCCCATATTCGAGGCGGGCGGCCAATTTTTCGGGTCCCATCTTCAAATAGATGGTCAAACCCGCCGCATTCATCACCTCCATATTGTCGAAAAAGCAAGGCACCCCTCCTCCGGTGGCTACCACCGCATCCTGTTCGGAGGTCAGTCCGTGCAGAACCTCGCGTTCTTCGCCCCGGAAAGCCTCTTCGCCCCGGGCCGCAAAGTATTCCGTCACACTCATGCCCGTACGCTGTTCGACCTCTGTATCCATATCGATGAACCGCAACCCCAACCGCCGGGCCAATCCGCGCCCAATGGTGGTCTTGCCGCTGCCCATATATCCGATCAAAAAAATCAACATCTTCAGAAAAGTTCCATTTGTCGGTTATCCGCCTCCTCCGAGTCTTCGTCGGATGCAATATCAAACTCCACACTCTCTCCCGGAAGATAATTCTTGGGCGTTTCTGTTTCTTTTGTCGAACGTTCCCCTTCCGGTTTTGTTACAGCCGGACGATCCGAAATTTCATTCTCCGTGGCATTCGCCTCCATTTCAGCGAATTCTGAAGCTTCTTCAGGATCATCTTCCGTTTCATTTTCCGGACGAGGACCCTTATCCAACGGTTCCACGAACCGCAGCGTATCGACATCCAGCGTAGTCACCCGTTTCCCTTTGGCCCGGTGGCTCTTCACCCCAATGAACCCTTCCACGTCGATCCGATCGGCCGGACGACCGGCATTATGACCGCCGTAAATCACTTCCAGACAGGGGTAATCATCCCGACTGATGCAAACGATCCGCGATCCCGGCGTATCTTCGACAAAGACCTGAGTCTTGTCGCCCGATTCAGCGGCAAAACGTTTGACATAATAATATTGTTGTTCGCCGTCGTAATAAACCACCGAATAGATTCGATGGCTGTCGTATTTTTCAACCCGGATGGTATCTTCCGGGAAATAAACCCCCAGATCATACCCCGTCGTATAATAATGACCTTTAGCGGTCATCACCAACAGCTTGTCATTCCCGACAAATTCACCCAACAATTCTCCTCGGCCGTCGGTATTAAGCTTGCGGATCTCGTCGTCGTACCAAACATTCTGCCCACTCAAGGTCGAGGCACCCCGCTCCTTGAGCACGATCTTATGGATGGCATAACGAGAGAAGAGATTTCCTTGCGACTGCCGCCCCTTGATCGCCAGATTCCCGAAGTTCAGGTCCACAATCAGTTTCTTCAGACGAGGACGCGGTTTGAAATAGACTTTCAACACCTCAGCCTCCCCGTTGGGATTGACACTCATATAGAGAATTTCGCTGCGCGGCGTTCCTTTGGTCAGGTCATACTCCCGATCGCGGGTGATCCCCTTGATGGCGCAACGCTTCATCATCAACGGCCCGTTGCGGCCATCCCGATACAAGACGTTGTAGATCGTCCGCTCATCATTGCGTTTGAACACCCCGATATAGTAGATATTCTTCGCAAAGAACGCCTTTTCGGACACCTTGGTGATAATGTATTTCCCCTCCTTGGTGATAACAATCACATCGTCGATGTCCGAACAATCGCACACGAACTCGTCCTTTTTCATCGCCGCTCCGATCCCGAAGAAACCTTCGGCCCGGTCGACATACAGTTTGGCATTGGCCACCACCACTTTGGTCGCCTCGATGGAGTCGAACTCCCTCAACTCGGTCTTGCGGTCCCGGCCCTTGCCATATTTCTCCTTGATCCGCAGGAAGTAGTCGATCGTATATTGGGTCAGGTGAGCCAGATGGTCTTTCACCGTCCGGATCTCCTCTTCCACGCCTTTGATATGTTCATCGGCTTTGAAACTGTCGAACTTGGAGATGCGCTTGATCTTGATCTCCGTCAAGCGAATGATGTCGTCCTGTGTCACCGGACGACGCAAACGCGGCTTGAAAGGTTCCAATCCAGCATCAATAGTCTCCAGCACACTCTCCCAGGTCGTACACTCCTCGATATCGTGGAAAATCTTCTCCTCAATAAAGATTTTTTCCAACGACGACATGTGCCAATCGTCCTCCAGCTCGCTCAAACGAAGTTCCAACTCACGGCGCAACAGATCCCGCGTATGGTCCACATTGCGCCGAAGGATTTCGCTGACCCCCATAAAATGGGGCTTTTCATCCATAATCACACATGAGTTGGGCGAAATCGACACTTCGCAATCGGTAAAAGCATACAGCGCATCGATCGTCTTGTCCGACGATTCGTCGTTGCTCACGTGGATAATAATCTCAGCCGTATCGGCCGTATTGTCATCGACCTTCTTGATCTTGATCTTGCCCTTTTCGTTGGCCTTGATGATCGAATCCTTGATCGACTCGGTGGTCGTTCCATAGGGAATTTCCGTGATCGCCAGCGTCCGTTTGTCGATCTTGTTGATCCGGGCCCGCACCTTCACGGTCCCGCCCCGCAACCCGTCGTTATAACGGCTGACATCGGCCAGACCTCCGGTCGGGAAATCGGGATACAACACGAACGGCTCATCCCGCAAGTAAGCCACACAGGCATCGAGCAGTTCATTGAAATTGTGCGGCAAGATTTTGGAGGCCAGCCCCACGGCGATCCCTTCCACGCCCTGAGCCAACAGCAACGGGAATTTGACCGGCAACGTTACCGGTTCCTGGTTACGGCCATCGTACGACAGCATCCATTCGGTGATTTTCGGACTGAAAACCACCTCCAACGCAAATTTCGACAAACGGGCTTCGATATAACGGGCCGCAGCCGCCTCGTCCCCCGTCAGGATATTTCCCCAGTTTCCCTGGCAATCGATCAGCAGGTCTTTCTGCCCCAACTGCACCAGGGCATCTCCGATGGAGGCATCCCCGTGCGGGTGATACTGCATGGTCGAACCGATGATGTTGGCCACCTTGTTGTAGCGACCGTCATCCATCTTTTTCATAGCGTGCAGGATGCGGCGATGCACCGGTTTCAACCCGTCTTCGATATGCGGAACGGCACGTTCCAGAATCACATAGGAGGCATAATCCAGGAACCAGTCCTTATACATCCCCGTCAGTTTCTTCCGCCCGGCCGCTTCGGCCATCAGGCGATCGAACTTACCCGGTTTGCCCGGAAGCGTTTCGGTCACGCTTGCCGACTCCTCGGTCACGTTTTCCGACCCGTCAGCTCCGCCTTCCGACCCTTCGGCGGCAACCTCCGCCGCCGACAGTTCGTCCACAGACTGAGCTCCATCCAGGGATTCTTCCGAAAGATGTTCTTTATCGTCTATCGTACTCATACTAAATCAACTCTTCGATATAATCGGCTTCGATACGCAGGTTCCCGATGATGAATCCCTGACGCTCCGCACTATTTTTACCCATATAAAACTCCAGCAGATCCGACACCGGATCTTCTTTCGTCATGCGCACCTTGTCCAGACGCATGTTTTCGCCGATGAACTCCTTGAACTCGTCGGCCGAAATTTCCCCCAACCCTTTGAATCGGGTGATTTCGGGATTGGGCCCCAAGGCCGCAATCGCTTTCTGACGTTCCTCTTCGCTGTAACAATAGCGGGTTTCCTTTTTATTACGCACCCGGAACAGCGGCGTCTGCAGGATAAAAAGATGCCCGCCGCGAATCACATCGGGGAAAAACTGCAGGAAGAAGGTCATCAGCAACAAGCGGATATGCATCCCGTCGACATCGGCATCGGTGGCGATGATAATCTTGTTGTAACGCAGATTATCCATATCCTCTTCGATGTTGAGCGCCGCCTGCAACAGGTTGAACTCTTCGTTCTCGTAAACGATCTTTTTGGTCAGCCCATAGCTGTTGAGCGGTTTTCCCCGCAGCGAAAAGACCGCCTGCGTATTCACATCCCGCGACTTGGTGATCGACCCGCTGGCCGAATTCCCTTCGGTGATGAAAATCATCGACTCTTCGGCCCGTTCGTTCTTATCGGTCAGGTGAATGCGGCAATCCCGCAATTTCTTATTATTGAGACTCACCTTCTTGGCCATCTCCCGGGCCTTTTTCTGAATCCCCGAAATCGCCTTACGTTCCTTTTCGTTTTCCTGAATCTTCTTGAGCAGAATATCGGCCGTTTCAGCGTGTTTGTGCAGGTAATTATCCAGCTCTGTCTTCAAGAAGTCCATCACGAAGTTGCGCACCGTGGGCCCGTCAGGTCCCATGTCCTTTGAGCCGAGTTTGGTCTTGGTCTGCGACTCGAACAACGGCTCTTCGACCTTGATGCTGATGGCCGCAATGATCGAAGTCCGCACATCGGCCGCATCGAAATCCTTGCGATAAAACTCCTTGATGGTCTTCGCCAGCGCCTCGCGATAGGCCGCCTGATGCGTTCCGCCCTGGGTGGTGTGCTGTCCGTTGACAAACGAATAGTAGGTTTCCCCGTAGCCGTGACCGTGAGTGAGCACCACCTCGATGTCTTCCCCCGTCAAATGGATCGGCGGATAAAGCGGTTCTTCGTTCAGGTTCTCCTGCAACAGGTCCAACAATCCGTTTTTGGAGAGAAACGACTGACCGTTGAGTTTGATGGTCAACCCGGCATTCAGGTAGGTATAGTTGCGGAGCATCGACTCCACATATTCCATATGGTAGGCATAGGGTCCGAACACACTCTCGTCCGCCACAAAGCTCACGCAGGTACCGTTCTTGTCGGTAACCCCGCTCTCCTGCACGTCCGAGATTTCGTTGCCGGCTTCGAAGGTCACCGTCCGCGCCTCACCGTCCCGCACACTGCAAATCACAAAACGACTCGAAAGCGCATTGACCGCCTTGATCCCGACCCCATTGAGCCCTACCGACTTTTTAAAGGCCTTGGAATCGTATTTTGCCCCGGTATTCATCTTGGAGGCCACATCGACCAACTTACCCAACGGAATACCCCGGCCATAGTCCCGGACCGTCACCTTCCCTTGTTCGATGGTCACTTCGACACTCTTCCCGAAGCCCATCATATATTCGTCGATGGAGTTGTCGAGCACCTCCTTGATCAGGATATAAATCCCATCATCGACCGAGGTCCCGTCCCCCAATTTACCGATATACATCCCCGGACGCCGACGGATATGCTCCTTCCAGTCCAGGGTCTGAATATGTTCGTCCCCGTAATTCGCTGCTACGCTCATCGTATTTATGATTCCTTATTCTGTTCTTTTTCATAAAGATCCGGACGCATGGCCCGATGTTCGGCCAGAATCCGTTCATTCACCATCCGGGTCAGGTCCCGTTCGGAAAGAGCCGCCACCTCTGCAGCCGGAATCGGATCGAGCACCTTCACCTGGAAGCGATGCGGCATCCGCACTTTCCAACCCTCCACGACCGAGCCGTTTCCTTCATGCACCACCGGCAGGATGCCCACACCGGCATATTTCGCCACGGCAAACGCTCCTTCTTTAAAACGCCCTACCCGACCGGTTTTGGAGCGAGTCCCCTCCGGAAAGACAATCACCGAAGTCTTGCCCCGATCCAGAATCTCTTTGGCCTGACGCATCAACAGGCGGGTACTTCCGCTCGAACCCCTTTCGATGGCTATATCGCCGTGCATCTGCAACACCCAGCCGAAAATCGGCATACGCATCACCTCCCGTTTGGACACCCACTTGAAGGTCAGCGGCAAAACATACATCAGCGGAATATCCAACATCGACTGGTGATTGGTTACAATCACGTAATTACGCACATCGCCCACCTTTTCTTTGCCTTCGACCTTGACATGCCAGCACGGACACAGCCGGTAAATACCCCACGACCAGAACCGGGAGGCATAATGCAGCACGACCCGCTCCCGATCGAACAAGACGGTCAGAAAAAACAGGAGCGAAAAAGGCACGAAACAAATCAGGGTAAAAACGACGAAGCCGAAATAATAACAAATCGATTTCATGAAATTCGAGCATTGCACCTTTAATCTTGCAAATTTAACACAATTTTTCCGTTTTTCCACGGACGATTCTCCGGGTTTCGCGCAGATTCAGCCCCCTGCGCGCCCATTTCTCCGGGATTCAACCGGCTGCAGACAAGCCCTCTGACAAACCGGAAAGGAAATCACGAAAAATCACTATCTTTGCCTGCGGTTTTTTCCGGAAAGGAGACCTTCCGAGCACGTTTTGCTCGACAACGACCCGGAAAACCTCAAAAAAACAATTAACCTGATAAAGCTATGAAAGCATTCGTATTCCCGGGACAGGGAGCACAATTCGTCGGCATGGGGAAAGACCTCTACGACAACGTTCCCATGGCCAAAGAACTGTTCGATAAAGCCAACGACATTCTCGGCTTTTCCATCACCGACATCATGTTCGCCGGCACCGACGAACAACTCAAACAGACCAAAGTGACCCAACCGGCCATTTTCCTGCACTCGGTCATCCTGGCCAAATCCATCGGAGCCGAATTTGCCCCCGATATGGTAGCCGGCCACTCACTGGGTGAATTCAGCGCCCTGGTTGCCGCCGGAGCCCTCAGCTTCGAAGACGGTCTGACCCTGGTATCGAAACGTGCCATGGCCATGCAGAAAGCCTGCGAAATGAACCCCTCGACCATGGCAGCCATCATCGCCCTGCCCGATGAAAAGGTAGAAGAAGTTTGCGCCTCCATCGACGGCATCGTCGTTCCGGCCAACTACAACTGCCCGGGCCAGTTGGTAATCTCCGGCACCAATGAAGCCATCGCCGAAGCCTGCGCCAAACTGACCGAAGCCGGTGCCAAACGCGCCCTGAAACTCAATGTAGGCGGTGCCTTCCACTCTCCGCTGATGGAACCCGCACGGGTCGAACTGGAAGCCGCCATTCAGGCCGCTCCCTTCGCTAAACCCATCTGCCCGGTTTATCAGAACGTAGACGCCAAACCTCACACCGATCCCGAAGAGATCAAAACCAACCTGATCGCCCAACTGACCGCTCCGGTACGCTGGACCCAGATCGTACGGAACATGATCGCCGACGGCGCCACTTCGTTCACCGAACTCGGCCCGGGCTCGGTACTGCAAGGCCTGATCAAAAAAGTGGATCGCGCCATGGAAGCTACCTCCAAACAATCTCTCTAAACCGACTTACAGCCCGGACGGGATACTCCGTTCAGGCCTTGAAATATTCCAAAAACCGCTCTTTTTCAAGGGCGGTTTTTTCGTTCTACACCATACACATTACAGTGTTTTTATAAATTTTTATTAACAATCACCCGACCAAATAGAAATATTATTATTTTTGTCTCTGTAAAATTTTTCCGATTTCAAAAGTGATCTTGTATGATTTCACTGTTAGATTTTTTCAACACCCCTTCACAAGAAAACGCCAAAGGCATCGTCCAGAAAAACAATATTCTCAAACGAAACATCATCGCCCACCTGGCCCTTCAGGGACAATGCACCCTGGCTGAACTCTCCAAAGAACTACACATCAGTATTCCGACCGTCACCAAACTGGTCGAAGAACTGCTGCAAGAAAACATCGTCACCGACCTGGGTAAAATCGAAACCAACGGCGGGCGACGTCCCAATATTTTCGGACTGACCGACTCGGCCATCTACTTCGCCGGCATCGAAATCAGCCGCGACCAACTCGTTGCTGTTGTCACCGACCTGAAAAACCATATCATCACCGCCCATCGGGATCTTGATTTCCAACTGGACGACACCCCGGAATGTCTGGAAAGCATTTGCCAAAAAATCAAGGCATTTCTGGATGAATCGGGCGTCGATAAAAACAAGTTGCTGGGTATCGGTGTCTGCATTGTCGGACGAGTCAACCCCAACACCGGCCGAAGCTACAAATACTTTACATCCAACGCCCAATCACTCAGCGAAATTCTGGAACAACGACTCAAGCACCCGGTTCTGATCGAGAACGACACCCGTGCCAAATGCTACGGCGAATACACCACCGGATGCACCGGAGACGAAAAGAACATCATCTACCTCAACCTGAGTCGCGGGATGGCCATCGGGATCATTGTCGACGGCAAACTCTACTACGGACACTCGGGCTTTGCCGGCGAATTCGGCCACACTCCGTTTTTCGATAACGAAATCATCTGCGACTGCGGCAAGAAAGGATGCCTGGAAACCGAGGTTTCGGGGATCGCCATCGAGAACAAAATGATCGCCCAAATCGAACAGGGACGCACCACCATTCTGATCGACCAATACCGCAAGACTCATAAAATTCACATCACCGACATCATCAATGCCGCCCGTAACGACGACAACCTGTCGATCGAGCTGATCGAAGAGGCCGGCGAAAAAATCGGAAAGAGTATCGCCTTTCTGATCAACATCTTCAACCCAGAACAGGTGATCATCGGCGGTTACCTGGCCAATGCCGGCGACTATCTGATGCTGCCGCTCAAATCGGCCGTCAATAAATATTCACTGCGATTGGTCTACAACGACACGCTGTTCCGCACCACCCAGCTGGATGACAACATCGGTGCTTTGGGAGCCTCCATGCTCATCCGGAACAAGATCATCGGATTATAACAGGCCAATAAAACCGCCCTGAAACATTTTCACACCAACCCTCAAACAGCCTTCCACCCATGGATCTGTTACAAAGCGAACGAGTTAAACTACGAGCCCTGGAACCCGAAGACATCGATATTCTCTATAAGTGGGAAAACGACACCGACGTTTGGAAAGTCAGCAACACAATTGCGCCTTTCTCCAAATACATGCTCAAACGATTTATCGAAGATCAGAGTCGCGACATCTATGAGACCCGCCAGTTGCGCCTGATCGTCGAATCGAAACTCAGTGGCAAACCTGTCGGGGCGATCGACCTGTTCGACCTCGACCCGTACAACGCCCGGGCCGGGGTAGGCATTCTGATCTACCACGAACAAGATCAACAGAAAGGATTTGCTTCAGAGGCGCTCTCGCTCCTGATCCGGTATTGCTTTCAGGTACTGCAGCTCAACCAGCTCTACTGCAACATTGCCTCGAACAACATCCGCAGTCTGGCCCTGTTCAAAAGCAAAGGATTTTCGATCATCGGACTCAAAAGGGAATGGACCCGCACCACGGCGGATTGGCAGGATGAATACATGCTCCAGTTGCTAAACCCCATAAAAAGCTGAGAAATCGGGCAGCGTTTCACACGCGGTGTAATGTAACGTCTCCCGATTCAAGGCATAACATTCGATCTCCATCCCATTGGTTACGGCCACATACGAAGCCCCCACCACGCTGTTATAACGCACAGCCTGATCGAACACGATTCGATTTTCACGCCTCGACACCGAAATTTCCGGCGCCTTGCACTCCACCAACAGAGCCGGCTTTCCCATTTTGTCCATCACCACGATGTCGGCCCGCTGAGCCATTCCGCTCAACGATACGGGATATTCCTGCACGATATAATGCGCCTCCACCCCCCGCTTTTCGATCAGGTAACGAATCATGTGCTGCCGCACCCACTCCTCGGGCGTCAGCACCAGCCACTGTCCTCGCAAGGGATCCCAAATGCGGGCCACCCCGGCACTCCGCCGAATTCTAAAAACAACAGCGGGCAAATTTAATCGAGGCAAAGAGATCATCTATTCAAAAAAAATCGTAATTTAGCGCAAATTTGGCCTTGACGGAAAAGCCCTCAAAACAAGATTTAAAGCGGTTTTTCACGCCGAAATGTTGCAAAGATAACAAATTTCATCACTCCGGTAAAAAAGAGGCCCGATTTAGGCGAAAATCGTTAATTCTCTTTCCCTGCCGACCATTCCGTCGAAACGAGAAACCTCGAATTTTCGAGCGCCGTTTTACCCAATCGTTCATTCAATAAAATTACTACCTGCTTCATGGAAAATAACGAAACCAACAAACGAGAAGAAGCGCTGGCTTATCACGCCGACGGACGGCCCGGTAAAATCGAGGTCGTTCCCACCAAACCGTACAGCACCCAGAAAGACCTCTCTTTGGCCTTCTCGCCGGGGGTCGCCGAACCCTGTCTGGAAATCGACGCTCTCCCGGAAGACGCCTATAAATACACCGCCAAAGGAAACCTGGTAGCCGTTATCTCCAACGGTACTGCGGTTTTGGGCCTGGGCAACATCGGCGCCATGGCCGGGAAACCGGTCATGGAAGGGAAAGGCCTGCTATTCAAAACCTTCGCAGACATCGACGTATTCGACATCGAAGTCAACACCCAGGATACCGAAAAATTCATCGAAACCGTCAAAAACATTTCGGTGACTTTCGGTGGGATCAACCTCGAAGACATCAAGGCCCCCGAATGCTTCATCATCGAAGAACGCCTCAAAGAAGAACTGTCGATTCCGGTCATGCACGATGACCAGCACGGCACCGCCATCATTTCGGCTGCCGCCCTGCTCAACGCCCTGGAAATTGCCGGCAAAAACATTCGCGACGTTCAAGTCGTCGTCAATGGGGCCGGTGCAGCTGCCGTATCCTGCGCCAAACTCTATATCGCCTTAGGTGTAGACCCCAAAAATCTGGTCATGTGTGACAGCAAGGGGGTACTGAACACCAAACGCCAAGGCCTCAACGCCACCAAAGCCGCCTTCGCCACCGACCGGGACATCAACACCCTGGAAGAGGCCATCGCCGGAGCCGACGTTTTCTTGGGTCTGTCTGTCGCCGATGTGCTGACCCCCGAAATGGTTCGCACCATGGCCGCCGATCCTATTGTTTTCGCGCTGGCCAACCCCAACCCCGAAATCAGTTATGAAAATGCCATGGCGTCACGCCCTGACATCATCTTCGCTACGGGCCGATCGGATTATCCCAACCAGGTGAACAACGTTTTGGGATTCCCCTACATCTTCCGGGGCGCCTTGGACGTACGCGCCACCAAAATCAACGAAGAGATGAAGATTGCAGCGGTTCATGCCCTGGCCGAACTGGCGAAAGAACCGGTTCCCGACATGGTGGCCGCCGCCTACAACGACTCCAACATCTCGTTCGGCCGCGAATACCTGATTCCCAAGGCCCTCGACCCGCGATTGATCTCCCGCATTTCGGTAGCCGTGGCCAAAGCTGCCATCGAATCGGGTGTCGCTCGTCACAAAATCACCGACTGGGAAGCTTACAGTCACCAACTGGAAAGCCGCATGGGCCGCGACGACAAACTGATGCGCTCGATCCGCACCATGGCCCTGACCTCTACGCCCCGCCGCATCGCCTTCAGCGAAGGGGAAAGCCTCAGCAGCCTGAAGGCAGCCCTGCATCTGCTGGCCGACAACATCGCCACCCCGATTCTGATCGGCAGCACCGCCAAAATCGACGCCCTGCTGGCCGAACATAACATGTCGATCGACCACCGTTATATCGTGGATTTCCGCAGCGACGCCGAAGAAAAACGCCGGGCTCGTTATGCCGACCTGCTGTACAGCAAAATGAGCCGACAGGGGATCAGCCACGAAGAGGCACTCAAATACATGCGCAAACGCGACTGGTTCACGCTGATGATGGTAGCGGCGGGCGACGCCGACACCACGCTGCTGGGATACGACCACAACTACACCGAAGCCTTGGGTCCGGTACGCCAACTGTTTGCACCGGGACAAAACGACCTGTTGGCCGCCATGCGCATCGTCACCACCAAACACGGCCCGATGTTCTTTGCCGACACGGCGGTGAATGCCACGCCCGGCGCCGAAGAGTTGGCCCAAATCGCCCTGATGGCCGCCAAAACCGTTCGCAGCTTCGGGATTGAACCGGTGATCGCCATGCTCTCCTACTCCAACTTCGGGACCGACAAGGCCCTTATGGCCAAGAAAGTAAGTCAGGCTGTCGAAATTCTGCAAACCGAACATCCCGACCTGCTGGTCGAAGGCGAAATGAAGGCCGATGTGGCTCTCGATCCGCAAGCAAGAGCCAAACGCTTCCCCTTCAACAAGCTGGGTGACCGCGAAGTGAACACCTTCATCTTCCCGAACCTGGCTGCGGCCAATATCTCCTACAAGCTGGTTGAAATGCTGGGGGGTGCCGAAGTGAACGGCCCGATCCTGATGGGGCTCAACAAGGCCAACGTTCACCTGGTTCCCGAAAACGCCAGCTCGCGCACCCTGATCAACCTGAGTATGATCGCCATCGCCGAGACTCTGTTCAACAAATAAATCCGCCGCTTCGAATCACGCAAAGGAAGCGGAGACTCACACATGCCCGGAGACTTTTCCTCGATCTCCGGGCATGTTACTTTTCTGTCGTCCCTGCCGCCCCTCCGCCAAACACCGCCTTTCTTGCCCGAAAAGAATCATCTTCTCGACTCTTTTCCTATCTTTGCCAAAGAACCAAAGATCCATCCTATGAAAAAGATATTGATTCTGTCCGTCTGGTTGCTGACCTGGGGGTCACTGGCGGCTCAATCGCCTCAACTCGATCCGCTGCAGGACCCCGAAGTCATCGCACTAGGAAATGACGAGACCCGCTATCCGCTGCTGCCCTATAACAACATGGAACTGGCCCTGAAAGGCGACATCGCCTCTTCGACCTACATCCAATGGCTCAACGGCACCTGGAAAGTCAAACTGTTCCCGTCCCCGACCCAGATCGACACCACCCTGACGGCCATCGAAGCCGATCTGAGCGGCTGGGGCACGACTCCGGTTCCCTCTCGTCGGCCCGACGACGCCTGGGGCGCCATCTATCGGACCGAATTCAAAATGCCGTTTGCCTGGATCGACCGGGAGGTATTTGTCCATGTCGGGCCGGTCAACCGGGCTTATTACGTATTTGTCAACGGACGCCAGGCCGGTTATTTCGAAAACAGCCAGTCCGCCGCCGAATTCAACCTTACCAAACTGGTCAAAGAGGGGAAAAACCACCTGTCGATCATCGCCTATGCCGATCCGGCCTCTACGATGCTGGAAAATCAGTCTACGGCCCGAGGCACCGGCATTACCGGAGATGTATACATCTTTTCCCAGCCCAAAGTGCGCATGCGCGATTACGTAATCGACACCCGTTTTGCCCCGGACGGCACCAGCGGACTGTTCAACCTGGGGGTTATTGTCAAAACCCACCTACTGAACCCCAAACAAGTGACCGTTTATTACGATCTATACGCCCCCGACAGCACCAAAGTCTCCTCCGGGAAAAGGGATGCCCGCTTCGACATGCGGCGCGAAGATACGGTTCGCTTCTTCGCCAACATTCCCAACATCGACTCCTGGAGCCATGAGAGTCCCAAACTCTACACCGTTGCTCTGCGCCTCCAACACGAAGGCCGCTTTACGGAATACACCTCTTTCAAAATCGGGTTCCGTGAAGTCGCCTTCAACGAACAAGGCCTCTCGATCAACGGACGACCGCTTCAAATCCGGGCCATCGACTACACCTGTCCTCCGGACGAACAGACCTTACGCCAGGAATTGGCCCAACTACGGAAATTGGGCATCAACCTGTTGCGTGTCAACAATTACCCTCAACACAAGATTTTTTATGACTTGTGCGACCTGTACGGTTTCTATGTCTGCGACCAGGCCAATCTAGACAGCCGGTTGAGCGGAGAAGACCTCAAGATCGGAGGTACGCCGGCCAACGACACATTGTGGGCCAAAACTTACATCGACCGCGTCTCCGACATGTACTATGCCTCGAAAAATCACCCTTCGGTGATCATGTTCTCTTTGGGGGGACAGGCCGGACAGGGATACAACACCTATGAAGCCTATTTGAAGCTGAAAGAGCTGGAACCCGATCGCCCGATCATCTATCAAGCAGCCGGCGCCCAATGGAATACGGATATGGTTGTGGGGAACCCCTCGGACCGCAACGCTTCCGACAAACGTTATGCGCTTCATTTCGGCACCCCCGAAGAGTGGCGTGCCACCCCGGTTCTGCCTGCCGAAACCCGATTCAGCGAAAGTTCACGGCCCGACGGAGCCATCTTACGCAACGGCTACCAGATCGCCAACCTGAGCAACTTCCGCATCGGCTACACGGTTCTTTCCGGGAAAAAGATTGTCAAGGAAGGGATCATTCCCGCCGCCATTGCCCCCCAGACCAGCCAGGAGATCCGTGCTTCACTGGATGGGCTCAAACCGGGCAAATACACCCTCAATCTGTACGTCTGTCACAAAGACGACGTTCCCTGGGCACAGGAAGGAGACCGACTAGCCGAAATCACCCGACAACTGGTCATCCCCAAACCACCCAAACGCTAAAAAATTCACGCCCCATAATACAAAAAGCGGGAGAACACAGAAACGTTCTCCCGCTTTTGTTTTATATAACATTCCCCGTCCGCAAACGGACACTTTTTATAACATCGGCCGACTACTTCGGAGCTTTCTTGTAGAGATAGACCGCAATAAACGAATAGAGCACATTCGGCATCCAGACCGAAATCACCGGCGGCAACATCCCGCTCTTCGCAAATTCATCGGCAAAACGACTGAACAGGATAAACGAGAAGCAGAGCACGATACCGACTCCAATGTGCAGGCCGGTTCCGCCCCTCACTTTCCGAGAAGAAAGCGACACCCCAATCACCGTCAAAATAAACGTGGATATCGGGAACGAAAAACGATTCTGGCGTTCCACCTCGAACCGAGCGATCATATCCGACCCTTTGGCGCGCTGTTGTTCGATAAATCGATTCAGCCGCCCGATCCGCATGGTTTTTACCAATTCTTCCACTTTCCCCAACTCCGTCGTTTCCAGGTTAATCAAAGTATCCAACGGTTGCGAATCATCGAAATATTCGACCTCTCCTTCAAAAGTCCGGTGAATGCTTTTGGGAGCGCTCCAACGGCGCGTTTCCGGATTATACGTCACATTGGCCGCCTCCAGCGACGAAACGATCGCCCCGTCCTGATAGGTTTCCAAGACAAAATAGCTGGCCTGATTGTTATTTCCCGTGAAATTGCGGATATAGACAAACGTTCCCGGTTCGATCTGCCGATAGATATGAGGATCGAACTTCATGTTGCTCATCCGCTTGATATATTGCATCTCGAAATCGAGCCGACGCGAATTGGCTCCCGGAATCACATACAGATTCAGCACCAGACTCAGGGCCGTAATGGCAAACGCACTCACAAAATAGGGCCACATCAACCGTCGGAAACTCACCCCACTGGAGAGAATCGCAATGATTTCAGTGTTATAAGCCATCTTGGAGGTGAAGAAAATCACCGCGATAAATGTAAACAGCCCGCTGAACTGATTGATGAAAAAGGGAATAAAATTGAGATAATACTGAAAAGCGATGGCCGACAGCGGCGCTTTCATCTCAATAAAATCGTCGATTTTCTCCACCGCGTCGAAAATCACCACGATAATGATGATCAACCCGATGGCAAAGAAATAGGTCCCCAGGAATTTGCGGATGATATAGCGGTCGATGATCTTCAGACCCGGAAATTTGATTTTCATAACCGACGAGCTATTTTTTCGACCATAACGGGTTTCCAGGCGGCGAAGGTTCCGTCCAAAATATGCTTACGGGCCTCCCCGACCAGCCAGAGATAGAAGGCCAGGTTGTGCAGACTGGCAATCTGAGCGGCCAACATCTCCCCGGCAATCGTCAGATGCCGCAGATAGGCTTTGGTGTAGGTGTAATCCACAAAACTGCAGCCAGCCGGATCCAGCGGAGAAAAATCATCCCGCCACTTCTGATTCCGAATATTGATGATCCCTTCGGAGGTGAACAGCATGCCGTTCCGCCCGTTGCGGGTCGGCATCACACAGTCGAACATATCGACGCCCCGTTCGATCGCCTCCAGCAGATTGACCGGAGTCCCCACCCCCATCAAATAACGCGGGCGATCCTGCGGCAAGATACCGTTCACCAGCTCGATCATCTCGTACATCACCGGGGCCGGCTCTCCTACGGCCAATCCCCCGATGGCATATCCTTCGGCATCGAACTGCTGCACGAACTCTGCCGATCGACGACGCAAATCGGGATAGGTACACCCCTGCACAATCGGGAACAGGGACTGATGGTGGCCATATTTGGGTTCCGTCGTCCGATAACGCTGGAAACAACGTTCCAGCCAGCGGCACGTCAGATTCAACGATTGTTCGGCATAGCGATATTCCGCCGTTCCCGGAGGACATTCATCGAAGGCCATCATAATATCGGCTCCGATACTGCGCTGAATATCGATCACATTTTCCGGCGTAAACAGATGTTTCGAACCGTCGATATGAGAACTGAACCGACACCCCTCTTCGGTAATTTTGCGGCAGGCCGCCAGCGAAAAGACTTGAAATCCCCCGCTGTCAGTCAGAATCGGACGATCCCAATTACAGAAACGGTGCAGGCCTCCGGCCTTTTCCAGAATATCGGTCCCGGGACGCAAATAGAGATGATAGGTATTTCCCAAGATGATGCGGGCTTCCACATCTTCCTTCAGATCGCGGTGAAAAACCCCTTTAACGCTGCCCACGGTACCCACCGGCATGAAAATCGGGGTCGGAATATCCCCATGATCGGTATGCATCATTCCGGCCCGTGCGGCCGTCGAGGAATCGGTATGTAAGAGTTCAAATGTCATCGGCGCAGGAAATCAATAAGACTGCTACGCAAAGGTAACGAAATTTCAGGATTCAACCGATGATTCCCGCCACAGAGCCTCAGTTTTTCCTTCGATCCAGCTCCAACCCCCCTCGGTCCATTCCGCTCTATAATCGGCCGCCTTCCCCGCGCAGAGTCCGACGACAGACCATAGCAATCACTATCCCGCTCCTTTTAGAGAAAAGACGTTCATTTACATACCCCCTCAAAAATCAGCCTCCCGAATCCACAAGTAACCAACTATAAAACAAGCATATAAGACACCATTATTTCAGGCTACACCTCCACCGATGTAAAAATTTCTTCGATACAACACAAAAATGTCATCATTTTTGCAGGAGATTCTGCGTGAGATGGATCGTACAGATCCAACAAATGAGATATTCACCCCCTGCAACCAGGGAAATATGCTTGTTGGTTATGAAAAATCTTACAGAAGCAGATTATCGAAAATACTTTCAAAATATGCTCCTGGATGTTTTGAACAATCAGCTGGGTGTCATGTTGCCTGAAAAATTCATCATTGTCCGGAGCTATTTCGCGACTCGAGCCTATTTATCGGCTCTCGGGAAAGGCGACATGCCGCTCGTAGCTTTAGGCAAAGCACAGCAAGTATTATTTAAAGGAATCTTCCCCGAAACCTTGACTTCCCCAAAAACACCCCAAAAACGCTGATCCCACTCAAAAAATCGGACAAGCCCTTGCCGGACAAAAAATCCGCGAAAAAACTGCGTAATTCACCATATAGGGGCTCCTAGTTCATTCCAATCTAAACCGAACAGCAAGATTCTGCCAGAACCGCCCAACATTCCCTATTACGTACCTCTGCCGATCATTCCGGTAAACAAACATCCGACGGCAACTCACAGTCCGCTTTAATATACTTTCGGCAATAAGCACAAAAAAAGAGAGGTCACTATCTGTAACCTCTCTTTCACTGTGGGAGCACAGGGATTCGAACCCCGGACCCTCTGCTTGTAAGGCAGATGCTCTGAACCAGCTGAGCTATACTCCCTTAGGTAGGCAACCTGTTTGTTCCCGATTGCGAGTGCAAAGATAGGTAAAAAATCATTACCTCCAAACTTTTTGGTGATTTTTTTCTATTTTTTTGCATCAGGTTGCCCAATCCCTATTTTTTGGCCGTTTCACGCACATCCAAAGACAACTCATCGAGCTGTGCTTGAGCCAACGGAGCCGGTGCATCGATCATCGTATCGCGACCCGAGTTGTTTTTCGGGAAGGCAATGAAATCGCGAATCGAATCGGCTCCGCCAAAGAGCGAGCACCAACGGTCAAGCCCAAAGGCAATCCCTCCGTGAGGAGGCGCCCCAAATTTAAAGGCATTCATCAGGAAGCCGAACTGACGCTGCGCCTCTTCCGGCGTAAAGCCCAGCACCTGGAACATTTTATTCTGCAGACCCGAGTCGAAAATACGAATCGAACCACCCCCTACTTCTACCCCGTTAACCACGAAATCGTAGGCATTAGCCCGAACTTTACCCGGATCGGTATCGAACAGGTCGATATCTTCGAGCTTCGGTGAGGTGAACGGATGGTGCATGGCATAATAGCGCTGGGTTTCGTCGTCCCATTCGAGCAACGGGAAGTCCACCACCCACAACGGCGCGAAGTGAGTCTTATCCCGCAGGCCCAACCGGGCCCCCATTTCCAGACGCAATTCACACAAGGCAGACAGGGTCTGTTTGCGGGGCCCGCTCAGGATCAACAGCAAATCGCCGGGTTTCGCCCCACAGGCTTCCGCCCACGCAGCCAAATCTTCCGGCGTATAGAATTTATCCACGCTCGATTTATAATGGCCGTCGGCGTCGATCCGGACATAGACCATTCCTTTGGCACCCACCTGAGGACGTTTCACAAACTCGGTCAGTTCATCGAGTTGCTTGCGGGTGTATCCGGCACAACCTTCGGCACAGATCGCTCCGATATATTCAGCCGAATCAAACACGCCAAATCCTTTCCCCTGCGCCAACTTCGTAATATCATTAAAGGTCATCCCGAAACGGATATCCGGCTTGTCGGAACCATATTTTTCCATCGCATCGGCCCAAGTCATCCGCGGGAAGGCTTCCGGGAAGTCGATGTTCAACAACGTTTTGAACAGGTGTTTGGCCATGGATTCGAAGATAGCCAGAATATCATCCCGTTCCACAAACGACATTTCACAGTCGATCTGGGTAAATTCGGGTTGACGGTCGGCCCGCAGGTCTTCATCCCGGAAACAGCGCACGATCTGGAAATAGCGGTCGTAACCGGCCACCATCAACAACTGTTTGAAGGTTTGCGGAGACTGGGGCAGTGCATAGAACTCACCGGGATTCATACGCGAAGGCACCACGAAGTCGCGAGCCCCTTCCGGCGTCGATCCGATCAGATACGGCGTTTCAATTTCCAAAAAGCCGCGCTGATCCAGGAAACTGCGCACCTCATGCGTCAATTTGTGACGCAGCATCAGGGCATTTTTCAGCGGATTGCGTCGCAAATCCAGGAAACGATACTTCATACGCAGCTCATCCCCTCCGTCACTCTGGTCTTCGATCGTAAAGGGAGGCGTCAACGAAGGATTCAACACCTTGAGCTCGTCGACCACGATTTCAATGTCGCCGGTCGGGAGTTTCGGGTTTTTGGCACTGCGTTCCACGACCCGACCCGTCGCCTGAATCACAAACTCGCGACCCAGCGAAGAGGCCGTTTCCCGTACGGCCGGCGTGGCGTGTTCTTCCACCACCAATTGGGTAATGCCGTAACGATCCCGTATATCAATAAAGGTCATGGCACCCAGATTACGAACCTTCTGGACCCATCCCGCCAAAGTAACGGTTTCCGAAATATTTTCCTTGCGCAACTGACCGCAAGTATGAGTTCTGTACATATGTCGAAATTTTTATACTTTTGTTCCGAAACGAACTTCAAAGGTAGTAAAAACTGATGAACGACACACAAGATCAGGACGTTTTTTTTATGCGTCAAGCCATTTCCGAGGCTCGTCTGGCTTTTGAACAGGGCGAAGTTCCCATCGGAGCGGTCGTCGTCTGGAAAAACCAGATCGTCGGCCGGGGCCACAACCTGGTGGAAACCTTGGGCGATCCGACCGCTCACGCCGAAATGCAGGCCATCACCTCGGCCACTTCCGCCATCAGCGGGAAATACCTGCCACAATGCCGGCTGTATGTCACGGTCGAACCTTGCGTCATGTGCGCCGGGGCCTGCTTCTGGTCCCAACTGGGCGCCGTCATCTATGGCACGGACGATCCTAAACGAGGCTTTTCCCGCTTGAAAACCGCTGTATTTCACCCTCGAACCGAAATCCGGAGCGGAGTTCTTCAGGACGAATGCCGCGAGCTGATGAACCGCTTTTTTAACACCCTGCGCTAAATAATCGCTCCCGACGATTTGTATATTCGGCAGAAAACGCTATATTTGTTCAATCCCAAATATCCAGACTCTGAAAAAAGCTGGGCTTAAATCCTTAAACTTAGACGAAAGACATGAATAGAATGAAAATGACTGCGGCACTCGCATGTGCTCTGCTGACTACGGGGGTAGCTTTTGCTCAACTGCCGGCTGAAGTAACGGCCAAGTACAACGAAGCGGCCGCCCTGATCAACCAAAAGAAATTCATCGAAGCTATTCCGATGCTGGAAAACGTACTGTCGGAAGGTGAAGCTGCCGATCCCGAATCGGATATCGTTGTTCAGGCTCAGAAACTGTTGCCGGAATGCTACATCCGTCAGGGTGCCATGGCTGCCGGTGCCGGTAAATTCGAAGATGCCATCACCGCACTGAACAAAGCTGACGAACTGGCCAATCAATACAACGTTACCGCCGCTAAAACCAAAATCGACAATCTCTTCCCGAAAGTTTATGTAGCTTACGGTGCTCCTGCTTTCAATAATAAGGATTACGCAAAGGCCATCGACGTATTCTCTCGGGCTTACGCCAAATTCCCCAACGACACCAAAATGGCCATGCTGCTGGCTCAGAGCTACTGCGAATCAGGCGAAATGGCAAAAGGGGAAGAAATCTACAAAAACATCATCGCCCTGGAAGCCAAACACGACAAATATGCCGAAGCAGCCAGCCAGGCTAAAGCCGCTCTGGCCAACTACCTGCTGGTAGACGCCTCGAAAGCAGCCGAAGCTCAAGACCTGGAAGGTGTAGTTAAAGCAACTGACGCTATTCTGGCCTTCGATCCGACTAACGGTGCCGCCAACCTGATGCGTCTGCAAACGGCTACCAACCTGAAAAACTATGACGCTGTCATCGGTTTCGGTGAACAAGCCGCTTCGACTCAGCCGACTGAACTGGACAAATCCAACGCTTACTTCCTGCTGGGCGCTGCTTATCAAAACAAAAACGATAAGGCCAAAGCCATCGAAATGTACCAGAAAGTAACCGAAGGTCCCAACGCAGCTACCGCTAAAGCTCAAATCGCCGAACTGAACAAATAATCATCGGTTATTTATAAGCACAAAAGCCGTCTCTCGCAGACGGCTTTTTTTTATGGACTATACCCACCCCCACCGGCGTCTTCTCAGGCTCACCTCTCCTTCTCAAGGGGGAAAGCATCATAAATACTCCCCCTTCCTGTCACATCATCACAATCCACCTCGTTTTACACCACTTCGGAGACATTCTCTTTTACGAGTAACACTCAAATACCCCCTCATCTCTAGGAGCATCCGGCACAAAAACAACATCGAACCGAGTAGCACTGAACCGTACCGTTCCCTTTTTAAGCTCAATCCCATAAGAAAGGAGGCATCCGCCAAAATGCAGATGCCTCCTTCTATATAATGTCTGTTCTGACAGGGATTGCCCGACTACAGAACTTCTTTATGAGCGGCTTTCAAGGTATTTTTCATCAAGGAGATGATGGTCATGGGCCCTACACCTCCCGGAACCGGTGTGATATAACTGCACTTGGGAGCTACTTCGTCAAACTTGACATCCCCCAACAGTTTCCAACCACTCTTGGTCTTATCACTGGGTACCCGCGTAATCCCAACGTCGATCACCACAGCACCTTCTTTGATCATGTCGGCCGTTACGAATTCGGCTTTCCCCAGAGCGGCAATCACGATATCGCCCGTACGAACCACCGAAGCCAGATCTTTGGTTCGGCTGTGGCAGATGGTCACCGTGCAATCCCAACCTTTCTGCGACAACAGATTGGCAATGGGACGCCCTACGATGTTGCTGCGACCGATCACCACGCAATGTTTGCCGGCCGTTTCGATCTTATAGTGTTTGAGCAACTCCAAAATCCCGTCGGGAGTCGCAGGCAGATAAGCCGGCAGACCCAACATCATACGACCCGTATTGATCGGCGTAAAACCGTCCACATCCTTGCGGAAATCGATCGCTTCGTTGATCCGTTGTTCAGAAATGTGTTTAGGCAGCGGCAACTGAACAATGAAACCATCCACATCGGGATCGGCATTCAGTTTGGCGATTTCCCCCAACAAAAATTCTTCGGTAATGTCAGCCTCGAAACGCAACACCGTCGAACGGAACCCTACTTCCGAGCATGCCCGTTCTTTATGTCCCACATAGGTCTGGCTGGCCCCGTCGTTCCCGACCAAAATAGCGACCAGATGAGGAGGCCGATTCCCCTGTTCCTTCCAGTCCTGTACGTCCGCGGCAATCTCCTTGCGCAATTTCGCGGCCACTTCTTTCCCGTCAATAATTGTCATAGATATTTCGGATTTATGGTTTCAATCGGTTTTTCTCTTTCTCGGAAAACACGTCCGGCCTATCGGCGCAGACGCGGAATCATCCCTTTGGGCATGTTGGCCACCGCCTTCATCATCTTGCGGGTGTCTTCGAACTGTTTGAGCAGACGGTTGACATCCTGCAAAGTCGTACCGCTCCCTTTCGCGATACGTTGTTTGCGGCTGGCATTGATCAAAGCCGGATTTTCACGTTCGGCCGGCGTCATCGAATAGATGATCGACTCGGTCTGCTTGAAGATATCATCCCGAATTTCCACATTCTTCAGGGCTTTCCCCACACCCGGAATCATCGAAGCTACATCCTTCAGATTCCCCATCTTCTTGATCTGGTTGATCTGGGTCAAAAAGTCGTTGAAGTTGAACTGATCCTTCACCAGTTTCTTCTTCAGACGACGGGCTTCTTCTTCATCGTACTGTTCCTGGGCCTTTTCCACCAACGATACGATATCGCCCATGCCCAAAATACGGTCGGCCATACGTTCGGGATGGAACACCTGAAGCGCATCCATTTTTTCTCCCGAGCTGATGAACTTCAACGGCTTGTTCACCACGGCCCGAATTGAAATGGCGGCCCCGCCTCGGGTATCCCCATCGAGTTTGGTCAGCACCACCCCGTCGAAATCGAGTCGCTGGTTGAATTCCCGGGCCGTATTGACAGCATCCTGACCGGTCATCGCATCCACGACAAAGAGCGTTTCACTCGGCTGAACCGCCGCCTTGATGCGCGTGATCTCCTGCATCATCTCTTCGTCCACGGCCAGACGACCCGCCGTATCGACGATTACCGTATTGATATGATTGGCCCGAGCGTACTGAATCGCATTTTCGGCGATCTGCACAGGATTCTGATTTCCCTCTTCGGTGTAGACTTCCACGCCGATCTGACCGCCCAGCACCTTCAGCTGTTCGATAGCGGCCGGACGATAAACGTCTCCGGCCACCAGCAGCACCTGACGTCCTTTCTTGCTTTTGATCAGGTTGGCCAGTTTACCCGAGAAGGTGGTTTTCCCGGACCCCTGCAGACCGGCGATCAAAACAACAGCCGGATTGCCTTCCAAACGAATATCGGTCATCGTACCGCCCATCAACTGAGCCAGCTCGTCGCGTACGATCTTGGTCATCATCTGACCCGGTTTGACCGACTTGAGCACATCCTGGCCCAAGGCTTTGGCCTTTACTTCATCCGTAAAAGTCTTGGCGACCTTATAGTTGACATCGGCATCGATCAATGCCCGGCGAATCTCCTTAAGGCTCTCCGCCACGTTGATCTCGGTGATACGTCCTTCCCCTTTGAGAATCTTAAACGACCGTTCGAGTTTATCGGTTAAATTTTCAAACATCTTTATTGAGTTTCCTATATGAAATCAGCGAGGTCGATCCCCGAGCGGCTTACCCCCTCTTCCGATCTTCCTCCGTTCTATTTGTTGCGTTCCAACACAAAATCGGCAAACCCCAGCAAACTGTCCTTTACAGGCGAGGCCGGATAATCCGCCAACAAACTGACCGCCTTATCGCGATAACTCATCATACAACCGCGGGCATGCTCCAAACCTCCCCGCTCGATCACCACCTGCTGAAGATCGGCAACATATTCCGGATGCTCCTGCACCTGACTCAGTTTGTCAAGCAGTTTGTTCCGCTCGGCATCCGAACTGTTTTCCAGCACATACAGCAGCGGCAAGGTGATTTTCCGTTCCCGGAGATCGCCCCCCGACGGCTTGCCGGTCTCTTCCATCGGAGAAAAGTCCAAAATATCGTCCTTGATTTGGAAAGCGATCCCCAAATTGTCCCCGAACGCCCGCATCCGATCGACTGCCGACGAATCGGCATGCACCGACATAGCGCCCACGGCCCCACAAGCTCCAATCAGCGAGCCTGTCTTTTTATAAATAATATCCAAATAAACGGGACGGGTAATCGACAAGGTTTCGGACTGTTCGGTCTGAATCAACTCCCCTTCGCTGATTTCGTGGATAGCCCGCGTCACTTCCGCCAGCAAATCCCACGCTCCCTCCCGCAAGCTGGAGTGATAGGTGCGGGCAAAGATATAGTCCCCCACCAACACCGCTGTCCGCGAATGCCACAGCGCATTGACCGAAGGGGCTCCCCGGCGCACGAACGCCTCATCCACGACATCGTCATGAATCAGCGAAGCCGTGTGAATCATCTCCACCACAGCCGCTCCCGTATAGGTACGGCTGTCGATTTTCCCGTGCAAGGCTGCGGAAAGCAACACCAACAACGGACGCAACTGTTTACCCCGCCGAGCGAGAATATAATCGCAAATAGACGAAACAAAAGCATTGTCACTCCGCAGAATGGAAGCGATAAACGCCTCATAATGACGAATATTCCCGGCAATGGGCTGCTGTATCTCCGCTAAGCTCGACATGAATCTTAGTTATAGATTGCAAATATCGTCCTTTTTTCCGAAAACTTCAATAACTCTCAGGCTTTTTTACCCGAACTACCAGCTCTTTCCTCGGCATCGTATCGCATATCTCAACAATTTTTCGTTACTTTGTAACTTCATGGCGGGTTGTCAAGATACCCTATGGTTCTGACAACCGAAACTGCAATTTGAACAAGACCCCATGCAATCTCAAAAAGCTTTGACCCGCTGGTTGCCTTACGGAGTGGCACTGGCCGTCTTTCTGGTCATCAACCTGTTCTATTTCTCGCCTCAATTCAAGGGCGAAGTACTCCCCCAACACGATATCATGCAATATGAAGGCATGACTCAGGATATCGAAGAACATCGGGCCCAATACGGGGAAGACCCCCAATGGGAAGGGCGTATGTTTTCGGGCATGCCGGCCTACCTGATCAACGTCAAATACGACGGAACCCTGATCCGAACCCTGACCAAGGCCTTCTATTTCCTGGGGCAGCCAGCTTCGCTGATTTTCCTGTCCATGGTTTTCTTTTTCTGCATGTTGCTCTGTCTGGGCGTTAATCCGTGGATCGGGCTTGCACCCTCGCTGGCCTATGGATTGTCGACCTATTTCTTCATCATCATCGGGGCCGGACACATGACCAAAATGATGGCCCTGGCCTTCGCCCCCATGATGCTGGGCGGAGTCTTCTACGCCTACCGACGAAATGCCTGGATAGGGGCTGCCCTGACCGGATTTTTCGGATCGATTCTCATCGGCGTCAACCACCCGCAGATCACCTATTATTTTCTGCTGATCGTGCTGGCGTACTGGATCAGTGAACTGATCCGAGCCTGGAAAGCCCACGCCTTAAACCGATTCGCCAAAACAACCGGCCTGTTGGCTTTGGCGGCCATATTGGCGGTGGGCAGCAACGCCGGTATGCTGTACTATATTCAGAGTCACAGCCCGGAAACCATCCGCGGCGGCAGCGAGCTGAGCTCGGCCTCTTCGATGGAAGGCAAAGACGGTCTCGATCTGGATTATGCCACCAACTGGAGCTATGGCAAAACGGAAACTTTCAATCTTCTGATTCCCAACTTGTACGGAGGAACCTCCGAAGGCGGATTCAGCGACGATGGACCGGTAGCCAAAGCGCTTATCTCCTATAACGCCCGAGGCATGGCCACTCAACTGCCCGCCTACTGGGGCGACCAGCCGATCACATCGGGCCCGGTATACATCGGTGCCGTCATTCTGTTCATCGCCGTACTGGGGATGTTCGTTCTGAAAGGAGCTGCCCGGTGGTGGATCGCCGCCATCACCCTGCTGGCGGTTCTTCTCTCCTGGGGCCGGAACTTCATGTGGTTCACCGAGTTGTTCTTCAACTACTTCCCCATGTATAACAAGTTCCGGACCGTCTCAATGATTCTGGTCATCGTCGAATGGACCGTACCGCTGCTCGGCGCCCTGACTCTCCAGCAAATCTGGACGCAGGAACTGCCGGCCGAACGGCTCCGCCGCGGACTGAAATACACGACCGGCATCGTCGGAGGCATCATCCTGTTCTTCTTATTGTTCGGAGGAAGCCTCTTCTCCTTCGCCTCGCCCGTCGATGCCCAGATGCCTCAAGACGTAGCCGCCGCCATGCAGCAGGAACGCGCCGAAATGCTTCGCGCCGACGCCCTGCGCTCACTGATTTTCGTACTGCTATCCTCCGGCGTGCTGTGGCTGTTCATGGCACAAAAACTCAAAAAGAGCGTTTTTGTTCTGCTGTTGTGCGGACTGGTGATCGCCGACATGGTTCCGGTCAACCTCCGCTACCTGAACCCCGACAAATTCGTCCCTGAAGCCCAAAACCAACTGAAACCCACGGAAGCCGACCTGCAGATCCTGGCCGACAAAGAACCCGGATTCCGCGTTCTGAACCTGTCGGTCAGCCCGTTCCAGGACGCCACGACCTCCTACTTCCACCGTTCGGTCGGCGGATACCACGGAGCCAAACTGCGCCGCTATCAAGACGTGATCGAACGCCACCTGAGCCAGATGAACTGGGGGATTTACAACATGCTCAACACCAAATACATTATCACGCGGGATCAACAAAACGGCGCCTTGCAGGTACAGCAGAATCCCGGCGCGAACGGGGCCGCCTGGTTCGTCGACCAGATCCAAATCGTCCAAGGGGCTGATTCCGAAATCGCCGCATTGGATTCGATGGACACCAAACGGATGGCCGTGGTCGATCAACGCTTTGCCTCAGCCCTCGAAGACATCCAACCCCAGGCCGACAGCACGGCCCGCATCACCCTGACCGACTACCGGGTCAATCGACTGACCTACGACTATACGGCCTCCAAACCCGGCGTAGCCGTCTTTTCGGAAATCTACTATCCGAAAGGCTGGACCGCTTACATCGACGGTCAGGAAGCCCCCTATTTCCGGGCCGACTACCTGTTGCGCGCCATGGTCCTTCCGGCCGGCAACCACCAGGTTGAATTCGTCTTCCGGGCTCCGCACTACCGCGCGTTAAGCACCGTGGCCTGGGTATGTTCTCTGTTGCTGCTGGGATCCTTGGCAGCCGTAGTTCTTTACAAGATCCTCAAAAAACAACGCCATGACGGACAGTAATAAACGCATCAAACGAAAAGTACGCAACGCCTACTTGATCTCCACGGTCAGTGTCGCTTTGGTTCTCTTTCTGCTGGGCGGCGTGGGCTACCTCATCATGAGCGCCCTGGGGGCCACCGAACGCATCAAGGAAAACGTCACCGTTTACCTGATGCTCAAAAACGACTCCATCCCCGAAGCCAAACAAGCCATTCAACAAAAACTGACCCTTCATCCTTCGGTCAACGCCGTCAAATATATCTCTAAAGACGAGGCGGCCCAGGAATTCCAAGCCTATCTGGGCGATAATTTCGTGGAATTTCTGGAAGAAAACCCGCTGCCGGACTCCTACGAAGTCACGCTGAAAGCCGAAGCCTCCGACAAAGACCATGTCGCCGCACTGGAAAAAGAGGCCCTGACCTGGGAAGGTGTGGACGAAGTGGTCTATCAGCGGAATGTCGTCGAACAAATCACCTCCAACATCAACAAATTCAACCTGGTTCTGTTGCTTTTCGGAGCGACCCTGCTGTTCATCTCGCTGATTCTGCTCAACAACACCATTCGGGTCACCATTTTCTCCAAACGCTACGTCATCAACACCATGAAACTGGTCGGAGCCACCCGCTGGTTCATCATGAAACCGTTTCTGGGAAGCAGCATCCTGCAGGGGATGTATGCCGGGCTGATCTCGTGGGCCATGTTGCTGCTGATGATCATGGGCCTGAACGAGGGCCTGCCTGAAGTGAATTTCATCAGCGACCAACGCTATCTAATCGCCATTTTCACTGCTCAAATGATCGGAGGAATTCTCATTTCGTTGATTTTTACTACCTTCGCCGTGCAAAAATTCTTGCGTATGCGCGCCGGAAGCATTCATATCTATTAAACCGTAATGCCCGTTCATCATGAATAATACGCCAAAACAAACGCCGGAAGACCTCCGCGAAAAACAACGACAAATGCCGTTGACCTTCACCAACTACAAACTGATGTTGATCGGACTGGCCATCATTGTCATCGGATTCATCCTGATGACCGGAGGCGGCAGCGATAACCCCAATGAATTTAATTGGGAAATGTTCAGTTTTCGTCGCATTACCCTGGCACCGATCGTCGTGCTGGCCGGATTCGCGTTCGAGATCTACGCTATCATGAAAAAACCGAAACAAAAAGAAGAATAAAGTATCATGGAATTGTGGGAAGCTATCGTTGCGGGGCTTCTCGGCGCGGGCAGGACAGAGATCGCCAACGCCCTGTTCGGCATTCACGAAAGTAACAACCTGGCTTTCACCGTCGCCGTTCACGGAGCTACGGTTCTCAGTACCATCGTGGTGTTCTGGCGCGAAATCGGACAACTGCTCAGCGGCCTGTTCCGCTTCCAGATGAACGAACAAACGCGTTTCATCATCAATATCGGCATCTCGATGATCCCGGTGCTGATCGTGGGGCTGTTCTTCAAAGACAGCGTCGAAGCCCTCTTTACCAGCAACATGACCTTGGTCGGATGCACCCTGCTGATCACGGCCGCCCTGCTGACCTTCTCACAGTATGCTCCGCGCCGCAACCGCATGATGACCCCGCTGAGCGCCCTAATGATGGGGGTCGCCCAGGCGGTGGCCGTATTGCCGGGCCTGTCGCGTTCAGGTTCGACCATCTCCACGGGGCTGATCATGGGCGTCAAACCCGAAGAAGTCACCAAATTTTCCTTCTTAATGGTGCTGATCCCGATTCTGGGCATGAACTTCCTGGACATCGTCGGCGGCAGCTTCGCCGAAGGTGACAGCGTAGGCTCGCTCAATCTGATTGCCGGGGCCGTTGCCGCTTTCGTCACCGGAACCCTCGCCTGCAAATGGATGATCGGCATCGTCAAACGCGGTAAACTGATCTGGTTCGCCCTCTACTGTCTGTGTGTGGGTGCCGGGGCCCTGATTTATTCCCTGATTTACTAATTCTGACGGCTTGAAACAACCGCTCCACCCCGACATACCCTTCGAGGAAGGCTATGTACTCCCCATCGACAAACCGCTGGGCTGGACCTCTTCGGACGTTGTCCGCAAAATGAAAGTCGTCCTGCGCAAACTGGGTTACCGCAAGATCAAAATCGGTCATGCCGGTACGTTGGATCCGTTGGCAACCGGACTATTATTGATCTGCATCGGCAAGGCCACCAAACAGGCAGAAACCTTGCAAGCGGAAGAAAAAGAATATCTGACCACCGTGAAACTGGGGGCCACCACCCCGAGTTTCGACCTGGAACACCCTATCGACGAGACGTTCCCCTACGAACACATTACCCGCGAGGCCGTCGAAGAAGCCCTGCAGGCGATGCAAGGCGAACAGCTGCAAATTCCCCCGGTCTATTCAGCCAAAATGATCGAAGGAAAACGCGCCTACGAATATGCCCGTCAAGGGGAAGAGGTCGAAATGCGCCGGGCGCTGATCAACATCTACGAAATGCAGCTCGAGGCTTTCGAGTTGCCCCATGCAACGATCCGAATCCGTTGCAGCAAAGGAACCTATGTGCGTTCCATCGCCCGAGACCTGGGATTGCGACTGAAAAGCGGAGGACACCTCACCGCATTGCGCCGCACCCGGAGCGGAGGATTTCGCGTGGAAGACGCTTATTCGATCGAAGAGGCCGGAGAACAACTGCTGGGAGAACAATGGGCCCAGATGCAAGCTACTTTTACCGGCAAACGTTCGGACAGCGGCCGGATCTCTGAGGCCCTTCGTCGATGATTCGCCCCTCGTTTGAATCTAAAAAATTCAAAAAAAAGCGAATTTTGAAACAAATCCCTCACTTTTACGTATAATAAATACTATTTTTCTCTTCGAAGCGGAATACGCCTCGAAGTTTTTCCCTTTCAACAGGTTGTTTGAAATAACAGATACTCTGGTAAATAAACCTCGCTCATGAAACTTTCACAGTACAGTTATCCCTTCTCGGCCGACATGTTGGCCAAATATCCGGCTGAAAACCGGGACGAATCCCGTCTGATGGTCATCGACCGCAAAAGCGGAAAAATCAAGCACCGGGTATTCAAAGACATGATCGAATACTTCAAACAGGGGGACGTACTGGTATTCAACGATACGAAAGTCTTCCCGGCCCGTCTGTACGGGAACAAGGAAAAAACCGGCGCCGAAATCGAAATCTTCCTGCTGCGCGAACTCAATCGGGAACTGCGGCTGTGGGATGTCCTGGTCGATCCGGCCCGCAAAATCCGTATCGGCAACAAACTCTATTTCGGGGACGACGACCTGTTGGTGGCCGAAGTGATCGACAACACGACCTCACGGGGACGTACCCTTCGCTTCCTGTTCGACGGCGACTACGATCAGTTCAAGGAAACCCTCTACAAAATGGGCGAAACCCCGCTGCCCAAATGGATCCGTTCCAAAGTCGAACCCATCGACGAAGAACGTTACCAAACCATCTATGCCGCCCATGAAGGTGCCGTAGCCGCTCCGACCGCCGGTCTTCACTTCAGCAAACACCTCATGAAGCGTCTCGAAATCAAAGGGGTTGACCTTCAATTCCTCACGCTTCACATTGGCTTGGGCAGTTTCCGTATGGTAGACGTGGAAGACCTGACCAAACACAAAATGGATTCCGAACAATTTTTCATTCCGGAAGGAACGGCGGAAGCCGTCAATAAGGTCAAACGTGCCGGAGGTAAAGTGTGTGCCGTCGGCACCACCACCATGCGCGCCATGGAAAGTTCGGTTTCAACGGAAGGCATGCTGAAACCGTACGAAGGCTGGACTAATAAATTTATTTTCTGTCCGTACGACTTCAGCGTGGCCAACTGCATGATCACCAACTTCCACCTGCCCTACTCCACCCATCTGATGATGGTCGCCGCCTTCACCGGCTACGACCTGCTGATGGAAGCCTACAAAGTGGCCCGAGAAGAAAAATACCGATTTGGCACTTATGGCGATGCCATGTTGATTCTCTAAGGTTTGACGATCCGTTCTTTTGGGAACGGACTTGTATTCTCGTCAAAAATTCGTACCTTTGTATTTGCCGTACTATTTTAATATAGCAGAATGAGCAACATCAGGATTTTATATGTTTGTCAGGAAATTACCCCTTATCTTCCGGAAACCGACATGTCGGTGCTCTGCCGCACCCTTTCGCAAAGCATGCAGGAACGGGGCTATGAAATCCGTACATTCATGCCGCGTTACGGCCTTATCAATGAACGGAGAAATCAACTCCATGAAGTGATCCGACTCTCGGGGATGAACCTGATCATCGACGACAATGACCATCCACTGATCATCAAAGTCGCCTCCATCCCTTCGGCCCGCGTCCAAATCTATTTTATCGACAACGAAGACTATTTCCACCGGAAAGCCATCGTTTCCGATGAAAACGGTTTCTTCGACGACAACGACGAACGGGCTATCTTCTTCGCCCGCGGAGTCTTGGAAACGGTCAAAAAACTGAGATGGAATCCCGACATTGTTCATACGCATGGATGGTTCTCTTCCATTGTACCGATCTACCTGCGTAACACCTTCGCGGATGACCCCGTTTTCAAAAAAGTGAAAATTGTCGTATCCCTGTATGACGACGTCTTCCCGAATGCTTTGAACGAAAACTTCAAGGCCAAAATCGCCGGAGAAGGCGTTCCCATGAAAAAATTGGAACTTTTATCGGATCCTACATACCAAAATCTGATGCTGTACGTTCTTAGCTATGCAGACGGTGTGATTCTGGAAACAGCCTCACCCGATGCTAGGTTGATGGAATATTTGTCCCAAAGCGGCAAACCCGTATTGGCTTATCAGCCCGACAAATCCTCGATCAAGGGAGCTTTGCTCGGGATGTTGATCGGAGCAGCCGCTTGTGCGGAAGTGGATAATGAAATGGGCAATAGTCTGATCCCCCAGGATCAACAACTTAAAATTGCCCAAATGGAGGTGACGGGAATCAACGCTTATCAAGTCAAAGAGGACTCTCTCCCTGCCATCTATCACACCTATGGTTATGTTGGCCGAACCGAAAATGCCACCTTCGGGAAAACTCAGGCCATGTGGGTGGGACAATTTGCGCCCTATTGGTTTAGTGTAGACGAACTCTCTTTCGGAGAAAATCCTCAAATCGACTCCCTGGTTTTGTATCTGACGGTTAATTCTTCAGCTTATTTCGGAGACACTACCGTATCTCAAACTTTTCAACTTCATGAGCTGAAAACCCGTTTCCACTCGAATTCCATGTATTATACCAACCGGGATATTACGAAGGATATCGATCCCGAACCTCTCATGACGTTCGAATATAAAGGACACGGAAATATTCGCATCCCTTTAACGGGAGAAAAAGCGGACAACTTGGCTAATCGTCTGTTGGATAATTCTGGAGGTATTTATGAAAGTGGCAACGATTCACTCTTTATTGATCGTTTCCCGGGTTTTTGTCTTCTTCCGGCCGAAAACTCCAATTGGAAGGCTGCCGCTATTCCGATTGAGCCATCTTCATCTTCTCTGGGATTTTTCACTCACCGAGCTCTTGACGCTCAAACTGACACCGCCATTAGTGCCATATACACTTTCGATCCGACATCTTTGTCATTGGTAAATTTCAATATGTATCAACACGATTACAGCGGCAGCGAATTGGCCAATGTGACGTTTAACGATACATTACCTACCTCTAAAACCGTCTCTTTAGGCTACATCCAAGGAGGGGCCGGGGTATCCACCTATATCCGCTTCACCGAAGAATTCGTTCAGGCTCTGAAAGACAAGATTCAGGCTCCCTACCGATTGATGCTGGTCAACGGAGCTTATCTCAGTATCGGCATCCACAACCCGACGCCGGAAAATATGGACTTGGCCTTAAACCGCATAGGTTCGTATGCGAAATATCCCAATTTCACACCCATTTCAGACTATGAATACACCGATGAAATGGATGCCTACAATCCTATTACACTTCCTTATGGCGGATATTTGAATCGTACACATACAAATTACACTTTCAATATCACCCGCTTCATACAAAATCTCGTCGACGCTCCGGAGGTCAAAAGTTGGACCTATATGTTAGCGCCCTCCTTCGAGGAACTATACGGACAGAAAGGCGTCGTGCTGGAGATGGAGCCCACCGCGGAAAATCCAACTCCATTAACGGTTACAGTCGTCTATACATTAATGAAATAACTCAAACCTATCACCAAAACCTAAAGATCTACTTTAGGTTTTCGCTTTTTTATATAGTATAAAAACATGCAGGATAATCTGGTCATCGTCGAATCTCCGGCCAAAGCCAAAACCATCGAAAAATTCTTGGGCAAAGACTATATTGTTAAGTCAAGCTTCGGTCATATCCGCGACCTGTCCAAAAAAGAACTGGGAATCGATATCCAAGACAACTTTACGCCTCACTACGAAATCTCTTCGGACAAGAAAAAAGTGGTCGCCGAGTTGGAAAAACTGGCCAAATCGGCTAAAACCATCTGGCTGGCTTCCGATGAGGACCGCGAAGGAGAAGCCATTTCATGGCACCTGTCGCAGGTCCTGAACCTCGACCCCAAAACCACGAAACGAATCGTTTTCCACGAAATTACCAAGAACGCTATTCTGCATGCTGTCGAAAATCCTCGTTCGATCGACATGAATCTGGTCAATGCCCAACAAGCCCGACGGATTCTGGACCGACTGGTGGGTTTCGAACTCTCTCCTGTGCTGTGGAAAAAGATCAAACCCTCGCTCTCGGCAGGTCGTGTGCAAAGCGTCGCCGTACGCCTGATCGTAGAACGGGAACGGGAAATCATGGCCTTTCAATCGACCGAATATTATCGGGTCGTGGCCGATTTCATGCTGCAAGACGCCCAAGGAAAAGTATCGACCTTCAAAGCCGAACTGAATAAACGCCTTTCCACGGAACAAGAAGCGCTGGCATTGCTGGAACGTTGCAAAACGGCAACCTTTAAAGTGCTGCACGTCGATCAGAAACCGTCCAAACGCAATCCGCCTGCTCCTTTTACCACCTCAACCCTGCAACAGGAAGCCGGTCGGAAACTGGGAATGTCCGTTTCTCAAATCATGTCGGTAGCCCAGCGCCTCTACGAAGCGGGGTATATCACCTACATGCGTACCGACTCGGTCAACCTCTCGGGACAGGCCATTGCTGCCGCCAAAGAGGAAGTAATCCGGGAATTCGGAGAAAAATACAGCGAAGTCCGCAACTTCAAAACCAAAACCAAAGGGGCTCAGGAAGCTCACGAAGCCATCCGGCCTTCATATATGAACCGCTCGGAAATCGACGGGACACCCCAGGAGAAACGACTCTACAACCTGATCTGGAAACGAACGATGGCTTCACAGATGGCCTCGGCCCAGATCGAACGCACGGTTGTCGACATCGAGATCGAAGGGGCTCCCGAACGTTTCGTAGCCACGGGTGAAGTCATCAAATTCGACGGTTTCCTGCGACTGTATTCCGAATCGACCGAAGACGATACGGCAGAAAACGAAACCGCTATTCTGCCGGTGATGCAGGTCGGTGATTGCCCCGAAGCACAAAGCATCACCGCTTCGCAACGCTTCACGCAATCTCCGGCTCGATACAGCGAAGCCTCACTGGTCAAACACCTGGAAGAACTGGGGATCGGGCGCCCGTCAACGTATGCTCCGACCATTTCGACCATCATCACACGCGGTTATGTCGTCAAAGAGAACCGGGACGGGGTCAAACGCGAATACCTGCAACTGAAATTGGATAAAGGGAAAGTATCGCGCAAAATGCTCAGCGAACAGGTAGGCAAAGAGAAAAACAAACTCTCCCCGACCGATATCGGCATGATTGTCACCGACTACCTCGATGAACAATTCGCGGCCATCATGGACTACAACTTCACCGCGACCGTCGAGAAACAGTTTGACGAAATCGCCGAAGGTACCAAAAGTTGGGTGGACATGTTGAAAGAGTTCTATAGTGCCTTCCATCCCAAAGTCGATCAGGCGCTCGAAAGCCAGCCGGTCAAAAGCAATCAACCCCGTCTGCTGGGCACCGATCCCAAGAGCGGGAAACCGGTCTTCGTAAAAGTAGGCCGCTTCGGCCCTGTTGCCCAGATCGGCGGAGCCGAAGGCGATCCGGACAAACCCCGATTCGCCAGCCTGAAAAAAGGACAGTTAGTCGCCTCCATCACGCTGGAAGAGGCCTTGGATCTCTTCACCCTGCCCCGCCACATCGGGTCCTTCGAAGACAAAGAGGTCGTTATCGGTATCGGCAAGTTCGGTCCTTATGTTCGTCATGACGGCAAATTCGTCTCGCTGGCACGCACCGATGATCCCTACACGATCGAGCTGCCCCGTGCCATCGAACTGATCGAAGAAAAACGCCAGAAAGACCAAAAGAGCAAAGAGCCAATCCAAACCTTCGCCGAAGAACCCGGACTGCAAGTGCTCAACGGTCGCTATGGCCCCTATATCGCCTTTAACGGGAAAAATTACCGCATTCCTAAAGGTGAAGATCCTGCTACCCTGACCCTGGAACAGATTCGGGAGATTATCGCCAAATCGAAAAAATAATCCGAGACGAGATATCGTCTGGTCATACCACAAAGAGGGGTTCTCTGATGTTCTGAGAGCCCCTCTTTCATTGCTATAAAGATTTTCCGGCTATTCTTCGTCGTCCAGCCGACGATTCGCCGTATAGTTTTCCCATCGTTCGATGACGGTTCGCATATCCTCGGGGATCGGCGTTTCAAAATAGATCGACTCGCCGGTGGTCGGATGCACAAATCCCAAACTCTGAGCATGCAACGCCTGACGAGGCAACAAGCGGAAACAGTTCTCCACAAACTGTTTATACTTCGAGAAAGTCGTTCCTTTCAGGATGCGATCCCCGCCATATCGCTCGTCATTGAACAACGGATGACCGATATACTCCATATGCACCCGAATTTGATGGGTCCGGCCGGTTTCCAAGCGACATTCGATCAGATTGACATAGCCCAATCGTTCGAGCACCCGATAGTGAGTGACGGCATGTTTTCCCTGATCGCCCTCCGGAAAGACCGCCATCTTTAAACGGTCCCGTACGCTGCGCCCGATATTTCCGGAGATCGTACCTTCATCTTCCGGCAGATTGCCCCACACCAGGGCACAATATTTTCGTTGAATGGTATGATCGAAAAACTGTTTGGCCAACCGGGCATGCGCCCGTTCGGTTTTGGCAATCACCAACAGTCCCGATGTATTCTTATCGATGCGATGCACCAAACCCGCCCGAATGTCGCCTTGCTGAAACAACGGCAGATCTTTCAAATGATACGTCAGAGCATTGACCAATGTCCCGCTGTAATTGCCATGTCCGGGATGCACAACCATGCCCGCCGGCTTATTGACGATCAACAGATCATCGTCTTCATACGGAATATCCAACGGTATATTCTCCGGCAGGATCTCCACCTCGCGCACCGGATAGGGCATCACAATCGAGATCTGATCGAGCGGCTTCACCTTATAGCTCGACTTGACAGGCTTACCCCCCACCAAGCTACTCCCCGCATCCGCCCCCTTCTGGATCCGATGACGAGAGACATTCTCCATCCGATTAGTCAGAAACTTATCGATCCGCAACGGACTCTGCCCCTTATCGACCGTCAGGCTGAAATGTTCATACATCTCCTCCCCGCCCTCGTTCTCCTCATCGGAGAGCTCATCCGAGGCGTCCGGAGCCGACTGCCACTCCAGTTCTTCGTCCAACCCAAATTCTTTCATCTTCACTGTTCGAGGGATAACTATCAGGGTTCCTGCAATCCTTTCGTCAACGAATCGGCATACGCCTTAGCCGCCGCTTTCGCTGCACGTTCCGCGGCTGCACGTCCTTTTTCAATCTTATCCTCGTCCAAGGAGAGCGTAAAGCTTACCGCCGTTCCATATTCATGACGGGTGCTCACTCCCGGCGATTGGGCCCGAACCCGTGCATCCTTTTCATTGAGCAGAGTCACGCCTTCGTCATACGAAATTTTCCCGACGTTGAAACCGGCTTCCCAAAGACGGCTCTTCGCTTCCCGGGCCGAAAAACCGACCAAACGAGGCACCGCTTGCAGTTCGGCATCTTCGCCTTTGCCCACCACCAACGTAATGCCCGAACCGATTTCAGCTTCCTGTTGGCTGCCGGCCGAAATCAACTTTCCGTTATAACGTTCCTCCAACACATAGTTGGTGGCCAAGTCGCTGCGATAAATCAACTTATCGATGCCCAATCCGGCCATCTCGAGATTATTCTTGGCCTGACGCAACGAATACCCCGTCACATAGGGAATCGGCACCATTTTCTGGTTGAACGAATTGATGGTCACAAAGACCCGTCGTCCCGATTTCACTTTGGCACCCGGAGAAGGATTCTGCTCCAGAATGATACCGCCCGGATAGGCCGACACATACAACGAATCGTTGATTTCGATCCGCAGCGAAGCACTTTTACCGGCATGAATCGCTTCCTCAACGCTCAATCCGCTCAGATCGGGCACCTCGTGCACCTGTCCGTGTCGAGTAAACAGGTTGAGCATCAGATTCACCACAAATACAAATACCAGAATGGCACATGCCGCCAAAACCAGATTACGGGTGATGGGGTTGGCATTTATCTTTCGAACCAGATTAATCAGATAATCCATGATACCACATTTTTACACATTCTTTCTGGCCGTGCCTCCCGACGAAGCACGGTCCGGGGTTAAAGATAACCCTTTTTCACCGGATTATAAAATGTATCTCGCTCCACGGGCTGATAACCGGCCGCATGGATCAACGCCTCCATCTCCTGGGTTGTCATCGACGGCGAACGGTCTTCAGCGCCGGCCATGGAATAAATCCGGGTCGTATCGTCGATCGTTCCGTCCATATCGTCGGCCCCGAAAGCCAGGGCCAACTGTGCCGTCGTCTTCCCGAACATCGGCCAATAGGCCTTCAGGTGGGGCACATTGTCCAAATAGAGCCGGCTGATGGCCATTACCCGCATATCCTCCACGATACTCACCTCCGAAAGGCTCTCTCCCAACGGATTGTTGCGACGCCGATATTTGAGCGGAATAAAGGCACTGAAGCCTCCGGTCTCGTCCTGCAACCGACGCAGGTGATTGAGGTGATCGATCCGTTGCGACCAAGTCTCGATATGACCATACAACATCGTGGCATTGGTCGGAATGCCCAAGCGATGAGCCTCACGATGCAACTCCAGCCAATCCTCGGCCGTTCCTTTCTCCGCACAAAGCTGTTGACGGATTGCCGGATCGAAAATCTCGGCCCCACCTCCGGGGATCGCCTCCATACCGGCCGCCTTCAGACGTGCCAATCCTTCCGCAAGCGTCAGACCCTCTTTCTGAATCATATAACGCAACTCGATCGCCGTAAAGGCCTTGATCGAAGCCTGCGGCATCAGGGCTTTCACCGAACGGATCATCTGCTCGTAGTAGGCCAAATCGTGTCCCGGATGCACGCCGCCCACAATATGAATTTCCGTCGCTCCGCTCTCCCGACGCGCTTTCACCTGTGCTTCGATCTCCTCCAGCGACAGGTTCCAGGCCTCAGGCGACTCGGCCCCTTTCCGATAGGAGCAGAACCGACAATGGTACAAACAGATATTGGATGGCTCGATATGAAAATTCCGGTTATAATAAACCTCCTTCCCACTCTGACGTTCCTTCGCCCGCACGGCCAACAGACCCAACAAATTCAAAGGAGCCGTCTCGACCAGACGCAAAGCCGTCTCCGGAGTCAGACGCTCTCCGGCCAACAAGGCTTCGGCACGCTCACGGCTCTCCGCATCCAAAGCTTCCAGCAAACATTCACTCATACGGTGATCCATACATTTCAACACAAAAAGGCTGCCTTTACCGAGCAGCCTTTGTAGATTATCCTTCGATCAACGACGGCCTACTTGAAACGAGCGTCGTCCGATACGGTCAATTTTTTACGACCTTTGGCGCGACGAGCGGCCAATACTTTACGTCCGTTTGCCGTAGACATTCTCTGACGGAAACCGTGTTTGTTGATCTTTTTCTTCTGAGAGGGTTGGAAAGTCCGTTTCATGGCTCTATCTTTTTATTGTTTTTGCTTTAGGATCGCTGAGCGAGGCTCTTGGGCCGACAGGCTTGCGAACTAATTCATGCGCAGCGAGGTGCAAAGATATAACTTTTTTATTTGATCCCAAAATTTTCCTCAGTTTTTTGCCTCTTACCGCGGCAGATAGACCACTTTTTTGGTCTCGAAAAACGGATCGGCAAACCAATCGGCAATCTCATACAAACGGTAAGGGCACCCCGTTTCGGCCAACTCTTCGGTCAGATCGCCGCCCTTGAGGTACAAAATGCCCGCCGGCAATGTTCCCGCTTCGGATCCCAGTTCGATCTTATCCCACACCCAATCCACAAACGGTTTCATACGGGTCACGGCCCGGCTCACGACAAAATCAAAGCGCCCCGGTATCGTTTCGACCCGTGCATGCAGCGCCGCCACATTCTGCAAACCGACAGCCCGAGCCACCTCTTCCACGACCCGAATCTTTTTACCGATCGAATCGACCAACGTAAATCGGGCTTCCGGAAACAAAATCGCCAAAGGAATCCCCGGAAATCCTCCGCCCGTCCCGACATCCAACACCCGAGCGCCCGCCCGAAAACGACAGACCTTGGCGATGGCCAACGAATGCAGCACATGACGCACCGCCAGCTGGTCGATATCTTTCCGAGAAATGACGTTGATCCGATCGTTCCACACACGATACACCTCATCCAGGGCCGCCAACTGTTCGAGCTGCCGGGTCCTCAAGTCAGGAAAATAACGGGACACCATTTCCATAAGCTAAATCTCAACTATTTTGAATTTCCAGATCGTCACAGCATACTGCTCGGTCAGAGCATTGTTTCGTGACTATCCGTAATAAAGCGGCAAAGCTGTTCGCGCGCCCGATGAATCTGGGTCTTCACCGTCCCCATGGGCAATCCCAACTCGGCGGCAATCTCTTCATACGAAAACTCGCGGAAAAACCGCAACTCGATCAACCGCCGATACCGCGGAGGCATCCGCAGGATAAAAGCCTCCAAACGGTCACGAGTCTGATCATTAATCAGTCGTTCTTCCGGCGAAGGGGCACTGTAAGCGGTCAGCACGCCTGACGAATCGGTCGTCTTATCGAGCGGAATCGTATCCTCCCGTTTGCGACGCACATAATCAATGAACGTATTGCGGGCAATGGTATAAATCCACTGTCCGAACGTATAATCCGGTTTATAACGATGCAGATTCAGATAGGCTTTCACAAAGGCCTCCTGCAACAAATCGTCCGTATCGTCAACATTCCCTCCGGTACGTTGCAGATACAACTGATGGATAGAGTCCCGATAGCGATTGAACAAATGCTCAAAAGCGACCGAATCTCCCCCCAGGACCTTCTCGACGAGTTGTTGGTCGGTGGCGACAATGTAGTTTTCTATCTCCATATAGCTCGGTTAGGGCGCCAGCGACGCCTGAAAGCCATCACCGCTTCCGCCAGCGGCGCATACAAGTCATACAGCACATAGGCCCACATCAACTTTCTTTCGCCCAATCGCAGCGCGATCCGTTTCATTTTGGTCGTCACCACCAGCAGCCGCAACAACCAGAAAAACAACGGCACCACAGGCCATGGCCACGGCAAAATCGCCAAAACAGCAATCACCGTTCCCAAAAACAGGAAGCGGCTTCCCAATTCGATCGCAGTAGTCCATCGAGCTCTCAGCGGGTAGTACCGGAAAGCATAGCTGAAATAGCGACGGGCCCGGTTCCACCACCCCAATCCGCCACAAGGGATCTGACACACCATGGCATGCGGGTTCATCACCACGCTGACATTCTCCCTGGAAACGATCTTCTGGATGAACAAGTCGTCATCCCCGATATTCATATTCAGGTAATTGAACCCTTTATGCGCAAAATAAAGACTTTTCGTATACCCCAAATTATAGCTGATGCCCCGATAGGCATGTCCCCGGATGGCGGCGCTCAGCCAACGCACCGACGTGGCCATCCGGCTGCAACGCATCAAACGGTTGCCCAATCCCTTCTGGGGTTCGATCCCGCAATAGCCCAACACGACATCTCCCGTAATAAAACCTTTGGCCATCAACGAAATCCATTTGTCGGACATCGGATAGCTGTCGGCCCGGGTCAACAACAGATGTTCATAACGGGCCGCCTTGATCCCTACCGTGATCGCCAATTTGATGCTATGATCCTGTTGATGCAGGGACTTGATCTGGGTCAGATGCATCCGCGAGGCATAACGCGCATGCATATCGGCGAGCATCTCTCCGATCTCTTCGTCGTAACTGCAATCGACCACCACCACTTCAAACTCGGGATAATCCTGTTCGAGCAGTCTCTGCAAACCGTTTTCGACAAAGAAGTAGTTGTTCTCGCGCACCACCACAATGACCGAAATCGGCGGCGAAGGGACCTCCACACGAATCCCCCGGTTGTTGCGAAAACGAGGCAATCCTCCATACACGCCCAAGTAATACCCCAACTGAATGAAAAAGCAGAGGAGCATTCCCCCCAACAAACCACATGCAATATAGCGAATCAGCTCCCCGTTTGCCGACAGGGTCTGACTGAAAAGATCGAAAATTTCCACTCCGATAAGATACTTTCCTGCAAAACTACAAGATTTTACCTAAATCGCCAAGGAGAAACCCACTTTATCCCCGCCCGGGAATCCGGCCTTTGCCTCCCTTCCGCCTTCGACAAAACCGACATTTGCACAGCTTCCTCTTGGGGCTTTTCCAACACATAATCACTGTTCCACGTTACAGCCTCACCTTCAACAAAAAAGGACGGATCGACCGTCCTTTTCTTATTTCTTGCCAACGACTTATCAGCGGGCCAACTCCTGCAACGCCAGCGCCGACAAAGTGGCCACACCAATCTCCAGAGCCTCTTCATTGGGACAGAAGTCCGGCGTGTGCAGACCTCCCGCTTCCCGTCCATCGGCATATCCCACTCCCAGTCGATAAAACACACTGGGATAATGTTGGGTATAAGAACCGAAATCTTCCGCTGTCATCCTCAACGGCAACTCGGTAATATGATCAGCCCCCCACAAGGCAGCAAACACCTCCCGGGTCCGGGCACTGACAGCCGGATCATTCACCACACAGGGATAGCCCCCCGGAGCCACATTCACTTCGATTTGCACGCCATGAGCCTCGCCCACTCCCCGGGCAATCTCATGAATACGTTGCAAAGCCCGAGCTCTCCACGTTTCGTCCATCGTCCGCAGAGTGCCCTCCAAAAATACTTCCGAAGGAATCACATTCGTCGCCCCATCGGCCATCACCCGACCGAAAGACAACACCGTCGGGATAGTCGTATCCACGTTACGGCTGGCCACCTGTTGCAAATCCATCAACAAAGCCGCCATGGCCAACACCGGGTCGGCCAACAGATGCGGCAAAGCCGCATGACCGCCCCGACCTCGCACCGTCATTCGGATTTCATCGCTGGAGGCCATGTATTTCCCGCTGCGCAGTCCCAGCTGTCCGGCCGGCAGTTCCGGTGCCACATGTTCCCCAATAAACGCCAGCACCTCATACTCCCGGAACGGATCTTCCGCCAGCACCTGAGAGGCCCCTCCGGGACTCAACTCTTCTCCCGGTTGAAACAACCCGAACACAGTCCCCTGGAGCTGATCCCGATGCGACTGCAACAGACACATCGTTCCCAGCAGACAGGCCGTATGTATATCGTGTCCGCAGGCATGCATCACCCCCGGATGCTGAGAAGCAAACGGCAGCGATGAGTTCTCCTGAATCGGCAAAGCATCCATGTCGGCCCGCAGCACCACACAACGTTTCAGATCACCCTGTCCTTCGATCCGGGCCAACAATCCGGTTCCGGCCACCGGCTCATACGGGATTCCCGCCCGCATCAAACATTCTGCCACATATTTCGACGTTTCATGTTCCTGAAACGACAACTCCGGGTATTGATGCAAATGACGCCGAAAAGCCAACGTCTGGTCCCGCATATCCCGGGCCGCTTTTTTAATCCATTCGTAATCCATCATGGTTCAATAACCTTCCTTCACATCTTCTGTCCGGACGCTCCGGACTCCCGTTCGAAAACCTGTCTGTCGTCAATGCTGCCGCTGATTTCCGAACGCCTCGTCCACCATGTCCGGTTCTTATCCTTTTTCCGTTCAAATCAGGACAACTTCTTATTCAAAACCGCCACCACATCGAGCGGACCGGCCGCATAATAGACCGGCGCGCCATAGAGCGGGCTCAACGTTTTTTCCACCCAATGGGCATTGACCGCCGGTCCACTGACCACCAGCGGTACCTGCAAGGCCCGACGGCGCGCCTCCTGCGCCACCCGGATCATCTCGTCCCGACCTCCGGCCAGTACCGCATGCAGAACGAGTGCCACCGCCCCACAAC
>JAHZDG010000079.1 GCA_019422485.1 Alistipes sp. | reverse complement strand
CTAAATAGGTAGACAACCAATCCTTATAAAAAGGAACGTCTTCGATCGAAGACGTTCCTTTTATTTTCATCCCCGCAAGGAGTTTTTGATACTCATTTTGCATCGTTCTATGGCCAATCTACCAATTCCTTGACCTCTGATAATAATTTCCTAATACGGGCTTTTCTATCAAAGCCGCCTCCAAATACTTCCGGGAAATGCTGATATCCACCCTGAGATTCCCATATAACAGCAGCAAAGAATTTACGTACCCGGAAAAGCTTCTATCGGCTATCACAAGCCCCTAAAATGGAGCTCAAGAAACATCAAATCCGACATTACATCAACCCTCCTCCTCTCACCTCACTACCCTATACTTTACTCACACGCTTCAACAATAAAAAAGGGCGCTCTTTAAAGAGCGCCCTTTTTCAAAGATCTATATTCTCGATTAGAAGAATTTCACACGTTTGTCTACCACTTTAGCGCCATCAAACAGGGCCTGCGAAACGCGTTCACCCACATAAGAGGATGCCGATGCCTGCAAACGAACTTTTTCGCTTTCGGGAGTCGTCGTCGGCACATCAGTGCGGCTGGTCACATTGAACAGATAAACACCCTGCGTCCCGATCACCGGTTTAGACAACTGTTCCGGAGCAACGGCCGTCACAGCACCAATCAAAGTAGGATCTACACCAATTCCTTCGATATAGAAGCTATTGAATTCGATGCCCGATGCCTGTTTGATTTCAGCACCCGTCCGAGAAGCCATCTCTTCCAATGAAGAGGCACCGCTCAGACTGTCGGCCAGCATCTGACCTTTCTTTTCGTGACGAATCACCGTAGCGATTTCCGAAGAAACCTGATCGAGCGGCGTATCGCCATCTTCCGTAGCCGCATCCAAGGCTGCTACTACATAGTTGCCGTCCACTTCGACAATCGGAGAAACTTCACCTTCTTTGGCATTAAAGGCCCAACGAACCACTTCACGCGAATTGCTCATTCCATTCACATCGCGGTCGGTGTTACGGATGCGAGCCACCCGTTTAGCCAACGCATTGTCGGTCGTAGCTTTCTGGAAGTTTTCATATGAGCCGGCAGCTTCGCTGACAAACTTGCTCACATTACCATAAATGGTCTGCTGCGTCATTTCGCTCGGTTCCACCTTATAGATAATAGTTGCCAACTGCACTTTCTTCACCGGCGTACTCTTATAGGTCAACTGACCCAGATGAATTCCATACGGAGTCTTCACCCGGAAGAAACCACCTTTATCGGTAGCCAAAGCTGCCTGCGAGAATTCGGGGATCATCTGTTCAGGAGGGAAAATTCCCAGATCACCGCCTTGCTGAGCAGCCTGCGGATCGATCGAATACTGACGAGCCAAAGCAGCAAAATCAGCACCGGCTTTCAATACTTTTTCCAGGCTGTCGGCCAAAGCCGTGCTGTCAGCCGGCAGGAGGATGTGGCGAGCCCCAATCGAATCGGGAATCATCCGCGTATCCACCACCCGAGCCATCGTATAGGTATCGGATTCGAGTACCGGACCATACAATTTATCGGCATTGGGACCGAAAGCATAACCGGCCAGATTGCCCGGCAACTGATTTTCGCCCAAGTAAACCTGTACGGTCTGTTCCTGTGAGTTCAGCGTAGCATATTGCAGCGGATTTTCGCTTGCTTCGAATTCGGCAGCCATCTGATCCACATATTTGGCGGCATCGGCATAATCCTGTTCCGAAGGCAGTACGTCGAAAACAACATATTCGATATCACGCGTCGCCGACTGACGGAACAAACGAGCATGTTTGTTATAATATTCCCGTACTTCGCTTTCGCTTACGGCGATCAGCGAGTCGGCAATCAGGTCATACGGACGCTGAATATAATTGATCGAGTTGTCGGTATTGGCATTGGCAACAGCCTGTTCTACTTCCAGATCCGTTACGAACATCCCTTTCCCGATCAGGTCCACATATTTGGACATTTCGCGTTGACGGGACATCTGTTCTTTCAGGTAGTTCCAGATCATGGCCGAACGACCCGAAGGATCCTGCGAAATATTAGCCACGAAATTACGCAACAACGTCGGATCGAACATACCCGTGCTGGGGTTGATGAACACGCTGTTGACTACCGGTGAAAGATAAGCCCCATCCACCATGTCAATTTGTTCGGCTTCAGAAATCACAAGCCCCATATCCTCGAAACCGGGGTTGAAGGCATATTGATTGATCAGCTGATCCCAAGCCATCTGACGAACTTGTTCCTGTTCTTCGTTCGAGAGAGCATCTTTCCCGGTCAGGGCTTGTTGGATCGAAGTCAGGTGATCCACCAAGTTGGTATATTCCAGGTAACCGATGTGGGTCCCATTGATCTCACCGACACGCATTTTACGCGAAGTGAGCATACCGTTGGCCGAGGAAAGGTCACCCAGCAAAAAGGCCAGCAGAGCGATCCCAATCACAATCGAAACGATCACGCCGCCTTTGGTTCTTAAGGTATTTAATGTTGCCATATAAGGTGTTTATGTTAA
>JAHZDG010000078.1 GCA_019422485.1 Alistipes sp. | reverse complement strand
AGCAGGTCAAAGACCCCAATTTGGTCGGAGCTTTGAGCGGACATAAGGAAGGCAGCAAGGCTTTCGCGCGTTATCGCACCATCGACGATGAAATGAAAAAAGAATTAGTAAATTTGTTGTCGTAAAGAAGATAATTGCGTCCGCAGCGCGGTCGGAATGTAACGAACATTAACCCGCAATCATAAATCACAGCAAACAGTGATTTTATTTGACTTATCCATAAATTGCGCTATATTTGCATTAAAATCACATCAAACTGGGATTCATGAACAAAGTCGGTAGTGCAATAAAAGAGCGCCGCAAGATATTGAAAATAACGCAACGGACACTTGCGGAATTGGCTGGCGTGGGTATCAACACGCTCACAAAAATTGAGCGCGGAGAAGGGAATCCCACGATCGAAGTTCTCGAAAAAATACTCGATACGCTGGGGTTGGAACTACAAATCGGAATCAAACAGCGGAATGAATTATGAGACAAGGAGCAGTATACATGAATGGCAAGTTAGCCGGCATATTGACAGAAATATCGCCGACCGAATACGTTTTCAAATACGATGATACATACTATGCAGATGATATGCAGCCAGCCGTCAGTCTGACATTACCCAAAACACAGCAGGAGTATAGATCGGCTTATCTGTTCCCCTTTTTCAGCAACATGCTTTCCGAGGGCCGCAACCGCATCGTACAATCCCGCATGCTGCATATCGATGAAAACGACCATTTCGGCATTCTGCTGGCGACAGCGCAAACGGATGTTGCCGGAGCGGTAACCGTAAAACCCCTATAACATGAGTCCGATTACGATTTGCCCGTCCACATTGGCCGAAGGATATGACAGCTACTCTCCGGTTGCGATAAAACATCTGTTCGACGGCCGACAAGTGTCTCCATTTTTGGATTATACACCCATTGATGACGACAACAATTCCGCGAACCAAGAAGAGTTTCTGCACAATCAGGAGCGAATCTCGCTGTCGGGAGTACAACCTAAATATTCGATGATAGTTCGCAACGGCAAATTGGCCTTAACTCAAAAAGGCGAACAAGGCCAATATATCCTCAAACCGAAGTTAAGCGATTTTCGCAACCGGATATATAGTTCTGCGAATGAAAATCTGACCATGCAAATCGCGTCACAGGTATTCGGAATCGAAACTGCCGCAAACGGACTTTGCTTTTTCAAAGGAGATGAACCGGCTTATATCACCAGACGGTTCGATGTCAAACCCGACGGCACAAAGCGCAGAAAAGAAGATTTCGCATCGCTCGCCGGACTGACTACGCAAAACGGCGGTAAGAATTACAAATATGAGTATTTGACATACGAAGAATGCGGAGAGTTGATTCGACGATACCTGCCTGCATGGAAAGTAGAGACCCTGAAATTCTTCGATCTCATCATATTCAATTTTCTGATTTGCAACGGCGACGCCCATCTGAAAAATTTCTCGGTACTCGAAACCGAATCAGGCGATTTCCGTCTGTCCCCGGCATACGACCTGATAAATACCAAACTGCATGTAGACGACCGGATATTCGCCCTCGACAAAGGGTTGCTGAAAGACAACGCCGCCGAATACATGCCTTATGGAATGACCAACGGCACAACTTTCCGGGAATTCGGTAAAAGATTAGGACTGCCGGACAAAACAGTCCGCCGGGAACTTGACAAATTCTGTACATCCTATCCGCTTTTAGATACGCTGATCGCCAACTCCTATTTATCCGATGATTTGAAAGAGAATTACCGGAATATGTATCTCGGACGGCGGGATTCTTACCTAAAAATCGGGTTATAACATTACGACTTATGGGTCAGCAGGAATACGAGGCTTTCAAAGCAAAGTTACGGGAATGGATGGACACCCACCTCGAAGAATACGCCGCATTCGAAGAGGCGATGAATGCCCGTGACTATGCAGGGTGCCAGTCGGTCATATTCCAAGCCATGTCCCTTATCCCCCGGTACCGGCGCCTCATGTCCGACAAAGCCAATGAAGGACTGTTCGAGCATGTCGATGAGATCGAACAGGCGGCCCGACAACACGACCTTGCCGGTAAGATCATCCGGGAGTGCGAACAGCCCGGCAAGGATTCCACCCTTCCGGCAATGCTTTGCTGGCTCTACTTCGGTAAGAGTTTCGAACGGATGGTGGAGCGTTGCGAAGAGCTGCGGCGCTCGCCCGATCTGGGATTCTTGCAGAAGATGACCATGAGTGCCACGATCAGACTGCTGATCTCCCGCTCCATCAAATTAGAACTGCGCACCAAGCAGGACTGGGATGCCCACCGCGAAGCGATGCGGCTGGCCGAAAGCGACCGGGTGCTGGAATGGGCAACGGGCACTCTTCTTGTCGAAGATGCAGGTGAAAAGAGGAAGCCCGGCAGGCCGAGCGCAGCCAGATCATTGGTGGAAATGTTTTCGCCAATTGTCACACATCCCGCTGAGTTGCGAAGAAAGATCGGCGAATACCTCACGAGGAAACATACCCAGACCGACATCGCACGTCTGAAAATCGCTCTCGATGAATTACGCTATCTGGTGGTTCCAATCAATATCAAGCCATTCCGCGATGCCCTGCAAGCAGAATACGGTTCTGACATCCGCATCGTCCACGAGCGGGGCATACAGGAAGCATACAGCCGCCTGA
>JAHZDG010000077.1 GCA_019422485.1 Alistipes sp. | reverse complement strand
AGCGGTTTTCGATGGTGATGGATTCCTTCGAAATGGATTGGCCTTGTTCGGATAACCATTCGGTGAGGGTGTGGAGAATAGTCTGTTGGGTATATTGTGTGCCGAGAGTTCCTTTGAGAGCGTTGACGCCGTTGCTCGTAATACGAAGCTTGTCGGGGGTGTTTTGTAGAAGTGACTCTTCGAATCCTTCTGGCACTTCGACAATGACATCTACAGCACCGGATTCGAACTGCGTAAAGCTTTGCTTGTAGTGTTCCGATACCTCTGTGAGGGTGAAATATTCCGAGGCTCCGATTTTTTGGATGAGTCGACCGGATAGACTTGAGTGATCCTGATCGACGACGGCTATATTGATGTGTCGGACATCCATGGTCGTAACCCAAGGCATAAAAAGCATGATCATTAATGGAAATATCAAGACCATCCTGGGCATGAAGGGATTTCGGAAAAATTGCCGGAATTCTTTATCGAGTAGTACAAACAGGGTTTTCATATTTATTCCAGTTTGTCGTTAAACTTTTTGAAGGCGATGCCGATTAGGAAGGCAGTCATGACGGTCAGAATGGCACCATCCCAAAGTACGGCACTGAAAGCAGCTCCTTCAATCATTAATTTACGCATGGCTTCGATGTACCATCGGGCGGGAATCATACACGAGATGGCTTGCAGAATATCCGGCATGTTTTCTACGGGAAAGATCATTCCCGAGAGCATGATGACAGGCATAATCAATACCATGCCGGAGATCAGAATTGCGACCACCTGCGTATGGGCGATGGTGGAGATAAACAGTCCCAGGGCCAGAGCCAGCACGATGTAAATCAGGGATAAACCGATCATTCCCGGGAGAGAACCGCTCATCGGGACCTCTAAGGCGAATCTTGCCAACAGTAATATGGTCATCAGGTCGATGCACGATAAAAGGAAATAGGGAATCATTTTGCCGATAATGATCCATATCGGTTTGATCGGAGAGACCAATAGAACTTCCATTGTGCCGCTTTCCTTTTCCCGGACGATAGAAATCGAGGTCATCATGGCACAAATCAATAGAAAAATCAAACCCATAATGCCCGGAGCGAAGTTATAGGCGCTTTTTAATTGCGGATTATACATGGTATGGGTTTCGATTTGGAGTGATGTGGTATTGCCTTGTAAGATGTTTTGCAGGTAACCGGCTCCTGAGGCGGCGATGTTGGGATTCGAGGCGTCGAAGATAAGTTGAATGGCTGGATGGGTGTCGATACCTTGAGCCAAATCCTGCATTTTGCGATCGTATGCTTCGTCGAAGACAATCACTACATCGACACTGCCGCGTTGCAATATATCGTCTGTTTGATGAGGCTCTATTTTGCCTTTAAAGGTGAAATAAGGATTGGCCGCAATTTGTTCGACTTGTTGACGAATGCTTTCCGAAGGAACTGGAACCACCACGGCAAAATTGATATTGTTGACTTCGGTAGAAATGGCGAAACCGAATAGGGTCATTTGTATGATGGGCATCAGCAATACGACCAGCATGGTGCGTCGGTCACGCAAAATATGCAGGGTCTCTTTCCGGATGAATGATACAAAACCTCTCATGATGTTATTCTCCTCGTTGTGCGTTTCGGGCCAGGGTGCGGAATACTTCGTCCATGGAGTTTGCCGCGAAATGGGTTTTCAGTTCAGCGGGAGTTCCCAGTGCCCGTATTTGTCCGTCGACCATGATCGAAACGCGGGAGCAATATTCCGCTTCGTCCATATAGTGGGTTGTTACGAAAATGGTAGTTCCTGTGTCTGCTGCTTCATAGATCAATTCCCAAAATTGACGGCGGGTGATGGGATCGACACCTCCGGTGGGTTCGTCCAGAAAAACGACCTCGGGTCGATGGAGTGTGGCGACGGAAAAGGCCAGTTTCTGTTTCCATCCGAGCGGTAAGGCTCCGACGAGTGTATTGAGCTCGCTGCGGAATTGGAGACGATCGAGCAATTCGGCGGTTCGACGTAAGGTCGCATAGCGGGACAGTCCGTAGATGCCGGCATACAGTCGTATGTTTTCTCGGACGGTCAAGTCTTCATACAGGGAAAATCGTTGACTCATGTACCCGATGTGGTGTTTGATGGCTTCCCCTTGGGTAGAGATGTCGAGCCCGGCGACGGTTCCATGACCGGAGGTCGGGTAACTCAGTCCGCAGAGCATGCGCATGGCCGTTGTTTTGCCGGCACCGTTGGCACCGAGAAATCCGAAAATCTCACCACGATGGACGTCAAACGTAATGCGGTCGACCGCCCGGAAGGATCCGAAATCTTTGCAGAGTTCGTGAACAGAGATGACGATATCACTCATTTTCCATGCATTTGATGAATACATCTTCAATATTGGCCCGAATGGGTTGGATCGATACGCCTCGAAAACCTAGAGATGTCAGATGTTCGGTCCATTGGGAAGCGTTGAAGTCGGGTGTAGTGACCATGTGGTGTGTTTGGCCGCAGGGGTATCCCTGTAAAATTTGCGGATTGTTTCGTACTGCTTTCAGTAGCCCGAACATGTCTTCTCCGGAGAGAGCATATAGCGGTTCTTTAAAGCTGTCGACAATGGCCTGCGGAGTGTCGATGGCCAACAGGTGTCCGTTATTGATCAATGCCACTCGGTCGCAACGGCTGGCTTCATCCATATAAGGCGTAGAGACCAAAATGGAGATGCGTTGTTGTTTGAGGGTGGAGAGCATTTCCCAAAATTCATTGCGGGATACGGCATCGACACCGGTGGTTGGTTCATCGAGGAAG
>JAHZDG010000076.1 GCA_019422485.1 Alistipes sp. | reverse complement strand
GCCGCCGATGAAACGGGGTTTCGATGAAAGTCCGATGAGAAAAGAAAAATCGGGCAACGAGGAAAATGCAGAACGCCGGCGGGAGGAGAAACAAACCGGGCTTTCCGCATCCTGACCATTGCTCAAAGAATGGAAAGAACGAATGAAAACAGAGGAATGTGACAGGATGTTCCGGGGGTGATTCATGACAAGGCCTCTTGTCGGAAACCTTTTTTTGATTAAATTTGTAGGATTCCCTTTCACAGGGATACGTTGGAAAATCAGCGAACCTTAATAACACAACCTTTAAGAACAAACCTCATGAAAGATGTAACGACAATGGCTGCGGACAATATCCGCATTCTGGCGGCCTCTATGGTTGAGCGATCCAAATCAGGTCACCCGGGTGGTGCGATGGGCGGCGCCGACTTCATCAACATTCTCTATAGCGAATATCTCCGTTACGATCCGGATAACTTGAAATATCCCTATCGGGACCGTTTCTTCCTCGATCCCGGTCACATGTCTCCCATGCTGTATTCGGTGCTGGCGCTGGCCGGTTACTTTAATATGGACGAGTTGCAGCAGTTCCGTCAGTGGGGCAGCCCGACGCCGGGACACCCTGAACGCGATCTGGACCGTGGGATTGAAAATACATCGGGTCCGCTGGGGCAGGGTCACGCCATGGCGCTGGGGGCAGCGATTGCCGAACGCATGATGGTGGCTCGTTTCGGGGAATGGATGGCTCACAAAACCTTTGCCTTTATCTCTGACGGGGGTATTCAGGAAGAGGTTTCCCAGGGGGTAGGCCGCATTGCCGGACACTTGGGGCTGAGCAACTTTATTATGTTCTACGACTCGAACAACATTCAGCTGTCGACTCAGGTGGATGAGGTGTCGGATGAAGATATCGTGGCCAAATACGAAGCCTGGAACTGGAATGTGATCTGCATCGATGGTAACAATGCCGACCAGATTCGTCAGGCTTTGGATCGTGCTTTGGCCGAAACGAAAAAACCGACCCTGATTGTCGGTCATACCGTGATGGGGAAAGGGGCCATTGGTAAGAATGGTGAATGTTTCGAAAACAAAGTTTCGACGCACGGACAGCCGCTGACGGCTGCCGGAGGGTGCATCGAAAAGACGGTCGCCAATTTGGGCGGTGATCCTGAAAATCCGTTTGTAGTGTTCGAACCGGTGAAAAAACTCTATGCCGATCGGGCGGCACAACTTCGTCAGGAGATGGCCGTTCGTCGCGAAGAGGAAGCCGCATGGCGCAGTGCGAACCCCGAATTGGCCGTGAAATTGGATAACTTCCTTTCGGGTAAATTGCCGGAAATCGACTATACGAAGATCGCTGTCGGAGAAAATGTGGCTACCCGTGCAGCTTCGGCCGCTGTATTGGGTGTCTTCGGTGAGCTGTTGGACAACATGGTCGTTTCGTCGGCCGACCTGAGCAACTCCGATAAGACGGACGGTTTCTTGAAAAAGACCCGTGCCCTGACCAAAGATGATTTCGGAGGACGTTTCCTGCAAGCCGGGGTTTGTGAATTCACCATGGCCTGCATCATGAACGGGATTGCGCTGCACGGCGGTTTGATTCCGGCTTGTGGTACCTTCTTCGTTTTCTCCGATTATATGAAACCGGTTTTGCGTCTGTCGGCCCTGATGCGCCTGCCGGTGAAATTCATCTGGACGCACGACTCGTTCCGTGTCGGGGAAGACGGTCCTACTCACCAGCCGGTAGAACAGGAAGCCCAGTTGCGTTTGATGGAACAGTTGAGAAATCATCATGGCGAACGTTCGGTCGTGGTATTGCGTCCGGCCGACAGCTATGAAACGGCGGCGGCCTGGAAAATCGCCATGTCTGAAGAACGTCCGACGGCTTTGATCCTGTCGCGTCAGAATATCAAGAATCTGCCGGCTTTGTCTGGTAACCGGGCCGAAGAAGCCATGCAGGCAGCGAAGGGTGCCTATGTGGTGATGGATTGCGAAGGAACGCCCGATGTGATTCTGGTGGCCAGCGGTTCCGAAGTGGCTACTCTGGTAGACGGTGCCGAAAAACTCAAAGCCGACGGCGTAAAAGTTCGTGTGGTTTCGGCTCCTTCGGAAGGTTTGTTCCGGGATCAGAGCGCGGAATATCAACAGAGCGTGCTGCCGGTTGGGGTTCCCAAATTTGGTTTGACCTCGGGGCTGCCTATCACCTTGGCCGGTTTGGTCGGCGGGGACGGTGAAGTCTTCGGGTTGGATCATTTCGGTTATTCGGCTCCGGCAGGTGTGCTGGATCAGAAGTTTGGCTTCTGCGGCGAAAATGTGTATAACCGGGTAAAAGCCATGTTGAATAAATAATTTCTTTAGATAAAAGCGAAGAGCCGGCTGCGTAAGGTAGCCGGCTCTTTTTTATGAGTTGGAATCGGGGTTCTTTTGTCGATGACGGCCTATAACGTACAAGCGAAAAAGAGCGACGCTTTTAAGTTGTCTTTTTAACTCTTTTCCCGAAAGTCTCTGTGGTAAGATCACTACATAACATAAAAAGAGCCACTTCGTAAAAGAAGTGGCTCTTTACTATTTGAATCGGTAATCGTTTATTGATTAACCGGCAAGTTGGCAGCCCAGTTGTCGTTTTGCGTTACCCCGGCAGCCGAGTTGATTTCCTTGTTCGGGATGGGGTAGCAGAACTTGGCGATGTCGAACGGCTGGAAAGAGCGCATTTTGACAATGTCACCCCAACGACGCAGGTCGGCAAAACGGTGTCCTTCCATCCACAATTCGCGAACGCGTTCGGCTTTGATGAATTCCATCAGCTGATCCTTGCTGCTGGGCAGATCGGATACGCTTTGGATAGCCGGGTTGCGGCGAGCTACTTCCAGCAAAGCGTTTTGGGCGTCGGTCAGACTCCCGTTCGACCAGCGGGCATTGGCTTCGGCGATAATCAGGTATTGTTCCGGCAGGCGCAGAACGGGAATGTTGCAGACGGCGGCATTTTCGGCGATCCCCATGTATTTGCCACCCAGATAGGAAGTGGTACCGTTACCTCCGGCTACCAGCAGCGGATAGCGGATGTCTTCGATGTCGGGTTCGGTCCCTGCTTCATAGTCAGCCGGGTAGAAGTATTTTTCGATAGCGGCTTGGTCGGGTGAAAGACCATAGTTGGAGAACAACGTTCCGATCGAGTTGGCCGACAGGTTATCGGTCAAGGATTTGGAGATCGTGAAGATGTCTTCGCTGTTGATGGTCGTGCTGGTGAACATGGCGTTGTATTCGTTGACCGAGGCGGTGATGATGGTACCTCCGCGCAACTCGATAGCCGTTTTAGCGGCATTGATAGCCGTTTCGAAG
>JAHZDG010000075.1 GCA_019422485.1 Alistipes sp. | reverse complement strand
ATAGTAAAAAAGGAAATGTTACGATAGTGTTCCACCTCGATTTCCTGTTTTTTTCTGCTCGGACGCCCGCTTTTTCCCCAGGGAAGCCACTCAAAAGTTTCCTCCGCCACGAAAGACAGAAAAGACGGGGCAGAATCCCCAAATTTTTCTTAGCTTTGTTCACCGAATCAGAATTTTCATTTATGGCATATCGAATCGGTCCACATGCCCGCTGTACAGTCATCGGGTATGGCAGTTGGGCCACCGCGCTGGTCAAAATCACCCTGGAAAACGAAGCCGAAGTCGGCTGGTATATCCGCAAAGAAGAAGTGCGCAACCATGTGGCACAATACAAAACCAACCCCCGATACCTGCGCGACGTTCATTTTTACACGCATAATCTGAAACTGCCGGCTCACATCGACGAAGCGGTCTCCCAATCCGATATCATCATCCTGGCCGTTCCGTCGGTCTACCTGAAGCTGACGCTCGACGAACTGACCGTTCCGCTGAAAGACAAATTCGTCGTTTCGGCCATCAAAGGCATCGTCCCGGACGAATACCTCACCATCGCCGAATACCTGAACCGTCACTACGACGTTCCGTTCGAACAGGTGGGCATCATTACCGGTCCCTGCCACGCCGAAGAGGTGGCTTTGGAACGCCTGTCCTACCTGACCGTCTGCTGCAAAAGCCCGGACAACGCCCGGCTGTTGGGCGAAAAGCTGAAAACACCCTATATCAACGTCACTCCTTCCACCGATATCTATGGAGCCGAGTACGCCTCGGTGCTCAAAAACATTTATGCCATCGGTGTCGGCATCGCCATCGGACTGGGGTATGGCGACAACTTCCTTTCGGTGCTCATCAGCAATTCGGCCATCGAAATGGCACGTTTCATGCAACAAACCTATCCGGCAGAGCGCCAGATCTTAGCATCGGCCTACCTGGGGGATTTGCTGGTGACCTCGTACAGCCAGTTCAGCCGCAACCGCCGTTTCGGTCTCATGATCGGGAAAGGATATTCGGTCGCCTCGGCTCAAATCGAGATGAGCATGGTCGCCGAAGGATATTATGCCGCCGCCTGCATTCACCAAATCAACAAACGTTTCGGAGTTGACATGCCCATCGCCGAAGCAGTGCATGCCATTCTCTACGACCAGGCCAACCCGGCTGAGACCTTGAAAAAAGTTACGCAAAAACTCATTTAATCCATATAGACATGAATCTGATCAACGTCAATCTGGACAACATCCATCCTTGGGTGAGCGCTTCCGACCTGCTCGCGATGCGGGAAGAAATGGAAGCTACCAACAACCTGTTACACAACGGCAACGGGCTCGGAAACGACTTTCTGGGCTGGGTCAACCTGCCGGATTCCATCACCAAAGAAAATTTGGATGAAATCAGCGCCTGTGCCGCTTCACTGGCCTCGCAGGCTCAAGTGATCGTCGTTATCGGCATCGGGGGGTCCTACCTGGGAGCCAAGGCGGTGCTGGAAGCCATGAGCAATTCGTTCGCTGCTCTGCAGACAAAGAAAGACCACCCCACGGTTCTGTTTGCCGGGCAAAATCTGAGTGAAGACTACATGTATGAATTGATCGAAGCGATGAAACCGTATGAAATCGCCACGATCGTCATTTCCAAATCGGGGACCACGACCGAACCGGCCGTTGCTTTCCGTATCCTGAAAAAAGAGATCGAATCGCGTTACGGGAAAGCCGGCGCGGCCAGTCGGATCGTTGCCGTCACCGATGCCAAACGTGGTGCTCTGCGCACGCTGGCTACGCAAGAAGGCTACAAGACCTTCGTGATTCCGGATAATGTAGGGGGTCGCTATTCGGTTCTGACTCCGGTGGGCCTGCTTCCGTTGGCAGCAGCCGGGATCAACATCGGCGAACTGGTTCGCGGTGCCCAGGAAATGGCTGCCGCTACCCGCCCGGATGTACCGTTCGAAAAGAACCCCGCCATGCTGTATGCGGCTGCCCGCACGGCTTTGTACCGCCTCGGGAAAAAGATCGAAATTCTGGCCAGCTACGAGCCGAAACTGCTCTATGTATCCGAATGGTGGAAACAGCTTTACGGTGAAAGCGAAGGGAAAGACGGCAAAGGTCTCTTCCCGGCCAGCGTAACACTGACGGCCGACCTTCACTCGATGGGTCAATACATCCAACAAGGCGAACGTCTGCTGATCGAAACGGTAGTCAGCGTGACCCGTCCTCACCACCAACTGGCCATCGAATCGGATAGCGAAAATCTTGACGGACTGAACTACCTGGCCGGCAAACGCATCCATGAAGTGAACTACATGGCTGAAATGGGGACGATGCTGGCTCACGTAGACGGTGGGGTTCCCAACATTCGCATCGAAATGGCCGAACTGAACGAATACTACCTGGGAGCTCTGCTCTATTTCTTCGAAAAAGCCTGCGGAATGAGCGGTTATGCCCTGGGCGTCAATCCATTCGACCAACCCGGCGTAGAAGCCTACAAAAAGAACATGTTCGCGCTATTAGGCAAACCCGGATACGAAGCAGCCGGAGAAGAACTGCGCAAACGTCTGAAATAATGTCTGCAACGGTCGACATTCGTCGGTTTGCAAAACAAAGGCCTCGCATGAAAAGCGAGGCCTTTTTAATAATATCTCAATCTCTCTGACCAGTTAAGCCATAGCAGCTGCGGCAGCAGCCAACCCTAAGCCCGCAAACACGACCAGCAATAAAATGAGTCCCAACAGGGAGATCACCAATCCGGCAATCGCAAAACCCCGAGGCGTTTTAAAAATTCCCACCAGCGAAAAAATCAGCCCTAACAACCACAAAATCCATCCCAATACCGGCACCCAGCCTAAAAACAGAGCCAACAGAGCCAATACAAACCCCGCAATGGCCATTCCATTCGATTTTTTCTGAATTTGATTGACGATAATCGTTTGATGGGGAATACCGGTTCCCATCGTGTTCTGAGTTTGCTGTTCTTCCATAATCAAACATTTAAACGAAAAGCAGAATCATTCTTCTACCTTCAGATTCTATCTGGTAAATGAAGGTACAATTTTCCCGCCGATTTTCAAAATCTTTTACTTTCCTGCTCGTTATTCCACATTTTCTTCCGCAACAGCAAGAAAATAGCATCGATCCGAATCCAAGCCCTTCCCTACCTTATCGCAAAAAATATTCCACAGACGTTGCTATCGTTTTGTATTTATCAGGGCAAGGATTTCTTTACTCCAGATATGTAGATTTCCCTAATTTCCAAAGGTTCGGGAAGAAGACAGTGCGGCTCAGTTTGTCCGGCGGCAGGATACAATAAAAAAAAGGAGCTCAGTCAACACTGAGCTCCTTGAAGTGGCGGCTACCTACTCTCCCACATTTCTGCAGTACCATC
>JAHZDG010000074.1 GCA_019422485.1 Alistipes sp. | reverse complement strand
GTTATTACATGATACCGGCCCTAATGATCATGCTGCTTATTCTCTTATGCGGATTTTTGCCCGGTTTGAATCTTGTTATCGAAAAAGAAAAAGGAACTATCGACCAAATCAACGTCACTCCGGTGAACCGTTTCACCTTTACGCTTGCGAAATTGATTCCTTACTGGCTCATCGGATTTCTTGTCCTATCGTTAGCCATGCTGTTAGCCCGTTGGGTATATGGGTTAAGTCCCGCCGGCTCACTCGGAGCCATTTATTTAGCTGCGGCTTGTTTTATCCTGACCATGTCCGGATTGGGCATTACAATCGCCAACGGCTCCTCGACCATGCAACAAGTAATGTTCGTCATGTTCTTTTTCATCATGGTCTTTGTCTTGATGAGCGGTTTGGTAACACCGATTGCCTCCATGCCTCAATGGGCCCAATTCATTACCTATTTGTTGCCTCCACGCTATTTTATCACCATCATGCAATCAGTTTACCTCAAAGGTGCCACCATTTTCGAATTATGGCCTCATTATGCTGCTTTAGGAGGATTTGTCTTGGCTTTTAACCTGCTGGCTGCAATCACCTACAAAAAACAAGCATAACCAATAAAAAACACCCCAAAATACATGGGAGTAAGAGAGCGGAAGTCGTGCACAAGATAGATAATTCTGGTGCTGTATAGATAATAGCATGAATAGGGGAGCTACAGTATGATTCAACGCGCCCACCCAAAGGGATAAAAGCATCCTATACACAAGGAGATTTCTGTTCAGAAAAGGGCATGAAAAAACCTCTCACATTTCTGTAAGAGGTTTCTCCAGTGACACCGACAGGATTCAAACCTGTGACCTTCTGATCCGTAGTCAGATGCTCTATTCAGCTAAGCTACGGTGCCATCCCTTATTGCGAGTGCAAAGATAGGCAAAATTTCTTTCGCTGCAAATTTTTTGCACTATTTTTTACAAAAAATTTATTTCAAATATTCTGCCAACGTAGTCTCCAGTTGCGTACCCATCAGATTACGAGCCAGAATCGTCCCGTCAGGACCGATCAACACATTCGACGGAATAGAGCGGACACCATAGGTATCGGCAGCCGCACTGGTCCAAAATTGCAGGTCGCTCACATGAATCCAATGCAATTTCAGATCCTGGATCCCTTTCAACCAAGCTTCTTTGGTCTTATCCAACGACACGGCATAAATTTCAAAACCTTTGGGGGCATATTTTTCATAGGCAGCCACCATCACCGGAGATTCGGCCCGGCAGGGAGGACACCACGAAGCCCAAAAATCGAGCAACACATATTTTCCTGGCCCTACCACCGACGAAAGGGCTACCGTATCACCATTGGCATTCGGAGCCGCAACGTCCGTGTATTTTTTCCCTACAGCCGTATTCTGCAAGGCTTCGGCCATACTGCTCACCAGTTTCAAATAAACCGAATTCTGTACTGCAGGATCGAAACCCGCTACAGCCTGGAACAATTGTTCATAGGGCAAATAATAGGAGACTTCCCGATACAGGGCATAAGCGGCTGCTACACTTAACGGATGCGACTGAATATACTTCATTTTATAAGCATTGACCAGGCGCATCATCGAATCTTCGGCCTGATTGTCCCGGGCCAACGAATCGACATACAACACTTTGGTCACCGAATCCATTTCGGCACGGTAAGCCACATACTGATCGGTTGTCGGAGAACCGCTGACAGCCATCTGTGCGGGTTGATTGACATCTCCTTCAATGACAATCGGAGCGTTTTCCAAAAAGAAACGCACCAACGGTGCATCGGCATTTTCCACCGCTGCATAGATAGCCAAATCCCGCGTTCCTTTAAACGTAAAAGCGCCATTGACAGCCTCGGTCGAATCGATTCGAGTCGGCAATTTACCTTCATATACGGTCAGATAAACTTTCCCGGTCAAGCCCGCCACATTACCCTGTACGGTATATCCGGTTTCAACCTTGGGTGAGCAAGCGGTCATCAACGCCACTGCACTTAACCCCAAAACAACATTTTTCATACTATTGAATTATTTATCCATTCCTTTCACACGATCAGGATTTGCCGTCACAAAAGCGTTCCAACTTTGTGTTTGACGTCCTCCTCCCAACGCTTTTTTCAACGGGGCAGGGTGGGAGACCACCACTTCGCTGCACTGAAAATGGTGACACACCGCCACCGCCAATCCATCCGTTGCATCCAGCCGACGAGGCAGAGCCTCCAACTTCAGCAACGCTTTCAGGATAGCCGCCACCTGTTCTTTCGCTGCGGCCCCCTGACCCGTAATCGCCTGCTTGACCCGACGCGGAGCATACTCGAACACCGGACACCCTTTACTCAAAGCTGCAGCCATGGCAACTCCCTGAGCCCGGCCCAGTTTGAGCATACTCTGCACATTCTTGCCGAAGAAGGGTGATTCCAGCGCCACTTCATCGGGTTGATATTGATCGATCAGTGCACACACCCGATCGAAAATATAACGCAGCTTTTGATACGGATCACTGATCTTATGCAAATCGATGTCACCCAGAACCACACACCGCAACCGTTTCCCCCTTACCTCGAGGATGCCGTATCCGGTCGTATTGGTTCCGGGGTCTATCCCCATGATGATCTTTACCGACTCGTTATTCACTGCGTTCGGCAAGCAATGCGTTGAGTTTCTCGATCTGTTTTTCCAGCTGACGCACTTTGGCACTCAGCTCGGGCAAATTACGATAGACGGCAAACGAACGATGGTATTTGATCCCAGGCATCGCCGGAGAGCCCATATAAACCTCTCCGTCGGCAATACTGTTCGAAACACCCGATTTCGAGGCCAACTTCACGTTGTTGCCGATTTTCAGGTGACCGGCAATACCCACTTGTCCGCCGATCATACAGTTATCGCCCACCTTCGACGAACCGGCCAGACCAAACTGCGAAGCAGCCACGGTATTGGAACCTACCACGGCGTTGTGTCCGATCTGAATCAGGTTATCGAGTTTCGTTCCGTGGTGAATAATGGTCGAACCCATCGTAGCCCGGTCGACACACGTATTGGCCCCGATATCAACATTTTCTTCCAGGATCACATTCCCTAATTGCGGAATCTTATGGTATACGCCCTGATCATCGGGAGCGAATCCGAAACCATCGGCTCCGATCACAGCACCGGCATTGATCACCACTCCGTCTTTCAGCACACATTGTTCGAAAATCTTGGCGCCCGGGAAGATCGTCACGTTATCGCCCAAAGTCACATGGTCACCCACATAAACCTGCGGATAGATCTTTACATTCCGTCCGATGCGAACGTTTTTCCCGATAACGGCAAATTCACCGACATAGGTATCTTCTCCCACCGGCGAGGAGGCATCGATCGAAGAGAGCGGACTGACACCCGTAGGCTGGGATTTATGTGCCGCGTACAGTTCCAAAAGTTTCGCAAAACAAGCATACGGATCATCTACCTTAATCAAGGTAGCCGACACCGGTGCCGTCGGTTCAAACGTTTTGGCAACCATCACAATCGACGATTGTGTCTGATAGATATAGTGCTCATATTTAGGATTAGCCAGGAACGACAATGCACCCGGCCGACCTTCTTCGATTTTGGCGACCGTAGAAACTGTCGCCTGGGGATTACCCACCACCTCACCGCCCAAAAAACCGGCGATCATCTCGGCTGAAAATTCCATAGTTCGATTCATTTGGCGACTCCCGAAACCTGTCCGGGAATC
>JAHZDG010000073.1:975-3804 GCA_019422485.1 Alistipes sp. | reverse complement strand
CTATAACAGATTCATTTACTTAAAAAACAGGGCAGGAGTTGGATACTCCCGCCCTCGTCCTTATTCATCCTCTCCTATCAACTCAGATTCGATTTTATCCATATCACGTTCGATAGAACTATTCAGAATCTTGGCATAATGTTGAGTCATGCGTACACTACTGTGTCCCAGCATCTTCGAAACATTTTCCAACGAAGCTCCATTTGCCAAAGTAACCGTCGTGGCAAAGGTATGCCGGGCACAATGTGTTGTCAGATTTTTAGTTATCCCGCACAACGTTGCCAGTTCTTTCAGGTAAGCGTTCATTTTCTGATTACTCGGTACAGGGAGAAGCCTACCCGTCGCAGCCCGATATTCCGCATATTTCTCCAAAATACGCAATGCAGGGCGCAATAAAGGAATGTTACACATATTATTGGTCTTGTTTCGAGCTTTTCGCAACCACTGCCTACCCCGCTTACCCTCGACGATATTTTCCGTGCTGAGAGACGCCACATCGACATAAGCCAATCCGGTCAGACAACAAAACAGAAAAATATCCCGAACCTGTTCCAAACGCGAAATACCAATCTGCTTTTCTTCCAGCCGCTTCAACTCATCCTGCGTCAAAAATTCCCGTTCAACAGTCTGCATTTTAAGAGGTAGCAAATCTATTGGATTGGTCTGAATAAGTCCCCGCGTTTTTGCAAGATTCACAACCTTGCTCAGATTACGCAAATACTTGACAGTCGTGTTGTTATTGTTACTCCGAACAGTCATTAAGTAATGTTGATACTCCTCCATGAGTTGTGCATCCAACGCTTTAACCTCTATATCGCTGACACCGCGAGTCGCTGTCAAAAACTCCCGGAATAGTTTCAGCGAGGTCAGATGCCGTTTATAGGTATTGGCTGCCACCGTCTTACCGATCAATTCTTTCATCCGGGAATTGTGCTCTTCATAAAGTTTGCACAGCATCTCACCCTCCAGTTGTTCAACACCTCGGTATTGCCGCATTACCTCTTGAACGCTTACCTGCTTACCCTCAGCCAATAACCCCCTCTCAATGTCGTAGATACGAAATTCCTGCTGGTCGAGATATTCATTCAACTGTTTGTTTACGAGGGTATTGTTCCTTACCCTACCTTTGGCCGTAACCCATTGGGACGGCATAGTGCTCCGACGAAGCGAGCACTCAACATACTCCTGATGGGAGGAGACACGCATAAAGATAGGCACAGAGCCGTCTTTAAGCGGTTTCCTCCGCTTAACAAAAAATAAAATGGATAGCATCATTACGATGAATTTATCGGGAAATCCGATGGTACAAAGATAAGTAAAATAAACGAGTTTTGCAAGTGTAAAATACTGCAATACAGAGAAATATACAGCATTCTCTTGGACTTTCACTTGGACTTGGGAAGTCCAACTACAACTCCCATGAATTCTCCAAGTAAACTCTTTCCGAATCCTGCCGAGAAGTACATACAGAGCACAAAAAGAAAATCCCGTAATTCTCAGAATTACAGGATTTTTCTCATAACTACCTGGTTTTCAGTGGAGGTGGCGGGAGTCGAACCCGCGTCCAAACAGGGAACCCGAAAGCTTTCTACACGTTTAGCCGCCATTTGATCCTTCTCCCCGTGCCTGGCAGGCAGCGACCGAACACAGGGCCCAGTTCCTAAAATTTCGCACGACGGCCGGAACACTTCGCCGCACTATCTCTAAATGAATGATACCCCGTATGAAGAGCCGTTAAAGAGCGGAACGTCCCTTCGGGATACTCGTCGCCAAAGCGCCTGGGCTTCGGCGATTAAGCCAATTTTCCTTGAAAATTAGGCAGCGAGTGCAAGGCTGTTATTGCCATTTGTAGTTCGAGCATCGGGATTAACGAGCCGCCGCACAGCGCTCGACGTGCTTACAATCAAACTCTGCCTGCTGTCAAAACCGGGCACCCCCGGGTTTTTCCGGCGCAAAGCCAATCGGAAACCGATGCAAAGATAGTGCTTTTTTCCGAAATATCGGTCACGGCGGAAAATTTCCGCTCATTCTCCCGCCAGCAGTCTGTGCAGCGTCTGCCGCAGCGTATCGCCCGTGAGGGGTTTGGCGAGGTATTCGTCGCATCCCGCTTCGAGGGCTTTCTGACGGTCGCGGTCGTAGGCGTAGGCCGTCACGGCGATGATCGGCACCCGGCTCCCGCTCCGGCGAATCTGCTGCGTGGCTTTCAGGCCGTCCATCACGGGCATCTGAATATCCATCAGCACGGCGTCGGGCCGAATCTGTTCGCACAGCCGCACGACCTCCTCGCCGTCGCCGGCACGGATCACTTCATACTCCTTTCTGAGCATCAGCGACAACAGCAGGTAGTTGCTGTCGGTATCCTCGGCGATCAGCAGCACGGGGCGGCGTCCGCTGCGGGATGCCGGCTGTGCAGTCATCCGGGGCGGACAGGCTGTGTCGGAATCCGGAAGCGCCTCGGGAGTCCCCATCGGCACCGTAAACCAGAAACAGGCTCCCTCGCCCGGTTCCGACTCGACGCCGATCTGTCCGCCCATCTGTTCGACGATCGACTTCGAGATCGACAGACCGAGACCCGTGCCCTGCACGAAGCTGTTCAGTTTGACGAAGCGTTCGAAGATATTGTCCAGATGCTCTTTGTCGATGCCCGAACCGGTATCCTCGACCGCAAAGCGTATGCTGGTCCCTTCGACCGCATAGCTCAGCGTGATGCTGCCCTCGGCGGTGAATTTGACGGCATTGTTGATGAAGTTGGTGATGACCTGTGTCAGGCGGCCCTTGTCACCCAGGATGAAGCAGGGGCTTCCGGGACCGACGAAGCGCAGTTCGACG
>JAHZDG010000073.1:259-965 GCA_019422485.1 Alistipes sp. | reverse complement strand
GACCCTGCACTTTGAGGCTCAGCGAGCGCACCACCTCCTCGCACATCTGGTTCACATCGACCGGTCCGTAGTTGAACTCGAACGTTCCGGCCTCGATCTTCGAAAGGTCGAGAATGTCGGATATCAGCGTGAGCAGCAGGTCGTTGTTCTCCTCGACCACGCGCAGGTAGTCGCGCCGCTCTTCGGGATCGTCCGTTTCGGTCAGCAGATTCGAGAATCCCACGATGGCGTTCAGCGGCGTGCGTATTTCATGGCTCATATTAGCCAGAAAGGCTGATTTGAGCCGGTCGCTGACCTCGGCCTTGTTCTTGGCCTCGATCAGGTTCCGTTCGGTCATTTTCAGCTCCGTGATGTCGTAGTTGACGCTGACCATCTCGATCTTCGACGGATCGTTGTTCATCGGATTGCGCACCACGTTGATGCGTGTCCATTTCTCCGTGCCGTCGTCGTTCAGGATATGCAGGTCGAGGTTGAAGCTGTCCGATGTCCCGGCCTTGACGCGGGCGATATTTTCGAGGATCGACGCCCTATCGACGGGATCGACGTGGTCGTAGACGCCGATGATCCGGTCGAGCGGCGTATCGGGCCGCTCCCCGAGGTTCCGGTACCATTGGGGCACCCCGCTGCCGGCCCGCGTCAACAGGTCGAAGCGGCAGAAGCCCATCTTGCCCAGTTTGCTCACCAGCGCGAACGAACTCTCGAACTC
>JAHZDG010000073.1:0-249 GCA_019422485.1 Alistipes sp. | reverse complement strand
CAGCCCGCTGCGGCCCCGCGCAAATGTTACGAAACGACTGGAGCCCCCCTTGCCCAGCTGGCTCAACAGGGTCGACGCGCTAGCGACCACCGCCAGCCGCGTGTGGGCGCGGTTGATCTCGGTGTTGTCGATGTTTATCAGCATGAAGTTGGAGATGTTCCCTTCGATGTCGTAGAGCATGGTGACCGTGGTGTAGAGCTCCAAAAAGCCGGTTTTGGACGAGGTGTAATAAGCGTTGAGCCGTTCGAA
>JAHZDG010000072.1 GCA_019422485.1 Alistipes sp. | reverse complement strand
TACTGGTTTTCCAGCAAGAGTCTCATCTACGGTGAGGAGAATGCTAATGTCACCTATTTCGGCAGATGGGCGCCTTACAGTACGAGCGGCGGTACAAACTATGACATCTACCGCGGCATCCGCTATGCCTTTTACTTGTTGGACAACGTCTACAAGGTACCGGCTATCAGTCCGGAGAATGCCGCCCGTTATGCCGGCGAAGCATGGTATTTGATCGGGTACTACCACCAATTGTTACTGGAATATTATGGTCCTATCATTCTGGTCAAAAGATACATTCCCAACGACGCCCCCGATTCGGAAATCTTTGTCCCCCGCTCGCCCTACGACGAGTGTGTGAAATACATAGCCGAATGCTATGACAAGGCAGCCGAACTGCTGCCCGAAACGGTCATCGATACCGAATTAGGACTTCCGACCAGGATGTCGGCACTGAGCTACAAGGCCCGCCTGCTACTTTATGCCGCCTCTCCGCTGGTCAACGGCAACTCCGACTATGTCGGATTCGACAACCACGACGGCACGCCACTGATGAACACGACTTACGATCCCGAGAAATGGGAAAAGGCGATGGAGGCTGCGGCCGAAGCCATTTCTGTAGCCGAAAAATTCAACTCCGAACTCGGTCGGAAAAACTTCATGCTCTACACTTCGGCCGATTCGAGTCTGCCCAATGACGAGCGCGGTCGCCGCAACTACCGTGATGCCTTCACCAAAGAGCATTGGAACGGACTCGAATTTATCGAAGCCAAAGGCGACCGTGGTGGCTGTCAGACCCTGCAACAGTTGATGGGGCCCCGCCCGATCGCCAACAACATGTCGTTAGGCTGGAAGACCACCTCGGTTCCGACTATGGAGGCCGTCGAAATGTACTACACGAAGAACGGACTTCCGTGGGAGGACGACCCCGAAACCAAAGATATTGACCCCTATGCCTACAACGCCGAAGCCGGCACGGTCAACCTGCATCTCTACAAGGAACCGCGGTTCTATGCCTCAGTGGGTTACGACCGCGGCACGTATGAGATTGACGGCAAAGAAATCACGCTCTATCTGCGCGGCGGTGAATTGCATGGATCAACGCTCAAGGAGACCGATGAATATCAGAGTTGTACGGGTTATCTTTGCCAGAAATGGATTCCCAAGGCTTCAACCTACAGCATTCCGAGCAATTCGTTCAGTTTCTACTATTACGCTTACCCCTATCTGCGTCTGCCCGAACTCTACTTGAGCTATGCAGAAGCCGATTTCGAATATAACGGATCGCTGAGCACACAGAGTCTCGAATATATCAACCTGGTGCGCAAGCGTTGCGGCCTGCCTACGTTCCAAGCTTCGTGGGCCCTTGCCGGAGGCATTCCCACGGGTCAAAAACTGCGTAAGGTACTCCATCAGGAGCGCTCAATCGAGTTTCTGTTCGAAGGTCGCCGTTTCCACGACCTGCGCCGCTGGAAGGAAGCTCCCGAAGTGATGAACAAACAACCTCGCTCGTGGAACCGCGACGGAAAAACCGCCGAGGAGTTCTACCAGGTGATCGAAGCCAATCAGGGCGGACGTGTCCGTATCTTCGAGTCCCCGAAGAGCTATTGGATGGCAGTGCCGATGAGCGAAATCAATAAAAATCCGAATCTGGTGCAGAATCCCGGCTATTGATCGTTTTACACGCTAAAAATCAAATCTCATGAAAAAATACTTTTCGATACTTTACTGTCTCGCCGCGCTTGCCGCCGGATGCGACGACAACAACAAGGAGGCCCTCGCATTTGACCTGTCGACCGACGAATGGTCGTTTGCCAAGGAGGGCGGCACGCAAAACCTGATCGTTTTAGCCCCCGGAGTGTGGAAGGTTTCCGAGAAACCGGATTGGTGCACGCTGATCCCGGAGGGTGCCGAAAGATCGCGGGAAGTCAAGATCAACTGCTCGGCCAATACCGGAAAAAAGCGCGAGGGAACGCTTGTGCTGACCTGTGGCGATGAAACCCGCACGATTGCCGTGTTCCAGCAGGGAGCCTACATTGTAAAAGGCTTCCCCGTCGAATGGCTTTTTACGGCCGACTACTATGCCACAGGGAAATATACCAATGCCTTCGTCTTCGACAACGCCCTTCCGGCTGAAATCGGCGAAGGAACGATCAGCTATGTCCAAGATGCCGCGAATACGCGTACCATCCAAAAAGTTGTCGGCACAACCGGCCACCCTTATCTCTCAGGTTCTCTGACGGGCGATTACTGTCTTTTCCAGATTCCGGTCAAGGAGACGCTGCCTGCCGGTACAGTGATGCACATCAAGTTCATCACCCGTTCAGCGGCTGGAGCAGCCCGCTACTGGTCGCTTGAATACCTTGACAACGAAAGTTGGAAACCCATTTCTGCACAGCGCACCGCCCAAGTAGCCGGAGAATCAGTAATCTATACGCTCGATTTGGTCACAGACCTCACGGGCAACAAGAGAGTAGGTTCGGACAACGCACAGATCGACAATGATTTCACACTGAGCGCTCAGATCACTGCAGGCAACCGGTTGCAATGCCGGTTGCGCTGCGCTGCCGACATCGCCTGCAACGGTGAGAATCCCAACACAGGCAACCACCGTCTGGCAGGTGCCGTGGGAACCTCGCCGATAATCAGCGTCGTCTCCATTGACTGATTTTTTGTCACGAGAGCGGGCGGGCCGGGCCGAAGCCCTTCCGCCCGGTCTCTTAATAACCGAACTTATGGAACCGAACGAAAGACTGCTTTCATTGGATACCCTGCGGGGTTTTGACATGCTTTTCATCATGGGTTTTGCAGGCCTTATTACCGCAATATGTGCCCTTTGGCCCAATCCCATGACCGACGCCATAGCCCGGCAGATGGGTCATGTATCGTGGAACGGGCTGACCCAGCACGACACGATCTTCCCGCTATTTCTCTTCATCGCCGGAGTATCATTTCCTTTTTCGCTGTCCAAACAACGCGCCAGTGGAATCAGCGAAAGACGGATTCTGTTCAAGGTCATCCGCCGGGGAATGACGCTCATTGTTTTGGGAATGATCTACAATGGACTATTCCGCTTCGACTTCGCATCGCTGCGCGTGGCGAGCGTGTTGGGCCGGATCGGACTGGCGTGGATGTTCGCCTCCCTGCTTTACATGTATTGCAAAGTGCGCACACGAGCTGTTTTCGCGGCCGTCGTGCTGATCGGCTATTCGCTGCTGATGTACCTCGTCGTCGCACCCGACGCACCCGACGGCACCGATCCGCTTTCGGTAGCCGGGAATATCGCCGGATGGGTAGACCGCCAATGGCTTCCCGGGACATTCGCCTGTGGGTCGTTCGATCCCGAGGGATTGCTAAGCACGCTTCCGGCCATCGTCTCGGCATTGTTTGGCATGTTCACGGGCGAATTTCTGCTCCGGAAACGGTCGTCGCTCAGCGGCGAACAGATTGCACTCTGCATGGCACTGGCCGCGGTGGCCATCACGGTAATTGGAATCATCTGGAATTGCTGGATACCCATAAACAAAAAACTATGGAGCAGTTCGTTCACCTGCGTGGTAACGGGCTATTCATTGGGATTGTTTGCATTGTTCTACTACCTGATCGACGTGCGGGGCTGGAAACGGTGGACTTTTTTCTTCCGCGTAATCGGGTTGAATTCCATCACGATCTATCTGGCGCAACGAATCGTCGGGTTCGGCGGCATTGCGAATTTCTTTTTCGGCGGGGCGGCTTCCCATTGTCCCGAAGCGATAGCACGGGTGATCAGCAACGCAGGCTATGTCGCCATATGTTGGCTGTTTCTCTATTTTCTCTACCGAAAAAGCACATTCTTGAAAGTTTAACCCATCTAAAATGGCCAGCTGTATCTTCCAATACAAGCCAACGTTCGTCTGCCGAGATTTCAATAAAGGCTAATTACACAGGGGATTGGGAGATTCTATCTTCCGCATTGCGACTAATCCAAAATCACAAAACGAACCAAAAAGTGAAGGTTCTTAATTAAAATAAATCACGAACTATATTAAAAAATGCGGAAAAAGAGTAAACATATCGGAAGATTG
>JAHZDG010000071.1 GCA_019422485.1 Alistipes sp. | reverse complement strand
AATACCGATGTCCGGCAGTGGGTATTCCCCTCCGGACTGAAAACAAGACCGATATGGGTTTTATACGGTGTTTTGTCGGGGGAGAATCGGGTGTCGCGGGCGATGCGGAACATACATTTGCGCAGATCGGGATAGCCGATCGAAGGGTCGATGCGGTTCAGTCCGACGATCATCTCGGAGGCGGCTTCCAACACATTGTTGCGGGCGGCGTCGCAAGCCGGTTTGTGGGCGTGATACCATTCGCGGTAATTATTCTCACGGAGGGCCTGCAAAAAAGCAAACGTATTAGGATCGATCATGTGATGTCAGTATTGATGGTCGAAAGATAAGGATTTGTCGTATCCCATCCAATGGATTTGAAGGGAGCAAGGGTGAAATGCGGCTGAAAAGTGGTTAAGAAAAGGTTTATTTGGGGAATTTCGTTGGCTGAACCCGGAAAAACCTGTATCTTGCGCCATTCATAAAATAGCTGAATGAACCTATGGAGCCTGAAATCACAATACGTCCTGAAAGTCCCCGCGAATATAAGGCGGTATACGATTTAGTGCGCGTGGCGTTTCTGTCCGCCAAAGTGTCTGCCGGTGACGAACAGGATTATGTAGATCGTTTGCGTCAGGGCAAAAATTACATTCCCGAACTCTCTTTGGTGGCCTATTGCGGCGATCGGTTGGTTGGACATCTGATGTTGAGTAAAAGTTTTGTCCGACCGGATCGGGTCTGTGTGCCGCGGGTAGAACCTTTCCGCATTTTGTTGTTGGCCCCGCTGGCCGTTGAATTGCGCCACCGGAAACAAGGAATTGGGGCACAACTGGTGCAGGAGGCTTTCCGGCGAGCCGCTGAGTTGGGATGGACAGCGGTGGCTGTGCTGGGCGATCCGGAGTATTATGGCCGGATGGGATTTGAACCGGCTGCCCAATATGGGATCTATGCTGCCGGTGACCGTCAGATGTACGAGCCTTATCTGTTGGTTAAAGAATTGACTCCTGGAGTACTGGAGTCCATTAGCGGAACTATCGATTTATAATCGGATAACATGAAGGCCGCTTCTTTGCAACATAAGCTGGAAGAGTGCCTGGGTGAACCCTTGTCTGCGGAATCCGTCGGTCTGTTGGCCTACGGAGGCGTTCTTCGTACCCTGTCCGGAAAACGGTATTTTCTGAAAAAGGGGGCGGCGAGCCGGATGTATCGTTGTGAGGCAAACGGTTTGCGGGAGTTGGCCCTTTCGGAAGCGATTTCGGTGGTGGAGGCTGTGGCGGCCGGGGAAGATTTTGTGCTGACCCGCTATGTGGAGCAGGGTAGGATGAATGCGGATTTTTTTACCGATTTCGGACGTTCGTTGGCGCGCATGCATCGCTATACGGCCTCTTCCTTCGGCTTTTACGAAGATAATTTTATCGGGGCGAATCCCCAGCTCAACCGTGCGGAAGGGCGGGAACGAACAGATTGGGCGGTTTTCTATTTTCAGAAACGTTTGCTGTTCCAATTTCGCTTGGCTGAACGGCATGGATATATCACTTCAGCGGTCCGATCCGATTTTGAAGCCTTGGAGCATCGTTTGCCGGAGTTGTTGCAGGGCAGTGAGGAACTGCCCTGTTTGCTGCATGGGGATTTATGGAGTGGCAATTTTCTGTGTGACTCCTCGGGAAAAGTGGTGCTGATCGATCCGGCTGTCTATTATGGACATCGTGAAGCCGAATGGGCGATGACCCGTCTTTTCGGTGGATTTCCGGCTTCATTTTACCGGGCTTATCAGCAGGAGTATCCTTTGCCGGAAGGGTGGGAATATCGGGAGAATCTATACCGTCTATACCACCTGTTGAATCATTTGAATCTTTTCGGAAGATCTTATCTGCCGGAGGTCGAGGCAATTCTCCGAGGTTATCGAACACGCAGGTGACGAACCCCGGAGAGTTTGCCTGATGCAGGGTCGGTTGTTCTACGCTCCAGTTGTTGTGTTGCCGCTTGTCTTAACGTTTCAGATGGATCAGGTATTTGACCGTCTCGGGATCTTGGTGCGAGAAGAATAGGCTTTTCGCTTGATCGAGGGCCTGAATCGTTTGCATCTCTTCGGCGGAAAGCTCGAAATCGAAAATCTCGAAGTTTTCCTGCATACGTTCGGGATGGGTCGATTTCGGGATAACGATGATATGGCGTTGGATCAGGTAGCGCAAAGCGGTTTGAGCGACGCTTTTTCCGTGTCGTGCCCCGATCTCGGCCAGGGTTTCGTTGCTGAAGAACTGGTTGCGTCCTTCGGCAAATGGTCCCCACGACATGGTTATCGTGCCATATTCCTGCATGATTTTCTGAGCCTGGATCTGTTGATTGAAAACATGGGTTTCGATTTGGTTGACCGCGGGTATGATTTCGCAGCATTCCGCCAGATCGACAAAACGATCCGGATAGAAGTTCGATACACCGATGGCCCGGGCCTTACCGGCTTTCAGTGCTTCTTCCATGGCGCGATAGGTCCCGTAATAATCGTTAAAAGGTTGATGAATCAGCAACAGGTCGACATAATCGCTCTGTAGTTTGCGCAACGATTCGTCGATAGAGGTCCGGGCTTTTTCATAGCCGGCGTTTGAAATCCAGACTTTGGTTGTGATGAATAATTCCGAACGAGGAATCCCGCAGGAGGCGATGGCGGCTCCGACCCCTTCTTCATTGGCATAGGCTTGTGCCGTGTCGATGGAACGATAGCCGATACGGATGGCGTCGCTTACACAACGTTCGCAGATAGCCGGGGAAACTTGGTAGACTCCATACCCCAAAATGGGCATTTGAACTCCATTGTTTAATGTGACGTATTGCATGAGATTGTTTTGTTTAAGTAGTTTGTTAATAGGATTATAACTAACCGAAGATGGATCGGTTGTAGGGTGCTGTCCTGCACCAATTCTATGGATACAAAGATAGATAAATCGACTTAAATAGGTGTAGATGGATTATGGGAGAATTTACCTGAATTACAGCATTCCGTAGGGGAATGGAGGGCAGGAGAAGAAAAGGATATAGATTACGGATCCTCTTACCTGAATTACGGATTTGTGGTGTGGACCGATTCGTGAAAAGCGAGAAAAAAGTATCTTTGTTTAACTCACTCACAAAGGGCAGACAGTTATGGATAAATCATTGGTGCAGATCGAAACGGTAACTCAGTATAACGAGATCTTAGGGGTGGAAACGCTTCATCCGTTGGTGAGCGTGGTCGATATGTCGCAAGCCAAACAACTTCGGCATTTTCGTCAAGTATATGGGTTTTATGCGATATTTCTGAAAGAGGTCAAGTGCGGGAACCTGATTTATGGTCGTCAGTATTATGACTACCAGGAGGGAACTCTGGTATGTTTGGCACCGGGACAGGTGATCGGAGTCGAAGATAACGGAGAGGTTTTCCAACCTAAAGGTTGGGCTTTGGTGTTTCATCCCGATTTGATTCGTGGTACCTCTCTGGGACAGCACATTCGGGAGTATTCGTTTTTCTCCTATGAAGTGAATGAAGCCTTGCATCTGTCGGAACGCGAACGCGAATTGATTGTCGATTCGTTTCAGAAAATCCGACACGAGTTGGAACATGACATCGACCGACACAGCAAACGTTTGATTGCGATCAATATCGAGATGCTGTTGGATTATTGTCTGCGGTTCTATGAACGACAGTTCATTACACGTTCACAGGTCAATCGGGATGTATTGACGCGCTTTGAATCGTTGCTCGAGTCCTATTTTTCGGAGAACCTGACGCAGCGGGAGGGTTTGCCCACGGTCAAGTATTGTGCCAGTCAATTGTGTTTGTCGCCCAACTATTTCGGTGATTTGGTCAAGAAAGAGACCGGAAGAACGGCACAAGAATATATTCAGCTCAAATTGATCGATCTGGCGAAGGATCGGATTCTCGATCCGGGGAAAACGATCGGTCAAGTGGCTTACGAATTGGGATTTCAGTACCCACAACACTTTACTCGGCTGTTCAAGAAAGTAGTCGGCAAAACCCCTAATGAATATCGGATTCAAAAAGAGATTCTTAATTGTTAACCTGCATTTATGTGAGGGGTGACAATTGGTCTGTCTGTACAGTCTGTGTTGAGTATATTTACTTGTCGATGCACTATAATATTCTCATTGATTATCAATAGTTTACGCCTTAAAAGGTGGACTGCTCAAAAATTTACTTGTTTTTTTGCGAAAAATCGAAGATTTAACGTTTTTTTTC
>JAHZDG010000070.1 GCA_019422485.1 Alistipes sp. | reverse complement strand
GAGCACCAGCCGGAAGAACGGCCAGTGGAACGCCACGAGCGTAAACAGGCTGAGTCCCGAAGATATGCGGGAGAGGTCGGTCTTTTCTTTCAGAGGCTTTACCATTTGATAACTGTTCTATAAAATGTAAGGATCACTCCCGCGCACAGAACAAGAAGCGTAAAGTTGAAAAGGATTGTCAACGGGATGTTTACCGTATGCGACGGAGCCGTATACGGGGTTTCCATTTTGGAAGCATCGTATCTTGCGAACGGATTGGTATAGATCACTTCGCCGTCGGGGAAATAGACGGTAATGCGTGCGTAGGGATCGTTTTCCGTCATGGTATAGCTGGCCGTGGACGAGTTCCGGGCCACCGACAGGGTGATGTGATTCTGCCCCGTCACCTTGATACTGTCCGCCTGGTGCGACAAGGCGATGTAGATCGTTTCGCCGTCGAGGCCGATCTTCTCGACCGACGGCAGCTCCCTGTTTTTGGCGTATTTCACCTCCCAGTCCCCATGTCCGTAGTTGGGAACGCGCATCGCATAATAGCATCCACCGAGAAGCGTTTCCTTTATGTCTTCATACCTCGCCGACGGACAGCGCAGGAAATTGCACCTTACGGCGATACGACTGGGCTTATCGGGATAGTGCAGGTCGTCGTTGGCCAGCCCGAAACTGTAATGCCCGGCGCTGAGGGCCCAGTCCCAGTACTCGTTTTCGGTGCTCTTTCCGCTGTCGAGTTCCATGATCCTGTAACCGCCGAGTTTTTGCATGTGGCTTTTCGACGTGCCCGTCGTTCTCAAGGGGTGATTCATCTGGATGAAATCGGACTCCTTTCCGAGCAGGTCTAACTGGAATTGTTTTTGGGAAGCGAAAAGCGGGATCAAATGATCGAAGCGGTTGACTTCGTCGCAACCGAATACCAGCTTATGGTATTTGAATAGGTTGATACCGTGTTCGTAGACATTGACCTGCAACAGGGAATCGTACGGATGTAGGGTCAATTCATTGTGATTCGAGAATGTTACGATGTCATATCCGAATTTCCGGTAGGCTTCATCGGTTTCGGCCGGCCAATATTCGCACTCGTTCAGGATGCCCTTTACGCGCGTATGCGTATGAAAATTGGCTCGTTTCCAGCATATGTCGGATTCCCCCCCCCCAGTATGGGTTAAAAATGTCGGGGCCGCTGAAGGGTTTAGCCTCACTGAAATCATATACAGGGCTTACACTTGTCACAAAGATTGCTAGCAAGGCGATCAGTATGAGCGTGACGATGGTTTTGCCCAATGTGACAAATATCTTTTGTCGCATGGAAATCAGAATTTGTTCGTTTAGATGCAATGCATTTCCCATAAATTAAGGTTGAAAATAATTATTGCAAAGTTAGCAAAAATGCCACAAGAGCAAAAGAGAAAATAAATGCCTAGAAATGACGAAATTCATATTTGTATAGAAATCAGGTGATTTTACCCACCCCCATTTCTTTCGTTCTTGCATTTTCGTGCACAAATTCCTCGTTAAAAATGCGAAGGGTGTTTTGTATAGCCTTGTCTTATTCCTGCAAAAACATATCTTTCGCTCCGGATGGAAAGGGGAAGTGCCGGATTTGTGATAATCTTTTGTACTGGCATTTAATTGTCAGCGCCTATTCTTCTCTTAATTTCTTGACATCATCGAGTAGCTTTTACGCTTTCCGCTCCTTGACGGTCGCCTATTCCAGTTGCTCGGCCCGAATTCTCACACTCGTCATGGACTATTGCAAAGGATGGTTTGGCTTTGACACATAATATTACATGGTATGACTATATGGCCATACGCAGGCGTATTGTCGCAGGCTTCGACGAGATATGCGGAATATTTTCCCGTATTTTTTTCGATCGGCCAATCCCACCATCCATCGCAATCGCAGCAGGCGGTCGGTCCAATCCAAGTGCGGAGCGATAAACTTTACCACCAGTTCGACATAAATCATAGCGAGAAGTGTTCCAATACCGAATAACATTCCATTGCTAGTGTCCGAAAAAGGGTAGCAACCGGCAACGACAGGCGGTATGAAAGTCACGCCACCCAAATCTTGGCTTTGGCGAAAGGATGCTTCGTTACCTAACTGACGTTAATGGAGATACCACTCCAAGCATGGTGACGAATCCGTACTGCACCTCGAAAGCAATGCCGATACCTATGACAGTACACCCAGTAAACTGGACAAACAGTTGCGTCGGCAAAATCGTGCATTCCAAAGCAGCTGTCAATGCATCACTTTCTGACGGGCGATGGATTTGCACGATAAAACCATGACAAAGGCGCATATCCCGCCTCCTGCATCAAGGCATCCCATTCGGGAGGCAGAATGATTTCGACCGTACTGTAACCTCCGCCGGGCATGACCTGTACTTTATTACGGGCATTATCGCCGGTGATGAGGATGGCGGTCATGTCCGGTTTCATAACAGGAACGGTCATAATTTGCGTTTCCCGGCATCCTTCGGGATGTGCATACCACTCCGGACAAGGCGTCGGCTCGGCACCTTCGGTGCGAGCGATCCGCTTTTCGTAACGCGAAAGCGGGAATGTCTCCGAGTCGATCCGGCTCCCGGGATTGGCGTAATAGTTGGCGAACGCACGTTCGTGCAGCGGTCGCCGTGCCGTTTCGACCAATGTACGCTCGAACGCTTCTTTGTCGGCATACTCTTTTTTCAGATTGCGGGCCATCGGTTCCGTGAGCAATATCGTGCGGTAAGTGTATTGCTTGCCGCTTCCGAGTGCGAACTGGCAGCGTTCGGCAATGTCCCATGCCACCAGTTGCGCGATGCGTTCGGGATCATTGGTCGATGGAGCCATGTTGTTGCCCCACATCAGGGCCGACGCCACGGTTATGGTGTTGTCGTTCGCGTCGTAGCCTTGTTCCACATGGTAGGGTGTCCAGCCGATGCGGGCGCAGGCTTCTTCATCCTCGACCAGACACCACGGCATGAGGTAGCCGAATGTCCCCATTCTGTCCTGCTTGACGTAATACCCCGACAGGTTCTTCAATGCGAGATTCATGAACCGTCCGATCGACGTATTGGCCGATTGGGAGATTTCGCCCTGCCCGCAGTCGATGCCGAGTTGCCGGGCCACGGGGCCGTTGAGCCAGCAATAGGGATTCCACGCGTGCGTACTGCTTAACGTGCGCCTGAAATCCGGTGCACCGAGTGCTTTGGTCAATGCAACAAGTACGGGCATATATTCGGGGCGACAACCAGACATGACCCCGCACGCCGCTACGTGGATGGCGAGCGTCTGCCGATGTGCAATCGGCAAAGTCGCCACGGGAGCGTCGTATGCGAGACCTCCGTATTTCAAGAATGCGTCGATGCGGTCCATTGTCGGCGGTACGACGGGCAGTCCGTCGCTCCAGTTCATTTCATCGAAATAACGGTTTACCTCGTCGAGTGAACCGCTGAAAACCGATTGTCGCGGATCTGCCGGTACGACCTTGTCGGGTTGTATCCGCTCGATCTCCGAAAACGGCTCTGTAAGTGCTTTCTTGATTTGGGGCCACAATATCTTGCGGGTATTGTCAAGCAGTTCTTCTTCGGAATGGGATGCGAAAGCTCCCGGGTACAGAGCGACGCGGGCTATCTGTAGGCTGTTGTTGACGGCCGTAACCGCTACCTGATCCGCAAATCCCGGTCCGGCAATCGTTACCGAAGGAATGCCGACATATTCTGCGGCGATGCTCGACCCCGCCTCCTTGGGGGTACACAGCCCGCAGCCGCCGTTGCCGCTAATCACGGCATCCACGCCCAGCTCTTTCAGCTTGGTCTGGAACAGCTCCACCGACTTCCGTCGAATGCCGGGGCCGGGAAAAACTCCTGCCGAGCCGATTTCGCCCAAGACATAGACCTTGGCTGTAGGATATTCTTTTAGTATCAATCGTTTGAGTTCCGGATGCGTCACTGAGGCCATAAAGCTGCCGCCTACGATGGCTATGGTCTTGCCGTCGAGCGTCGAGAGTCGCGGAGACTGTTCGATCGGACGGACGAGGGATTGTCCCAAAGGGCTGACAACCGAGAATATCTCGCCCGCAGGCATCGTGCTGCCGTGAGCTTCGATCGTGCAGATATTATCCGTACAGACGGGCTCCTGTGCGCGAAGTCCGATCGCACTGCCGACAAGCAGGACGACAAATAAAAAAGTGTATCTTGATACTATAACGACGAATGGATTGATTTTTTATAGATAACTTATTCCAATCAGCAGTTGAACTGCTGTGATTTATAAGTTTAACCGAGGTCATTT
>JAHZDG010000007.1:89065-90083 GCA_019422485.1 Alistipes sp. | reverse complement strand
TGGCCGCCTTCGCCGAAGAGCTGGTTCAGGAAAAGATCACCGGAGCCTACTACGTGATGGGGGCTCCCTACAATGCCTCCGATCTCAACACCACCCTATTGGCGATCACGGTCGACAAACTGGCCTATGCCCGCGCCCAAAAAGATCGGGACAAAGGCCGGATCAGCGACCGCCAACTGCATGACTATTCTTTCATTACACAAACCTACGTACCCTCTGCCCGCCGCGATATTACCGTCTATCTGCATGGCGGACCATTCTCCGCAGAAATGGCCGAGGTGGCCCGATACCGGGAGCTGCTTCTGCAATCCCCCGAACAGGAATTCAATGCCATGTTGCAAGCCTTGTCGGGACGCCCGGTTAAACCCTCTCCCGGCGGCGATCCGGTTCTGAACCCCAACGTACTCCCCACGGGTCGAAACCTGTTCAGCGTCAACACCGAAGCCACACCCAGCGAGAAAGCCTGGAGGGACGGCATCGCTTTAGCTGAACAGACCCTGGAAAATTACCGGCAGAAACAGGGTTCCTATCCGCATAAGGTCAGCTATACGTTTTGGGCGGGGGAATTCATCTCCTCGCAGGGAACGACCCTGGCACAAGCATTTCGGATGCTGGGCGTCGAACCCGTCCGGGATGAACAGGGCCGCGTAATGGATCTGAAACTGACCCCATCGGCCGAACTCGGACGTCCACGGATCAACATCATGGTACAGGTGTCGGGGCAATTACGCGACATTGCCGAATCCCGTCTCAAAATGCTGACCGAAGCTGTCGCATTGGCCTCAAAAGCGTCCGACGACCTCTACCCCAACTACGTAGCAGAAGGCACCGTCGACCAAGAAAAGCAAATGGTTCAAAACGGCACCCCACCCAAACAAGCGCGCGAACTGTCGATCCTGCGCATTTTCGGACCGGTCAATTCCGGTTACAGCACAGGAATGTTGAGCTACACGGAAAATTCGGGCGAATGGGATCAAAAAAGTGAACTGGTCGACGGCTACATTAACAATACGTGCGC
>JAHZDG010000007.1:86143-89055 GCA_019422485.1 Alistipes sp. | reverse complement strand
ATGGCGACACCGCCCATTGGGGCACGATGGATCCCACGCTATTCAAGGCCGCCCTGCACCAAACCGACGTCATCGTGCAGCCTCGCCAAAGCAACACCTGGGGACCCATTTCTCTGGACCATGTCTATGAATTTACCGGTACGCTATCCCTGGCCGCCACTCAGCTCAACGGAAAAGAACCGGATGCCGTCATGGCCGACTATCGCAACGCATCGCTTCCCCGTCTGCAAGACACCAAAGAAGCGATCGCGCTGGAAACTCGGGCAACGCTGCTCAATCCGGCCTTCGTCAAAGAGCGCATGAAAGGAGAGGCAACGACCGCCCAGATGTTCGGCAAGATGTTCCACAACATTTTCGGCTGGAGCGTCATGCGGGCATCCGCCCTGAACGACAACCTATACAATGAACTCTACGAGATGTATATCCTGGACAAGCACGGATTGAACATCGCCTCCTATTTCGACAGCATCAATCCGGTTGCCTATCAGGAGATGACGGCTACCCTGCTGGAAAGCGCCCGCAAAGGGTACTGGAAAGCTTCGGACGAACAAATCGCCGTCACCGCGCAACGTCATGCCGAGATCACCGATCGCCACGGTGCCCCCTGTACGCAATTTATCTGCGCCAACCCGAAACTCCGGCAATTTATCGCCCGGTCGTTACCCGATCGTGAAGCCCAAGCATATACCCGACAACTGCAAGAAGTCCTGTCAAAGACGGTGTCATCCGCAGTCGTTCTGAAAGAAGAAAACCTCGCCGGACAGAAAAGTCTGGAAACTCAGAAGTACCCCGAAACCTCGATGAACGTGCTTCTATTAGTCCTTCTACTCGGCGGAGGTTTGTCCATTTTACTCGTATCACGCTATAAACACAAAAGAAGATCATGACCCTCCTGCACGTTTTCATTCTGATACTGGTCTGCATCAACGCCGTGTTGAAGAGTTCGTCATTCCGTATGCCGGTCCTCGCGGGGATCAGCCTATGGTGGGGAGGCGTGATGGCCGGGCTGATTTGGACACTCACCGAAACCACCATAAATCTGACAACGGTCTGGAACATCGCCCGGATAGGCCTCTTGCTGGAATCGTCCGTTCTTTTGGTCGGCTGTTTTGGAAATCGAAACGGTTCCCTCTCGCGATCGGTCAAAATCATCGACCTCGATCCCGGACTTATGCTCTGGTGGCCCCTGTTGGTGGTAGCCGACCAGATCATCAGACACAGCCCCGGTGTCTCGTTCGGAGGGCTGACCTTGGCTGGAGGGGCAGGAACCGCTCTTTTCATCTTTCTCGCACTTTCCGGCAGCACAAAGATTCTGGCAAACGACACGCAAAAACAACCCCTACTATATCTTGTTAATCTGTTCATTCTCCTAACAATCATTCTGTCCGATGGAATATCTATCTAAAGCCCTGTTTATCCTATCCAATGGATTGATGCTCCCTGTGGTCATCCTGCTTTTCTATTTTTTAGGGAAAAGTCTGGTGATGGTGGTGAAATTCTATCACCTCTATACCGAACACAAACAATTACGCCACCAGGTCTCTCCCATTCTGGATACGCTGACGCCTCAAAACAGTCAGGCCCACCTTGCAGAACTGCTCTCTCAGCTGGAAGCCTCGGCCTTTTCACAGTGCGTGAAATCCATCACCGAACATCGCGAGGAACCGGCCTACGGCGAACGTGTGATCGCCAATTACGAAGTCGATATGCAACAAAAACTGTCTCACAGCCGAAATCTGATCAAATTCGGTCCGATGTTGGGGCTGATGGGCACGCTGATTCCCATGGGTCCTGCCCTCGTGGGGCTCGCTTCGGGCGATATTGCCTCCATGGCCTACAACATGCAGATGGCTTTTGCCACCACCGTCATCGGTATGCTGATCGCAGCCATCGGGGTTATCGTCACCCAGGTGAACCAACGATTCTATGCCCGCAACCTCAACGATCTGGAATTTATTTACCGAACCGTACAAAAAAAGGCCTAAGCTGATGAAACGAAACCGCATACTCTATTCGGAGGAGTCGGAAGACAATCCGATGGCCTTTCTCACCAATCTGTTCGACGTGGCCATGGTCTTTGCCGTTGCCCTGATGACGGCTATCGTTACCCATTTCAACATGACCGAAATCTTTTCCAAAGAAGATTTCACCATGGTGAAAAATCCCGGTACGGCCGAAATGGAAATCATCAAAAAATCAGGACAGGAGATCAAACGATACACCCCATCCGAGAACCAAACCGGTGAAGGCAATCGAGGACGACGGGTCGGATCGGCCTATCAGCTCGAAAACGGCGAGATTATCTATATCCCGGAATAAAAACAAAACGGCTATGAAAATACACAAAAAACTATTACTATCCATCGGGTTGCTCAGCCTGGCAGCATGCGGCACCCAACGTTCGGAAAACAAACATACGCACGAGATGGAGGGTGCTCCGGACTCGCTTCGGATCATCGCTCCGAAATACGCCCAGGGCTTCAACGTCAGTTATCCCCAGGAAGGATTGGTCCTGCTGGATATACAGGATCCGGCCAACCACGAAAAGGAGAACTTTCATTTTGCCCTTGTGTCCAGCGATTTTTCCGGTTCGGTACCCGAAGGCTACACGTCCATTGAAACCCCTATCGAAAGCGCTATCTGCATGACGTCGCTCCAGCTTTCCAATTTCATCAAACTCGGCCTGACCGAAAAAGTGGTCGGGATCACCAGCACGCGTCACCTGCAGAACCCGCTGATGAAAGAACAACTCAAAAACGGAAAGACCCAGAAAATCGGCATCGAAGGCAATTTCGACAACGAAGTGATCATGGCCATCGATCCGGATGTCATTCTGATCTCGCCCTTCAAACGCGGAGGCTATGACGCGATCCGCAATGTCGACATTCCGTTGGTTCCTCACCTCGGATACA
>JAHZDG010000007.1:75564-86133 GCA_019422485.1 Alistipes sp. | reverse complement strand
CCCCGCTCGGTCAGGCCGAATGGCTGAAAGTGGTCGGTCTGCTGACCGGCACCGAAGCTCAGGCCAATACCAGCTTCGCCGGCATTGAAAAACGTTACAACGAACTGAAAGCGATGACCGATTCGGTCAAACAGCGCCCCACAGTCTTTAGCGGCGAAATGCGGGGAGGAAACTGGTATGCCGTCGGAGGGAAGAGCTTCCTGGCCCAAATATTCAGAGACGCCGGGGCCGATTACTTTCTGAAAGACAACGAGGAATCCGGAGGCGTCACCCTCAATTACGAAACCATCTATACGAATGCCGCCAACGCCGACTACTGGCGCATTGTCAACAGTTTTGACGGCGAGTTCGGGTACGACGCACTGGAGGCCCAGGACAAACGCTACACCGACTTTAAAGCCTGGAAAAAGCACGGCGTGATCTATTGCAACATGAAACAAGTTCCGTTTTACGAATCCATGCCGGTGGAACCGGAAGTCGTACTGGCCGACTTCATCGCGGTATTCCATCCCGACATCCTGCCGGATCATACCCCGACCTATTATCATCTGCTCAAATGAAAGAACGACACACTTCCCTCTTGATGTTACTATTGATCGCCTCGATTGCGGTCTTCTTCATTCTGAACCTCGTGTTGGGGTCGGTCGAAATTCCGGTCCGATCCGTCATTAAGGTACTGTTCGGGGAAGAAGAAAATGCCATCTGGCGCAACATCATCCTCAAATCCCGCATTCCTCAGTCACTGACCGCCGTGATGGCCGGAGCCGGACTGGCCGTCAGCGGCCTGATGATGCAGACCGTCTTCCGCAATCCACTCGCCGGACCCTCGGTCCTGGGAATCAGTTCCGGGGCCAGCCTTGGGGTCGCTTTCGTCATCCTGTTGTCCGGAAGCATCGGAGGTGTAGCCCTCAGCAAACTCGGATTCATCGGCGAAGTGACCCTCACCCTCTCCGCCATCGCCGGCTCGCTGCTGATCATGGCCCTGATCGCCTATGTATCGCAAAAAGTGAGAGGAAACGTCTCGCTGCTGATCATGGGCGTGATGATCGGCTATATCGCCACGGCCATCATCGGCGTACTCAAGTTCTTCAGCGCCGAGGAGGACATCCGGGCCTATGTCATTTGGGGACTCGGCAGCTTCGCCCGCGTATCGGGCGGACAAACCACCGTGTTCGTCGTGATCATGCTCGCCGTCCTGCCCTTCTCCTTCCTGCTGACCAAGACCCTCAACCTGCTGCTTTTGGGCGATGCCTATGCCCGGAATCTCGGCCTCAACATCAAACGCGCCCGCCTGCTGGTCATCTCCTGTGCCGGGGTGCTGGTCGCCATCGTGACAGCTTACTGCGGCCCCATCGTCTTTCTCGGACTGGCCGTGCCACACATCTGCCGGGGCATATTCCACACCTCGAATCACGCCGTGCTGTTGCCCGCCTCCCTGTGCGCAGGAGCCTCACTGGCCCTCGTCTGCAACCTGATCGCCCGGATGCCAGGCTTCGAAGGGGCTCTACCGGTCAATTCGGTCACCGCCCTGGTGGGGGCCCCGGTAGTCATGTGGGTATTGTTTAACAAAAGAAAATCGGAACGATGAGCGAAAACACAACCATACGGGTAGAAAATCTGACGACCGGTTACCGCACGAAACACGGCGATACGATCATCACTCGCGACATCAACGCCTCGCTCCGAAGCGGCGAACTGACCTGCCTACTCGGGCCTAACGGGGCCGGAAAATCGACCTTACTCCGAACGCTGGCCGCCTTTCAACCTCCCTTGTCCGGAGCGATTTATCTTGAAGAGCGGAATCTCAAAAGCTATACCGACGCCCAATTGGCCAAAGTCATCGGCGTGGTGCTGACCGAGCGCATCCACCTGAGCAACATGACCATCGAAGAGCTGATCGGCATGGGACGAAGTCCTTACACCGGTTTCTGGGGCAAACTTTCCAAAAAGGATCGGCAAATCGTCGATGAAGCGATAGCTACGGTAGGTATCGAACCCCTCCATGGCCGCATGATTCAGACCCTCAGCGACGGTGAACGACAGAAAGTCATGATCGCCAAGGCGCTGGTGCAGGAAACTCCGGTCATCTTTCTGGATGAGCCGACCGCCTTTCTGGACTACCCCAGCAAAGTGGAAATCATGCAGCTGCTCCAGCAACTGTCGCGTACGAAACACAAAACAATATTCCTCTCGACACACGATCTGGAACTGGCACTTCAGATAGCCGACCGCATCTGGCTGATCGACAAAGGTAAAGAACTGAAAATCGGAACGCCCGAAGACTTATCCCTCTCGGGTGACATGGGCCATTTTTTCGAACGGGAAGGGGTGAAATTCGACCTGGATCTGGGGCTCTTCCGCATCGACAACGCCCGACGGTACCCGATCAGGGTCTCCGGCGAGGGACGCCGGTACAACATGGTTCTGAAAGCCCTCTCCCGCAACGGTTTCTTTATCGACAATCAATCCGATGCGGCCTATGAAATCGAGATCACTCCGGAAGCGTATCTCATCGATCATCAGGCCGTCGGAACCATCGCCGAATTAGTAGAAATTCTCCATAAACAACCTCTGAAAAACATAAAATGAAAAAGATCATAATCGTAGGCATCGGGCCCGGCATTTCGGGCGATATAACGCTGGACGCCGTTTCGGCTCTCAGCACATGCGACGTGGTAGTCGGCTACAACCTCTACCTGCCCTTTGTCCAGAAATACCTTCGGGAAGACGTCGAGGTAGCCTGCAGCGGCATGCGACAAGAGGTCGCCCGGGTGGAACAAGCCTTTGAACTGGCGGAAAACGGCAAAAGTGTCTGCCTGATCAGCTCCGGCGATGCCGGCATCTACGGCATGGCACCGCTGGCTTATGAAATGAAAATACAACGCCAAAGCGACGTGGAACTCGAAGTCATACCGGGGATCAGCGCCTTCCAGAAAGCGGCTGCCCTGCTCGGATCTCCGGTCAGTCACGACTTCTGCGTCATTTCGCTCAGCGACCTGATGACCCCCTGGGACAAAATCGAACGACGCATCAAAGCCGCCGCCGAAAACGACTTCGTGACGGCCATCTACAATCCGCGCAGCATCGGCCGATTCTGGCAGTTGTACCGGTTGAAAGAGCTGTTTCTGGAAAACCGCTCGGCCGACACCCCGGTCGGGTATGTCCGTCAGGCCGGCCGTGACGAACAGCAGGTAACGATCACCACCCTGGGAGAGTTTGATCCGCAAGTTATCGACATGCTCACCATTGTGATCATCGGCAACTCACAGACCTACCAGGCCCAGGAATGCATGATCACTCCCCGCGGTTACTATCGCGACTCGGCAGAGAGCGAAGCCCACAACTCGGGGCAGGCCATTATGATCGAGAGCTTCCGGACCATCGCCGGTGAGCTGAAGCACCCCGACATTCCGCTCGACAAGAAATGGGCACTGCTGCACGCCATCCACACTACCGCCGATTTCGACATGGAAAACATCCTGAAAGTGGACGAAGGGGCGATCGCCACCATTTACGAACGTTTGGCCTCCGGGCAGACCCAAGTCATCGTGACCGATGTGACGATGGCGGCCTCCGGCATCCGAAAAGGAGCCCTCGAACGTTTGGGACTGGAGGTCAAGTGTTACCTGAACGATCCCGGCATCACCGAATACGCCCGGGCGCACCATATCACCCGCACCCAGGCCGGCATCCGCAAGGCCGTGGAAGAACATCCCAACGCCCTGTTTGTCTTCGGCAATGCCCCCACGGCGCTCATGGAACTCTGTTCGCTGATCCGGAAACGCCAGGCCCATCCCTGCGGAGTGATCGTCGCCCCGGTCGGGTTTGTGCACGTCTGCGAAAGCAAACACATGATCAAACCCTTTACTGAGATTCCCAAAATCATCGTAGAGGGTCGTAAAGGAGGCAGCAATCTGGCAGCCACCCTCACCAACGCCATCTTGTGTTGGCCCGATGCCGAACAATTAAAACCCGGAAGAGATGTCTGAACCTTCATTCACCGTCATCGGTCTGTCCGACAGTCGCGAGCAATTCTTCCCGCCCGAGATCCGGAAGATCATCGCCCAGGGCAAGGTTTTCTCCGGCGGGAAACGCCACCACGAAATCGTGGCGGATCTGTTGCCGGCCGGCAGCCACTGGATCGACGTAACCGTACCGTTAAGCGAAGCCTTCAGACAATACACCGAATATCCGGAAATCGTCGTCTTCGCTTCGGGAGACCCGCTCTTCTACGGCTATGCCACCACCCTGATGAGAGAGTTCCCGGAGTCCGAAATGCGGGTTTACCCCACGTTCAACTCGCTGCAAATGCTCGCCCACAAACAGTGCATGCCCTATCACGAGATGGTCTGCGTATCGCTGACGGGCCGGCCGTGGAAAAACCTCGACAAAGCCCTGATCCGGGGCGAGAGAATGATCGGCATGCTGACGGACCGAACCAAAACCCCTGATGCCATCGCCCAACGGATGTTGCAATACGGCTACTCCAACTACCGGATGATGGTCGGCGAGAACCTCGGCCATGAGGCCCGGGAAAGAATCAGCTCGCTCCGTCTCGAAGAGGCTGCCGGACAGCATTTCGAATGCCCGAACTGCCTTATTCTGACGGCCACGAGCCCCCGACCCTCCTATCTCGGTATTCCGGAACAGGCGTTTTTCCACCTGGAAGGACGCGAGAAAATGATTACCAAAATGCCGATCCGACTGCTGACACTCTCGATGCTCGACCTGGGCAACCACCGCTCGTTCTGGGACATCGGGTTCTGCACCGGTTCCATCTCCATCGAAGCGAGATTGCAGTTCCCTGAGTGCGACATCACCGCCTTCGAAATCCGCCCGGAATCGGAACGACTCATGCAGCTCAACAGCGAAAAATTCGGCGCCCCCTCCATCCAGTATGAAATCGGCGATTTCCTGCAAATCGACCTCACCCCATATCCCCGTCCGGATGCCGTCTTCATCGGCGGACACGGCGGAAAACTGATCGACATGCTGCAAAAAATCGACTCGGTACTGCTTCCTGGAGGCATCATCGTATTCAATTCAGTGAGCGACGAAACTTGCCGTACCTTTATCTCCGGAATCGAGTCCCTCGGCAAAAAAATTATCGAATCCCATCGAATCTCGCTCGACGAGTATAACCCCATAACCGTTTTAAAAGCGCAATGAAAAAAACGATCATTATTTATGTTACAGAGGCCGGACGGTCCATGGCCGAAACGATCGCCCGAGAATTAGGTCCTTGCGAGATGATCAAACACAGCGAACTATCGACTGAGACACTCGCTGAATATGACCAGATTCTGTTCATTGGAGCTTTAGGAATCTGCGTACGGACGATCGTGCCGCATCTGCACGACAAATACACGGATCCGGCCGTCGTATGCATCGACTCTTGCGGACAATACGCCATTTCTGTCCTCTCCGGACACGTCGGGGGCGCCAATGCCCTCTGCCGTCAGGTCGCCCACATCCTCGGTGCCGAACCGGTCATCACCACCCAAAGCGACTCGATGAACCTTTGGGCGCTCGACACTTTAGGCACCCAATATGGATGGAGGGTCCAGGCCACCAAAGCCGAGATGAATCGAGCGATCTTCTCGTTTGTCAACGGAGAAAAAGTCGGTTTGCTTCTCGACATCAAGGATCGCGGAACGGCAGAACTGGAACGAACCAAACCGGCTCATGTCCACCTCCTCCACGACATCACCGAAGCCTCTTCCTGCAGTCTGGTGATTGCCGTAACCCCGTTCAACTACGAAACGGAGGTTCCGGTGCTCTATTATCGTCCCAAAGTGCTGACCCTGGGCGTCGGCTGCCGGAAAGATTGCGACCCGACCGGCATTCCGGAATATCTCTTTCAAAGTCTGAAGAAACACCATCTGAGCCCCGAATCAATTCGTGCGATCGCCACCATCGACCTCAAAAAGGAGGAACCCCTATTGAAAGCTCTCAAATCCGGCTTGGGAATCGACTCGATCGAGATCTTTACCGCCGATGAATTAAAAGAAATTCCCGTTGCCCACCCTTCGGATAAAGTACACGAAGTGACCGGCGTCTGGGGCGTAGCCGAAAGCTGCGCGATCAAAGCCGCCCACGGAGGAGCATTGGTTCTGGAGAAACAAAAAGGCAAACTCTCCGAAAACAACGACTTCACTTTCGCTGTGGCCATGGATCGTCAGGCGGTACGCGGCGGACATATCGAGATCGTCGGCGCCGGTCCGGGCGATCCGGAACTCGTGTCGGTCCGCGGACAACGTTTCCTGTCGGAAGCCGATCTGATTCTCTATGCCGGCAGTCTGGTCCCCAAGGAACTGACCTTCTATGCCAAACCGGGATGCGTGGTCCGCAGTTCCGCCAGCATGACGCTCGAAGAACAATTCAACCTCATGAAGGAGTTTTACGACCGGGGGTTGTTGGTGGTTCGGCTGCACACCGGTGACCCCTGCATCTATGGCGCCATTCAGGAACAGATGGCGTTCTTCGACCGATACCACATGTCGTATCACATCACGCCGGGTATTTCCTCCTTCCAGGCGGCCGCTGCAGCACTTCGCTCGCAATTCACCATTCCGGAGAAGGTGCAGACCATTATCCTGACACGAGGCGAGGGCCGTACCCCCATGCCGGATAAAGAAAAGCTCCACAAACTGGCCGCTTCACAAAGCACGATGTGCATCTACCTGAGTGCCGCCATCGTCGAAGAGGTTCAGGCCGAACTGCTTCAGGCCTACCCTCCGGAGACTCCGGTGGCCGCCTGCTACAAACTGACCTGGAAAGAGGAGCGTATCTATCGCGGACAGCTCAAGGATCTGGCCAAAATCGTCAGAGACAACAACCTGACCTTGACCACCCTGCTGGTCGTTGGAGAGGCCATCGACAACCGGCAGGGGCTGTCCCGGCTGTATGACGATCACTTTAAACACCTTTTCCGCCCATGATACTGATTTTCGGAGGCACCACGGAGGGTCGAACAGCCGTCGACGTGATCGATACGGCCGGAAAGCCCTACTTCTATTCCACGCAAGGAACGGATCAACGGATCGACTGCCGACAGGGAAAACATGTCACCGGAGCCATGGACGCGGCGGCCATAACCGACTTCTGCCGACAGCAAGAGATTCGGCTGATCGTCGATGCCGCCCATCCATTTGCCACAGGCCTGCACCGCAACATCTCCGAAGTTGCGGAAAAGCTTCATATCCCGGTTATCCGACTGGAACGGCAGTACCCGCCCCGGCGTCCGGAGATCATCTGGTGCAAGGATTTTCCGGATGCCGTCCGTCAATTAAAGAACCGTTCGGTCAAACGGCTGCTGGCCCTGACAGGCGTCAACAGTTTGAACAAACTCCGAGACTACTGGCAGGAACACGATTGTTGGTTTCGGATTCTGCGGCGCGAAGCCTCTGAAAAAATACGGGCAGAGGTCGGCTTCCCGTCCGATCGAATCATTTTCTACGAAAACGACGGAGTGATCGACCCGTGGCTAATCGACCTGGCACCCGAGGCCATTCTCGTCAAAGAGAGCGGCGAATCCGGCGGATTCACCGAGAAAGTCAATGCAGCGTTTCGTCATGGCGTCCACGTGTTTGCCATCGAACGACCTCCGATGCCCGATTCGTTTCAGGTCGCGACCGGTCGGTACACCTTGCGGCGAAAAATCGAACAACTGCTTCCCGACTTCTTTGAGCTGCGAAGCGGAGTGACCACCGGCACCTGTGCCACCGCAGCCGCCAAAACGGCACTTGCCGCACTGCTGAGCCGTGAGGCATACGAAGAGATTCAGGTAACACTGCCGGACGGAGAGCGGCTGTCGTTACCCGTCGAGTTCGTAAATTTGGAGGCGGACCGGGTGACCGTCGGTGTGCGCAAAGAGGCCGGTGACGACCCGGATGTCACCAACGGGGTTCTCATAACCGCTACAGTCGCCTTTAACTCACAGCACGCCGATATCCGTTTTATCGGAGGAGAAGGGATCGGAACCGTCACCCTGCCCGGTCTGGGCATCGAAGTCGGAGGTCCGGCCATCAATCCCGTTCCGCGCCAAATGATGGAACGGGAACTGCGCCAACTCTATGCCGGCGGACTGGATGTCACCCTCAGCATACCCGGAGGAGAGGAACTGGCCCAACGGACCTTCAACCATCGGGTCGGTGTGATCGGTGGCCTCTCCATCATCGGCACTTCCGGCATTGTCCAGCCTTTTTCGCACGAAGCGTTTATCGAGGCCATTCGACGCGAATTCGAAGTCGCCGTCGCATCCGGCATCACCCATATCGTTTTAAACTCCGGAGCCCGAAGCGAACGGATCGTCAAAACCCGGTATCCGATGTTGCCGCCACAGGCTTTCATTCACTACGGCAACGCCATCGGAGAATCCCTCAAAATCGCACAGGAAATGGGTTTTCACACAATCACCCTGGGACTGATGGTAGGCAAAGCCGTCAAACTCGCCGAAGGCAATCTGGACACCCACAGTCATAAAGTATTGATCAATCTGCCCTTTTTACAGAGCCTGGCCGCCGAAGCCGGTTGTTCGCCGGAAGCCATCGCGACCATCGGCCAAATACAAATGGCCCGTGAACTGTGGAGCCAGCTCGTTCCCGCTGACGCTGAGCGATTCTTCCCGTTGCTGCTGGAAAAATGCCGGGAACACTGCTCAGCCCTACTGTCCGAAAAGAATCGTCTTGAACTGTTCCTCATCACCGATGAGGGAGAAATAGCCTATCAAACCCTATGACAAAAGCCAGTTTTCTGATCGCAGCTACCCATTCCGGATGCGGAAAAACCACCTTCTCGCTCGGCCTGATGCGTGCTCTCACCCGACGCGGGCTGCAGGTTCAACCGTTCAAATGCGGTCCCGACTATATCGACACCCAATTCCACTCGCTGGCCACAGGACATCCGTCGATTAATCTGGATACGTTCATGAGTTCGGACCGTCACGTCAAAGAGTTGTTTCTCAAGTACGACAGCCGATCCGATGTATCCATCGTCGAAGGCGTGATGGGCATGTTCGACGGATATGCGAAAGATCGTGGCAGCAGCGCACATATTGCCGCCCTGCTCGATCTGCCCGTCATTCTGCTGGTGAATGCCGCTTCCAGCGCCTATTCGGTAGCTGCCACCCTATACGGATTTCTCCATTTCCGCAAAGAGATTCGCATAGCCGGGGTGGTGTTCAACCGGGTCGCCTCCGAATCGCATTTCCGTTTTCTGCAGGAGGCTTGTGAAGATGTGGGTGTGACCTGTCTGGGGTACATCCGCAAATCGAACCAATTAGAAACCCCTTCCCGACACCTCGGACTCACCCTCGGAGCCCAGACGGAAATGAATACGTTTATCGACCATGCCGCAGCGGCCGTCGAAGAGCATGTGGACATCGACCAACTGCTCAAAAAAACGCGTCAGGCAAAACCGCTTTATTCCACGCCGACGCTTCCCCAACGCCCACCCCTGCGCATTGCGGTCGCCCGCGACGAGGCCTTCAACTTTATCTACCCGGAAAATCTGGAAGCGCTCAAAAATCATCCGCGCTACGAGGGCCAAATCAGCTATTTTTCGCCCCTGCACGACTCACAACTACCGGAGACCGATCTGGTATACCTGCCGGGAGGGTATCCCGAATTATTCGCCGCCGAGTTGGAACAGAACGAATCCATGCGCCGATCCATCGCCGATTTTGTGGAGCAGCAAGGCAGGCTGTGGGGGGAATGCGGCGGCATGATCTACCTGACAGAAGAGCTGGACGGACATCGGATGTGCGGGGTATTGCCGCTGAAATGCACAATGGACAACGCCAAATTAACTTTAGGGTATCGTCGGGTCACCCTCGGAGAACTCACCTTCCTGGGGCATGAATTTCATTACTCCCACCTGGTTGAGCCGCATGCCCTGCCTTCGATCGGCCAACAATCGAACGTCCGGCAGCAAACCGTCGACACCCCTATCTACCGGATGAAAAACGCCATGGCCACCTACACCCATCTCTACTGGGGAGAAAGAGATATTTTAAAATTATGGAACTTATGAGACGCATCTACACCCGAACCGGAGACAAAGGAATGACCGGCATTCACGGAGGAAGCCGGGTCAAGAAAACAGATATCCGCATCGAAGCCAACGGCTGTATCGACGAATTGAATGTGGCGATCGGACTTGTCCGCTCGTTTATGCCGATCGAGCATCGGTGGCAAGACAGCCTCAAAGAGATCCAACTGAACCTGATGACGGTGATGAGTCTGGTCGCCACCCCGAACGAAAAACGGGATCGGAATCCGAATCGGCTGCCGGAAACGCTCGTGACCGACATCGAAAACTGGATCGACGAGGCAACGGCCCAAAGTTCCGAATCGGAATACTTTATTCTTCCGGGCGGAAATTCCGTCTCGGCGTTTCTGCATCAATGCCGGGTGACGGCACGTCGGGCAGAACGGACATTGTGGCAACTGGACGAAGAGGATCCGGTACCGGAAGTGATTCTGCAATACCTCAATCGTCTTTCCGATCTATTTTTCGCTCTGGCCCGTCACGAACTGCAATCCGCCGGCCTCGATGAAGAGCGCTGGA
>JAHZDG010000007.1:39368-75554 GCA_019422485.1 Alistipes sp. | reverse complement strand
CGTTCTCGAGAACAGCCCAATCCATCCTCGGGAAGCGGCAGCCGATCTCTTTGAAGTGCGGCCCATACCCGCCATCCCCTCAGACAAACACTCTCAACGCAGGGGACTCCACCATCAAGGAAGCCCACAACGTCCGGTTGGCCCTCAATCCCCGACCCCAAAATGTGACGGGACAGCAGGCCATACAGATTCAAAGCTCTGTATCGGGTCTGCTTCGAGCAGTCCCACTCAACGATCCGATCGAGATCATCCCCCCAATATTCCAGGTACACTCCCACGCCCAACGGACAGACCACACGAGCGACCCTTTCCCGTAGCGCCTTGACGGTCCAATCATTCTGGAGGTCTCAATGACCATATGTAATAAGCAGAATATCAATATTCGGCATATCCTCCGAATGAAAAAGGTCGGTGCCGGCAAACGGAGGATTGACAATATGAGGGGCAGAACGAGAGTTCCAGAACTCGAGAAAACGGTTATTGATTTGTAAAATAAAGAGTTGAGCGTAAATCCGGGTGGGATACGAACTATAAATAAGTATAATTTCAGTGTAAGAATTTCAAGCTTCGATCGCCGTATGTCGCGAGTCAAGTGTAATTCAAGTATAAAAAAGCGGGCCTTAAAACCCGCTTAATTTGTGTTTGCGTTCATCGCCACCGATCAACGAGAACAACCCCATTTAGAACCCGTTTAATGCATCATTAAAGCACCTTTCATGACATCTTTTTGAGGATTGTCTGCATGGTTGTTTTCATATTCTCCATATCCTCTTCCAGGTGCTGTAACTTCGAGTAATAGGTTTCGTGGATATTGGGCATTTTTGCCGACAAATACCATTCGACAGCCCATACATTATGGATTTCATCCTCCATTATATTGAAATTCGGAAACGTGGCTTTCTCCGGATTATCAGATGTGCAAACCAGGAAACCATGCTCTTTAAGTCTGTTTTTTAAACGTTTAATGAACGTTTCTCCATCTCGGTTTGTTACTACATAGATGTAGCCATCTTTAATACGAATCCAATCAGACGGATTTAACAGTCGAGTAATGATATAGCCGCCATCTTGAAGCGTCGGAGACATTGACTGCCCCTTAACCCGGATGCAATGATGCAGGCCTTTCTTGACCATGTGAGGTGGCAGTACGATCGAATCCGTCTGGGTGTAATAGTCCGGATTCAATGCACCCGCCCCTGCGGCAGCCGATATGTCGACGATTGGGATAATTGTGCCCGGATTCTCTTCTGTAACGTAAGAAGCCTCCCTATCGCTCACGATTGCCAGAGAGGTTTCGTTATTGTCCGGGCAATGTGCAATTGATAAGGTTTTCTGGAGTTTTCGTTCCTTATCAAATTCCTTATCAAAAATCTTATCATTTGAATTGATAAGGTTTTCTGGAGTTTTCGTTTTGAAAATTTCTCCTTCACCAGTTATGAGCCATTCTGTATTGATCCCAGGGAAAGTTGATATAGTTTTCTGTATTGCCTTAAGTCCAACATTGGACCTTCCTTTGGTGATTTCTGTAATAGAAGATACACTAACCCCTATCTTTAAGGCGAAATCCTTCCAGTCTTTAATTTTATTATTATCAATTAGTTGAGTGATAATTTGAATGTAGCGAGCAGTGACATCATTCATTGCAATACAAAAAAATGTATTTATACTTTGATTTTACAGAATACTGTACTATATTTGCCATGTCTTCGTAAATGTGAAGACGCCATAAAGGTAACGAAAAAAACTTTATAAATACAGTCATGAAAAAAGCACGACACTTCATCATTCTTCCTCATGGAGAGCGTAGTCGCCTGGCGAAAGACTTTAAAACCACTTATCGAACGGTCTATTCTGCCTTGAATTTCATTACAAACAGTCCTAAAGCTCGCATTTTGAGGAAGGCTGCTCTTGAACGAGGCGGTTATGAATATCCGATCTCAAACGCAAATTAGTTGAATACTTGAATTCTGGTATTTAGATAACTGGAGCAGCTTTTATCACGCATAAACATTTAACAGCATGAGACGATCTTACAAACTCGATGATTTCTACATTGCTCTCAACATGAGCGAATGTATCGTTCTTCCACAAACGTATCGCCATTGTTTCCCTTGGGTTGCCAGACTCGGATTCCGGTATGGACTCTTGAGGCGAATCTATAAAGCGACCTATCGTCTGATTAAAAGGGTAAAACGAATGAGACCTGCTATTACATACACGCTTTAATCCTCGGGTATTATGGCATGGGTAGCAGTAAATAGAGATGGGACCGAGTCCATCTATAATAACCGTCCGCTCCGTCGGGAGACAACAGGCGAATGGGCTCCCAGCTGGGGTACTGTCAATGACGATGAAGTCTATTTGCCATCCGGCGCGATCGAAAAACTGATCGGACATCGGCTCTCCTGGGAGGATGATCCCGTAGAACTTTAATAACCTAAATCATACAACTATGTACGGAGACGAAATTTTCAATACCGATCCGCCAATTCCGGCCAGCAAGCGCAGTAAAAATCCCCCCCCGAGGCGCGCGATGAAATCAAGCCAAAGCGAAAGTATGTCCGCCGATCGGAACCCAAGACGCATCCCGCAGCTGAATCACAGGAAGACCACTCGGAGGCTCTGGAGGCTGCAGAAGGGTTATTCGAAGACGAGCAACTATATGGGTATTACATGATAGATGCATTTATCAGGTTGTTCTACATGGTAAAACCTGAGGCACGTACAGAGTTAGCCAAGATCCTTGAAGGACTTGTGGCAAACCCTCGACCAATAACAAAATAAAAGGTTAAAAACAAAGTCTATGAATGAGATTGAAAAAAAAGTCAAAGAGATCAAAGAGTGGGCAGATGCTGATGGTCGCTCAGCATTTATTCTGCTCAGAGAAGGGGGTGAGCAACTTAACGTCGCCAATACCACACAAAAAGATTTGATCAATATGTTTTATTCATTAATGAGGGACAATAAAATCGTTGCCGACGCACTAAAGGTGGCTTTCTTCCTGCACATGAATCGCATTTAACCCTTATCCCACAGCAGCCTCGGGCTGCCACCCGGAGCGAGACCGAGGTGGGAGCAATGAAACCCTTTAAATCCCTAAACTATGTTTACAAAATTAATTACTCCGATCATCGAAGGCGACGGCGAGGACCGCCGAACCGTAGGGACCCAAATAGATTACAGGCTATTCGGCCTGCTGATCTGTCGGAAAACAATGTTCACACCTTCAAAACACGGACTCAAAGATTGGGAATTCACATTTAAAATTTAGGGCACAATGTTGCGAAAATGGATCAAAAGACTCCTCACTCCACTAATAGATGAAATATTGGCGGAGAGAAGAGAGGAAATAGAGGATAATTTAAAAGATGAGATTATCCGATCGATTCAAAAGATTCTTTCAGGATATTCTTAAACGACTCGTTTTGTTCCTGTTCAATTATGTCTTGTATGTTTTTCCGAACCGCTTTATTGTATTCATCCTTTTTGTCATCATCAATCAAAAACTGGGCTAAAGCCTGGGTTTGTGCTTTGGCAACCATAGACATAGCATACGCTTTAGATAATAATATCAATTCATCTTTCCCCATAATGCTTACAAATTGGTTTGACTCCCGAATATAAGCATTTATCCCGTGAACGCAAAGGCGTTATCCGGAGCGATACCGGCACGGGAGCAAAGGACCCCGATTTTTTGAAGACGGCTCGAGCCGATGATGGGAGGAGGGTTATTAACCCCCTCCCATTACATCCCAAAACGGCATTTAAACGCTATTTAAACATGATTCGACCTAACGACATACTGATACGAAAGACCTCAGATGGAACGACTGTCTGGGTGTCTCAGCGTTTGGTTGTCGAGACATGTGAGTTGACAGAGGAGTATTTATGGGTCATTAGAGGGCGCTACAAATCTTCCCTTCCCGCCTCCTGGCGGAAGGTTGCCGAGCAGGGTGATTTCTTCCTGGGTGATACCGGAAAATCGTGGCGATGGGGGCGAAAAGGTGGACAGTATTACTACGACGTTGACCGCATCCCGAATCGAAAACCGAGTTGCTATCGGGATTTATTACCCTCGAAAGAGCAGCTGATCGAGCTGGTGTCTGACAACAACCTTAGAGGTGCCAGGGAACGCGAGGCGTCTTTGCGGTCTGCCATACAAAGTGCCGTCACCGATTTTCGCAATGAGGAGGATGTCGCCTGGATCAACCTCTCCAGTGGAATAGCTGTAGATATTGCCACTTGTCGGGACTACGGCAAAGCTCTTGCCTGGTGCCGTTTCATTTCACAGGCAACACGATCAAACCGATACAAAGACTTTGGGGCAAACTCGCTGTCGTCATTTTATACTTCATGTGCTAAAGCGATCGAAGCACAAGGATTGTCGAATTTCAGGGTCTCCACTGGAGAGTCTTTACGAAAGAAGATCGCCACATTTCCCGCCGGAGATATCGACATGCAGCGCCGCTGGATCATATCCGGCAAGTATGGCAACGACAACCGAAAGATCGTCGGTCTGAATCAGATTGTCGATATGGCAACCGGCGAAATCCACAAGTTTGACATTCACCAGGCGATCATGTATAGTGCATACATGAATATCGGTGATACCCGTAAAGAGTATCAAAAAACTCTGTATGATACGGTCTATGTACCAGCCATGGAGGCATTCGGCGAAACCCCGGTTTCCCTTCGTTCCTTCAGTAGTCATCTGACACGATTCAATGAACGAATGAAGATGTCTATACACAGATATGGCCGGAAATGGTATGAAAAACATATGCTTACCTATATTCCCGCCAAAAGACTATCGTACGCTCACTCTCTGTTCTGCGGTGACGGATCGGGTTTGATTGGTTACAAATATTGGGAAAAAGGACGCAAAGATGGCAAGCCTACTTACAAACTGAAGGTAAAGAACCTGTACGCGATCCTCATTACGGATGTGGCAAGCAGCTATATAGCGGGTTACGAATTCTCCCCGGAGGGTTATAGTGTGGAGACTGGGGCCATGATGCGCGAAGCGGTACGAATGGCTGTTGAACAAGGTGGCCGACAAACCATGTTTGAGTTTGTGAGCGATAATCACGGAGCATTTACCAATGATGAGAATAGAGAATTCCTGCGCAGTACATTCAATGTCGTTCGCACCATTGCTCCGGGAAACTCTCAAGCCAACCCTGCAGAAGTCATGTTTCGGCTTTTTAAGAACAGTACGCTGCGAAGCTTGACGAACTTCGTTCGATCGTCACATGCGGCCTCTGACTCGGAGAATTTTGCCAATACGGAGAATATTTCAAAAGAAGAATACCCAACATACAACGAAGCCATCGAGCAGATCATGGATGCAATCAATCGTTGGAATGATACTCCTCGAGGCGATGGACTTACACCTCGAGAAGCATTTTTGCAGAATAAACATCCCGAATGCAAACCCATGTCCGCCATGCAGGTGCGGAATATCATGGGGCATCACACAAAGGTGGAGGTAACCCGGATGCGTGGTTTTGTAGAAGTTGAGCATGCCGGACAAAAATCACTCTTTGAAATTCCAGACTATCACAACACTGGGGCTCAACGTATTTCAGCAGCTACGGGATACGGTTACGATGCTCATGTCTATGTTCACTGGGATGAAGCAGGCGCAGATCTATACTCGTCAGACGGGAAATATATACTCACTTGCCCCCCGGCAGTTCGTGCCGGAAAGGCACATGCAGAACTTACGGATGAGCAACGATCCGCCCGCCGTCACCTGTCGGAACGCCAGGCATCCATGCTTGAAGCCGCGATGACTTTTGGAGCCGAAGCGCTCTCGGCCATGGATACGCTCTACAGCGGGAATGGATATGCTGCAGATATGGCCCTCGGAGGCACAAAAGAAAGTTATAATGCCGAACGGGAAGAGGAAATAGATAGTATGATTTCAGAAAAAACACCCTCTCCGAAAACATTACCGGAACTGGATCAGGACACCGAGGTGCATATCGATCCCAAACAAGCGGCATTTAATCGGTTTTTAGGAATCATTTAAAAATATCAGTGTCATGGATAAAGAGATTTTCACCCTTGAGGAAAAGAAGCAAATTGCAGACAACATCCTCGCATTACACAAAAGCAGCGGTCTAAGTGGACGAAAATTTGCTGCCTCGATCGGATTTAAAGAGGCCGATATATCCAATCTGAATACTGGTGCATGGCAAAAGAACCCGAAACTGATCGGCGATCAAAAATGGCTGCGATTGGCCCAGCGCGCAGGCTTCACCAGGGATGTGGAGTTGAAGTTGGAGGCCGCCCATACTGCAGTGTTTGATTATATCACAGAGCAGCTAAGGGTTTGCCAGTCTGCCTCTACGTACTCTTTAATGTGCGACAGCGCAGGCATCGGGAAAACATACGCTTGCCAGCACTATAAACGTGAAAATCCTTACGTGCTTTATATTGATTGTTCTTTATGTCCGAAAGCTACCCAGTTCAAACGGACCTTTTCTGCCGCAGCGGGAATCGCCCCGATTGGAAGCATCGATGAAGTATTTGAGGCGGCTATTTTATCCGTTAAGCAGATGAATAAACCCCTGCTTATTCTGGATGAAGCCGGAGATTTGAATGACAACGTGTTCAAGGTTGTGAAACGTCTGTATAACGATCTGGAAGACGTTTGCGGCATCTGCCTGTTTGGTGCAGGAGGACTGAAACATAAAATAGAACGAGGAATCAGCTGTAATAAGGTCGGATTTGAGGAGTTGTTCAGCCGATTCGGACGAGATTATGGCCGATTCACGCCGGATCCGACTAAAACGAGTCGAGCCGCTTTCGACGATTATATGCGAAAAGAGATGGAGGCTGTTTTGTTGGCAAATGGGTTTAGCAAACAAATGGCTGCAGCCACCTGCAACAAGATGAAGGGAAGAGATTTGAGAGCCGTCAAACGGGCGATCAAGGCTATCCGGATGAGTGAAATGCAGTCTGAATGTGAATCGTTATGAAACAGGAAAGGTCCATAATTCGCCTGAGTGAGTTGATTGAAGTCCGCGAAAAGGTTGCCAAGGAAACTGAACGGTATATAAAACAGTTCCATACGCAGATCTCTTCAGATCGTTTACATATGCTGCAACGCCACCTTCAGAATACTATCGATTCGATCCGCAGTATGCGAAAAGATCTCTATCATTTACAACATCATCCTGCCATGCAGATGTCGATTATAACTGAGAAGGGGAAAATCTCAGCTGTCTAATGACACGATGCATCCCGGCCATCCGTGACGGCCCGCCGGGATTTTAAAACGAAAAAAATGAATACAAACTATGAAAAAATCAAGACCGATCTTCTGGTCTTTGTAAAGAAATACGGCGCACGAGTAGAACTGTGTCAGCGACTATACAAGTCGGAGAGCATCGAAGAGGTGATCTCCTTTGTAAAAGAGGAATTTATGATTTTCGCCCGACGTCTGGACTTTGTCGATGTGATTATGGCGAACAGAGAGCAGTTTGCCGAGCATCAGATATGGGTCAATCAGGATGTGGAGATTCAATATGGGGTCGGCTCTCTGTTGGTTACCAGAGGTAAAATTAACGTCACGAGCTGCCGAACCTCTACAATCAACATAGAGAGTTGGTTTTCCTCTATGATCAACGCCAAGAGTTATCATACCTCTACGATCAATGCAGAGAGCTATGGTTCCTCTATGATCAATGCAGAGAGCTGGGGTTCCTCTGTGATCAACGCCAAGAGCTATCATGCCTCCACGATCAATGTAGAAAGTTGGAATTCCTCTGTGATCAATGCCAAAAGCTATCGTACCTCCACGATCAATGCAGAGAGCTGGGATTCTTCCGTGATCAACGCATGGAGCCATCATACCTCTGTAATCAACGCCAAGAGTCACCATCTCTCTAAAATCAACGTAGAAAGCCGTGGTTTCTCTGTGATCAACACTACGAGCCACAATATCTCTACGATCAACGCATGGAGTTGTGATATATCTACGATCAACGCCAATGGATTGGATGCTTCTACGATCAACACATATAGACTGGATAACTCTGCTATCAACACCAAGTGTTTGGATGCTTCTACATCAACGCTACAAGATATCAGGAATCTACGATGTTTATGCTGGTACCTGAAATTGAGTACAAAATGAAGAATAAGGGTATCGAAAGATAGATTTACGAAAATCGGATTGCGTTTTCTGGTAAAACCATACGGATTGAAATGATCAAAAATAAATAGATTGGGAAGATAGCGCCAAGGATGGTGCATCCATTACAGATACAAATCTTATTGGATATAGGTGATTGTTGGGTCGATTCCCTAACTATGGACAAGTTGTTCATGCATAAGCAAAAAACTATCGCAGGTTCGAATCCTGTCCTTCCCGCAACTTTAACCTTAAACATATCAGTTATGAGCGAACAAGTAGATATCAGCAAAATGAGCACTGAACAACTGGAAGAATTGCTGCGGCAAAAAAAAGCCGAAGACCAGAAAGCTGCAGAGGCTCGCCGTAATGCGTACGAGAGCCTCAAAAATGGTGTCATCAACACCATCGAAGGAAAGGTGCGGCAGGCAGTCGATATCGTCCGTGAACTACATGATTCGGTAGTGAATGAAACCGGAGCATTTTACGAGACAATGAAAGAGTATGGCATGCTCAAAAGCACGGAGCAGCGCAGCTATACTTTGCAAAACGACAGATTCAAAATCGAGGTAAAAAGCAATAAGATCAAAGGCTTCGACGAACGGGCAGACATAGCTGCCTCGCGCCTGATTGAGTTCCTGAATTCGTGGATTCGCGGGCGCAGCAATGGCGAGTCAGATCCGATGTACCGACTTGCGATGGCTATGTTGGAGAGAAACCGGTATGGAGACCTCGATTATAAGTCGATCAGCAAACTGTATGAAATGGAGTCTCAGTTTAACAACCCGGAATATTCTGCCATCATGCAACTCTTCAAAGAAAGTAATGTGGTCGAAGGTGCGGCTATTAACTTTTACTTCTACGAGAAAGACAAGCTGGGCAACTGGCGTCGTTTAGAGCCTTCGTTCAATCGGATGTAACCCTAACCCAGGGAATAACTCCCGGCGGGTGGCCATGGAGGCGGTTCGACTCCGCCTCCGGGAGCAAAACAAATGGAAATATGAAAGTTTATATCAGTGGGAAAATAAGTGGAGAAAACCCCGAGGAAGTTGCCTTGAAATTCAGATCTGCAGAAGGTGCGATCCGAAAAATGGGATATGAGCCGGTTTCACCGTTGAATAACGGTCTTCCGGATGATGCCAGTTGGGAGGATCATATGGCTGCAGATATTGCGATGCTTCTCAGGTGTCAGGCCATTTATCTGCTCGATGATTGGAATACGAGCCGAGGGGCACGTATAGAAGCCGAAATTGCCATTGAGTGCAAAATGGAAATTCTGTATCAAAAATCGGATATCGCCTGGGTGGATAGTCGTCTTAACTCATAAAACACATACAATACCATGGACAGAACTGCTCTCAATCGTCGTTTTCATGCGTTGCTTCACAATTTGGGCATCATGGATCGCAAAGAGGATATACTTTCCGGATACGGGGTCTCCAGTACACGAGACTTGACCGATGTCCAGCTTTCAGAAATCATCGACCGGCTTTCCATGGAAAAACAACTTCGTGGTGAGGCCGCCCTGAGACGCTCTCGCAGTATTGCGTTGAGTTTGTTGACGGATCTGGGTGTGTACTATGCAAGTCCTGGCGAGTCGAAGCGTGCTCGATGGGAGCGAGTTGATTCTTTTGTACGTAGTCCAAAATTGACAGGCAAGTGTTTCTATGACCTGAACACAATGGAGCTGGATGCCTTGGCCCGGAAGCTTCGCAGTATGCGAGACCGGGGGTATTGTTATCGCAGGCCGGATCTTTATGGCGATCAGGATGCCGAACCTCCCTCTGCAGACAATAATCGGGATAAAGGTCGGGTTCATGTATTTATGGCAATGCCTGGAAATACGGTCGGTCCTGTCAATTAAAAAAAGCCCTGCAGATCTTGCGATGCCACAGAGCCTTTCCCGCCAAGGCAAAGATAAATTAAAAACGTGGTTTCGCAATGGGTAAAAAGCATATCAACACATTGAAGCGCATTGAGCTTGTTGCCGAAATCACGCGAAAGCATTATGAGGTAGGCCGTCTCGATCGCTGCTACAAGGCCGTTTGGAGGCTGTGGGTAAACCCAGTTTATCCAATGAGCTATAGAACCTACCTGAGGTACGTACAAACCAACTACAAACGGGAACTCCGTGAGCAGGGGTGTTTACTGGAGGAGCCTTCATCCTCCCTGCAGCTCAAACTCTTTTGATTCGAATGTTAGGAGTTGCAGCCACACGCCGATAGGTCTCAGAGGCAGAGGTGTCGGTATATGAAAAGCGGTAGGTTATCAAAAATTCTCGTACGAGGTCAGGTCGCATCACTTTTTTGACCTTCACACGAGTCAGGGGAGTATAGGAGTCCCCATCCAAACCATGCAGGGCCCGGTTTATTTCGTCGATTAGATCGAATATTCCGAAAGCCCGCTCGCGGTCCTCATTCGGGGCATCCGGATGGATACCTTGATAGCGGATGTCCGCAATGGTGATCCGGGCTACAGCTTCAACCATTTGGGATCTGTTGCCAGCCTGGGAATAGTCTGCCTCGCCAAGGTCGATCAGGGCGCACGGATAGTTTACGGGCGGTCGTTCGAAGTTGAGTTGCCCCCAGTCTTCGCTGACATAGCGTAGAGAGGCTATCCCCTTGAGCTTTCGTTCGACGTCGATAAACACCTGTTTCATATTTAAATGGTTTTGAAATGGGATTTAAAGCGGTCGGAAAGCCCGTCCGCCAGTTCTTTAAAATAGCGGTCCGACGTTTGCCGGACAATCTTGTCCACCTGGGGGTGGTGACCGATAAACTGCCGCTGTGGAATGGTGATCTGCCCGCCACGGGTCAGCGCCATACTTCGCCAGTACTCGGCCTGCTCGTATTTCCGGGATCCGGTAGCCACTTTGCGGGTTTTGATCGAAAACGACACACCCGAAAGGTTTTGGTAGTACATAGCCCAGAAAAAGCGGCGCATCTTGGGGGTCACCGTGATTTTTCCTCCTTGATTGTGAATGGAGGCATAAGGCATCGACGATGAAAATCCGATCCCATTTTTCAGGATTTGTCCACGGATCGATTTGCGCAACCGCCCGGATCGTAACATCAGAGATCCACGAGGGTTTTTATAACGAGCCTCAGGCCATTTGGAATCAAAGAAGCCTTTGCGTTCGAAATTGCGATCGAACTCATCGAGCAGTTCAACGCGTAGGTCTGACAGTATTTTTTGAGTAAAATTCATTGTTCGTTAAAATTTTGTATATTTGCTTATCATGGAAACCATCTACACACATAACGTCACCCCGGAAGAACTAAAGGAGATTGGATGTGATTGCTTTAGTCGTGAACAATACGAATCTTTTGAAGATGAAGAAACGTATTGGGTCGATTTAGCATTTTTGTTTGATCTCCGAGGCGATAAAAAGAATGCTGCGCGAGCGTGGAATCATGTTCCGGAGCGTCGTGACGAGTTTTTCCGTGGAGACGACTGTATTCTACTTCATGAGTAGTTTTACGTAAATATGATTAGGTTTTTCCAGGTTGTCAATATACGTTGATCCATCTTCCACTCCTTTTTTAGACAGAAATTCTACTGCAATCTCTCCAGCTTTTTCATACGATTCTGTAAGTAAGCGCGGTAAAATATATTGACAGGCCTCTGTCTCATCGATTTCAAAGTGTTTCAGCATTGCCCGGAAATTGCGCAAGTAACTTCCATAGCCGTAACCGTGAGCTTTAATTTCAGCCTGGTGTTCAGCCTGTCCGCCCAGTCTTTTCAGGAATTCCGGATAGGTATTGCGGGCACAGAACTGATTAAGGGTCTCCATGTGCACTCTTTTTAAATTGGTCTTATTGTTGTAATCTGTCCACCCTTTAGCTTTCGCGTGCAAGGTCTCATGCCAAAGGGATTCAATAGCATACTCCTGATTGAACGTTAGAGTATTCCCTTGTTTGATGGCAGATAAGGCCCCTTTTACTTCCTGAATCGGATTGAATTCAATGATTTCTCCACTTGGGTCACGCAGTCTGAATTTAGCATTATGAATGGTCAGGATGTTGCCCGGACGGTTCGAATAGCGTCCGTTTGACATAAACGCCGACGAGCTGCGACTGATGTCTACCCTGATCAATCCTCCATTGTAGTCTTCAGCGAAAGTGTTAGCATACGCTTCCATTATATCACGAACATGCTGTTCGGTTACCCGGTTTCCAGTGATGTAATCCGCAAGCCTGAGCTGTCTTTGGTCCTGCGCTCTTTCGGTCTTTTCCTGTTCTGATTTTTGAGTAGCCTGCTTGCTGATTATCTCTTTGGCCTCTTCAGGGATCATTTTCCTGTACGGGTGGTTCAGTGGAAATATGATCTGTTGTTTACCCGGATTAAACCGGAACATGGCCGCCCGGTTGCGCCCCTCTTTGTCGAGCATGGAGGTCGCTGCCTCTCCGTTCTTGATTGCTTCATCCCCGTTGCTGCGCGGATACTTGCCCCGCAGAACCTGAACTACCTGGCAACGGCACCGCCAGCCGTTAGGTGGCATATAGCTATCCCAAAAGGCGTGTGAAGAAGGCAGAGTGGTACCGTGGAGTACAGCGTGATCGATACGCACACGATCATCTCCGGCCGTTCGGTATTGCAAGTCGTACTCATCTCCATCAGAGACGATGTCCGCCCACTTTGAGGCCGACTGGGCCGAGCTGATCGCAAAGTCATACTCTGATGCCAGGTAATTGCGGTTATAGTTTTGATGGATGGAATCAATATCCCGTCTGAATGCCTCGAAAGGTTTTATCTTTCCGTGTTCGTCACGCAGCAACAGGCTTGCCTCCTTGAGTTCGTGATAGGTTTTGCAGCCGGAAAACACAAACACATCCTCACTGAGCTTGGCAGCCATCGCTGCCGGGATCTCATTATCCGCAATTCCGAAGTTCACGCCCCCCTTTAGAGTCTTGTATGTCGCTTCTGTTAGCTTCAGAATCGGTGCGTCTTCGAGCATAGAGGGTGTGAGGCCCCCTTGCCGGTGCAGATGTCTGACTGCATCGCGGAACACCTTATAGGGAATTTCGGGATCCTTCTTGCTTCCGGCAGCCAGGTCAATCTTGCCCGGTGTGCCGTAGAGCTGGCGCAGCCCCTCGTGCAGGATATGATACGAGGGGCTTAGTCGAAAAAACCGGCACTCAGAGTCTGCATCGTGGCGGGCTCCCTCTTGCCTGTAACCTCGATCCCGAACTTGTCCTTGACCCAGGCAGGATCCACGTCGTAGTATTGCATGGCTTCGTGGGTCTGCTTCCATAGTTTTTCGAGATCCTCTTCGGGCTGCATTTCATAGACCAGCCCTGGGGCTAACCATCCGATACGCTCCAGAGAAGGGATCACGATCTCGTTGTAATACCCTTCGAGGCGTCTCTTGTCGGCCTGAATGATCTTATCGAACAGCTTGAGGCTGGTTTCCTCCTTACTTCGGTTCCCGTTGACGGTATCCTGTCCGATCACCGCGCCGTTGATCAGCATAGAGAGGGCCTCTTTACATACACTCATCAGGTTGCGATAAACGTCTCCGTTGGTGTCGGCCCCCCTGGCGAACTCGAAAGATTCGTTCTCATCGATGATAAACCAGGCTGCAGATCCCATTTCGCGCATCATGGCTTCGGCCCGGTCGAGCATTTCTGGGTCCTGGGTGTTTGTTTTCATCACCCTGGGCGGGATGCCGTAGATCTCGCAGAGTTCCGACCAGCACGATTGAGCAAAGCGCATAAAAAGCACGTGCGGAATCGCCTTGTTCAACAATCCGTAGTCGTTCGGGTCACCGAACTCCAGCAACCAGGTCCCGTATTCTCTGAGTTCTCGATATTTAATCCCGCGGCTGTCATCTTCATTGAGCAGCAGCAGGCCCTGCTCCGGAACGATGTTCGTATATGGCAACAGGTTCACCTGCAGGGTTCCTTTCGGGGATGTCGTCCATTCGACCAGTGTGTCGCCCCTTAGATCCACACCCAACATCAGACGGTCCAACCTGGTGCGCCATTGCGACCGGGCCAGGCGATCTGTAGCCTCCTCATCCGTCTTCCCATTGCGCTTGAGAGTGAAAGCAGTGGATAGTACATGCTGGTAGCGCAACTCGATCAGGGCACTCAGGTGTGCATCGGTGAGTATATCGTCGTAGAGTCGTTGCAGCTTCGTGCGCCGCGGATTGTCGACGTTGTCGGCTGAACGCAGGGCGCTCTTCCAGGTAGCGATGTCGGAACGGGTCCGGGAGATTGTCTTGGGGACGATCTGCGAGATGTATCCCTCCCGGCGTCGGGCGGTTTGTGGCTCTTTGCTTTTTACCGTCGTATTTTGCGTTTTTGACTTCGTGGCGGCCTGTTTGTCGTTTGGATTGTTTCGTGGCATTTTAAAGGCGATTAAATGGCATTTAAAGGGTTTTGTCAGTCATCGAATCCGTGGGAAAACTTGGCTCTGGATCCGAATCGCATTTTTAGGAGCACATCTCCCTCTTCATCTTTTTTGAGCGGCAGATCCGGAGCAATCGTCTTGCCGGACTCCGTAATTCCGGCAACCGCTTTAAACCAGTCGATCGCCATCGTGTAGTAGTCCTTCATTTTGTCATACAGCACATCGGCGTGGCTCAAGCGAAGCAGGTACCATACGGCCATGCTTTTACAGTGTTCGAGAACCAGTGGGTTTCGCTGTTCTCCTTCAGCGGAAAAGATGGCCTGGGTATCATATTTCCCGTTCAGGTAACTGATCGCCTCGCTGATCGCAGCCAGGATAGCCTGCTGTACGATGGCGTCATCCGGGGTGATTCCCGTCAGTTGATACTCGTAAATGGCCGAGTTCAGTTCCTTTTTATCGATGAACATGGTTACAGGTCTTTATATTCTTCTGTTGCGTTGAAACAGGGACAGGCCTTCATGTACTCGAACGGCTCGATGATTCCGTTTCCGTTCAAATCCGGGGAGAAATCCCGATGTCCGAGTATTTTGGCATGTGGGAACTGCTCACGAAGACGCTGGAGAAGGTAGAATATGGCTGCCCTTTGCTCTTCTGTACGGGTGTCGGCAGGTTTTCCCTGATCATCCAGTCCTCCGATGTAACAGATACCGATACTATCGGCGTTATTTCCTGCCACATGAGCACCGACCTCCGAGAGTTCACGCCCCTGATGGATCGATCCGTCGAGATAGATGACGTAATGATAGCCGATCTTTCTCCAGCCGCGAGCACGGTGCATTTTGTCGAGGTCATCGACAGTAAGCTTTTTCCCCTGTTTGGTGGCGCTGCAATGCAGCACGATGTAATTGATCTTTCGCATGGTCGTATAGGGTTTGGGTTAGTATCTGCGGTTTGGCCGACTGGCGCAGCGGTATGTGGATGTGCCTGCGGCCGCCCGGCGGGTTAACAGGAATATCGCTCCTTCCAAGGCGTCGGGAGCATCATCATGAGCACGACTTCCCCGCTCGAACATCAACAGTTGCTCTTCGAGCCGGATCATGCCCGGTGACTTTTCCTCTGTCTGATTCAACAGGATCAGACCTCGCTCAAAAAGAGGTTGCATAGCTTCAATTCGGGCGAATTTTTCCGGTTTTTTGCGCGAATCACCCCGGATCGGAATATGAAATCCACATTCGTTTCCTGTTTTACGGAACTCTTCGAGAATCAGATCCTGAAGGAAATTACTCTCCATGTAGTACATTACCGGGACTCGTCCGTTCACCCAGCTATGTATGTCGTAATGCCAGGCAACCATGGCACTAACACTGGTCTGGTCGGCGTACGCTTTCAGAACATGATATTCTCCCGTGGGTGTTTTCCCGACCAACATAGTGGCTTTGAAGTCCGAGTTTGTGGAGTTTTTGAAGGACGGGTCGGTGTAGCAAATCAAACTGCGATACTGCTTTAAATCGAGTATCTTGCCATATCGAATGTGCTTTTTGAGGAAAATTGCGCCTTCGTTGATCGGATTGTTCATGTACTCTTTTTGGAAACGACGTTCCCCCATAAACAGACGCAATTTGGCGAATTCCTCCCGGTTGTAATGTTCCGGCCAAGATGGCTCGCCATACTTATCTACGGCATTTACCGTGGTATGATACACGCCTGGGCGCTCGGCCATGCGGGATAGTATGCTATCCTTTCCGATGCGGTTTCCGACCATGACGAAACGTCCCCGTCCGGCTGTCATGGTTCCCAGTAAAGCCTCGAGGCACCAGTCGAACGCCTGGCCGATCCGATTCCCGTTTCGCACAATCTCGTCGTCATCGATATCGTCGATGACAATGTAGTCGGGACGGCGTCCCCGATCCTTAATGCCACGAGGAGTTTGTCCTCGTCCGAAAGCGATAAACATACAACCGTCCTCGGTATAAAATTCCCCGTTTGCCCAACTTCCGTGTTTGACCTGGTTGCCGAAATCCCTTCGGTATAATTCGTTAAACTCCAGCTCTGCCTGAAGGTCCGAAAGCAGGCGGATAGCCGCATCCTCGCTTTTCGATACCAATACCATGACATTGATCTGCCTGTCCTTTTGGATTTTGAGCCACAATGGAATCAATAGCGACAGGTGTGTGCTTTTGGCATGCCCCCGCGCCCACTCGAATACGGCACGGGTATTTTTGTTTTTTAACAGATAACGGGCGGCGTCAAGCTGGAATTTCCCGCATTTGCATTTGGCCAAATGTGGGAAATAGGTTTCAACAAAATAGGAATAATCTTTCCGGGCCCGCTCGATGCGGGCATCCCGTTGGGCCGAGGTTTCGGTAAAGGAAAAGTTTTGGGACAGGATTCTATTTTTTCGTTCCTGCCACCTTTCCCATAGTTTCTTGTCTACATCATTGGCCATTTTTCAGGAGTTTGAGGATGTAGAGATCCTGCATCCGGGTTACTGTTTTGATGAACTCTTCGGTGATGTTTACCTCATTGGGCATCTGTTCAATCAGGAAGTCTCCGAAATCCATGTATGCCATGATCTTGTCATCTACACTTGCACCCTGTTTCAGGGTTTTCAGTTGGTTGACAGCCTTTGCAAAGGCGTCGGCATTGAAATCTTCCTGATCAAGCAACTCATCGATTCTTTTAAGGGTTTTCGTAATCAGGGAATCGATGGATACTGTTCGTGCAGCCCGCTTTTCACTCCAGGCATCATCATCGCGCCACTTTTGAAAAGTGGCCGGGGAGATATGAACTTTTTCGCAGATCTCCTTTCCTGTTTTTTTCTGCATGAAAAGCAGATAGGCGTATTCGTATTTTTCAGGATTTCTCAATCCGCATTTTCCCTCTTCTTTTGCTTTGGCCATAGCTCATCATTTTGGGGCAAAAATGCCTCAAAAAAAGGCGTCGAATAAACAGAGTGTACAGTTTGTACACTCTGTTTCAGTTTGTTAGCTGCCGAAAGTACGTTTGCCGAAAATTCAACAAATGAAACCTTTCGTACTTAACGACGAGACCCAGAAAAACTCCCACGGCTTCTATCTGCTCAACTCTGGAGGGCAATTCGACCGCTTCAACGACAATCCCGTGATGCTCGACAACCACGACATGGATCGGCTCATCGGAGGATGGGAAAAACTGCGAACGGAATCGAACTGCCTGATGGCTGATCCTGTTTTCGATGATGGTACGGCTTTGGGTGCAGAGCGAAAGGGCCAGGTGGAACGCGGTTTTTTGCGCGGAGCCTCGCCAGGGATCATTCCCCTGGAGGCCGAATGGCGAAAAAACCCGGTCACGGGAACCGAGGATCTCTATGTCACTCGCTGGGAAATGGTCGAGGCGTCGGTCACGCCTATTCCGTCGAATGCAGGGGCTCTGTCCCTGAAGATCTATGACACCAAACGGGAGCCTGTTCGCGAAGAGGACGTCCGGCTCCATCTGGACCATATCGTCAAGCTCAGCGCCCAGAGCAAAGCGCCGGGCATCATTCCAAAACCCAAACTCATGGACAAAATCACTCTTAGTGCCGAGGCTGCACTTGCCCTCGGACTCCCTTCGGCGGATATCTCCACCGAAGCGCTCAGCGCCGCTGTTGTCAAGATGAGCGCTAACCTGAAAGCCGCCAACGACAAGGTGGCCAAACTGGAACAGGAGGCCCTCGAGGCTATCCGCTCAAAAGCCGAAAGTCTGGTGGGGATGGCCATCGACACGGGTCGCATTACTGCCGACGTCAAAGATTTGTACATCGAACTGGCCATCAGCAACTACGACCTGGCAGAAAAGACACTGAAGGCTATCCCTGAAAAAATCACCCTTTCCGAAAAGATCTCTCCGCTGGCGGGAGGAAGCATTCCTCAGGATCGCGCCAAATGGACCCTGCTAAAGTGGCTCAAAGAAGACCCTGAAGAACTGGCCAGAATCCGAACTCAGGAGCCCGAAACATTCGAGCAGATCAAAAAAGTACGCTAACCCAAACACCTTTACACAATGGCTATTGAAAAGCAAATCTGGACTGACAAGATCATGGAGGGGTATATCCCGAATAACTCCTTTTTGTCTCGATCGACAGATATGTCGCCTTTGGTCGAGAACAACAAAATCAATTTGGCGGAAGCAGGCATCGACCCCGAGGTACTGATCGATAACGTAAGCTATCCCATTGCTACGGAATCCCGCACGGATACCCCGCTGGAACTTCCCCTGCATACATTCGACACAAAGAACACCGTGGTTCGCAACCTCGAAACGAAGGAACTTTCCTACGATAAGGGTGAAACTGTTGTACGCGGTCACCGTAATGCGCTTCGTACCAAAACAGCCACTTACGCTGCACATAACTGGTGCCCTACCCAAAATGGGGACCTTACGCCGGTAATGGTGACTTCCGGGGCGAACAATAAAGCAGGACTGAAAGCGGCATCTTTTGAGGACTTCCTTACCATGCGCGCCAGGTTTTTGAGCTTCGACATCGATCCCTCTTCGGTGGTAGTCATTCTCAACCCGATTCATGGGGCAGACCTGATGCTTGAAGACATGAAGTTGTACCGCGAGGTTTTGGCTAAAGGAGACCTGTTCGGGATGGCTCTTTTCTCATCCAGCTGCCTCCCGTGGTTCGATACCACGACGCAGCAGAAAAAGGCTTTCGGTGCCGCCCTGGATAAATCCAAAGATACCCAGGCTTCGCTGATTTACTGCGACAAAGAGGTCATGAGAGCCATTGGCACCACCGAAGTGTTCGCCAAATACAATGATCCTGAACAGCGCGGGGATGTAATTGGCTATCAGCAGCGCTTTACGGCACTGCCGATTCGAAACAAGTATATCGGCGCCATTTATTCGGGTAAGGATCCCGCATAATCACCATGGGAAAGATACCGATGAAAATGATTCTGGCCCTGGTGGCCTATTTCTCCCCGGTTTCAGAGATCTTCGTTCTGATGCTTGGATTTGTTGCGGTCGACCTGATCACTGGCATTGCAGCCTCTTCGCACCGGCATGTTCCACGATCGTCTCGACGGCTTCGCAAGAGCGTTCTTAAACTGATCTGCTACATCGGAGCTGTACTGATGGCCTTTTGGGCAGAACAGGTGTTGGACGTCGACTGGATGGCACCTCATCGTCTGGTAGCCGGATTCATTTGTGCCGTCGAGTTTCTTTCCATTTTGGAAAATTTTGCCGTCATCACCGGACATCCGGTATTTATCAAAATCATCAAGCTGATTCGTGGCCGGAGCTCGGGAGATGTTTTACAGGAGATCATCGATGAGAAAAACGAGATTTTCAGTCGTCCTGCTACTGTGTGCCGCCCTGATGATGAGCGCCTGTCGGGCAACGCGCCTGCAGAGGGGCGTCAGCCGATCGGATACCTCCGCCATTGTGACGGTGACCGAAAGGATACGCGACACGGTGGTGAAGATCGAGGCTGACAGCGCAATGCTGCGCGCACTGATTGAATGCGACTCGCTGGGACAGGCTCATATCCGTGAGCTGCTCCGGTACCGGAGCGGTCAACGGGTGGAGCCGCCCCAGGTCGAGATCCGCGACAATGTACTCACTGCCACGGCTCGGATCGATTCCCAGGCCATTTACCTGGCCCTGAAAGACAGGTATGTGGAAAAGGATACTCGAACAAGTCACACCGAGGTCCGCACCGTGGAGGTAAACCGACTCACCTGGTGGCAAAAGTTATGGTGCAGACTCGGACAGATCTTGGCCGTAACAGTTCTTGCCATAGGAGGGTACAAGTTTTATTCATTCTTAAAAATACGACCATGAAATCAACGCAAGAGAAAGAACAGACACTGTCGCCCGAATCCGCAGAACAGGTGCCTGCACCTGCAGATCCCCAAACCGAGCAAAGCGTTTCGGATGAATCTGTGGCAGCCTCTACCCCAAAGAAGGCCAAAGAGGATGATCCGGTAAAAAAACTGGTTCAACACTACAAGAAAAGCTATCCCGAATGCAAGGAATTCCACGTCACTACGGATAACCAGGTTTTTCTGGAGGCGCATAAAAATTTGGCCATTTTGCACCAGAATACAATCAATCCGAATGGGAAAGTTCGAACTGTAAAAGCGTAAAATCATGTTACCAAACGTTCACATAAACCTGGGGAATGGGAATCTTGGACGCACTACGGTCTTGTCCGACGGTATAGCGGGCATGATTCTCACCGGTAAAGAAGTTTCAGAAAAACTGGTTTTGAATAAACATTACCAGCTCTCTTCGGTGCGAGATCTGACCACCCTCGGCGTAACCAGCAAGGAAAATCCGCTGATCGACAAGGAGGTGAAGGCGTTTTATACCCAAAACGGCGAGGGCGCTGAATTGCATCTGCTGGTTGTTGCTGAAGCAACCACACTTACCGCCATGTGTGCAGCTGATGGCCCCCTAGCAAAGCTGATGGATGCGGCGGGAGATCGCATCCGGCTGCTGGGTATCAATCGAATTCCTCCGGCAGAGTATGAAGCAACCATCACTCAAGGCATCGATCAGGATGCAATCGATGCAGGTGCTGCAGCCCAGAGTCTTTTGGATAGCTATGCCGAATCGCAAGTCCGCCCGGCACGCTTGTTTGTGCCGGCATGTGGTTGGGATGGAACAACCGAAGAGCTGTTTAAACCCGTGGAGGGCAGTCAAAACCGAGTCATATACGTGATGGCTTCGGATGACGTAACGAATAAAACCGCAGCGATCGGTCAGGTCCTCGGGCGAGCAGCATCCATGGAGGTTCATCAGTCCCTTGGCAGGGTTCGCTCGGGGTCCATCGCCACAGACGGCTGGATGACCGACGGACGAAATTACAAGGAGGTATCGGGATTGTGGGAAATTCTCCATGACGCCGGATATGTCTTTTATCGGGGATTCCCAACGCGCAATGGGTGCTACCTGAACGGCTGTCATATGGCAGCACCGGACACGGATGACTATTCCAAGCTCAACTACGGACGGGTGACCGATAAAGCCTATCTGATCATCTACAATACATTGCTGGATCAGTTGGACGAAAATGTCCTCATTGAATCCGACGGGACTCTTCCTGAAGGATTTCGGAGAAGCCTGATCGGTGATATCGAAAATGCGATCAACGAACAAATGGGTTCTCAAATCAGCGATTTCGAGGTAGATATCCCGTCCGATCAAAACATCCTTTCCAGCGAAACGATCACCATCAACGGGTCATTGACGCCGCAAGGGGTGACCAGTACGATCAACTTCAACTTTGCATTGAAAAACCCCGCCTTAAGCTAACATTATGAGTGTACGGATCAATAAAAGAGAATATGCCTACGGAGACCTTGAGGTTTGGCTCTTCGGGCAATTGGTCGGGGGGCTTCGCGGTATTGAATATACCTCCAAGAAAGAAAAGGAGCCCCTCCATGGACAAGGGCGAATGCCTCGAGCCATCCAGCATAAACGACGCGAGTTCAGCGGGACATTGACCATCCTGCAAAGCGAACTGATGGCCCTGAATCGTTCGGCCCGGGCGGCTGGATACACCGATATCATGGATGTCGAATTCGATATCCATGTGGTGTATGCTTCTCAAAATGGAGTTGTTACCACTGACAGAATTTTTTCGGCCTCAGTATCCGAAATTCCCGAAGGCATGAAAGAGGGGGATGCTTACTCCGAACATGCGCTGCCGTTTGTGGCGATGGATATCGAATACGGCATTTAATCACTATTCAAAACTGTTTTAAACAATGCCTCAAGACAAAAAAGAAATGACGATCGAGGAACAGATCGCTATATGGAAGAAAAAACATGGTGATGTATATGTCTATACCGCCGATGGCAAGAGATGTTACCTGAAAAAGCCTGACCGCAACATTCTCTCGGCAGCTGCCGTGATTGGTCGTAACGATCCCCTCAAATACGATGGGATAATTCTGAAAAACTGTTGGCTCGGTGGTGACGAACAGATCAAGGATGATGACAGCTTCTTTCTGGGAATCTCGCAAAAAATCGGCGAACTGATCGAGGTCAAGGAGGGCGAGTTAAAAAAGCTGTAAGCGGGACTCGAACCGCTTCACTATCTGGATGGCTGCTGATTGCCGATGCCATGATCCTGTCTCAGCTCCATCTGCAGCCAGAAACCCTGGATGATGCTCAGTGGGCGCACCAGCTTCGGATGGCCGAGTACCTGGAGTATCGTTATTTCGAGAACCTATCAGTACATACTCTCTCTGACCGACAAGGTGTCCGGATCTTTGCAAAAGATCACGGGCGCCTCGTCGGCTACTATCAGTAAACTGGAGGGGCTGACTCAAAAAAACAAGTTACTGCAGGCTTCTACCAAAGATCTGGGAGGTAGTATCTCGACGCTCAAAGCCCGTATCGACCTGCTGCAGGCCGAAAAGGAATTGCTGCCCGCCTCGGCGCTGCACCAGATCGGACAGTACAACAGGGAGATCGATGCACTGTCCGGAAAACTCGACAAGTTGGAAGGCGCAGGACGAGGCGGAGCCCTCAAACGGGCTTTTTCGCAGCTGGACAGTCTTACGGGCGGCATGCTCTCGAACCCGGTCGCCATGGCTTCGGCGGCCGTTGGTGGCAGCGTGTTCGGGGCGATGCGTTTCCAGGAGAATATGGCCAAGGTCAACGTCACCGCCCAGCTCGACGAGGCGGGGCTGGCAGATCTTTCGGAGAGAATCAAACGGATCACAGCCGACAACAAGGCGGATATCTCCATAGCCCCTGTGGGCTTCGAGCAGATCATCTCCCAGGTCGGCGAGGTGGATCGCTCGCTCGAAATCCTTGATGCCGTGCAGAAAGGGGCCAAAGGGGGATTCGTGCAGATGGATATCGCCGCAGGTGCTCTTGCCCAAACACTGAGTATTGTAGGTGACCAGGCCAGCGCCATGGATATTCTGGACACATTCTTTGCCTCAAAGCGCGTGGGTGCTGGTGAGTTCGCCGATTTCGCACGGTATATGCCCAATTTGATTGCCGGCGCGTCTAACCTCGGAATCGCCTATCAGGATGTGGCCGGAGTTTTTGCCTACATGACTGGTAAAGGTCAAAGCGCGGAACGGGCTTCCGTACTGATGGAAAATGCATTCAGCGTACTGGGTCGTGGAGATGTGCAAAAGGCGATGCGTGACTATGGGGTGCAGATATTCGATGCCCAGGGAAAAATGAGATCCCTGGTAGATATCGCTCGGGATCTTAATGCGCTGCTCGGAACAAAAACGGATGAGCAAAAAGCAAACATCCTGGAGAATATGGGCTTGCGTGATAAAGAGGCCCGCAATGCCTTTGCGGTTCTCACTTCCGATGTCGATAAACTCAACCGGGTCATGCGGGAGGTCCGCAATTCATCCGGAGAAACGGCCAAGGCGATCGAATTTTCGGCCAACCCTCTGCAGCGGGCTTCCGAGTTGTGGAATTCGCTCAAGATGCAGATGGTCGACATCGGAGAGGCTGTCATGCCAGTGATCAATACGGGTCTGGACTTAGCCGGATCCTTGCTTTCGGTCATGCTCCCTGTTCTGGATGGCGTGGTAGGGTTCTTTACCGGGTGGTTCGACAGTCTGGCATCCGGGAACCCATTGGTCTGGGGGCTGACGACTGTAGTGGCAGCCGCCACGGTGGCCATCAATGCCCAAAAACTCGCCCTATGGGGGGCAACTGCCGCAGCCAAGGCCAAAGCTCTGTGGGATGGCATGGTGACAACGGCTACCGCCATATGGACCGGGACTCAATGGGGATTGAATACGGCGCTATACGCCTGTCCGGTTGTTTGGGTGGTTGCAGCTATTGGTGCCCTGGTGGCTTCAATTGTCTGGGCCTGGAATAAGTTTGAGGGGTTCCGAAAGGTTGTCATGGGGACATGGGAATCCATTAAATTGTTTGGACGGATTCTTTCGGACGGCATCCTGGGTGTTATAAAAAACATTGTATCAGGGATCGGCAGTCTCGGAAAAGCCATCTGGAAGCTTTTTACGGGAGACTTTAAGGGTGCCTGGCAATCTGCCAAAGAGGGAGCTGGACGGCTTTTTGAGGCCAACCCCATAACGGCAACGGCCAAGATTGTAACAGATCTTCATGAAGCAGACTGGAGCGGAGCCTACCGGAAAGGAGCCCAAAAGGGAGCCGAGAGCTGGGCGAAAAGTCAGCAGGCTAAACAGCTTCAGGATGATCTGACAGGTAACGTAACCCCTGATCTGTCCAGTGACCGGTCAATAAACCCGCGAACTACCGGTACCACCGGTGGGAATGCCCGCAAATCTACAGGCCGAGACAAAGATACATTCTATCTGGACACCGTCCCCGACTTGAAGGGCTCAACGAGCTATGGCGCGATCATCTCCAAGTTGATGCCTGTTCGCATGGCAGGCCTGGGTGCGGCAGCTGCTGCATCTATGGCTGTATCGCTTCCTCAGAGTGAAGCTGTCGCTTTGCCTTCCGATACAACACCCCAACAGGTGGCCGTCGCTGATGACATGAATTATTCAAAGTCCAGTCGATTCATGCCTCTTGAAAAATTCTGCGACCAGGTGGTGATCAATATCGCTAACGCGGATGGCAGAGGATACGATCAGATCCGCGAGGAGATCATAAAAGTGCTGGCAGATGCAATCGATGACTATGAAGCATAGATTTAATATTGGACAGTTGCTTCTCTCGGCTGCAGGATACAAAGGGCTGTTTTATCCGGGCATCTTCATTGACCGGCTAAATAAAACAGGATCAATCACGCCAGGAGAAGATTTTAATATACCCTCGAAGGCGAGCCTCCAGCTGGAGACATCAACCGGTACACCCATCTACGGGAAAGATGCGCGAGGGCGCTATTACTTCATGCCGGTCATCCTTGGCGGGCTCGAAATTCCGGCGGCCGTGATCCATCCATCCGGAGGTAAACGAATCGAGAAAACCCCTCTTCCAGGAGGCGCAGGAAGTATCAAAGAGTTGATCTATCAAGATGACTGGAAGATTGAAATAACCGGGATGTTATGGAATCAAGACCGTACATATCCAGAGGATGAACTTGTAAAAATTCGAGACTTATGCGCCAGGAACGAATCGGTGGAATTGGTGTGCGCCCTGACGGACATTCTTTTAGGAGGGAATGATCAGGTCGTGATCGAATCGTATGATTTCCCCGTCATGGGGGGATCTGAGGATATGCAGTTGGTCAAGTTGTCCTGCGTGACAGATCTGCCCTTTGAACTTGAAATTGTGTGATATGTATGCTCTTTCATGCGAAATTACCATTGGAGGCAAACGTTTCCGGACAGTGAACGATGTTCATATCACGCGTTCGATTCATTCTCTGATGGCAACAGCTATTATCAAGGTTCCTGTAACCGCTCTTCTTCGGCAGAAAGACACGCCGCCGACGAAGGTTCCGACAGCTGAACAGATAGCTGTCGGAGATGCGGTTCACATTCGCCTGGGCTATGACGGCCAGCTGCGCACCGAATTTGTTGGCTACGTCAAAGGAATCGACCTGAAAACCCCCATAGAGATTACCTGTGAGGATGAGTTTTATGGTTGCCGCCAGCGAAAAATCACCACATCGGGCACAACGACGCTCGCCGAATTGCTGGCAAAATGTGGACTGAAGGTGGCCTACGCCGAGACGCTGACCCTTAAAAACTTCGCATACAAGGACAAATCGGTAGCCTACATTCTCTCGAAGCTGAAGACCATTTACGGGCTGTCTGTATTTTTTGATCTGCAGGGGCAAATTTATGCATGCAGACCATACAAGGTGATTGGTGACAAGGTGCAATATGTTTTGAGGCGCAATGTCATCAGCGATGATAAGCTCCAGTATCAACGAGGAGAAAATGTGAAACTTGAGATCAAAGCGATCTGTTTCAAAAAGGATGGCACCAAGGTCGAAGCTTCGCTGGGAGATAAAGACGGAGCGACAAAGACGCTCTACTTCTATGACATTGAAAGCCTGGAAGAGCTGAAAACTCTGGCTGAAAGAGAATTGAGCCGGTATAGATTTGATGGCTATACGGGCCAGATTAAAACCTTCCTGCAGCCATATGCGAGTCCCTGTATGGTTGCTTGTTTGAGAGATCCGGTGTATCCTCAGCGGGACGGCGACTATTACGTCGAATCGGTAGAGACCTCTTTTGGGGTCGGTGGGGCTCGGAGAACGGTAGAAATTGGTATTCGGATCTGACATGGGACTCAAAGAGAAAGATCGGTTTAGGCAGGTATTTGAAAGGCGTCTTCGGGAGGCATCCGACGGGAGTTTCCCGGCAGAGATCGAGAGCGTGAACGAGGATGAACGAACCTGTTGTGTCAATTTTGAAGGAGTGATCTATGAAGATGTCCTATTGCGGGCAGCTTCGAACGGAAATAACGAGGGGATGTGTGTGATTCCTTCACAAGGCAGCCGGGTGATTGTCTCACGCCTGGGTGGTAGTTCGATGCTCTACGTCTCCATGTTCTCACGAATAGATAAGCTGCTGCTTTCCATTCAGGGTGTCGATATGGTGATTACCCAAGGCGGTTTCACCATAAGAAAGAATGAATCGGGCCTTAAAAGGACATTGACCAGGCTGTGCGAAGCCATAGGAAGGCTGACGGTCACTACCAATGTAGGCCCATCGGGCATCCCGATCAATAAGGCCGAATTTGACGAGATACGGGGCGATTTGAACAATTATTTGGAAGGGTGATATGTTGGACGAAGGCAAAATCAAAGAAGATGTCGCTCGTGCCTTTACGCAGGTAATGAACGATACGAGTGATGATCGCCAGGGCGCGATCGATCGCGTGGCAACCGAATTGGCTAAAAGTATTGCGGATGCGATACGATCGGCCGAAATTACATACTCTTCCGGTTTGATTGCACCGGCTGGAGGAGGTGCCGTAACGGGAAAGTTTATCGGGTCGATTAAATAGAAGGATATGCTGGATATTATGCAAACAGAGACCGGGGATCTTGATGTGTCCTCTGGCGATATCCGTTACACCGAGAGTACGGGCCAGCACAAAGGTGACATCCTGTTGGCTTCCCAAGGAGACTTTGGGCAATTTCCCACGATGGGGGTTGGTGCTGCCGATTATCTGCTGGATGAAAATCCGGGCCTTTTTCTGCGGACCGTATCCAAACAAATGGCTTCAGATGGCATTCGTGTTAAACGAACGGCTTTCGATACCGAAGGAAACCTGATCATCGACGGAGAGTATGAAAACTATTAAAGTACAGCCGAATCAGTCCTTGCGTGATATCGCATTGCAATATTACGGGACACAACAGGCGCTGGGTAAATTGCTTTCAGACAATACGGAGCTAAAAAACGACCCTTCAGCTCTCGCAGCCTTGGGGATAAATGCCCTTAGTGATGACGGCTTTTATGTCGATGTTGCTCTGCTTGCAGGCTCTACAGTCCTCATTGATTCGGAGAGCAATTTGGTGCAGCAAAGCATACTCAAGGAGATAACACGAGAAATAACGACCTACGACAATGGCACGAACGATCGCTGAAATACAGGCTTCCCAAGCAGTCGAATTAGAGAAAATGGGATTATCGACGTCGAAGGCCGCCGAGTGGCGGTTGTGGACCTACGTGGTGGCTGTGGCCATCCATGTTTTTGAGTTGATCATGGACTTATTTCGCACGGAGATTGAAGAGATGGTCGACAAAATTGCGGGTGGAACTGAACGCTGGTACCGCGAGATGGCCTACCGATTCCAGAACGGGCACACCTTGCTTTTCGACGACAAGACAACCTCGGCCTACTATGCTGAGGATGATCCCGAAGCGCGCATTATCAAAGTTGCAGCGATTGCGGTGTCAGAGAAAAAAATCTTCATCAAAGTTGCGAAAACAAACGAACAGGGAAAGATTGTTCCGTTAAGTGCCGATGAGGTATATAACTTTAAAGGATATATGGATTCTATTAATTATGCCGGAGATAAGATAGAAGCAATCTCTACCACTGCAGACCGTATCCGTTACGACATGAACGTCTATTATGATCCATCGATCCCCAGGACTACGGTACAGCAGAACGTGATCGACGCCCTGGATGCTTTTAAGACCTCGCTCTCATTTGACGGCGTATTATACACCCAGCGACTGATCGATGCGGTAATGTCCGCTGAAGGCGTCGTAACGGTTGATATGAGAGGACTGTATCGCCAGGGAGCCGACACTTCGGAGGAATTTGTGGAAGTAGATGTCATGGGGGTACTCCAGAGCGGATATTTTGAGTATGACGATGAAAGTGTATTGGATCTGACCTCGATAAAAGAAAGTCGATGAATCCGAAAATCAACATAAATAACCTGGTCAGGCAGCAGCTTCCCTCACATAAGCGAACCCCGAATCGATTAGCGTTTTTGAGGGCATTGCTTACACCCCTGCGGGAGTTGTTTGCCGAGTTCGAAATCTGGCGATCCAACACCAGGATGATGACTGGCGTTAACAGCCAGGTGATTATTCTGGAGGGCTATCTACGCAAAAAGTTCAATGAACCTATCGCTATCAAGATCGTCACTTTCGATGACGGGCTGCTTCCGGTTTGTTACGAACGGGAGGGAAATACGATGATGCTGCCACTTGGTTTTGATCCAGAATCGATGTGCCAGGTGCCTTTTGCCGGTGAACAACAGGCCTTGTTCGATGATGTGGATTTTATTGTGTACATACCTGCAGGCATTGATATCGAGTTGGTTCGTGCTGAAATCGAGAAATACAAAAAAGCGACGGCAACCTATAAGATCATTCAAAACTAAATACCATGAAAAGGCAGAACGCAGAAGTCGGAGTAAAATACTGGGATAATCAGGACTTTTTGGACCTTCAAAATGAACCATTAAAGGCTCTGGATGGATTTTTCGCCCAATACGGTCCATGTGTTGTAAAAGGTTGCGAGATAACAACCTCGGGAAGTACCTTTGATATTGCACCTGGATTGGTCGTGCTGACCGGACAGGACCACCAGGAAAAGATGACAACCATGATCGTGCCGTTTGAAGGTGTATCAGGAACCTCACTGCCTGTCTATCTGACTTTGCAATATGAAGCACGTGTTCGGGAATATGGTGATGGCAAGGTAAAGCCAATTGCTTATAATTATACGGCGAAAGCTTCCACGGTGCTCCCCCAAGAGGATGTGCCTTATTTGATGATCCAGCAAAACGGGACACGGTATTTTACGGATGCCATCCAAGATGCCAAACACAGGTTTGTAAGCGACACAGAGAAGGCTCAGTGGAGTGCCAAAGAGACTACGGAAGGATCGCAGAATAAAGCCGAAGCGGCTTTAAGATCGGCCAAAGAGTACACAGATTCGCGTGAAGAAGTAATGCGTACGAACTGGGCGGAAGATGATGCCTCGACGCTGGCTGCGGCCAAGTCCTATGCCGAGCATGTGGTTGCTGCCCTGGTGGATGGATCTCCCGAGGCCCTCAATACTCTTCAAGAATTGGCTGCGGCCTTGGGAAACGACCCGAATTTCGCTACAACCGTCATGAATGAAATCGGGAAGCGGGCCACTACCGAGGCTATGAATGCGGCATTGGCCGGTAAATTGGATAAAAGCGGAGGGACGATGACCGGAAATCTCGTTTTGGCCGACGGAGTAAAAGTGTCCAATACTTCAGGTCAGAATATCGCCGCTTTCATGGCTTTTGCCAGTACAGTGAAACGCATGGTTTACGGGAATATCAATGTTTCTATGCTATTGCTCTCAAACGGCCCGTTGAAACGACATACAGCAGAACCGGAAGTAGATACGGAGTATACTGTATGGGATTCTGGAAATTTTAATCCATCTAATTATATTGGATACCAATGGAAGGAGGATGGATATAATCTGAATGATGCAACTGGATTCGGTGTATATTTTTACAATACAAGTACTGTAAATAGACCTCCAGATAGTGATTTTGGGACCGTATTAGTTTATCAAGGTGGTTATGGGAATTGGGTTGTCCAGATGGCTACACAAACAACTGGCGACATGATGTTTGTCAGAACAAAAACAAATGATTTAGATTGGACGTCATGGAAAAAGATGTTTAATTCTGGGAACCTTGCAGTTGCCACGCAATCCGCCAACGGACTGATGTCTGCCGCCGACAAAAAGAAACTCGATGGATTATCGGTAACTTCTAAATGTTGCGGCAGAGTATCCTCTGGTGGTACACTTGTAGGAGGTTTCGGGTGTAGTAGTTCTACAAAGTTATCTACAGGCAAATATCGAGTCTACCACAATATGGGCCATACAAACTACGTTGTAACGGTCACCATAATACCAGGGGATACCAATACTTATGACAATACGCCCATGGTGTCCGAGATGTCGACAACCTATTTCGATGTATGGATAGGAACCGGCGCTGGGACCTTAGAGGATACCGGGTTTTTCTTTATTACCATGTCGTACAACTAAGAAAATCATTAACTTTGTTTAATCTATAATTGCATTACGTATGAAGGGGAAAATTTTACTTTTGTTGCTAACTGTCTTCACGCTATTTATGTCCTGCAAGAAAGACGATCCATTCAAGGGGCTCGATCCTGATGCCATGTTGGCCATCAATGCCCCACAGTCGGTCAAAGCCGAAGCTGAGGCCGAAAATCCCGAACATCTGACACCCCTGGAAATCGTGCAACAGGCCTCTGTCATCGTTATCAGTAAATCGGCGGTACCTTGGGCTTTGGAAGACTGGAACCGAGACTATGACCGGGAGAGGATCGTCCTGCAAGGTTTTAATATTGTCAATGAAAAAGGGGAGTTAATGGATCATTTTATTGGAAGTCGTGACGTGATCTTGGAGTCCTGGTCAGGTTGGGGTACTCCACAATGGACTGGGAAGGATTATGTCATTGATACGATCGCCTATATCCCCAATGCGATACTGGATAAGGCTCAGCGAGAAATCGAGGCGGCTTATGCGGCCGGAGATTATGAAACCTGCTATAAGTTGTTCGAAGAGGCCTACACCTTCTATCCGATAACCGGAGCCGAATGGCGAGCTCTCAAGGAGGCCGGAAAGCAATAAAGCGACCTTAATAAAAGGCAGGTAAAGAAACTTACCTGCCTTTTTTATGCTCTTTAAATACTGTTTATTCAATGAAAAATCCCCCGGCGAATCCGAAGATCAAGGTGTCGAGACTGCGAAATCATAGCGCACCTACGCCGGGGGTAATTTCCCCGTGCGCTATGATTTCGCACCTCAAAGATAATTAAATTCTAACCCAAAATGAAGACACCGATTACTTATTACGGCGGGAAACAAACTATGCTTAAACATATTTTGCCGTTGATCCCTCAACACAAAGTATATACAGAGGCGTTCTGCGGAGGATGTGCGGTACTATTTGCCAAAAGACCTGCGGATTGTGAAGTCGTCAATGATATCAATCGAGGGCTGGTTAACTTCTACTTGGTAGCAAAACGTCACTATCCAATGCTCAAAGCGGAGATTGAGGCCACATTGCATTCGCGTGATCAGCATGCGCATGCATTGCATATTAACACGTATCCTGACTTTTTTAGTCCAGCTCAATGGGCTTGGTCAATTTGGGCTTTATCCAAACTGTCTTTTGCATCCATGCAGGACGGAACATTTGGTTACGATCGAGGGGGAACAACGGCCTTGAAGATAACCAATGCAAAAGATGAATTCACAGAGCAGTTATGTAAGCGACTTGAAAATGTGACAGTCGAGAATGATGATGCCTTGCAGATAATTAGGAGATATGATTGTTCTGAAGCTTTTCATTTCGTTGATCCTCCTTATATAAATAGTGATTGTGGCCATTATGAAGGCAGTTTTAATGAAGGCAATATGGAGCAATTGTTACAGCTTCTAAGCTCAGTTCAAGGCAAATTTATGCTCACCATGTTTCCTTTGGGTATGATCGAGCAATATGCCTCAAGGCATGGATGGATTATTCATCGTATTGAACGAACAATCACGGCCAGCAAAGAAAATCGTCGAAAACAAGAAGAATGGATGGTTTGTAATTATGATCAACGGGACGCTATTACTCAACAATTATTTTGAACTTCCCCTGGGGGCCTACAAAAATGACATTATACCCCATAATAATACAATTATATAATTGTTTCAAGGCGTTTCCAAAAATAACCCCCTTTAATGAGTGATTAAAGGGGGTTTAATTGTTGTGTAAAATTGTCGATATTTCAAGCGTTCACCTTGAAATATCTCGAAAAACGGCTGGAGTTTTCGTTTTGCCGATTATAACAAACGACACCGGAGCCTATCTTCTTCCTCCGGTTTTTCATCAAGCACGGATATCAACTCAACGGCTTCCTGTCTCTATGATTTCTGAACGACTCTGGCGCCCTCCCCTTCAACTGCTCGAACAGCGCACAGAAAGCCCGATCGGTCGGAAAGCCCAACTCAGCCGCCACCTCTTCCACACTTTTGCCGCCCTGTTTCAACAATTTTTCGGCGTAACCGATCTGTTTGCAACGGAAATATTCGCCTGCACTTTTCCCGGTTTCCACCTTCAACAGATCATTGAAATAGGCCGGCGAGCAGTCGAACTGCTGAGGGAAAAGCCCTAATGCCCATTCAGCCTCATGACGCGCCTGTCCGGACTGGAAAAAAGCTTCCAACCATCGGTCGGCCTCCACGACCCGTCGTCGATTCGCTTCGTGCCGCAAGATAAACTGACGCCGGTAAAAACGAGCGACATAATCCAATAACAACAGAATCCGATCGGCCAGAATCGCACAACTATACTCATCCACTCCCCGACAAAGCTCCTCTTCAAGACACTGTACCTCCCGTTCCACGATTTTTCGTTCACGCAGGGAAAGATGCAGCGCCTCGTTGCCGGCATACCTGAAAAAAGTATACGACTCCAATCGTCCGGACATCCGATTTCCCTCGAACAGAGAGGGATGAAAACAGAGCAACCAACCCTCTTTTGCCCCTCCCGTGTCCGTCCACCAGGAACCCTCCACCCGGTTACCCGGTTGCACCGGAAGCAAAGTTCCTTCGCAGAAATCACAGGTCCCCTGTCCGAATGCCGCCGGACAACATCCCTGAGTCCCCCTCAACCACACGGTATAGAACCCGAAACAAAGCGATACCGGAAACGACTTTGCCTTCGGCCATCGAATCAGACTGACCAACGGATGAAGATTAGGGGCCGCAAACAGCTCATTGCAATGAGCAATCGTCTGAACGACTAACGATTTCATTCCTTCAAAGACAAGGTTACGGTCACCGCCCCTTTTCCTCCCAGCAAAGCCAGCATCTGCTCCCGAGAGGTCACCCCATCCACTTTTCCCAAACGGGTAAGCCGCCAGGCATTGGTGTCATAATAGATCACCAGCGAATTGCCCTGATACAAAATCAAGTCTCCGGGTGAAGTCGCCATCTGCTCATCGTTTCTCGGCAGCGAAAAGCTCAAGGTTCCCACCTTTTCCATATCGCCATAATCCTCCATGCGAATGTCAATGTCGCCTGCGGACAAGCGTTCCACCAAAGCTGCCGTTGAAGAGTTTTCCACCAAAGTGGCCGTAAACGAACGGCCCTGAACCGTTATTTGAAGGGTTTTGTTTTCCATATTTTCTGATTCATCATCGGGATCATGTTCCTCCTCGGTCTCCGTAGTAGAGGGGCGTTCGACAACTTCGGGTGTCCATGTGCTGTCATCCGCAGGCGCACATGCCGCCATCATAACAAACACACCTATCAGCATCGAAAATAACCACCTGTTTTTCACCATCTTTCTTTATACTCAATACGTTATGCCATCGGCACAAAAGTAGAGAATCGCATTCGGCAACCAGGTATACGAATCCCCGGAGTATTTACCTCGATTACAGATATTTCTCATGCATGAAAACAGCGCCTTCCGATTTCCAAGGAAACTGACTCCATGTAAGAAGAGACAGTTCCTTTTCCCTATCGATTAGTCCCTTTCGGAATCGCATTCTTGCATTTCGGTTCATTCCGACGACGACACAGGCAGGGAATTGTCATTTCCCTGATCGTTCCTACCGCATCCGCTCGAGCACCTGTTCGGCAACGGTCTCCTAACCGAATCTTCCGTGATTCAATACCGTCGCCACGCTTCGATCGGACAGTTCGGGACTATTTCAGTTGAAGATAGGCCTCCTCCGATACCGGTTCGAGCCATTCGTTCGAGGCGGCTTCTCCCGGAACTTCAAAGGCCAAATGCGCAAACCAGCTATCGGCCGCTGCCCCATGCCAATGTTTGACGTTGGCCGGAATATGAATCACCGTACCGGGCAGAATCTCAACCGCCGGTTTACCCTCTTCCTGGTACCAGCCTCGACCGGCCACTCCGATCAGCATCTGCCCACCGCCTTTCGTGGCGTGATGAATGTGCCAGTTATTACGACATCCCGGTTCGAACGTAACGTTAAAAACATTCACCTGTTCCTGTGAAATCGGTGCCAGATAGCTATTTCCAACAAAATACCGGGCATAAGCGGTATTCGGTTCTCCGATCGGGAAAATCATTTCCCGTTGAAAAGCCGCTTTGGCCTCCTCTCCGGTCACCTCTTCCGCCCATACCTCTTTGGCCAACCGAAACGCCGCCCAGGCCTTGGGCCATCCGGCATAAAAACCGATATGCGTAAGAATTTCAGCGATTTCGGTCCGTGTAATGCCGTTCTGCTTTGCAGTTTGCAGATGATAGGTCAACGAGCTGTCGGTAATGCCCTGACTGATCAGCGACGTAATGGTAACTAAACTGCGATCGCGTAACCCGAGACGATCGGTACGGCTCCACACCTCCCCGAAAAGCACATCATCGTTGAGTTCCGCGAATTTGGGAGCAAACGCTCCCAGCTGGTCCCGGCCAGCCGTTTGTTTGATTTTTTCCTGTGCCATAACTGCTGTAAAGTTTATTGCCCATGCGACAAGCGCAAAAAGAATGATTCGAGTCATCTGAGGATCATTTAAAGGTTTCCGGATTTTCCAAAACAAAGTTACTTCTGCTATCGGGGAGTTTTTGTATACCCATTACGGATATTTATACCCAAATCATGGTTCTCTCCGAGGACTCATCGTCCCCTTTTCTCTTCTTCTACCCACTGTTGATCAGAACAAATGGCGAAGATACGCCTATGACAAACGGTACGGTTTTCGGGAGGCCGAACACCATCGCCCACTGGCTCGCCGATCTGTTCCCTTTCGTCTCGAGGATCCGACACCTCAATCAAAAGAAAGAACGGAAATGGAAGTATCAACTTCCATTTCCGTTCTTTCTTACATAACTTATTTCGCGAGTACTAACCGGATTCGGCAGCACGGCGGAACATCAAAAAACTGTGCGGATCCACGCGATTACTCCTCCGGAAGAGGAACCATCGTCACCTTAACACCCTGTTCCTGTAATCCTTTCAACATCTTCGGAGGCAGACCCGAATCCGTAATCACCAGATCGATATCGCTCATGTTACAGATTTTACTGAACCCCCGGCGCCCGAACTTGGAAGAATCGGCCAACACGATAGTTTTCGTGGCAGCCTCGATCATGGCCCGATTCAGCGTCGCTTCCTGCAGATGGGTCGTGCTCAACCCATATTCGGGGTCGATGCCGTCCACACCCAGAAAGAGCTTGCTGCACGAAAAATTCCGCAACATATCAACCGCATATTCGCTGACCGCCGAAGCGGAAGAGTGACGAATAATGCCCCCCAGCTGAATGATCTCG
>JAHZDG010000007.1:33470-39358 GCA_019422485.1 Alistipes sp. | reverse complement strand
TTGTCGAGCAGCTCCATCGCCACATTCATCGCCGAAGTGATGATCGTCATCTTCATGTTCTCGATGCAGCGGGCAAAGGCCTGCACCGTCGTCCCCGAAGCGATAATCAGCGCATCCTGCGGAGACAACAACTCGACCGCCTTCAGTCCGATGCGGCGTTTGGCCTCCGGATGCAGTTTTTCCTTCTCCGAGACCTTGCGCGTAGCGATATAGGGATCCGCCAATATGGCCCCTCCGTGGGTACGATACAGCAACTTTTTCTCTTCCAACAAGTCCAGGTCCTTACGGATGGTCACCGCGGAGACTTTCAACCGGAGGCTCAAATCCCCCACGTCCACGCTGCCGACCTCCCGCAGCAGATCCAGAATCTCTTTATGTCGTTCCAAAAGTGTCATAACGAATCGCGTTTATCCCGCAAAGATCGTCAAAAAGCAAATAGTTTCACACCGAACTGCAAATAGGCCCGACGAATATCGGGATTCCACAAGGCATGTGCAAAAACCGGAATATCGAATCGGCCCAATTTCAACAGATAAGTCGTTTTCAGGGAGATCTGATTCACGCAATCGGTTCCGTAAAAGTTGGTATTGCCATCCGTCTCCGTACGATTGAAAGCAAACGTTCCGCCTACGCCCACATCCACGATCCAATGCTGATCCCGGAACACGCTATATTCCCCATACACAAACGTTGAGAACATGTTGTTTCCATTGACATTGAGGTCCCGGCCGGCAAAAATGGTTGCCCAATTCACCCGCAACGGCACTTTCAGCGCATGATCGAAATCATAACCCACGCTCAGATCGAGGAAATGACCGGTCGAATTCTTATTGTAGTTGAAAATATCCTTGCTGAAAGGCAGATCGGGCGAATAGTTGAAAATATCCCATACGGCCACCGAAAATCCGGATGCCGAATATGAAATATAATAATCGAACTCTTTATAGTCGCCGACGAAATCGGTTCCTCCCCACAGACCGATTTTAAACCGGTCCTTGAAGAGTCCCATACTCACATCGGCAGCCAGCACCCCTCCGTCCGCAATCTGCAGACCTCGCCACAAGTGCATATTCTGGAGGGTTCCACTCAGGTGGAATTTCTGTCCATACGAGGAGAGCGTTCCCAACAGGGCCACGATCACCAGTCCTATCCGTATCGTCTTCATAAGGCGTCCGGTTTAGCAAAAGATCAGACAATAGAATCCGGCGGCCAAAACTGCACCAACAATCGGTCCCAAAACTGGCACCCACGAATAAGCCCAGTCGTTGGTTCCTTTTCCGCGGATGGGCAACAGGGCATGCGCTACGCGCGGAGCCAAATCCCGGGCCGGATTGATCGCATAACCGGTCGTTCCGCCCAGCGACATCCCCAGCGCCACGATCAGCATCGCTACCGGGAAAGCCCCCAGAGCACCCATACCCACTTCCGGAATGTTGCTGTCGACAGAAAGCGTCAGGATCACAAACACCAGCACAAAGGTTCCTACAATTTCACAGAACAGGTTCCGTCCATAATTCCGAATAGCCGGAATGGTACAGAAGGTTCCCAATTTTGCGGCCGGATCATCCGTCGCATCATAATGGTCTTTGTAGAAGAGATACACGAGAACAGCACCCACAAAACCTCCGAGCATCTGAGCGACGATGTAGGGCAACACCATCGACCAGCTGAAGGTTCCGGCAGCGGCCAGGCCTAAGGTAACGGCCGGATTCAGATGGGCCCCGGAATAAGGTCCGGCAATAAAAACGCCCAACATCACCGCCAGCCCCCAGGCAAAAGTAATGACGACCCATCCGCCGTTTTCACCTTTGGATTTTTTCAGGACGGTCGAGGCAACCACCCCGTCCCCGAAAAGCACTAAAATCGCTGTGCCTATAAACTCGAATAGGCATTTCATCCACAGTTCTTGCATAATAGGTCAGTTTTAGGTTCCGAAATCGTCTTACTTGGTATAATTGCTCAGGGTGCGTTTCACCGCATCTTCCCAGCCATTTTTCGCTGCCTGAACTTTTTCATCATCCAAAGCCGGTTCAAAAGCCCGATCGACTTGCCACTGTTTCCGGATTTCGTCGATGCTGGACCAATAACCCACCGCCAGACCCGCCAGATAGGCAGCCCCCAAAGCGGTCGTTTCCACCACCTGCGGACGAATCACCCGCGTACCGAGAATATCGGCCTGAAACTGCATCAGCAAATTATTGCGAGAGGCACCCCCGTCTACCTTCAGCTCTTTGAGCGGAATGCCGGCATCCCGTGACATGGCATTGGTGATGTCCATCGTCTGGAAAGCGATGCCTTCCAGGGCTGCCCGGGCAATGTGTGCCGTCGTGGTTCCCCGACTGATACCCACAATCGTACCGCGGGCATACTGATCCCACCAGGGAGCCCCCAGCCCCGTCAATGCAGGCACAAAATAGACCCCATTGGTATCCGGCACCTGAGCGGCCAAAGCTTCCACTTCCGACGAAGAATGGATAATTCCCAGTCCGTCGCGCAACCACTGCACCACCGAACCGCCGACGAAAATACTCCCTTCCAAGGCATAATTAACCTTGTCGCCGATCTTCCAGGCAATGGTCGTGATCAGGTTGTTTTTCGAAAGGATGGGTTTTTCACCGCTGTTCATCAACAGGAAGCAACCCGTTCCATAGGTGTTTTTCACCATACCGGGTTCCGTACACATCTGCCCGAACAACGCTGCCTGCTGGTCGCCGGCAATCCCGGCGATGGGTACCTTATGGGCAAAGATGGTGGTCTTGGTGTGGCCGTACACCTCGCTGGAAGATTTCACCTCCGGCATCATGGAACGCGGAATACCGAACATATCCAACAATTCCTGATCCCATTCCAACGTATTGATGTTAAAGAGCATAGTTCGAGAGGCGTTGCTCACATCGGTCACATGCACTTCTCCGCGACTCAGCCGCCAGATCAGCCATGTATCCACCGTCCCGAACAGCAATTTTCCTTTTTCGGCCCGTTCGCGAGCCCCGGGAACATGTTCCAAGATCCATTTGATCTTCGTGGCACTGAAATAGGCATCGATAATCAGCCCCGTTTTCTGACGAATCATTTCGGTCAACCCGCGACTCTTCAATTCATCGCAATAAGCAGAGGTTCTGCGATCCTGCCACACAATCGCATTGTAAACAGGTTCTTCGGTTTCCGAATCCCACACGATGGTGGTTTCCCGCTGGTTGGTGATCCCGATCCCAGCAATGTTCAAGCCGTTGATGTCCATCATCGTGATGGCTTCCGCAATGACCGATGCCTGAGACGACCAGATTTCATGCGGATCGTGCTCCACCCAACCCGACTGGGGGAAAATCTGACGAAATTCTTTCTGAGCTACGGCACAGGATTGCCCTTTCTCATCGAAAACAATGGCACGCGAACTGCTCGTTCCCTGGTCGAGCGCAAGAATATACTGCTTCATAAAAGGTTAGAATTTTAGGTATAATGTTTGAATTTCAGGTAATTTCAGGTAATTTCAGGTAATTTCAATTATGCCAACCGCGAGGCCAAAATACTCAACGGATGTTCGCAGGTTTTGGTGGTAGACATTTCGATCTGCCATTTGCAGGTTTCGCAATCCGTCACCACCAGATCGGCTCCCGAAGCCTCGATCTGACGGAACAACGGTTCGCCAATGGCCTGAGAGGTGGGATAATTTTCCTTCTTGAATCCGTATGTACCGGCAATCCCGCAGCACTGCGAATCGAGAACGATCACCTCCACACCCGGAATCATCCGCAACAATTCGATAGAATAATAGGCCCAACCCATCTTTTCCATGTGGCAAGGCGTATGATAGGCCACCCGCAACGGCTTAGCGTCTTTGAATTTCAGGGTCACCTTTCCCGACTGAATCAACCGGTAGAGGTAACGCGTCGCCAGCTCGATCCGATCCCGCACATCGTCATTTTTCAGACTCAACACATGCGGATATTCGTCCCGCAGCGTAAACGTACAGGTCGACGAGGTCGTAAGAATGTCCATATCCTGTTCATTCACCGCCCGACGAATCGAACCTAGATTGACTTTGGCCTGTTTGAGGGCCTGCTGATAGAGTCCATTCGAAATCAAAGGCACGCCGCAGCACTTTTCCTTGTCTAGCAGACGAACCCCATAACCCAACGAATTCATGATCCGAATCAGGTCTTTCCCCAGTTGCGGGAAGTTGTAATTCACATAACAGCCATGGAAGAAGGCCACCTGTTTCGGGAAGGCGGCCTGTTCGGCTGCCGCATATTTTTTATACCAGGAGGTAAAGGTGCCGTTCGCATATTTCGGGAAGATCCGACGGTGATCGATGGACATCACCTTGTCCATCATGAAACGCACCGGTTTGAGCGTAACGGCCGTATTGACCACCGGCGCGAAAGGCGTGGCCAGAGAGCCCACCAGATCGGTATTGGCCAACACGAAATTGCGCAACGAAGTATTCTTTTTGGGGCCGTACTTGATGCGGGCCGACTGAATGATGTCCCCGATACGAACATTCGAAGGACATGCCACTTCGCAACGTTTGCAGTTCAGGCAATATTTCAACGCGCTATCGAAAAAATCGGGCCGTTTCAAACGCAGACGCTCCCCGTCCGGACCCGCCTGTTTGGGCCCCGGAAAATCGGGATTCACCGCCGCCACCGGACAATACACGGTACAGATCGTACACTTGATGCATTGTTCGAAATTATTTTCGCTGACCGTATTTTGCTGAATGTTCATGATCTTTTGCTATTTAAAATCGTATCTGCCACATAGAAGGCCGACAGCAGCGATACCCCCGCACCGCAACCTTCCTGAACCGGATGGAAGCCCGACAAACCGGCCCCGATCCCATAAAGATTTTCCAAAGCGACGCCATTTTTCATCACCCGCAGTTCGGCATCCGTCCGAAGACCGAAGGCCTGATAGTGATGAGCGTCGAAGAAGTGCAGCGTATACCAGGTCGAACGATCCGGGGTGAACACCGTATCAGCCCCGAAAACCGGCTCCTCAATCCGATCCGGCGTAGCCACCAAACCCTTGCTGAAGAAGCTGCCCGTAGCCAGCACAAAGTGATCGGCCTCGAAAGGCATATTTCCATGATTGGCCGTATAGACCTGTTTCACCCGCGCGTTTTCCAGATCGGCCGAAAGCACCGTATCGCCTAAGAAATACTCACCCCCCAAGGCCCGGAAATGAGCCTGCAGAGCCTGCTGGGCTTTGATCCCCGGAATCGAAGGCGGCAAGGTGGGCAACAAATAAAGCGGCTTATCGACCTTCGCCTGCAAGGTCTGGAAGGCATCGTCGCGATTGAGTCCGATGATGGCCGGAAGAATCACCGCTTCGCAATCAACGGCCACTTCCCGGATCTTGGCGGCCAGGGCCTCCAGATTCCGGTCATGATCGAATACCCGCGCAATGTTGGCCGAACGCATTTCGCTCGGATTCTTCCGGACACGTTCCATATCCGGGCAATTGACGGTCCCGAACCGACACGTTATTCCATATTTCCGGAACTCCTCGGCCAGAAATTCCGGATAAAAATCCAGGAACCCTTCTACATTCACGATACAAACCTGACGGAACGGGAATTGCCCCAGCTCTTCGGTTCGCAGATAGCCTTCCAGGGTCAGCCACGTAGCTTTTGCTTTACCCATCGGCGTAATACGGAAATGGTTCCGATGCTCGTCTCCGACCACCGACAATCCCGCTGCCCGCAAAACCGCCGGCACCTGTTGCGCATAGCGCGCACAACGTTCCGCTCCAATCCGGGCATACGGATGTTCAGGGGCGATCTGTTCCAGTTCGGCAATACCCGCCATCGGATCGGACACAGACTTACCGTCCGGCATCCGACTGAGCAGATCGAACGACCCCGAAGAAAAATGAAGCGCACTCTG
>JAHZDG010000007.1:0-33460 GCA_019422485.1 Alistipes sp. | reverse complement strand
GCCAAACGGATCCCGCAGACCATTCCGGCTAAACCTCCACCTATAATGACTGTATCGAATTTCATTGCACTGCTGTTTTTTCCGTTTCGTCCGACAATCCGCACACACTCTCATACACCCATGTCGTATATTCACTTTCCCGCAGGGTATCCCCCCACGCAATGGGAGCCATCCCCTTCCAGCGTTCATTCAGGAAGGCCACCAGATCTGCTTTGGCTTTCTTGGCACACACGGGATCCTTTTTTCCCATCAGACCCGCCGCCCGACAAGCACACAGTTCCCCCTGACAGGTTCCCATACCGACCCGCGTACGACGACGCAAATCGACCAGGTTATTCACCGCCAGGTTTTCCATCGCGTATTCAACCTCCCCGATGGAGACCTCTTCACATTCGCACACCAGACTGTTCTGAATCGAATCCCGGTCATCAATCCGTGCCGCCAGATCGCCGTGACGCGAAATGGCCGAACGTCGTTGAGCCACCGGTTTACGTTGGTTTTTCTTTTCGGCTTCCTGTTGGCTTTCGACCGAACCCGGCAAAGGCAATTCGGCCGTACGACAAGGCTGATCGACTCTGAGTTTGCGGCATACCAGATCGGTCGCCCATTCAGCCATCAACCGATAAGTCATCAACTTACCGCCCGTAATCGTAATAAAGCCTTCCAGACCGTCGCGCTGAGCGTGATCCAGCAGAACAATCCCGCGGCTCACCGTACGGCCACTCGGATCGTCATCCGAAGCCACCAGCGGACGTACCCCGGCATAAGCCCGCAGAATACGGGTATAGGCCAATTGAGGCGACAACTTTTCGCCTTCCCGCAACAGCAGATCCACCTCATCGGGCGTAATAACCATATTATCAATCTGATCGTAAGGAACCTTGCTCGAGGTGGTTCCGATCAGAGAAATCGTATCTCCGGGCACCAGAATATCCGCATCGGCCGGTTTCCGGCAACGATTGAGCACCAGATTATTGACCCGATGCCCAAAAATCAGCAACGCCCCTTTTGCCGGCAACATATTGATCGTAATACCCACTTTCTCCGCAATGCCATGTCCCCAGATACCGCCGGCATTAACCACAACCTGTGCATAGAATTTCTCTTCGCGACGGGTCCGGTGATCATAAGCCTTTACGCCGACAATCCGATCCTGCTCGCGAATAAATTCCATTACCTCTATATAGGTCCGAACCTCAGCCCCGTGCGCTTTCGCATCCAAAATATTGGACGAAGTCAGACGGAACGGATCCACCGCCCCGTCAGGTACACGCACAGCCCCGATCAGAGCCGGATTGGCGGCCGGTTCCAGGCGTTTAGCCTCTTCCGGATCGAGCACTTCAGCCCGAATACCGGCCCGACGACAGGCTTCCACAAAAACCGACTGATATTCCAAGCCATCTTCAGGCAACGAAATAAAGAGCCCGTCGGTCTCTTCCACGCAATGCGCCGCGATCTTGCGCAAGATCATGTTTTCCCGGATACACTCCTCGGCCGATTCCCGGTCCGTCACCGCATAGCGGGCACCACTATGCAGCAGGCCATGATTTCGACCGGTCGCCCCAGTGGAAATATCGGAGCGCTCCAGCAGCAGAGCCCTAATTCCCCGCAACGAGCAGTCTCTTGCGACTCCCGCCCCAGTGGCTCCACCACCGATGATGATGACATCGTAGGTATTCTCCATAAAATTGGCAGATTAATTTTCAGCAAATATAACATTTATTTCATATAACAAATAAAACGAAACAAAATAATTTCATTTTATTTCACAAAACACTAAAACAAAATTCAAAAACTACCTATCCCCCAAAAAGAAAATAAAAACAACACACCTTTACTTTTCGATCGAAACCAAACATTCAACATTTTTTCCTCTGAAACATCTCTTCCCGAAACATCTTTCCCTCAAGAGTTTTTTCTCCGACACACGTTATTTACACTCTTTAATTTCCGTCTCATTCTTTTTCATTTTCCTTGCAAATTTCTCGCCTAACCCTCCCGAATCCCGATCGAAAATTCCAACAACCGCTTTCATCCTGTTTTTTCAGTATTCTTATCCGACCTCCTCACCTTTCCTCGTGGCTTTTTACCCCGCAATAAGCAAGGGTTTTTTCTTTTTTGTTATATTTGCATACATATTAAACAGATAATAAGTGAAACAGAATACACATGAATCTGTTTCTTCTACAATAGAAAAACTTGAATGATTAACCCGATAGAACTCAGTCGCGTTGAAGAGCTCCTGTTTGCATCCGCCCAAATAGATACCAGCCGTTTACCCCTCAAAGAAGTGACTCAATGCTACGAATTTCTGCGGCAATTTTCTTCTGAAAAGGTTATTTACGGCATCAATACCGGATTCGGACCCATGGCCCAATGGCGCGTCGACGACCGCTATCTGACCGATTTGCAATATAACATCATCCGCAGCCACTCCACCGGAGCCGGAGAGCCGCTGCCGGATCTTTATGTCAAGGCCGCCATGATCGCCCGACTGGGAACCTTCATCCAAGCCCGTTCGGGAATACATCCTGAAGTCGTCGAGCTGCTCGCTGAGTTCATCAACCGGGACATCTATCCGTTTATTCCCGAACATGGCAGTGTCGGAGCCAGCGGCGATCTCGTCCAACTGGCTCATATCGCGCTGACACTGATCGGCGAAGGCAAAGTGCACTACCACGGGCAATGGCGTCCCACACAAGAGGTTCTGCAAGAAAACGGTTTGAAGCCCATGCCGATTCATATCCGTGAGGGCCTATCCGTCACCAACGGAACCTCTGTCATGACCGGTATCGGGATTGTCAATCAATTCTATGCCGAACGTCTGCTGGACTGGGCCACATTGGCTTCGGTGATGATGAATGAAATCGCCGCATCATATGACGATTTCATGGCGCAGGAGCTCAATGAATGCCGTCGTCAAAGCGGACAGCAGGTCATTGCCTGCCGCATGCGCCAATTGGCTCAAGGCGGACAGTGCATGCTGAAACGCGAACACGAATTATACAACAGCGCTCACAGCGATCTCAAAACCTTCGACAATCAACACAAAGTACAGGCCTACTATTCATTGCGTTGCACGCCTCAAATTTTAGGCCCCGTCTACGAAACGCTGCAAAACGCCCGACGCATTCTGGAAGCCGAACTGAATTCGGCCTGCGACAATCCGATCGTCGACCCCGTTCACCAGAATGTCTACCATGGTGGCAACTTCCATGGGGATTACATCTCGCTGGAGGAAGACAAGGTCAAAATCGCCATGGTACGCGTGGCCATGACTGCCGAGCGTCAGTTAAACTACTTGTTCCACGACCGGATCAACAACATTCTTCCCCCGTTCCTGAATCTCGGAACCCTGGGACTCAATTACGGCATGCAGGCTTGCCAGTTCACCGCGACCTCCACTACTGCCGAATGCCAGACGCTGGCGATGCCCAACTACGTACACAGCATCCCCAACAACAACGACAACCAGGATATCGTCAGCATGGGGACCAATTCGGCGCTTCTGTGCAAACAGGTGATCGAAAACGTATTCCAGGTCATGGCCATTCATTTCATTGCGCTGGCACAGGCCGTCGACTGCCTCGCCATTCAAACGAAACTCGCTCCGACCTCCCGACGAGTCTATGACGAGATCCGGAAAATCGCTCCGAAGATCGTCGAAGACGCCCCTTTTTACACCCAAATTGCAGAAGTCGAAGCCTATTTGAAAAACCACCCTTTAAACCTGAAATAATTAACCATGAAATATGCATTAATCACCGGTGGTTCCCGCGGTCTGGGACGCGCCATCAGCCTAACACTCGCCGCACAAGGTTGGCCCGTCATTCTGAACTATCGTTCGGAAGGGGCCGCAGCGGAAGAGACTCGCCAACAGATCGTCGCTGCCGGCGGAACAGCCGAACTCCTTCCTTTCGACGTCTCCCAACCCGAAGCCATCGAACAGGCACTGGAGCAATGGCAACAGACCCATCCGGATGACTACATCGCCGTATTGGTCAACAATGCCGGTATCCGTCGCGATAACCTGATGGTTTTCATGCAGAACGAAGAGTGGCATCAGGTGATGGACACCACCCTTAACGGTTTCTTTTACCTGACACGGCGCCTGCTCAAAGAGATGATGACCCACCGTTGGGGACGGATCGTGAACATGGCTTCCCTGTCGGGCATCAAAGGACTGGCTGGTCAGACCAACTATTCGGCCGCCAAGGCAGCCCTAATCGGCGCGACCAAAGCCCTGGCTCAGGAGGTAGGTCCACGCAAGATCACGGTCAACGCCATCGCCCCGGGTTTCATCGAAACCGACATGACCAAAGAGCTGAATCAGGCCGAACTCAAGAAGATGATTCCGGTGGGCCGGTTTGGCAAACCCGAAGAAGTGGCGGCACTGACCGCTTTTTTGGTATCGGACGACGCCGCTTACATTACCGGCGAAACGATTTCAATCAACGGAGGTTTATACACTTGATAAAACAAATACATGGAACGACGTGTCGTCATAACGGGCATGGGAATCTGGTCGTGCCTGGGACAGAATCTCAACGAAGTGGAAGCATCGCTGCGAGCCGGGCGCTCGGGCATCGGCGTAGATCAAGATCGTCTCGCCTATGGATACAGATCCGGTCTGACGGGGATCGTCCCGCGGCCCCAACTCAAAGGGGTCATCGACCGCCGTTTGCGCATCGGCCTGTCGGAAGAGGCCGAATATGCCTACATGGCCGCCCGACAAGCCTTCGAACAGGCCGGTATAGACAGTGACTATCTGCAGAACGAAGAAGTCGGCATTCTCTTCGGCAACGACTCTTCCGCCAAACCGGTCGTCGAGGCAGCCCGCATCATGGATGAAAAACACGACTCGGCCCTTCTCGGCTCGGGATTGATCTTCCAGTCGATGAACTCCACGGTGACCATGAACCTGAGTACGATTTTTCACCTGAGAGGCATCAATTTCACCCTCAGTGCGGCCTGCGCCAGCGGGTCCCACTCCATCGGCATGGGTTACTTGCTGATCAAACAGGGTCTACAAGACAGCATATTATGCGGCGGGGCTCAGGAAGTCAACTACTATTCGATGGCCACCTTCGATGCATTGGCCGCCTTTTCGGTCCGCATGGACGAACCCACCAAGGCTTCCCGACCGTTCGATCGCGACCGCGACGGGCTGATCCCTAGCGGAGGCGCAGCCGCCCTGGTGCTCGAAGAGTATGAGCATGCTCTGCGACGCGGAGCCCCGATACTGGCAGAAGTTTGCGGATACGGTTTCTCATCCAACGGAGGCGGCATTTCGCAACCCAGCGACGACGGATCGGTCATCGCCATTCAGCGGGCCCTCGACAGCGCCGGCATGCAGGCCGAAGCGATCGATTACGTCAATGCACACGCCACATCGACTCCTCAGGGCGATAAATTCGAAGCCATCGCCCTCGATCGGGTTTTCCGCGGTACCCACGCTCTGATCAGTTCGACCAAATCGATGACGGGCCACGAATGCTGGATGGGCGGAGCCAGCGAAATCGTCTATTCGACCCTGATGATGCAACACAACTTCGTCGCGCCCAACATCAACCTGGAAAATCCCGACGAATACGCTGAAAAGTTGAACCTGACGCCCGTAACCGTCGAAACCGAAGTCAACACCGTGCTTTCGAACTCTTTCGGATTCGGAGGTACGAACAGCGCCCTGATTATTCGAAAAATCAAATAGCTCGACCATGAAACTCTTCCCCGCTCTGGAAAAAGAATACACCCGCGAGCATCGTTCGGCCCGCGAAGCCCAACGTCTGGCCCAGTTCATCGCTTTCGGACCTATCGTTTTTCAGGTCTCGCGACTGATGATCAAATTCGGGATTCTGGATCTACTGCGGGACAGCAACGGGGGACTGACCCTTCCCGGGCTGGCAGAAAAAACCCAACTCTCGACCTACGCCCTCGAGGTAATGCTCGAGGCCTCACTTTCTATCGGCACCGTACTGGTCGATCCGAAGAGCGACCGTTTTTCGCTCTCCAAAACGGGTTGGTTTCTGTTGACCGACCCCTCTACCCGCGTCAATATCGACTTCAACCACGACGTCAATTACGAAGGATGGTTCCATCTGGAAGAGGCGCTCAAAGAGGGACGTCCGGCCGGACTGGAGCATTTCGGACCCTGGAAAACCGTTTATGAGGGTCTCTCCCAGCTTCCCGAACCGGTCCGCAAAAGTTGGTTCGCTTTCGACCACTTTTATTCGGATCACTCTTTCGACGAAGCCTTGTCGATTCTGTTCGAACGACCGATCCGTCACCTGCTCGACGTGGGCGGAAATACCGGTCGATGGGCTTTGCGCTGTGTAGCGTACGATCCGCAAGTGGAAGTCACCATTTTGGACCTGCCGCAACAACTCGAACTGATGCGCGCACAAGTAGCCGGTCAACCCGGTGCTGACCGCATTCACGGCCACGGAGGCAACCTATTGGATCCGGCCTTGGCTTTTCCCTCTGCTCCGACGTTCGAGGCGATCTGGATGAGCCAGTTCCTCGACTGTTTCGGAGAGGAGGAGATCCGCTCGATCCTCGAACGGGCCGCCCAAATCATGCACCCGGAAACCCGTCTCTATATCATGGAAACGTTCTGGGACCGCCAGAAATTCGAACCCGCCACCCTGTGTCTGACCCTGACCAGCCTCTATTTCACGGCCATCGCCAACGGAAACAGCAAAATGTACCACTCCGAACAGATGCAACGGATAGTCGAAAGCGCCGGGCTGCAAGTGGAAACCATCCACGATTTTCTGGGTTGGGGACACAGCATTATGGCATGTAAAAAATAACTCACTTCAAGAATATGGAAAGAAAAGAAATCGAAGAAAAAGTCAAAGCCTTCCTGATCGACGAATTAGAGGTCGACGAAGAAAAAATCGCTCCGGAAGCCCTGCTCAAAGACGATATCGGTATCGACAGCCTGGATTTCGTGGATATTGTCGTCATCGTTGAACGCACCTTCGGCTTTAAGATCAAACCCGAAGAGATGGCCGACGTCAAAACCCTGAACGACTTCTGCGACTACATCCAAAGCAAAGTCGGCGACCAATAAACCCACAGGCATGACGGCCGCAACGAAAATCGACACCCTGAACGAGCCCGCGCACGAAGCCTGGCAAGGCAAAACCGACGGACATCCCTGGATGTTGCGTTCGCTGATCGGGCTGTTCCGTCGAGTCGACATCCGTGTACTGTATGCCGTTATGGCCGTGGTGGCCTTCGCCTACCTGTTCATCCATCGGCAAAACCGGAAGGCTATTCAACGCTTCTTCCGTGAACGACTCGGATACGGACGTTGGCGAACGCTCTGCGCCATATATGCCAACCACTATCGTTTCGGACAGGTCATTCTGGATCGCTTCGCCGTATATGCCGGACGTCGCTTTCAGGTCGACATCGAACACAACGAATATTACCGGGAACTGGTCTCCCAACCCGAAGGATTCGTGATGGTCAGCTCCCACATCGGGAACTACGAATTGGCCGGCTATGCCCTCCACCCCGAAGAAAAACGCTTCTATGCGTTGGTCTACGCCGGGGAACAGGCCACCATCATGCAAAACCGGGCCAAATGTTTTGCCGGGCACAACATCGAGATGGTTCCGGTGAAATCGGACATGTCGCACCTGTTTGTCGCCAACCAGGCGCTGGTCGAAGGCAACATCGTCGGCATGCCGGGTGACCGCACTTTCGGATCCGCCAAAAGCGTCGTCTGCGACTTTCTGGGGGCTCCGGCCCGATTCCCGTTAGGGCCTTTTGCCTTGGCCGTCCAACGGGATGTCGCCCTGCTCTCGATCTTCGTCATGAAAGAAGGCGTCAAACGGTATCGGATTTTCGTGAACCGCATCGAACCCGGCTCTCCAGACACGCCCAAACGCGTCCGCATGGAACAAGCCGCCCAAAACTTTGCCCGGCAGCTGGAAGCGATCGTTCGCCGATACCCGACCCAATGGTTTAATTACTACAATTTCTGGCAATAAGTCCATGAATTTCGAAGAAATCGACATACTCGAACTGCTGCCGCAACGTCCGCCGTTCATCCTGATCGACCGGCTCGTCCATTTCGACGAACAGCGGACCGTGACGCGATTTACCGTCCCGCAGGAGCACATTTTCTGCGAAGAAGGCGTACTGCAGGAGGCCGGACTGATCGAAAACATCGCTCAAACCTGTGCGGCGCGCATGGGGTACATCAACCTGCTGCATGCCGAACGCGTCAAGTTGGGTTTTATCGGGGCGATCCGCAACCTGGAAATCCATCGCTGTCCCCGTTGCGGCGAAACCCTGCAAACCGAGATCGAAAACCAGGAAGAGGTCTTTCGTATGATGCTGGTACAGGCTACCGTCCGATCGGGCGACGAGATTATTGCCACGGCCCAAATGAAAATCGCCCTGAGCGAAATCGACGCACAAAATTGACCGACGATGAAAAGCGATAAGAAAATCACCAAAGAACTGGTCGCCTCCAAAGAATTCGAAGTCCGCTTCAGCGAAGTGGACTCGATGAACATTGTCTGGCACGGTTCCTATTCGCTCTATTTCGAAGACGCCCGAGAAGCGTTCGGCGCACAATACGGCCTGGGATACCTGGATATTTTCGGCCAAGGGTACTACGCCCCGCTGGTCGAACTCTCTTTTCAGTACAAAGCCCCGATCATCTACGGCATGCCCTGTCGCATCGACATCCACTACCGTCCCACCGAAGCGGCCAAGATCGTCTTCGACTACGAAATACACCACGCTCAAACCAACCAACTGCTGGCCACCGGTCACAGTGTACAGGTTTTCATGGACAAAGAGTACCGATTGGTCTGGATCACACCGGAGTTTTATGCAAAATGGAAAGAACGCTGGAACATGAACTGATCGTCAAAGAGGGCGATAACCTGCTCACTCCGCTGGGTCTGGCCACTGCGGAGACCTACCACGCCGTCAAAGCGGGGCAAAGCGCGCTGCGTCTTTATGAAGGGTTGTGGGGCCTGCCCGAGCCTTTTGTCGCCTCCCTGCTCGATCATGAAGCAATCGACCAGGCGTTACTCGCACGCTATACGACCGATCAGGTAGAAGCGTTGACTTTCTTTGAGAAAATCGCCATTCTTTCCGTTTCCCGAGCCCTGGAGACAACCGCCGTCGATCCAGCTTCGAACCGCGTACAATTCTTCCTGTCAACCACCAAAGGCAATGTCGCGCTGCTGGAAGAAGAGAACCGCTACCGCGCCAATGTACTGCCCGACTATTCGGCGCAACGCATCTGCGACTTCTTTCACAATCCGAACCCACCCATCGTCGTTTCAAATGCCTGCATCTCCGGACTCTGTGCGCAAATTGCCGCCATGCGCGCCCTGCAAAGCGGCCGTTGCGACCACGCCATCGTCGTCGGTGCCGATCAGCAGTCAAAATTCATCGTATCGGGTTTTCAATCGTTCAAGGCCTTGTCGCCCCTCCCCTGCCAACCTTTCGACCGTGATCGCACGGGATTGAATCTGGGAGAGGCCGCAGCCACCGTCATTTATACCCGACGCCCGATCGACAAAATCGACCCTCAGACATGGATCGCTTATCGTGGCGCCATCCGCAACGACGCCAACCATATTTCCGGTCCCTCCCGAACCGGGGAAGGTTGTTACCGGGCTTTACGGGCCGTCATGCAAGATATATCGTCCGACGAGCTGGCCTTCCTCAACGTTCATGGCACCGCCACACCCTATAACGACGAAATGGAGTCCATCGCCATCGATCGGGCCGGTCTGGCCGACATTCCGGTCAACGGGCTCAAAGGCTATTTCGGCCATACCATGGGAGCAGCCGGTCTGCTGGAATCCGTTCTCTCCATGCAAGCCGTCGAGGATCACACCATCTTGGGCACCCGAGGATATGCCCACTGCGGCGTATCACGTCCGCTGCACCTCTCCTCCACCCATGCAACAACCCGGAAAAAAAGTTTTATCAAATTACTCTCCGGCTTCGGAGGGTGTAATGCAGCCCTGCTGTTCAGACAAGGAGGTGGATTATGCTGACGATTCAATCATGGGTTCATCTTTCGCCGGCAGGGGCTACCCTCGAAGGGAAAGCACTTCCCCTGACCGAATCAAACGACGGGTTGCTGAAGCGACTCTATCGTCAATACGTGGGAGATTATCCCAAATTTTTCAAGATGGATCCCCTTTGCCAGGTAGGATTCATCGCCTCGGAACTATTACTTCAGAAAACACCGGATCGGTTCTCTCCCCGGGAGGATCGTGCCGTCATTCTGTTCAGTCAGAGCGGCTCGTTTGCCAGTGACAGCCACTATCAACAAACCATCGCCGCCCCCAACGACTATTTTCCCAGTCCGTCGGTATTTGTCTATACGCTGGCCAACATCTTAACCGGCGAGATCGCCATCCGCAACCACTATTTCGGCGAGACATCCTGCTATCTGCTTGACCGAAAAGAGACAACCGCGATGGTGGACACTGTCGAAGATTCGTTCCTCGACCCTCAAACCCGGTCGGCCCTGTGCGGCTGGGTGAACTACATCGATGACACCCGCTACGAAACCACCCTTTTTCTGGTCGATTCCGAGCCCTGTTCCGGAAAGCCGACCTGGAATCAAGATACCCTCAACACATTGATCAACCTTTAAACACATATCCGCCCATGGAAGCATTAATGGTCGAACTGAAAAACGCAATTATCGAAGCCCTGAACCTGGAAGACGTCAAACCAGAAGAGATCGACAACGACGCTCCTCTCTTCGGAGAAGGACTCGGACTGGATTCGATCGACGCCCTGGAACTGATCGTTCTGATGGAGAAAAAATACGGCATCAAACTGAAAGACGCTTCAGAAGGCCGCAAAATTTTCCAAAGCATCCACGTCATGGCCGACTACATCGCTCAACACCGCACCAAATAATCGTCCCGCATGAAAGACCCGATCTGGATTACAGGAGCCGGCATAGTTTCGGCCATCGGATTGAATAAACTCGAGGTACTGGACGCCCTGCTTCAGGGGCGATCGGGGATCGGTCCTGTGCGTCATCTGCGCACCGTACATACCGACCTCCCCGTAGGCGAAGTCCCGCTGAGCAACGACGAACTGCAATCCCGATTGGGCATTTCTTCCGGCACTCCGACGATTCGGACCGCTCTGTTGGGCATGTGGGCTTTGCAGGAAGCCCTGCAGGAAGCCCACCTCGACCCCGAAGAATGGTCGACCACGGCCTTTATTTCGGGAACGACGGTCGGAGGCATGGACAAAAGCGAACAATATTATCCGGACTTCCTGAACAACGACACCCGCAACGAATACATCGCCCTGCACGATTGCGGCAGCTCAACGGAACTGATCGCCGATCACTTCGGTCGGTTCGGTTTCGTAGCCACCCCTTCGACGGCCTGTTCTTCGGCTCTGAACGCCATCATCACCGGAGCCAACCTGATCCGAAGCGGTCTGGCCGATCGGGTCATCGCCGGAGGTAGCGAATGCCTGACACGATTCCATCTCAACGGGTTCCATGCGTTGATGATTCTCGATTCCCAGCCCTGCCGGCCCTTTGACGCCTCCCGAGCCGGATTGAATCTGGGGGAAGGTGCGGCTTACGTAGTATTGGAACGCCCCTCAACGGCACAAGCCCGTGGCGTCGAACCTTTAGTGACCCTCGACGGTTATGGAAATGCCTGCGATGCCTTCCATCAGACGGCCTCTTCACCCGATGGGGAAGGCGCTTTCCGGGCCATGCAAGCGGCCCTGAACGATGCCGGTCTCACCCCGGCCGATGTCGACTACATCAATGCCCACGGCACTGGAACCCCGAACAACGACAGCAGCGAAAGCGCCGCCATGTTTCGGCTTTTCGGCGATCTCGTTCCACCCGTTTCATCGACCAAATCGGCAACGGGTCACACGACCAGCGCCTCGGGTGCCATCGAAACCGTCATCTGTCTGCTAGCCTTGCAACACCAGTTCCTGCCGATCAACCTCAACTGGAGCGAACCGATGGAAAACGGTTTGATTCCGGTCCGAGAAAGTCGGCCGTCCCGGGAAATCCGACATGTTTTGTGCAACTCGTTCGGCTTCGGAGGGAACGACTCTTCGTTGCTTCTTTCTAAATGGCAAAAACCATGAAACCCGTCTACATACAAGCCGCTGAACAAATTTCCCTGCAACAACCGCTCTGTGAAACGTGGATGTCGGAGCCGAACGTGTACGACGTGCCGTATGCCCGGGCAATAGATCCGGATTTCAAACAGTGGCTCACTCCTGCCGAAAGCCGACGTTTGGGCAAAATTCTCAAACGCGCCTGGGTCACCGCTCAAAGCCTGGCCCGCAAAACCGGGGTGGAACATCCCGATGCCATTCTGGTCGGAACCGGATTGGGGTGCATGGAAAACACGGAACGCTTTCTTGAAGCCTTGTGCCGGGACGGAGAGTCGTTGTTGAGCCCGACGCATTTCATGCAATCGACCCACAACACCATCGCCTCTCTGCTGGCGTTGCGGTCTCATACCCACGGCTACAACATCACCTACTCCCATAAGGACGTCTCGTTCGATCTGGCGTTGCAGGATGCCTGGATGCAGTTCCGGATGGGGAAAATCCGCACCGCCCTCGTCGGAGGATACGATGAACTGACCCCCTCCTATTTCACGCTGCTGGAACGGATCGGCTATATGGGAGGTTCGCTGCCCGGCACCGGATCCGAAGCAGCTGCGGCCCTGTTGCTCTCCACCCAAACCGACCACGGCTTATGCGAACAGGCTTCGATGCGCATGCTCTACCGTCCTACGGAACAGGAACTGGGCAAAGCCCTCCACGATCTGTTAGATGAAACTCATCTGACTCCGGAATCCCTCGCAGCCGTCATAACCGGTGTCAACGGACGGGAAGCTCATGATGCACCCTACCACCGTTTCACCCAACAGCTGCTTCCCAATGTCCCAACGCTGAGATACCAGCAATGGTTCGGCATCAGCTATACGGCATCGGCCTATGCAGTCTATGCGGCGGCTCACTGTCTGGATAAAGGGTTCATTCCGGAGGGTATGTATTATGGCCATACGGCACCTCGTACGGGCCGACCCCAGGCCCTGCTGCTGCTCAACCAAAGCGAAGACAAACAATATTCACTGATCATTCTGCGCGCGCTATGTGGACATTGATTCCGTTGGCCATCTTGCAATCGGCCCTGTTGGTAGCCTGCCAACTGCTTCAGAAAATGGCGCTGAATCGAGCCGGCGACTTTTCCTGGAGTTGGCACTGGTTTTACCGTTTCTTCGCCAATTTCTATATGATCGGCAGCGGGCTCTGTTTCATCGCCACGGCCGTCTGCTGGCTCTACATGCTGAAGCGGTTTCCCTTCAGTACGGTCTACCCGATGCTCAGTCTCGCCTACGTCATGGGCATGCTGGCCGCCATGATCTTCTTCCACGAACAGATTCCACTGACCCGTTGGATCGGAATCGTGCTGATTATCGCCGGATGTATTTTCATCGCTAAATGATTCGACTATGCAACTGATCAAATATTTTCTCGCGGGATGCCTGCTCTGCACGGGAGGCTGGCAAACACTCCAGGCGCAAAATCGGAGCGCCGAAACCCTATCGACCCAGGAGATACTCTCGGCCATCGACCGAACAACTTCTGCCCTCAAAACCTTGCGGTGTGAATTCACGCAAACCAAGGAACTCTCCCTGCTGCGCGACCAAATGGTCTCGCACGGCGTGATGTACTACCAACAGGAGGGCGGCAAACTGCATTGGGAATATACCTCACCCTACCGCTACACGTTCATTCTCAACGGGGAACAGGTTCTGATGCGCTCTCCCGGACAGACTCAGGTCGTCAACACCTCCGACAACCGCATGTTTCAGGAGATCGCCCGCAACATGATGAACAGCCTGACCGGTCGCTGCCTGACGTCCACCACCGATTTCCGCACCCAAATACGCACCGAAAACGGCAGCTGGATCGCCGAATTGACCCCTATCCGACGCGAGATGCAACCCTTTTTCTCCCAACTCCGCCTGCATTTCGACCCCAAACGCCAACTGGTCACCCGGGTCGAAATGATCGAAAAAAACAAGGACCGCACCATCATCGACTTAAAAAACATACAAACCGACGTTCCCCTCGATGAAACGCTTTTTACTATTCATTAGCCTGTGGTTAGCGGCAGAATGGGCCTTCGCCCAACCCCGTACCTCCTTGAGTCCCGCACTCGAAGGAGAACGTACGGAATATGCCGTCACCCTACAGTTCAAAAAGGTTCATCTGTCAGGAATCTGCATTCTAAAACGCATGAATGCCGAAATCGTCGGTTCCTGGTTAAACGAGTTCGGAGTTCGGGCATTCGATTTCCGATACACACCTTCCAACCATCGGATTGAGCTTTCGGGTCTGCTCGAGACACTGGATCGATGGTACATCCGCCGGGTCTTGCGGCGCGACTTGAGTCTACTGCTGACCTATGGCGATCTGCCGCCCTCCACCCCCATCCGAGGCCGTCGCATCGAGCACCCCTCCCCCGAACGCTGGATTCTTCACAACGACCGACACCACATAACGTACCGATTTTCTCGACTAACGAAGTAACATTGACTGAACATGAAACTACTGAGCCACTTTTGTTTCCTCGAAGAAGAGACCGAAGAACTGGGCCTCCACTGCTACCGGCTGCGACTCAACCCCCAGCATGAGATCTATCAGGCACACTTTCCGGGCAACCCGATCACTCCGGGGGTTTGTCTCATTGAGTTGGTGTCCGAACTGCTCGAGAAACAGACCGGCCGAAATTTAGCTTTGAAACAGGTGGTCAACGTCAAGTTTCTGCATGTGCTTTCTCCGGCCGAACACACCCACGTCGAAGTTCGTTTCCGGTCCATCGAACAGGATGGATCACGCTATAAAATCAAGGCCGTTCTGCAAAACGACGACCTGACCTTCGCCCAACTTTCGATGATCTATGTCGATGCAACCGAAGCCCGATAAACAGGCCCCGACGATACGCCTCTGCGCCGTTATTCCGACGTACAACAACGCCGGAACGATTCTCTCTGTCCTTGCGCAGACCTATCGTCATATTCCCGATGTGATCGTGGTCAATGACGGTTCGACAGACGACACGGCAGCTCTCCTGGCCCAGGCTCCGGTGCCTGTCACCGTGATCGGCTACACCCGGAATCGAGGCAAAGGATATGCCCTGCGAACCGGATTCCGTCAGGCCCGCGCCTTGGGATTCACCCACGCTTTGACCATCGATGCCGACGGGCAACATTTTCCGGAGGACATTCCCCTGCTGACGGCTGCCGCCGAAGAAAAACCCTCGGCCCTGATCGTCGGCAGCCGGCCGTTGGTTCATCAAAACATGCCGCGAGGGAACACCTGGGCCAATCGGTTTTCCAATTTCTGGTTCCGGCTGCAAACCGGACAGAATCTGCCCGACACCCAAACCGGATTTCGAATCTATCCGCTGCAATACATCCGAGGGGAACGCTGGATGACCGCCCGCTACGAAGCCGAGCTGGAATTGCTGGTCGCTTCGGCCTGGGCCGGCGTGGAACTGTTTCCGGTAACGGTCCGCGTCCACTATCCGAAAGATCGCGTCAGCCATTTCCGCCCAGTGCGGGATTTTCTGCGTATCTCCCTGCTCAACACCCTGCTGTGTCTGCTGGCCCTGCTATACGGCTGGCCCCGAAAACTGTTCAGAACCCGCCAACGATGAGTGCCGCTATCCATACGCCCGAAGCCGTTCCGTTGACGGTCAAGCGAATCGCCTACTCGCTGTATTCGCTGCTCTTCCTGTGCGTCAACATGTTCCTGTGGATTCTGCCCGCAACGTTTCTCTATTTTCACATCGGACCGACCACGGAGAAAAAACGGTTGCGGCTGCATCGCTTCATCTGTTGGGCCTCCGATTTCGTCATTCACCGCGTGCCGGGAACCACCTTTACCTGCCAGAACCGCTCAGGCGAAACCTTCGAGAAGCCGGCTCTTATTCTCAGCAACCATCAATCCCACCTCGACCTGATGTGCCTGCTGAGACTGACTCCTAAACTGGTCGTACTGACCAACGATTGGGTCCATCGCAACCCCATTTACGGCTTACTGATCCGTTATGCGGAATTTTACACCATTTCGGACGGTCTCGAAACCAACCTTGACCGATTGGCCGATCTGGTTCGGCGTGGCTATTCGATCGTCGTTTTCCCTGAAGGCACCCGATCTCCGGATTGTCGCATTCAACGTTTCCACCGCGGGGCCTTCTACCTGGCCGAAAAACTGCAACTCGATCTACTGCCCATTTTTCTCCACGGCATCGGACATGTCCTGCCCAAAAACGATTTTATGCTCCGCGAAGGAGCCATGTATACCGAAATAGGCGATCGTATTCCCTGCAACGATCTCCGTTACGGAGAGAATTTCAAGTCCCGCACCTCGAACCTCCGGAAATACTACATCCGCCACTACGCCGAAATCTGTGCCGAACGCGAAGGGGCTGATTATTACGCTTGGTACGTCTACCAAAAATACCGCGCTCAAGGGAGGAAAATCGGTCGGGCCTGCCGGCAGACCCTCCAGCGACAGGAGAATTTCCGGGCCGTCATCGATGGAGCTCCCGACGTTCGCTGCATCCGCATCGATCACTGTTCCAACGGAGAATTTGCCCTGCTTTATGCATTGGTCCGTCCGCAAACCGAAGTCTATGCGCTGGAATCCGACCCGAAATGTCTGGCCATCGCCCGCCAGGCCCGTGCCCTGCCCGCCAACCTGCATCTATCAGCAGACGAATCAGGCATTCCTGTCCCCGACCTCCACTATCGCCTCGACGAAAAGGGATGTCCGACAATCTTAACCGATCACAACCCTCTAAACGTTCCCGCCGTATGAAAAAACAGTGCGTCATCATAGGAAGCGGCCTCGGAGGATTATCCTGCGGGATTATACTGGCCAAAAACGGCTACCAGGTTACGGTACTCGAACAGGAGCACCAAATCGGAGGCTGTCTGCAATGTTTCCGTCGGGGAAATGCCAAATTCGAAACCGGTATGCATTTTATCGGCAGCTGTGACCCGGGGCAGGTTCTCGACCGGCTGTTGCGTTACCTGGAGGTGCGGGAAGGACTTTCGCTGAGTCGGATGGATCCCGCCGGATATGAAATCATCGCGCTGCGGGGAGAACGTTTCCGTTTTGCCCAGACCCGCCAAGCCTTTATCGAAGAGTTGTCCGAAAGATTCCCGGCCGAACATGACCATTTGGAAGCCTATTTCGATCTGGTGGAACGCATAGCCCGGGCTTCGACCCTCCATGCTCTGCAGAAAGGAGGTAGCAATTTGGCCATCAATACCGAATATCAGCAAAAAAGCGTCAATGAAGTTCTGGAGACCCTGATTCACGACCCGCTGCTGCGGGAGGTTCTGGTTGGCAACCTACCGCTCTACGCCGCGGAACGCGATCGCACCTCGTTTGCCACCCATGCCTTCATCACCGACTTTTACAACCCCAGCGCCTTCCGCATCGTAGGGGGCAGCGATCGACTCAGCGAAGCGCTGGCTCACACCCTTTCTCAATACGGAGGAAAAATCATCACCCGGCAAAAAGTCGCTAAAATTCACTGCGACTCCACCCGGGCACAAGCTGTCGAAACCACCGACGGGAATCGTTATCCGGCCGATCTGGTCATTTCCAGCGCCCACCCCAAACGTACCCTCGAAATGCTCGACACGGAACTGATTCGTCCGGCTTTCCGTCAACGAATCAATGCCCTGCGGAATACCATCGGAGGGTTTTCGATCTATCTCCGATTTAAGGAAAACAGCGTTCCCTATCAAAACTACAATTTTTATGGCTACCAGGGAGATTCGCCCTGGAACTGCGAGCACTATACCGATACCGAGTGGCCCAAAGGCTATCTCTACATGCACATGTGCCCCGAACAGGATCCTCGTTACGCCCGGTGCGGCATTATCATCTCCTACATGTCGATCCGCGACCTGACTCCCTGGCTCGACACCACCGTGGGACACCGAGGCAAAGCCTACGAAGCGTTCAAACACCGCAAGGCCGAACAGTTGCTGACTTGTGTCGAACGGGATTTCCCGGGGCTGAGACAACACATCGAACGTTACTACACCTCCACCCCGCTGACCTATCGAGACTATACCGGAACCGAGGATGGATCGATGTACGGCGTCGTGCACGACATACAGGCTGGACTCGGCAGCCGTGTTTCCCACCGGACCCGCATTCCCAATGTGCTGCTGACCGGGCAAAGCATCAATTCGCACGGCATTTTGGGCGTTTTGGTCGGAAGTCTGATCACGTGCGGAGAGGTGCTCGGCTCTTCCGTCATTTTCCAACAAATCCAACAAGCAAACGCATGAACGATTCGGTTATCATCATAGGAGGAGGCATGGGCGGGCTATTTACGGGGGCCCTGTTGGCCCGAAACGGTTACCGGGTCACCGTGCTGGAAAAAAATGCCACGATCGGCGGCGGGTTGCAAACCTTCCTGCGAGACGGCGAACAGTTCGAAACCGGCATGCACATGTTAGGTGGTATGCGTCAGGGAGCCTCCATTTTCCGCATCTGTCACTACCTGGGCATCATGGATCGCCTGAAGCTGCGGGCGACAGACCCGGACTGCATGGACACGTTGCTCTATCTCTCCGAAAACGAGCGCTATGCCATTCCCTGTGGACGGGAAGCCTTTACTGCCTATTTTGCTGAACGTTTTCCCCGGGAAGCGACCTCCATCCGTCGTTATGTCGACGCGCTGTATCAACTCTCGACCGAAGTCGGGATGTTCTACCTGCGAGAAGAGGAACGTTCGATTTTCGCACACTCCGAAGCGTTTCTGCAACCGGCCGACGAATTCATCGCCCACTATATCCAGGACCCGAGTCTACGGGATATTCTATCCTACATGAACCCCATGTACGGCGGGGTCGCCCACCATACTCCAGCCTATATTCATGCATTAGTAAACGTTCTATATATCAACGGCGAGGATCGGTTCGTCGAGGGCAGTTCACAACTGGCCGAAGCCTTGGCCGACGTCATCCGGAACCATCAGGGCCAGGTTCTTACCAAAGCTCAGGTACGCACTCTCGCCTGCGAAGAGCGAATGATCCGCTATGCCGAAACCACCCAAGGAGAGCGTTACTCGGCCGACCACTACATTTCGGCCATCCACCCCTGTTCTCTGTTGAAATGTCTGGATCCTGCCGCCCTGCCCCGTGCTTATCGGCAGCGGCTCGAAGAGATTCCCAACAGCTATTCGGCCTTCACCGTCTACCTGAAACTCAAGCCCGACAGTTTCTCCTACCTCAACCACACCGGTTATTGCCAGACGGCTCACGGCATGGCCTGGGAACTCGGGCGTTATGACGATCAATGGCCCCGGGGTCTGATGTATATGACCCCTCCGGTCAGCCAACAGGGGCCCTTCAGCCGAAAGATGATCATTACATCCCCCATGCCGTTCGAAGCCGTACGCGCGTGGGAAGGCACCCGCACCGGAAGAAGAGGAGCCGATTACGAAAACTGGAAACGGCAACAAGCCGACCGTATGCTCGATCGCATGGAACAGATCTTTCCCAACTTCCGCGAAAAGATCGAGTCACTCTACACCTCGAGCCCGCTGACCATTCGCGACTACTACGGCGTGAAAGAGGGTTCGATGTACGGTTTCCGCAAAGACGCCCAGAATATCGCCCTGTCCCAGGTTCCGATCGTCACCAAAATCCGCAACCTGTTGCTCACGGGACAGAACATCAACCTGCACGGCATCTGCGGAGTTCCGCTGACCGCCGTCAACACGGCCGAAGTTCTGATGGGAACCCATGTACTGCTACGCAAGATCAATGAAAAATACGAGGCGGATTTCCCGACCGACCGCACGAATCCTCCCTGCGGGCTGCCATCTATTCCATAAAACACACTTACTACTCAACATATTAATCCTACAAACCCGCACACAAAAACCATGATACCTGCTGAAACCGACATCGAATATCGCTCCGTCGACGAGATCAAACACTACCAGGAAGAGCTGCTGCACCAAGCCCTGCACTATCTCGACGAACATTCGGTTTACTATCACCGCATGTTCGAGCGCTACGAAATACACATCGACCAGATCCGTTACCTCGAAGACCTGGTCAAAATTCCTTTCACGGAGAAAAAAGACCTGCAACTGTTCAACGAAGAGTTTCTCTGCTGCCCCCGGGAAAAGATCATCGACTACGTCACCACTTCGGGGACTCTGGGCGATCCCGTGACCTTCGGGTGCACGGAAAAAGACCTGCAACGCCTGGCCTACAATGAAATGAAATCGTTTGCCTGCGCCGGTCTTCGTCCGGGAAATATCGTACAACTGATGACCACCCTCGACAAACGATTCATGGCGGGTCTGGCCTATTTTCTCGGCATCCGTGAACTGGGTGCCAGTGTCATCCGTGTCGGTAACGGCATTCCCGAACTGCAGTGGGATACGATCCGGCGGCTGAAACCCGATACCATCATGTGCGTACCGTCGTTCATTCTTCGCCTGATCCAATACGCCGAGGAACACGACATCGACTACCGCAACAGCAGCATCCGACGCATCATCGGTATCGGCGAAGGTTTGCGCGAACAGGATTTCTCTTTGAACCTGCTCGGGAAACGCATCCATGACAAATGGGACGTCGATCTGTTCGCCACCTACTCCTCCACCGAGATGGGTGCCACGTTCTCCGAATGCGAATACGGTTGCGGCGGTCACATTCACCCTGAACTCATTATCGTCGAGATCATCGGCCCCGACAACCTGCCGGTGCCCGACGGCGAATACGGGGAGATCGTCGTCACAACACTGGGAGTCGAGGGCATGCCGCTGCTGCGTTTCCGCACCGGTGACATCGCGGCCAAACGCACCGAGCCCTGTCGCTGCGGCCGCCACTCCTTCCGGCTGACCCCGTTGATCGGACGCAAGCACAACATGATCAAGCTCAAAGGGACTACGCTCTATCCGCCTGCCCTGAACGATGTGTTGGACAACACGACTTACGTGGAAAACTACGTCATCGAAGTACGCGAAAGCGAAGCCGGCACGGATCAGGTACTCGTCAAGATCGGGCTGAAATACCGTCCGGAATTCGATGCCGTAAAAGATCTCAAGGACCGTTTCCGCTCCCGCATCCGGGTGACACCCGACATCGAACTGCACCCTGTTGAGGAGATTCACGCCCTCAACTTCCCGGCCAAAAGCCGCAAACCCGTTAAATTCATCGACAAACGCCAATAACCATGAGAAATCCCGCTTTCGACGACATACGTCCCTACTATGACGATGAAATTCCCGCTGCCATGCAGCGAATCGCTACCAGCGCCTCGTTTCCGTTACTGGCCAGTTACGTTTTTCCGCACGAAAACATCGAGACGGTACGCCAACGGGTTCTGGCCATCCGCACCAGCCGTGAACTGCAGGAGCAGATCATGAAAATCGTTAACGAACAGGTAATTGCACGTAGCATGACCTCTTTTACGTACGAAGGAGTCGACCAGCTGGACCCCCAGAAACGCTACCTGTTCGTTTCGAACCACCGGGACATCATGCTGGACGCTTCATTGCTGCAATATATCCTGCTGACCCACGGCCACGAAACCTCCGAAATTACGTTCGGAGCCAATCTGATGTCCTCGCAACTGGTGATCGACATCGGTAAATCGAACAAGATGTTCCGCATCGAACGCAGCGGCAACCTAAAAGAGTTTTACAAACACTCGCTTCATTGCTCGGAATACATCCGTTATACCCTGACCCAGAAACGACAATCGGTCTGGATCGCCCAACGCAACGGCCGCACGAAAGACGGCAACGACCTGACCGACCAGGGGATTGTTAAGATGTTCGGCATGAGCAAACCTTTCGACAAAATCGAGGCACTGGCCGAATTGAATATCGTTCCGGTCACCATCTCCTACGAATGGGAGCCATGCGACATTCTGAAAGCACTGGAGTTGTACGAGTCGCAGTTCACCCGCTACACCAAAAAGCCGGGCGAAGACCTGAACAGCATTCTGACCGGCATCATGCAACCAAAAGGGGCTGTTCATCTCTGTTTCAGTCCCTGTATCACCGCCGATCAGCTGCGGGCCTACGACGCCTGCACCCACAACGAGTACAATAAACGGGTTACAGCCTTGCTCGACAAGGCGATCCGCAGCCACTACCGCCTCTCGGCCAACAACTATATCGCCCACGATCTGCGGTATGGACAGAACCGCCACGCCCAATACTACTCGGCCCAGCAAAAACAGTGTTTTCTCAATCGGCTCGAACAGTTGGCGCAATTCGAGGTATCGGATTCCGATATGTTGCGCGATATTTTCTTAGGCATCTATGCCTCACCCGTAGAATACCTCAACGACTAAAATATTTCTCAGGATGGTCGCCTTGTTTCTTCGGTTATACGATCGGTTCAAAGGGAGAAAAAGGGTGCTTTTCGCTCTCTTGGCCACCGTGTGTCTGCTGTTGCTGGCCGGTACTTTGTCTTTGGGGCGTAACGAGAATATTCTGGATTTTCTGCCCGTCGATCAAACGCACCGGAAAGCCCTCGACCTCTACCAACAGATCTCAGCCTCCGACCGCATCATTGCCATCGTCCTGCCCCGGGATACGACCGCCTCGATCGAACCCGAACGGTTGACCGAAGCCGTCGATCGATTCGCTGAAGCCGTTACCCGACTCGACACCCTTCATACAGTTCCCACGCTCACGACTCGCATCGATTACGAAGCGATCTTTCAGGTGACCGACTTTTTCTACCGACATATTCCCTATTTTCTGACCGAAAGCGACTATGCCCGTATCGATTCGCTCCTGACGCCCGAATACATCGACGAACAAATTGCCCGGGACCGCATGCAACTGATGTTCCCGACCGGAGGATTGCTCACCGCCCATCTTTCGCAGGATCCGCTGCAACTTTTCACGCCTACCATAGCCAAACTACAAGGCTTCCAAAGCGGTTTATCCTACGAACTCTACGACGGCTATATCCTCACCCCCGATCGTAAACGAGCCATCGTTACCTTGCAGACACCTTACGGCTCCAACGAGACTCAACACAATGCCCAGCTCATCCGTCTGCTCGAGGCGGCGGCGTCAACCCTCCCCACCGACTTTACTCAACCGGAAATCCACCTGGCGCGAGCTCCGGTCATCGCCGTCACCAACGCCCAACGCATCAAAACCGACAGTCTGTGGTCCATCTCCATCGCCGTGGTGCTGATTCTCGCCCTGCTGCTCTATGCACTACGTTCCATTCGCTCCTTGCTGCTGATCGGTGTGTCGATTCTCTTCGGATGGTTCTTCGCGTTGGGTGGTTTATCGCTTTTCCGGGACGAGGTTTCCATGATCATTTTGGGAATTGCCTCGATCATCATCGGTATCGCCGTCAACTACCCGCTCCATCTGTTGGCTCACCTGAGACATGAACCCAACATGCGCTCGACCCTGCGCGAAATCATCTCCCCTTTAGTTATCGGCAACATCACTACCGTCGGGGCATTCCTCTGCCTGGTTCCGATGACCGCTCCGGCTCTGCGTGACCTGGGTCTGTTCGCGGCACTGATGTTGGTCGGGACCATTCTGTTTGTTTTGATTTTCCTGCCCCACCTGACCGGCAAACTTTCCGGAAAGATTCCCCAGGAACACCACGTATGGCGTCCACTCTCCCACCTGACCCTCGACAACAAACCGTGGATTTTCGGAACGGTATACCTGCTGACGTTGCTTTTCGCCTATTTCAGCCGCCATACGGCTTTCGATACCAACCTACAACACATCAATTATATGACCGATGTGCAACGTGCCGATCAGGAAGCGTTTCAGCAACTGCTCGGCCATGAAGGGTTGGTTCCCGTGTATGTCGCCTCCGAAGGAAAAAACTGGGAAGAAGCCTTGCAACAGAGTGAATCCATCCGCTCACAGTTGGAGCAGACCGTTGCCCGAACTCCTCAGGCTCGTCTGCAAAGCGCTACCCCCTACCTTCCCTCTCAAGCCGAACAACAACGACGCCTCGAACGCTGGCAACAATTCGTCGACCGGCACGGAACAATGATCCAAACCCACATGGCTGCGGCCTTACGTACCCAAGGCTTCCGAGAAGATGCTTTTTCAGCGTTCGACTCCCTGTTGCAACGTTCATGGTCGCCCCTACCCTGGGAAGCGTTTCAGCCGCTGACCGCCTCGCTGTTTCAAGGATACACCAGCCACCATCAAGGAACCTGCACCGTGGTCGACCGCATCGACGTCCGCCCCGAACAAGTCGATTCTCTCCAAACCGTTTTGCGTACCCAAATTCCCGCGTCCTATGTTTTCGACGTCCAGGGCATGAACAGCGCCATCGCTCACGCCCTGACCAATGACTTCAACTTCATCGGATGGTCGTGCGGAGCGATCGTCTTCCTCTTCCTGTGGTTCTCGTTCGGGCGCTTAGAGTTGAGTCTGTTGGCTTTCCTCCCCATGACGTTCAGTTGGCTATGGATTTTGGGCATCATGGAGTTGACCGATATTCAATTCAATATCGTCAACATCATTCTGGCCACGTTTATTTTCGGACAGGGCGACGATTATACGATCTTTATCACCGAAGGACTGATCTACGAATATGCCTACGGACGCAAACTGCTGGCCTCATACAAAAACAGCATCATTCTCTCCGCCCTGATTATGTTGATCGGCATCGGAACCCTCATTCTGTCCCGCCACCCGGCCATGCACTCCTTGGCGGAAGTCACGATCATCGGGATGTTCACCGTTGTAGGCATGGCCTACCTGATTCCGCCTTTCATCTACCGCTGGCTGACCCGTCAAAAAGACGGGACCCTCCGTCCCTGCCCCATCACGCTCCGGCAGATCGTCCTTTCGGCTTATTTCTGGGGCTCTCTTCTGGGTGCCAACCTATTGGGCGGCCTGCTCGTACTGTGCACCGGCAACCGTCGTAAAACACTCCAGTCCTACCTGCATGCTGTCGCTCGAGGAATCTGTCGCCACTTGATGGGCATTCGCTTCCAAGCCTCTTTACACACCGAAACGGAACATAAACTCATTGGACGCTATCATTCGGCCATCGACCTGCTCTTACTCTCCGCCTGTTTTCCGAGGGTGGTCATCTTTACGGATCGCCGACTGCCTCGGCTGTTCGGTTCCTTATGGAAGATGACGCACAGCTGGAAACCCCTCGCAGAATGGCCTCGTAACCACCACGCAGAAGAATACATCGCTTGTTTTGCCGACGAAATATCGACGCTCGAAGGAGTGGTTACTCCATTCTGTATTCATGGAAGCGAGTTGTTCTCGGACCGGCAGTTCCTGCTCAACGAAGGCACTTTTTCGATTGAAACCAAACCGGCTTTACGTCTCACCCAAACTCCGCCTGCGCTATATCTCGAACAGGAAGAAGCCGCCATGCGTACACAGTACGCAACCACACACTATTTCCGCAAACAGGTTTTGGCGCGCTATTTTTATAAAGGTCCGGAAATAGAAGCTCACGCGCGAAAGGTGCTGAAAACCTACGGATGCTTCAGCACCTGGATTGACCATGTTCCGATGCCCCGACAGGTCGTTCTCCTCAACAACGGACAAGGCGAATTCGGACTCTTGTTTGCCTTGGTACATCCCGACACCGAGGTGTATGCTTTCGAACAACGCCCGGATTGGGTGGCCTTGGCCCGCCATACGGCAGCGCTTCCGAAAAACCTGCACATCCATCCGGAAAGTGAGCTGGACAAAACCCGGTTCACTGCAGCCCTCTGGTATATAATAGACCCCACAACAGAACAAACGGCGGCATACCGGGACATGAACCCTGTGATCATCCGCTGAATCTCTCCACCGAAAGCCAAACAACAAAATTCTTCGGTTTCGGCACGCAGAAAGGAATCGGTACTGCCTAAAGCTTTACATTTCCACACAAAAGATCACGCCCAAACAAAGGTTTCTGATTGGCAAAGGCCCGCATGGGCTTATTCGATAAGACGATTTAACGATTACGGGGATTGACGAACGGCTGTGACAAACGCGATGCGCTGGAAATTCCGGCCAACAGCGCCACCACGCCCCCCACCAGCAGACAGACACGTGAACCCGTCAGGTGGGGGATCCATGCAAAGACAATGGCGACCAACGTTGTTCCGACCGTCTGACCGATCAGACGAGCCATGCCCAACATACCGCTGGCACCTCCGCTGCGATGCATCGGAGCCGAAGAGACGATCGTGAGGTTATTCGGGGTCTGGAAGAGTCCGAAACCGGCTCCGCACAACATAATCCGCCAAAAGATAGCGACTATGGTCGCCCCCTCCGGCAGGAAAAACAACAAGAAGAGTCCAGAGGCAAACAGCATCATCCCAATTGCCCCCAGAATCCCCGGATGATAATGTTCGACCAGGCGTCCGGCCAACGGAGCCGTCAAAAGTGTAGCCAAAGGCCAGGGAGTGATCAGCAATCCGGTTTCGATCGGACTAAAATGAAGGGCATCCTGCAGAAAAAACGGCAACGATACCATCGCCAACATCTGGGCCATAAAAGAGCAGATGGAGGTGGTTATCGAGAGGGCAAAGATCGGGATTTTCAGCAAATCGATCGGCAGCAAAGGGGTCAATCCCTGTTGCTGGGTTCGGAACTGACGACGCAAATAGCCGTATCCGATCAGCAGCAGTGCCACGATTTCACCGACAATCAACGCCTGGCTTTCATGGTGAGCAATCCCCTCCAACGTATAAATCAACAACCCGAACGTCAATGCATTCCCCACACAACTCCACCGATCGATCCGACGGTTGCCTGCTTGGGGAGCGGTCGGCAAAAATTTCCGGCCCAACCCAAACGCCAAAATCCCCAACGGAATATTGATCGCAAACAACCAATGCCAAGTCCATTTCGAGAGAATCAATCCGGCCACGGTCGGCCCGGCAGCCGTACTGACCGCTACGGCCATGGCATTGAGGCTCATCCCCCGTCCCAATATCTGCGGAGGATAGATCAACCGGATCAAAGCGGTATTGACACCCATCACACAGGCCGCCCCGATCCCTTGCAGAATGCGTGATACGATCAGCATCGGGAAATGCACCGAGCAGACACAAAGCACCGAGGCTCCCGTAAAAAGCGCAATGCCGGTCAGGAACACTCTTTTATAACCCAGGATATCCCCCAGCGTTGCAAAGATGAGCAGGAACATCATGATCACCATCTGGTAGGCATTGACAATCCAGATGGAGGTATCGGGGCTCACCCCAAACTCTTTGGTCAGCGAAGGCAAGGCCACATTGACAATGGTTCCATCCAGTACCGACATCACAATCGCAATCACGACACTGGCCGCCATCCAATATTGTCTAAACCCTTGTCCCAACATTCATTTATGCTTTAACCCAGACAACTCACGACATTTTTCGGTTTTTTCTCCGGGAATTAACAATCGCTGTGAATCGCGATCTTAATCACCCCATCCTGTCGGGTTTCAAAAAGACGGTAGGCCTCCTCAATACGACTCAACGGGAAACGATGGGTAATCAAGGGGGTCGTATCGATCCGTCCCTGTTCGATCAAACGCAGAATTTCGGCACAATCACATCCGTCTACGCCTCCGGTTTTAAACACCAGATTTTTCCCATACATATCCGGCAGAGGCAATAGCTGCGGACGGTCATACAGCGCTACAACCGTTACAATCGCATTCGGACGGGCAGCTTCCCAAGCCAATCGGAAAGTATCCTCCGAACCGGCCACTTCCAACACAACATCCGCTCCACCGTGATCGCTATGGGTCCGCACCCATTCCAGACACGCCTCAGGAGCCACCACTTCGACCTGCGGATAATGCTGCCGGACAAAATCGGCCCGCTCCGCCGATTTTTCACAAACGATGATCCGTTTGGGATGCTTCAACATCACACACTGCAAGGTACATATCCCGGTAGGTCCCGCTCCGATGATCAAAACGGTATCCTCTTCCTGAATTTCCGAAATACGAGCCGCCCAATAGCCCGTAGCCAATATATCGCCCACAAACAGAGCCTGTTCATCGCTCACCGTATCGGGAATCCGACTGAGGCCCTGATCGGCATACGGCACCCGGACATAAGCCGTCTGCCCGCCATCGATCCGACATCCCAAGGCCCAACCGCCCTGTGGATCGGTACAGTTATTCACATAACCGTGCTGACAGAAGAAACAGCTGCCGCAAAAGGTTTCCACATTGACACAAACCCGGTCACCCACCTTCAGGGTATGAACCTCTTGGCCGAGTTGTTCGACCACGCCCACCATTTCATGACCGACCGTAATGCCTGGAACAGCTCGGGGCACGCTACCATGTTTGATATGCAGATCGCTGGTACAGATACTGCTCAACGTAACCCTGACAATTGCATCGCGCGGGGCTTGCAGTTGGGGTTTTGGTTTATCCAAAAGTTGGAATTTCCCGGGTTCGACATACGTATAGGCTTTCATATTTCCCGTTTTGATTCAAACAAAGGTAGCAATTTCTCCCGAGGAGAAGAGCGTAGAATCGGTTGTTCCCCACCCTATCCAGGAAAGAAAAATAATACGAGCTTCTCTCTCAACCATAAAAAAGACTCCCGGTTCACGCCGGGAGTCTTTTCAAAACACATCAATTTATCTATTCTTGCACACGCACAAAACGTAATTGCAAAGAGGCTCCATTATCCATAGTTACAAGATCTGCACAAGGAGCAATAAATCCTAATCGATAAAATTTACTACTATTCGGCTCCGCCGTAGAGGAAAGTAAATATCCCGCGATTCCTCCTTCTCTTCGATTTTGAGGCGTTACGGATGGATCTATCCCCGCTTGATAATAACCTGTGGCAGGAATCTTAAATTCAATAAAACTTCCGTCTTCCCAAAATGCCTCATTTGCCACATCATTAATAGTAATAAACTGATTATCTTCTCTTATCGCCTTAATCTTTATAGACAGATAACGTTCTGTAGGTTCTGAGGCTATCTTTTTAGACTCCCAGCGATAAGCGGCATACTGACTGGTACCTTTAAAACGCAGCCCATAAACCGGATACATATTATAATTACCTTTTTCCGCATCATCAGGTTCGTGCGTATAATAATGCAAAATTTCCGTCCGATTATCACCTCGTTTTAACTGGCATTCACCTTTCAAGGTATATTCACTATCTGTATCTTCCCCGTGGCTCTCATCCGGACAACCATTACTATCGTTTTTCAGATAAAAGGTTTCCTCAAAAGGAGTAGTTACCATCACATATGGATAGGTATTTGTCGAAGAATTATCATTCCAATAAGGACTACAATATGCATCTTCCGGTTTATTAATAGTCTGTTTAATAAGTCTTGGTATCAACAAACCTACCTCACCCATTGTCGGTAACCGATATTTTCCATGTCCACTAGGACCTGTAAAAATAGCATCCGCTTTACAAGCTCCTTCTTTCTTCAATTGTGACCACGTAACATAGGTACTAGCAGGACATTCATCAAGAGAAACAGCTAATGTTTCATAAAAAGAAGTAATGGTCTTACCGACCAAATTAAACTCCTTGGCATTAAAATCAGTGAACATATTGACTTTAAGGGCTGCATTCAATGCCGTCTGAATTTCCGCATCCGTTGCTTTCACCAACCGCAATGTTCCTTCTGATTGCATCCTGTGAGAAACCACATGTGCATATTCAAGTTGATGTCCTCCTATATATACTTGATCATCCTCCGTTCCTTTCTCAGAAGTCCACAAATACGAATTTGTACCCTGACCTTGCACTTCTTCTCCGCTCGATTCTTTCCAACCCGTAGCCGGAATGTGATAAATCAACTGATTGTCGGCATCGGTGTTCCCCTCAGAAGGATTGCCCCAATAAGCTTCATTGGAAATTTCATCTAGCGTCCACAAAGAACCTTCCTGCAAAGCCTTAATACGGATTTCCAATTCACCATTCGAAGGATCATCCCATTTTTTGATTTCATAACGATAGGCTGCATATTGTGCCGTTCCTTTAAAACGAATCGCATACACAATCGGATAATCAACCCCCGTTGCTCGAGTCGTCAGCGTATTCGCTGCCACATTTTTAAAACGAGACTGACCTTCACCGCCATTCACTTCCGTACTTCCAAACAAGTTTGTCGGCAACGTTTCCGTCACTTCCGAGGTTCCGTCCATCGCCTGATCAAACCGAATTACATTCGCATTATCCGGGAACAACAGATACATTTCATCTTTGGTCGGAACACGGTAATATGTTTTATCCGACTCATTATAATATACAGACTGAGCCCATTGAGCATTCCAGGCAGTATAGAGAGAAGTAGTGTTCGGATTGGTGGTCGTGAAGGTTACAGAATGTTGCGCTTCATCCATGGAAGCGACATTGGCAGAAGCAAAACGACTAACTGCCAAAGAGGCATTCATCTGATTTTGGAACGGGATTTCATCTACTCCAAAGGAATCTTCATTCGTCCAATCCAATACTTCCACATTGAATTCCGGTTCCAATTTACGTCCGATCGTAATACGATACAGATAGTTTCGTTTCAGAGCCAACGGCGTAAGCCCCGAAGGATCATTGGCATCCAGGAACTGAATCTGGTGCGTATAAGGCTGATCCTGATAAGTATATTCGATCTCAAGCGTCGGGATCGTTGCATCTCCGCGAGCGCTCAGATTTTCATAACTGTAAATATGGGCCTTATATTCCGTAGGCACATCAAAGCTCCCCACCAGATTCACATCTTCATACACGGTATCTTGCACAATGTCGTCACCCGAGATCATCTGGTTAGGCGTGAACAACTGGCTTTTGACAGCTCGATTTCTGAAAGTGACTCGATTGACCGTCAACTCGTCGGCTTTATTCACCAAATCAATACGTACTGACAACCGACGCAAAGAAACCTCACCGCAATCGGCCACCTCACCGCTGTAAGAGATTACCTTAATCGCCGAAGGCGTCGTCATCACGAAAGCATTGGCAGAACCCGAAGCCTGCGAAACGATCTGTTCTTCGAGTTCCGAAACCGGAGAAGTCGCTTCCAATGCTTTGATGGCACTCGTCAATTCCGTATTGGCATTCGCCACCAGATACAACTCGAAGCTACCCTCTTTGGCGATATCGAACGAACACCCTTCGTCGCTCACAGTAACATCAAAGACTTTGTAAAGGCCCATATCGCCCGAAGACTGGCGTTCATAGGCTACAGCCAACAAAGAAGAAACATGCTTTTCTTCCTCCGTAGCCGACAAAGTCGAGGTCTGATTATTATCCCCCGTTGCACGAGTGGTTTTGGTTTGGTTTTGAGAGGTGATACCGGCCAACGTGAATACCACACGATTGCCTTCGCCCGCAACACCTCCATCGGGCACTTCCTCGCGCGAACAGCCGCTAAACATCATACCGGCCAATAGCACAAGTGTTGATATAATTCGTGTTTTCATGATTTTACTTGTTTTTCCAATCCTTTTATTATTCTGTCACTTTGACAAGGCGAAGCGGATAGCTATAATCTGATGCCGTACGGAATCCACCTCCTGTTGCTTCAAAGTTCATAAAAAGATAATAACCTCGGCTTCCCGTATTTTCCATCGTAGAGGACCATGCATATGCACCAATGCCTCTCAACGAACCGAGATCTTCTCCTTCTTCAGGTTTCACATGAGCATAAAACCCCGATCCTGGGAAGACAAATTCTAAGTATCCATCACGCCAGAAAGAGTCGCTTTCTACAATATCATCGATGGTCAACTTTGAATCCGCCGGCAAAGCTTTGATTTTGATCGACAGGCAACGTTTCTGGGGATCTCCACCCGGAAGTTCTTTGGACTCATAACAATAAGCCGCGTATTCAGAACTACCTTTAAAACGGATGGCATAAATTCGATATATATTATACATCTTGCCTTCATTAGAAATCTCACCCATAAAAGCTCCTCGACGCAAACAAGACTGCCCCGAAACTGAACTTCCCGATTGATTAACTTTACTATCGGATCCATTTTCCAGATACACCGTTTCCTGGAAGAAATAATCGTTTCCTTCCTGATCCGTTTCAACCATACGCACACCCGTAGGTTTACTTATTGCATTATCATTCCAATAAGGGTGCATCACGCCATTGCCCGATCCATCCGCATCAGACAACCATTTTCCCGTTTCATCAACATGAGGGCGTAACACTTCATCCGTAAATACTGGTAACAACAGCTGTATTTCGCCAGCCGTCGGGATACGATATTGATTATTCAACTCATCCGTCAGAATTTGATTCCGCAAATCGACATCCAAATTCTCACCGTTGCTCGAATAAGTCCCATCTTCTTTCCCTGCCAGCCAATTATAGGTAAAATAAGACGTGGCCGGGCAATCTGCACTTTCTATTTTAACATCTTGAAAGAAAGTCACCTTCTTAGATTGTTTATCCAACGAGAGCACATTATACTTCGTGAACATATTCACCTTCAATTTAGCATTGAGGGCCGCCTGATCGTGCTTATCGAACGGCAACTCATCAACCTGAAAGGCTTCGGCCGTATTCCAGTCGTCTACAACTACATTAAAGGCTACATCCAACGGTTTGGTCAACACGATCCGATACAAATAATTCCGTTTCAAAGCCAACGGAGTCTTGCCGGACTCATCCGTCGAATCGAAAAACTTCACCGTGTGTGTAAACTGCAGATCATCCATCGTATACTTGATCTCCAGAGCCGGCAGATATTCTCCTTCCGCATTTACATCCACATTTTCATACGAATAGATCGCCGTCTTGTATTCGGTCGGCGCATCAAAATTCCCCACCAGATTCAGACCGTCATACAGCTTTTCTTCATACAAATCGCCCGGAGTCGAGAACGACATATCGTTCGAAGCTCCCAGACGACTCTGTTTGGCACGATTGATAAACTTTACCGAAGTGATCGTAACCCCTTCAGCCGCATTCACCAAATCGAAACGCACAGCCAGACGACGCATCGTAATCAGACCTCCATCTACCAGCGCACCGTCCTGAGAAACGATTCGTTTCGCAGCGTCCGAAAACATCAGGAAAGGATGCCAGGCTTCTTGGCCATCTTTTTTCCCGACCTCCTGAGTAACCAACAGTGCCGACATATCCTCAGCTGTCACCCGTGAATCCGTATTCTGATCGGTCAGCGTATGCAACGAAGCAGACAAAGTCTCATCGGCATTGGCGACAAAATAAACATCATACGTACCGTTCTTTTCAAGGTCAAAAGAAGCGGTTTTCTGTCCTTCGTCATAGTTGGCATCGAAGGTTTTATAATAGTTGCCATCTTCGGTGAAGACTATGGCCAGCAATTCATCAATTTTCTTTTCTTCATCCGTCGCAGCCAACGATGTATAGGTATCGTTATCACCGGCAGCTCGGGTTGCTCCCCCAAGGGTAAAC
>JAHZDG010000069.1 GCA_019422485.1 Alistipes sp. | reverse complement strand
GCTCATCGGACGATAGTAGAAATAGCGGTAGTTGTACCACTGCTGTCCCAGCCGTGCCGAGATCTTCAGATCGGGCAGCGGCTCATAGACCAGATTGAAATTCAGGTTGTGACGCGAAGCCTTCTCCGAAATATCCAGTTCGTTGGCGATGACGAGCGGATTTTCCGGGAAATTGATGCCCCAGTCGGTCTTCATGCGAATCATGGCACTGCGTGCGTAATCGCCGTTCTCCTCGTAAGCCGGCAGGTTGGGCAGATACATCAGCGTGCTCTGGATGACACCGTCATTGATCATGCGGCCCTCAGCCTGAACCACTTTGTTCTTGACATCGAACATCGAATAACTCAAACTGGCCGAAAAGTGTTTGGTGATCTGCGCATCGAGGTTCAGGCGGGCATTGATGCGGTTGTGATTCGAGGGAGCAATGATGCCGTCCTGATCCATGTAGCCGATGCTGGCCATGTAGCGAATCGCTTTGGAGCCGCCGGTCACCGAGATGTTGTGCCGCATCATCCCGGCATTGCCGAACACCTCATCCTGCCAATCGGTATTATATTGCTGTTCGACGGGCGTCCGGGTCGTAAAGTCGTAGAACATGGGGTGGATACCGACATCGGCGAGCGAAAATCCCTTGGCCGAACGAATCGTATTGTCGTCGTTGGGACTCCACGCAATGCCGGCGGCCGTCGCTTTCCGGCGATAGGAATCGTTGCGCGAAGCAATGTACAGGTCCCGGAATTGGTTCGCATCCAACAGATCGACCTTACGTTCGAGCTGCTGAATACCATAAGAGAAATCATAGCTGATCTTGGCGCGCTCGCCCTCTTTGCCGCGTTTGGTTGTAATCAGCACGACGCCCGAAGCGCCGCGCGAACCGTAGATTGCAGCCGAGGCGGCATCTTTCAGAATGTCGATGCTCTCGATATCGCCCGGATTGATGTAAACATCCTCCGAGGCAGGATAACCGTCGACAACATACAGCGGATCGCTGCCAGCCGAGAGCGAGTTGACACCCCGCACACGTATCTGCACGCCCTCACCCGGCGCGCCGTCGGCCTGCCGGACCTCCACGCCGGCGACCTTGCCGGCAAGCGCCTGCGCCATGGTGGGCGTCGTTGTCGTCAGTTCGCTGGCTTTGACACTCGCTATCGAGCCCGTAAAGTCGCTTTTGCGCATGGGCGTATAGCCGACAACGAGCACATCCGAGATTTGTTGGCTATCCTCTTTGAGCGTAATGTCGAAGCGAGTGGCGCTGCCGACCCGAACATCCGCCGGGGCATACCCCAAATAGTTGATTTCCAGAACGGCCTGCGAAGCGGGGGGGGGTACCTGGAGCGAAAACCGGCCCTCTGAATCCGTGCTGATCCCGATCGTCGTACCTTTCACGACTACGGCTGCTCCGACAACCGGGTTGCCGGCCGCATCGCGTACGACACCGGAAATCACAGCAGGCTTCTTCGCCTCGGCTTCAGAGCGTCCGTTCTTCAGTACAATGTTCGAGCCCTGGACCGTATAGGATACATTTGTTCCCCGGAGCATGGCGTCAAGCGCCTCCTGCAGCGGACGATTCACGACCTGTACCGTAACAATGCGTTTCACATCCACGTTCTCGGCGCTTCCGAAAAGATATTTCGTCTGACGCTCAATCTCATTCATAACCTGCTCCATACGAACCTTTTCCATACGAATAGTCACACGAACGTCTTGCGCGTGAATGTCGGTTACGGGATATGCGATGGGCAGAACGAATAAAAGAATTAACAAACTAATTCGATGAATAATCTTTTTATTCATACTTTTGTTGAATTAAAGTTCAATTTTGAGAAAAGGTTGATCATTTTCCGATTGGACTCCGGCCTGCAGGTGTTTGCCCGCCTGCAGGTTTTTTTCACGTCCGACCGGAAGAGCAATGGTGGATCGTTCGGTCATTTCTTCATAAGCAGTATTTGTTTTGGGTTGGCATTAAACTTTATGAAACCATCACTGAATGATGATTCTGTTTCGATCGTGATCGTATTCGTAAGTGAAGTCAGAGGCGAGTTGCAATATTCGTAAGGCATGTTCGATTCCCTCCGAGATACGGATTTTGAGGCGTCCGTAGGTTACCTTCGGAAGTGCAGCGCACCGGATTTCGATCTCGACATTGTAATATTTCCGCAATTTTTCGACAATCTCGTCGAACGAATCGTTTCGGAACGACAGAATACCCTCCGTCCACAAATACTCATCGCGGCTTTCGAGTTTGTCCACATACAGATATCCGTTTTCGAGCCGAACGACTGTATTGGGTTCCATGACGATCCGTTCGCTGTTCCGGTGGTTGTGAATAGATACCCGGCCTTCGAACAATGCTGTCGAGAACTGACCTTTCGCCTCGTCGGCAATTACATTGAAATCGGTTCCCAACACTTGGACATCGTAAGCGAATGTTTCCACGACGAAAGGCTGTTTTTCGTTGTGGCTGACATCGAACCGGGCCTCTCCGACAAGTTTGACCCGACGCTCTTTGCTACTGAAAATCGCAGGGTAGATAAGCCGGCTTCCGGAATTCAGATCGACCTCCGAACCGTCGTTGAGTGAAATCCGAACGTGCTGGCCCGCCGGAGCTTCGATGACGGTCTGCTGTTCGGCCCAACCGTTCAGCCGGTGGGCAAAGAATGCATAGTTACCCGCAAATCCGACCAGCAGAGCGGCTGCAATGCCTGCCGCATACCGACGGAAAGAGGTGAGCCTTGCAGAACGTCGGGCCGGCTGCGTCGCTTCAGATTCGCACAAAATGCTCACGAGATACATCGAATGCACGTCGTTCAGTCGTCGCTGATGCTCCTCGGGGTTCTCATCCAGCCATGCGGCAATTCGGTCGTTCTCATCGGCCGTAGTCTCTCCGGCACAGAACCGGAACAACCGGGCGTTTGTAATCTCTTCTTTCATTTTCATGGGCTCTATCTGATAATAAAGATGCACGACCGGCCCCGTTTCCCCCACAAAAAGAAGCGAATTGTGTAAATAATTTTTTTTAATATATTTAATCCGTTGAAACGGCATCAATTAGACACATACCCCCAACTTCCCTGCCCTGCGCTTTCCGGAACCACTTTGCATGCTGCCTGTACAAGCACAATTTTATTTTCATAATTTCTTCCGGGAAAATATTATATCTTTGTGTATAGAATCTTCTCTATGGACACAGCTTCGTCGTTTTCACAACAACTTTTCGAGCAGTTATTCCGCCAATACAAGCGGAAATACCTGCTCATAGCCAACAGCTATGTGCGTGATTCCAAAACGGCCGAAGACATCGTGCACGACAGTTTTATGGCCGTATGGGAACACCGCAACGACATCACCAGAACGAACATCGAAGCCTATCTGTATAAAGTCATCCGGAACAACTGCCTGATGTATCGCCGAAACCGGCAAATCGGGCAGGCCGTCTACGAACAAATCAAACTCAAAGAGCGCAGCACGATGGATTACTATACCCGGGCCATCGAGAGCTGCGACCCGGACACCCTGCTCCAAGACGAAATCCTCGAAATATGCCGGGCACAGCTCGAGCAAATGCCGGAACTTACACAACAGATATTCAAGGCCCGGCGGCTGGAGGGAAAGAGTTACAAGGAGATTGCCGAGCAGTTCGGCATTCCGCAGAAAAAGGTCGATAAACAACTCCAACAGGCAGTTATCAAGTTGCGTCGCGCGTTGAAAGACTTCTTTTCGATTATCTTCACCATGTAACAGGAAGAATCCGCCTCCGAAGTGAAATCAGGGTCGCAGATAAACCGGCAATGCTTTCCTATCCGAATACGGATATTGTCCGGATGGCGGTTGATACGGTCGGCTTCGAGGCTTTTGCCTTTGGCTCTTCCGCCCTTCACTTCCCACAGAGGGGAGGAGGGCTGAATTTGGCGCTGAACCGGGCGATCGTACCGTTGCCCCATGCCAGGAATAACCGGCCAAGGAATTGCAAATAAATCTCTTATGCAAGACATAGCAAAACAGACGAGGTAACGATCCGAAAACCGTAACCTCGTCTGAAATTACCTTATCTGTTTGGAATTTCCCGAAAAAGAAACCCGATGCAAATATCAATTCGCTGAAAATTTAACATTTGCACCCACCCTCCTCTCTCGGAAAACGGACGGACGGAATTTTCGGCACGGTCCGTCCGGAGATTCGGGCGACGGTGCGGCGGATGCGCCGCAATCATTGAAAACTACTCTTCGTCGGCCTCCTTCATGGTGTGGTAAACATTCACCACGTCGTCGTCCTCTTCGAGCTTCTCGACCAGCTTCTCGACCGATTCGCGGCCCTCGGCGTCGAGCTCCTTCACGTCGGCCGGAATCCGCACCGACTCTCCGGAAACGATCTCGAAGCCCTTGTCGTCGAGCCACTTCTGAATGGCGCCGAAAGATTCATAGGGAGCGTAGACCGTGATGCCGTCCTCCTCGGGATAGAACTCATCGACACCCAGGTCGATCATCTCCAGCTCCAGTTCTTCGGGA
>JAHZDG010000068.1 GCA_019422485.1 Alistipes sp. | reverse complement strand
TAATGAGGTATTGGACTATGGAGGAGACACCATCTCAACGCCAAACACTAAAAAATAGGAAAATGGATGAGAACGCTTTGACAATTATTTGTCTGATTCTTACAACTTCGACGTCAATCGCTTCAATTTACATGTATCGAAGCATAAAAAGAATGGAGGATGAAGGATTAGAAGTGATTCCTCCCTCACAATCAATAATTGCCGGAGGTGTTTTTGCGGCATTTGCCTCCTTAATTCTCTTGTTAATACTTCTTGGAGTACATCCATCCTGATTACCGTTTTGATTCGTAAATCTAAAATTAATAAAGACGGCTTGATTGCCGTCTTTATTAATTTTAAGATTTTCAGTGATGTAGTTGAAATATCATGTAGAATTGTGTATATTTAAACAACTATAACAGATACTGCATGATCAACTTAAGACCCCATGCGGCAGTTTCTTTCACCCTACCTCTATTGCGCCAATAATCCGATCAACTTTATCGACCCGAGTCGAGGGCGAGTGGGACATATGCCGTTAAAGACTCTGTGTCGGATGGTAAGGGGGGTTGGACCTATTTCACAACCTGGACCGAACCGTAAACGCCTATCCATATCCCAGATGGAGCCCGGATTACAGCTCCTTCCTCAATAGCTTCAAACAATGAATATTGAGGACACAAGGTGTCGATCTTGAGGAAATTCACTTTTATAAACCCAACGACTGATCAATCAGCACCAAGGAAATCCGTCCTTTCGGATGGCATTTGTGCAAAATCAACCGCTCATTACAGATCCGATCCGGCGATGAACAGTCACTGCAACGACCCGTGACGGAACAAGGGGTCTTCATGCCTTCATGCCGGGCCACATTTTGCGGAGCTGCCACTTCCCGAATCCGACGATAAGCCTCTTCCGGGGTTTCCACAATCTTATTGACCCCCGCCACCAGAATAACATGACGCGGCCCGAAAGCAATCGGAGCAATGCGATTGCCGATCATATCCAGCCAATGCAACGACCCGTCCGAAGCACAGATCGCATTCACCCCCGTCAAGAAAGTATGCGATAACAACGCCTGGCGCCGACGTTCGATCAGTTCCCGAAAACGAACCCCCTTTTCAAATGTATCGATCAGAGGATAAGGACGCTGCTGACGCAACCAATCCACAACTCCGGTGGCATAAAGCGTCATCGAGTCTCCGAACGAAATACTCTCGGGTTGTAACGCCTCAATTTGCTGACGAATCAGCTCGCCCGCAGCCTGCGCATTCGCCACGGGGAAAACTTCAAATCCGTTACGAATCAATTTCGCTACGGCTTTCTCATGCAGTTCTACCATCAATGTCTGTCTTTGTGGAAAGGAAAGCCTTTTGCAATGGCCCTTCCTGCGTTAATATACGAGCTGTATGTCCTGCCTCTCCCCTTTTCGGCCGTTGACACATACCGAAAGGGCTATGCTCTATCCGTTCAATGAGAAGCCTTAGCCTCCTCTTGCATCACATCTTCATACAGACCCTCACAGGCATCTTCCAGCAGGTCCAATACGATTTCAAAACCTTCCGCACCCTCATAATACGGATCGGGCACATACGTCGCCCGATGATGCCGACAAAATTCCACCATCCGATAGATCTTCTGAACGCTTTCCGGATCGGGAGCCATACGATGCACACTCTCATAGTTGCTATCATCCATGACAACAATCCGGTCGAAATGCTCGAAGTCATCGAGCCGAATGCGACGCGAACGACTCGTCAAACGATATCCCCGTTTCCCGGCCGCACGTTGCATGCGAGGGTCGGCACTCTCCCCGGCATGTCCGCCATAGGTTCCGGCCGAATCAATCTCAAAACGGTCGGCCTGACCGGCCCGTTCAACCAGGCTCTTCATCACACCCTCAGCCGCTGCGGAACGACAAATATTCCCCAAACAAACGAATAACAACTTATGTACAGGAGGATTTTCTTTCATCGACAAAAACGTTAAAGGTTCTCCGCAAAGATAACCAAATTCCCGAAGGCCCCACCCCTCCTTCATCCAAAGGAACTCCTCCACAAAGCCGTTTCACGGTTTATCCGCTGTCCCGATTCATGGCACGCATACCCCCACAACCGTCCAAACCATACAAAGACTTCCCCGCCGGTTTCCCGGTTTGCCCGAAAGAAAAGCGAACAAAGAGCGGCAATGTCCGCAATTTTGCGTAACTTGCCGCCTCAAAGCAATCTTGCATATGGCACGCATACTTTGTATAGAAGCCGGAACGGATGTCGGTTCCGTAGCCTTGGGAGAAAACGGCAAACTCGTCTCGTTACGCGAAAACACCGAAGGTCGCGAACATGCCCGCAACCTGGCGGTATATGTGGACGAAATTCTGCGCGAAAACGATCTGGACGCCACCGATCTGGACGCCGTCGCCATCGGCAAGGGCCCCGGATCCTATACCGGTTTGCGTATCTGCACGGCTTTGGCCAAAGGCCTCTGCTACGGCGCACAGATTCCGCTGATTGCCATCGGAAGTCTGGAAGCGCTCTGTCGCGTTGCTTTGGAAGATTATGAAGCCGGCGTCCTCGATCTGGAAGAGATTCAGGGAAGCACCCTCCTGCCCATGATCGACGCCCGCCGCATGGAGGTGTATTGCCAGTTATTCGACGATCAGGCCCGCCCGCTTTCCGAAGCCGAAGCCCATGTGCTGACCGCCGAAAGCTTCCTCCCGCAACGCAACTCCGATCACCCGTTCGTGCTGTTCGGAAACGGTGCCGCCAAGAGCAAAACCCTCTTTACAGAGCCTCAAGTACACTATGTAGAGGTAATTCCTTCGGCAAGGGGGCTAATTAAGCCCGCATTTGAAGCATTTAAAAATGCTCATTTTGAGGACATTGCATATTTTGAACCATTTTATTTGAAAGATTTTTTGATAACTCCTTCGTCAAAAAAACTTTTTTGATTACTTTTGCATCGTCAAACACATAGTGACCCATGGTGTAATGGCAACACTACAGATTCTGGATCTGTCATTCTAGGTTCGAGTCCTAGTGGGTCAACCAAGAAAACCTGATCAAAAAGATCAGGTTTTTTTATTGCACGCCTCTGGATAAAATGTCCGATTCGGCGGCTCCCACCTCGGTCGCTCGATCTCCGCCAAGCCCCGCCTTTCTCGTTGGCAGGCGCCATACCCTCCGTTTCCGCATCTGCCTCCGAATAATTTCAACACCCATTTTTGGGAGAAAACGTTTTTTTGCCTAATTTTAAATTTGGAGGTATATCCCTCCCTACTATTAACCTAAACGCTTACTGGCATGATATCGTATTCTCTGCAAGAGACCTCCAACGTCTCTAATGCCCCTTGATTACCCTTTATCCGCTTTACATAAAGCCTTACAGGCCTTTTTTACCCGGATCGGAGCCATCGACTCTCAATCTTCCAAACAGCTCCTTCCTGCCCCAAAACATTTCAAAATCTATTTAACCCATGAAATCACAAACCTGGAAACTACTTCCCCTGATGTTCGGCTTTTTCATCATGGGGTTCGTCGATGTGATCGGGATCGCCATCAGCCACATTAAACTCGACTTCCAGCTAAGCGACTCGATCGTCAATACCATTCCTTTCTTCGGATTCATCTGGTTCCTGTTCCTGTCCGTCCCCACCGGAATGCTGATGAACCGAATCGGCCGCAAAAAAACCGTTCTGCTCAGCTTTATCATCCAAGTGGTCGCCCTGGTACTCCCCCTGATCCGATACGACTTCGGTTTCATGCTGGTCGCCTTTGCGCTGCTGGGGATCGGTAATACCCTGCTGCAGGTCGCTCTCAACCCCCTGGTCAGCAACGTCGTCTCACCGGATCGATTGACCAGCACCCTGACATTGGGTCAATTCGTCAAAGCCATCTGCTCGTTCCTGGGTCCGATCCTTACGGCTGCCGTGGTCGGCAGTTTCCTGGGCTGGAAAATGATCTTCCCGATCTATGGGCTGCTCTCGCTGCTGGCTACTGTCTGGTTGGCCTGTACCCCCATCGCCGAGACACAACCGGAAGGAAAAAACTCCTCGATCGGGTCGATCCTTGGCCTCCTGAAAGACCGCTACATTCTCTTGCTGTTTCTGGGCATCACGGTTCTGGTCGGCGCCGACGTGGGTATGAACATCACCCTGCCCAAATACCTGATGGAACGCTGCTCCCTGGAAATCAACGAAGCCGGACTCGGCAACAGCCTCTATTTCTTCTCCCGAACGGCCGGAGCTTTCCTCGGCGCCCTGTTATTATTACGCCTGTCTGCCCGACACTTCTTCATCTGGAGCGTTATTCTGGCATTGGGTGGATTGATCATCACTTTACTCTTTGGCAATCTGTGGGCCATTTTGGCGGGAATGATCCTGTTCGGACTGGGATACGCCAACCTTTTCTCCATCATCTTCTCCTATGCCCTCCACTATCGCAGCGACCAGGCCAATGAAATCTCGTCCCTGCTGATTATGGGTGTATTCGGAGGTGCTATCCTGCCGCCTATCTTAGGCGTGGTCTCCGACAGCCTCGATCAATGGGCCGCCATGGCCTTGCTGGCTCTGGTCTGGCTCTATCTGTTCACCCTGTTCCGTAAACTGCGCTAAACTGTCCTGTCATGAACGATCTCTCCGGTGCATCCCGCCAACGTATGCAGGATGCTTTTGAATACCGCCAGCCAGACCGGATCCCGCTCGTCTATCACGGCTCGCCGGCCGGCCTCTATGTCCACGGACAGAAACTGATCGACCTATTCAATCAATACCCGCCCGACAACCCGAT
>JAHZDG010000067.1 GCA_019422485.1 Alistipes sp. | reverse complement strand
CCAGGCATACCGGGAGCTCAAAGAGGATCAATGTTCTCTGAAAGTCGGCAAACGCACCCTCACCTACGGTAAAGATTATCTGCCATCGCTGAATTCGGCCACCGGAACGTTCCAGGGCGAAGTCGTCAATGTCGGTGAAGGGAAAGAAGACGATTACATCGGGAAAGATGTCAAAGGAAAATTCGTTTTGGTACAACTCACCCCCCGCAGCTATACCGACGGTTCGGAACAACGCACCCGGGAAAGAATGGCCCTCAAAGCCGGAGCTGCCGGTATTTTGATGGTCGGACAACCACTGAGCAATCTGCCGGCCCGCTGGCCGACCGGATCTATCTCCGTCTTCAAAGTAACCCCGCAGGTAGCGAAAACCCTCACCGGGAAAACCGTTGAAGGCAGCGTAGCAGTCAATATGCTCACTGAACACACGTTTAACATCGTTGCCAAAATCGCAGCCCCCAAGGCCAACAATCCGCAGGGGGATGTCATGATTCTGGGCGCCCACTACGACCACATGGGGGTAGGCGAATACGAAGGCAAAACGAAAATCTATTACGGTGCGGATGACAATGCATCCGGTACGGCAGGAGTCATGGAATTGGCTCGGTCCATCAGCCAGCGCCGCGCTTTCCTGAAGAAAGACGTGATCATCATCCTGTTCGGGGCGGAAGAACGCGGTCTGAAAGGGTCGAAACATTATGCTGCCAATCCTGTCGAACCGCTCGACAAGGTGAAAGTCATGGTAAACATCGATATGATGGGCCGCATGGATGCCAAAGGTTTGACCATTCGCGGCATCGGGAGCGCCTATGAAGGTACCGACCTGTTCGCCAGCCTGCCCAACAACGACAAACTGGATCTGATCTGGGAATTCCGCGGTACCGGTCCCACCGACTACACTCCGTTCTACCAGAAAGGCATTCCGGCCTTCTCGTTCGGCACGCGTCATCATGTGGACTATCACACGCCCGGCGACCGCGCAGACCGCATCAACTATGAAGGCATGGTCATGACCTACAACTACATCGAAAACCTGATCAATCGACTGGCTTTCGAACCGCTGAATCTGACCTACCGCAAAACGGAATAGGAATTCCGATTCACGACCATAAAAAAATCCCCTGCTATGGCGAATAGCAGGGGATTTTTATAAACTAATGAAACAAAATTATTTGCCTTGGCTGGCCAGATCCGAAGAGTCTTTCATAACCATGCTTTTATCGACCCGGATCGCTACATTATTGTCCACTTCCATCAACACATACTGTTCTTTCACCTCTTTCACCGTACCGTAGATTCCTCCGGCGGTCACGATTTTCTGGCCTTTTTCCAGTGCGTTACGGAATTTCACCAACTCTTTTTGTTTCTTCTGCTGCGGGCGGATCATCAGGAAATACATCACGGCGAAGATCAGCACCATCATGATCAAAAACTGAATGCTTCCACCGGCACCCTGAGCGGCAGGAGCCTGAAGCATAATCGTCATCACATTCATCATTCTTGTGTTTGTTTAAATTTGTTTCGCAAAGTTAATATATTCCCACAATTGTGCAAGAATCCTCCCCGGATGTAGACATTTCTCCGGAAAAATTAAATAATTTCTCCGAGCAGGACCATCTGATAAGGTTCCGTAGCGAGGGAGGTAGAAACCGAAATATGCTTAAACACAAAGCCGCTGAATCCACGGCTGTCGAACGTAAAAGAAAAAGGTGTCAATTCGCCCGGAGCCAGCGGTGTTTTGGAAAAATCCACCTGCGTACAACCGCAACTGGTTCTCACGGTCAGAATCAACAAAGGTTTTGAGGAGTCGTTTCTCAACCAGAAATCTTGCCGGATTCGTTCACCCTCATGGATGCGCCCCATATCGACGGTATCTGCCTGTCCAGCTCGCAATGAACTATCAGACAAAGCGATGACACGTTCGGAAATCACCTCGGAGGGAGTTTCTGCCTTCGTCGAACGGGAAGCCTCCCCACAAGAGACCGCCAACAAGGCCCATAATCCGACCCACCAGCCTTTCATGGTTTTGTTATTCTTCCAACAGACCGCGTCCGCTCTTTTCCAGGCGGCCTTCCTGACGGAATTCTTCAACGATTTTATCCAGCACCCCGTTAATGAAGACACTACTGCTGGGCGTACTGTAATACTTGGCAATCTCGATGTATTCGTCCAAGGTCACCTTCACCGGAATCGACGGGAAAGTCAACAATTCGGTCATGGCCGTTGCCATGATCAGATTATCCATGAAGGCGATACGATCCACATCCCAATTCTGGGTAAACTTGTCGATATACTCGAAATATTTTTTCTGATTAACGACCGTGCCCCGGAAAAGATCCTTGACAAAACGTTCGTCTTCGTCGTTTTTGAACTTGGGCAGCAACGGAAGTTCTTCCTGGGAAGCACGCATATCGTCAAGCGTACGCAGCACCATAATATTGGCGAAATCGAGATCGTCCGCCCACATGATCGACTGCTCTTCCACCACCGTTTCCAGATCTTCGCTGTTGTCCACCGTGTTCAGATAGAAGTTCTGAACCAATTTCACATCGCTCTTGAACGAACGTTTTTCATCGGCCATATAGGCCTGATAATAGTCGCTGGCCACCATCTCCCGATACAGTTTCTTGATCAATTCGGGATAGTTGACCCAACCGAGCTTGTGAGATTCCAGATAGTCGCACAACGTTTCGCTGTGACGGATCGCTGCAATCACACGGTTTTCGACAAATTTGGTATTGGGGTTAAGCTCTTCGGGCGTAGGCAGGTGTTTGCGTTTACCCAATTCGATACGGGCTTCGGCCACATCAGCCACATCGACAATCAACCACAAGAGCTGGTGATAGAGTTCGTAGGTCTTGTCTATGCCGAACATCAGGTTCTTTTCAGAAGCGGCCAACGAATCGGATTCCGATTTAAAGTGCGCGTACAAGGCTTTGATTGCCTTAATTCTCAATAATCTTCGGCTTAGCATGCTCAGGAACTTATGAAGCCCGCAGGCTTCGGGATATGAATAGGTTATCTGCTTATAGCGGTCGGCAAAGCTACATATTTTTTCGGGAACCGAAAAGAAACAGGGGCGTTTTTTTATCTTTGTGGGAAATTTAAGAGCTGTGAGGTATTTCGATGTCATCGTTGTCGGAGGAGGAGCGGCCGGGATTATGGCTGCCGGAGTAGCCGCTGCTGCGGGTAAAAACGTACTGCTGTGTGAGCGTATGGAAAAGCCTCAGCGCAAGGTCCGCATTACCGGGAAAGGCCGTTGCAACCTGACCAATATGCGTTCCGAAGCCGACTTTCTGGCCAAAGTCCACAGCGGAGCCGATTTCTTCCGTCCCGTTTTCCGGGAGTTCGACAACCGACAAACGGTTCAATTCTTTGAGGAGATCGGCGTTCCCTTAACCACCGAAAGGGGTGAGCGCGTTTTCCCCACCAGCGGCCGGGCTTGGGATGTAGCCGAAGCCCATATCCGCTGGGCCCAGCAACAAGGCGTCCGCATCGAATGCCACAGTCGTGTATGGGAACTGCAAACCCGAAACGGGCACATCCATAGTGTTATCGTCGAACAGCATGGAGGCAACCGGGAAGAGATTGCCTGCCAGGCGGTAATTTTGGCGACAGGAGGGGCCTCCTACCCTGCCACCGGTTCTTCCGGCGACGGCTATCGGTTGGCTCATCGTGCAGGACATGACATCGAGGCCATCCGACCCTCTTTAACACCCCTGGAATCTTCTGCAGATCTGCGGCCGCTGTGCGGACTGCATCTGCGCAACATCGAAGCCAAACTGCTGATCGACCATCGTCCGGCCGCCTCGGAATTCGGAGAACTGGAGTTCATGCGAGAGGGAATCGGCGGTCCCATCGTTTTACGCATGAGCAGACAAGCTGTCGACGCCCTGATCGACGGACATCGTGTCGAGTTGGAACTCGACCTGAAACCGGCACTCAGCTTCGAAAAGCTACAGGCCCGCCTCGGACGAGAAATCGAATCACTCCCCTCTTCCGCTTCAGTCCGCTCCCTGGCAGGAAAATTGCTTCCTTCCACCTTGGCCGTATTTTCATTACGCCAAGCCGGTATCGACCCACGAAAAACCCTGATCCAACTCTCCTCCCAGGAAAAGAGTGCATGGATCCGGCTATTAAAAGCATGGCGGCTGCCCATATCCGACTACCGCCCTTTTTCGGAGGCTATCGTAACGGCCGGCGGAGTACGTACCGACCAAATTGACCCGCTAACCCTGCAATCCAAGCGGATACGAGGACTCTATTTCGCCGGAGAGCTGTTGGATATTGATGCCGACACCGGCGGTTATAATTTACAAATTGCCTATTCAACCGGTCATTTGGCCGGAGAATTAAAAGATTTATAAGTATGTTTCAAGGTTTCGCGAGACCGATTTCCAGAGTCTATTTCGGCGTTCGTTCGCGCATCCACCTGCGCCACTTCCGGGGCCGAAGCATCCACTCTCCGTTTATGTACGGGATGGTGCGCAACGTTTTCATGCGCAATCGGCTCAACGGATCAGACACACGTCTGTATGAACGTCTCCGCACTGAAGGCATCAAGTCCGGAACCGCCATTATGCTCCAAAACCTGCAAGCATACTGCGAATTATCTGACTTTGTGCTGACCTGCCCTCACAATCCGGACCCTCTGAAGACCGATCTGGACAACGAGCGAAAACTTCGGATCATTTTGCCGGGTGTCTTTCCCCGAACCCTGATCGATACGGCTCGTGAAGCGTCGATCGGACATGACGTTTTAGTCATTCTGGCTCCCCACCTGACTCGTCGCGGCCGTGAAGCCGCTCAGTCCATTCGACATCGTTACCCTTGTGTCAGCGTCGATCGCGGCAACCTGATGATCTACATTTTCGACCCGAAACTGCAACCTCAACATTACCACATTTAACCGAATAACAAACACTTATCACACCATGAAGATATACACCAAAACCGGAGATCGCGGAACAACCCAATTAATCGGAGGGCGTCGCGTTCCCAAAAACCATCCACGCATCGAAGCTTATGGGACAGTCGACGAGTTGATGGCCCAGATCTCCTACCTGAGAGACAATATGGATTCCGAAGCCGCTCAGCTCAACGGTTATCGGCAGGACTTATTGCAAATCATGGATGATCTGATGCGGCTCTCGTCTTATTTAGCGGCCGAAGACACCGTCACCAAACAACTTCCGGCTTTTGGCGAAGCCCAGGTTCACTATTTGGAAGAACGCATCGATGCCATGCAAGCCACCTTAAAACCCATCACGCACTTCACCCTACCCGGCGGACACCCGCTGGTTTCTTTAGCGAATCTTGCCCGTACGGTATGTCGTCGTGCAGAACGCAACATCATCGCTCTCGGCGAGGAAAACTCCATCAATCAGTCCGTTGGAGAATACATCAACCGCCTTTCTGACTATTTGTATGTACTGGGACGCAAACTCACCGACGAATTTCATGTAAAAGAAATACTCTGGGAGTATAATTCATAAAAAATTTTATATTTTTGCGTTTCATATAGGGATACATTGGTTAAACTGCTAAAAAACAAATCGCTATGTATTGGACCTTAGAGTTAGCTTCAAAACTGGAGGACGCACCCTGGCCTGCGACCAAAGACGAACTGATTGACTATGCCACTCGTTCAGGAGCCCCGCTTGAGGTCATCGAAAACCTGGAGGAAATCGAAGACGAAGGCGAAATTTACGAAAGCATCGAAGATATTTGGCCGGACTATCCAAGCAAAGATGACTTTTTCTTCAACGAGGAAGAATATTAATGCGTTTTTAAGCGCTGAATAATCGTTAAATCCCTGTTAATCAGATAGATTAGCGGGGATTTAATTTGTTTGGACAACAGTGTTTGACCGCCTCAGATGGCGCGGTTTGTTTGGACAAAATACAATTTTTGGAGGAGAGATCGGGATTTGTTTGGACAAAATTCATTACCTTTACAGAGGTTTGTGAGTATTGCCGCAAGCTGTATTTCCAATTCAAATATCCTCCACTATGGGAAGACCTAAACGACTATATCCATTGGGACGCTACCGCCTGCATGTCAGGGGTGAGATTGATCCTGCCAAACAGTATCTTGTCCAGCTTGAATACACCTGGAACCGGCAGGTGATACGCAAGGGTATGAATATCTTTGTCCGGTTGGGAGACTGGAACGAGAAAGCCAACAAGGGGCGTGGCGGAGTCAGGGCGAGCTATGGCCCGGAAGCCAACCGTATCAACAGTCTGTTGCTTGCCAGGGTAGATAAGATTGACAGCCTTTTGGCCGAGTTTCAGCAGAAACATCCAAACCAGATTACGGAACAGGTAATATCAGATCTTTTGGCCGACAAACCGCTCACACGGGAGGACAAAGGAAAGGATTTTATCGAGTTTGT
>JAHZDG010000066.1 GCA_019422485.1 Alistipes sp. | reverse complement strand
TCGACCTTGTTGACGTTGGCCTGGAATACGATGTCAATGAGTGGTATCGAGGTTTCTGTCTTGTTGAAAATAGGCTTTCCCAGCACGCCCGGAGAGCGGCTCCAGTACAAGTAGGCTTTTACGGCCTTTCCCGAATAGACGTTCCCGGAGAATGTCACACGAACATCGACATAGTCGTCCGAAGTCCGGAATTTGGAGATCAGTTCCTCGTAGTTGGATGCAGAATAGATGCTCTGTGCGAGTTCTTCGCCGAAATCTTCCTCTTTGGCAGGGTCGTAGTTCTGCTCGCCGTTGGCGTATTCCAGGGAGTAGCCTCCGGCCTCTCCGGCGACGATGGCATAGATGTCCGATACCTTCTGCGTCCAGTCGATAAATGTCTTGTCTTGGAGTATCGAGCTGTTGGTGCGTACATTGTAGTATCCTTTTTCGGGGAATATCGTCGCGCAGAACATTTTGAGGATGTTGGCGATGAATTCCGCCTTTGTCATCTCGGGCAGGGCCTCCGCGGCATTGAATCCGTCTCCGATATATGGATTGCTCCAGCTGGGTGTTGTATAGGGGATACCGTATCGGTCATTTTGCCACGCTTCGGGCTTGTAGGTTCCGAGTATGGCCATACGATCGAGATAGTCCTGGATTTGAGATGGGAAGATCAGCTTGGGGTGGATCTTCTCCAGCAGATAGGCTGCCTTGATTGCCGGAATGATATAGGGGGTGTTGGTGTAGAGGTGGTTGGCGTATTTGTCGATCGAAGAGCATTCCGCCTCTCCTGCGGCCGTGGGGTATTCGATCTTTGCGCTGTTGGCCTTGCGGACGATCATCGGGAGTCCGATATCGGGATAATCTCCTTTGCGGGCGTTCTGCACGAATGTTGACATTGCCATGCCTCCGTAGTCACGGCACGCTATTTCGTGGATATTCCCGGAGAATGCCTCTGTCGCATCGGCACCTACGAATGTGTATTTGAGCGTTCCGTCGGAGAACTCGTCGAACTGGAGTTCCCCGGAGAATAGTTCGAAGCCCTCGAAGATGATGGTGGCGGGAATCTTTTGCACGGCGGGCGGAATCATCATGACATCGACGAACCGGAATTCCACCTTGTTTGTCGGGGAGAGCGGGAACTCGATGCCCGTTGAGACGGCCACAGGCATGCGGTCGTCTGCGAAGAGGGGATTTTCGAGGGTGAGCGTTATCTCCTGCCCGGGTGTGATGTCGAGCGTTCGTCCGGATTCGAGACTTTTGATCAGTAACATGTCTATTTAAGTTTTCCGCGGTTCATCATACGTTCGTATTCGCGCTGCTTCTCGATCAGCCCGGCCTTGCCCATCAGGGACACATCGGCGCGGATGGGTTCGTCGAGGCGTTCGGTCAGCCTGACTACCGCCGTGTAGAGCAGCCTGACGAGTGCCGGATCAGAACCTTCGGATGCGGTGGAAACCGTCGGACTTGCATTGATCGTGTCGATTGCTTGTCCCGGGGAAATGGCTCCGCCTGCGGCCCTGCCGGGAATGTTATAGAGGCCCGGGAGTACTTCGCCGAAATTGAAGTCTGCAAGGTTTCCCTGCCGCCGCACGGTTTCGAAGAGTCCGATGATAGGTCGGGCTGTAGGGTTCTTCATGGCTTCGTTGGGTATGATGTACTCGAGTCCGTTCTCCCCGGTGATGACCGTGGGCCGCTCGACATATCCCCGCTTGTCGGGCTCTACGGATGCCTGGAACTTTCGGCCGTCTTGAGTGCGTGCGACGAGCAGGCCGCCCTCTTCGGCTCCGGCGATTGGCGTTGCTGCGATCGTGGCGATTTGTGCAGCACCCATGGCGGCGGCGATTGCTGCCAGACCGAGGCGGGGAAGAGCTTCGGCTACGGCCCGCGCCGTCGCAATCGTAGCTTGAGCGAGATTTTGGGCCTTCTGGCGTTTGGCCTGCTTGATTTCCAGTTCCTCCTGTTTCTTGTCGTACTCCTCGTCCATGCGTTCGGTCTCGGCATCGTATTGTTCCTGAGTCATCAGCCCGGCATCGAGCCTGTTCTCCATGGATTTTTTGCGTTCGTCCTGGTTCTTTTTGAACTTTTTGAGCGAGGCATTCTCCTTTGCCGTCATCATTTTGTCGTAGCCTGAATATAGGGTCATCGCCATGTCGGCAGCCTCTGCGGCAGCCGTCAGGGCCATTTTCAGTTCGTCGGCCCCGGCCTTGCTGCTGGATATGTTTTCGAAGAACAGGCCCCAGTCATCCTGAGAGAACCCCAGGATGTCGCCCTGCCTGGTCGTGAACGAGTATCCCAGCTCCTTTACGGCATCCTTCGCCGCGGCGAGTTTGGCCGTGATGGTGTCGATCATTTCTTGGAGCTGCCGTTTTTCTTCGTCGCTCAGCAGTTCAGAATCGAGGTCTATCGATTTGAGAAGTCCTTCGGCCGTAGGAATGTCGATCTGTCCTTCGGAGAAAAGCGTCTGGACCTTTGTCAACATTTCGGTATAGTATTCGGTGTCGAAAGCTTTCAGTTCTTCGATCTGCTGTTTCTTGATCTTTTTGCGCTGTGCGGCGGTGAGCGTCGCTAAGGATAGTTCCTCTTTCTGCTGGTTTACCATCAGGTCCCGCTCCTGTTTGTAGCGATTCTCCTCGGTTTTCAGGGCATCAAGGGCCTGTTTGAGTTTTATCTCCGTGAGCTTGCGTGCATGGCTTCGGGCGAGTTGCTCGAGCATGGCCGTGTTCCCGGCATACTTTTTCTGCTGCTGGGCATAGAGCGCCTCCTCTTTTTCGACGGGATCGGTAATGCTGTCGATGCGTTGTTTCTCGATCTCTTCGAGGTCTTTTTGTTCCTGTTTCTTCTGTTGCAGGAGCAGGGTGGTGAGCTGCTCCTCGACTTTGAGGCGCTCCTTGCCTTTCAGTTCTCCGGAATTGAGACGCCTGTTCAGGGAATCGATGTTGAGTTGCAGGAGCTGGTCGTTGTACTCCTTTTCGGTGGCGATCTCCCCGTCGAGGAATCTCTTTCGGAGAGCAATGCGCTCGGCGATCTCCTTCTCGTCGAGATTTTTGTAAGCGGCCGCCGCCGCGGCTTGCTGCGCCTGCTTTTCCTGACGGAGTCTCTCCTCTTCTTCGCGCTGTTTCTTTTCTTCTTCCGCGGCGGCTTTCTCAGCCTCGCGCCGCTCGTTCTGGGCCGAGATCATCTCCTCCAGTTCCTGGCCGTTCAGGCGTTTAAGCTGTGCCAGGGCACCCTGTCGGATTTCTTGGGCATGGGCGATATTTCGCTGGAGTGCTGCTACTTCTTCGGAAGTCAAATCGCGTATGCGCCCAATATCACCGCCGAGCGAACCTCCTGTATAAGTAGTTCCTCTTTCGATTTGCGACTGAGCGTTCTCAATAATCTGCTGTTGTTTCTCCACCTCTTTTTCGAGGTCCTTGATCGAATCGGCATAGATGTATTTCAGACGGGCACGTTCGGATTCGAGAAACTGGTTTATTTTTGCCGTGTTGACCTCTATGGCGTTGCCGTATTCATCGACAGCGCTGATTGCCCCGGGGTAGGCATCGGCGAGTTCTTTGGTGACGGTTTTGAGCCGCTCGTGTTCGTCGGCATTCAGCTCGGTTTTGCTGCGGAGCGTTTCGTACTCCGAGACCAGCGGAGGGATGGTGCTTTCCAACGTGGCCACCCTGTCGAGCTGCTGGTCGAACTGGTCTATGAGGGATTCGCTGGGCCCGATCAGTTTGGTGACGCCTTCGATCAGCCCGGTGATCCCGTCGATTACGGCCTTTATGAATCCCTTGCTGTTGTAGAAGGAGAGCATCAGTCCCTCCCATGCGCTCTGCAAGAGTTTTACAGACCCTTCGACAGAGTCCAGCCTCTCTTCCTGTATGCGTTTGAGTTCTCCATCGACATCTTGCAGGCTGTCGCGGAGTTCTCCCATCGAACCGGCTCCCCGCAGGAACGTGTTGAACGCCGCCACGCTGCGCTTGTCGGTCAGGTCGAGTGTTTTGGCAAGGTCGATACCTTTGGCGTCGAGTCGCTGGAGGCCGTCGATCAGGTCCGGCAGGGAGCGTATGGGCTGGCCGAGTTCCTTGGCGAGCTTCCCGTTTGCATCGGCGAGGTTGAGCAGGATGTTGCGGGTTGCCGTCGCGGCGCTCGATGCGTCGAAGCCGCTGTTCGCAAGGGTTCCGAGCAGGGCGATGGTATCCTTAACGTCGAACCGGAACGTTTTGGCCACCGGCCCGACGATCGACATGGCGGTTTGCAGATACTCGAACGAGAGGGCGGACTTGTTGCACCCTACGGCCATTGTCGCCAATACGTCATCCGTCTCGGATACATCCTTGTCGAAGGCCCGAAGCGTTGCGCCGGCCAGCGCCGCGGCTTCCGGAAGATCTGCTCCGACTGCCGTGGCGAACTGCAACACGGGTTTTGTCATTTGCAGTATTTGCGGCTGGTTGAAGCCCAGCTTGGCCAGTTCGGTTTGCAGGTTCGTGACCTGGGATGCGGTGTATTCGGTCGTCCGTCCGAGTTCCAACGCTGATTTGGTGAGCCCCGTCATTTGGGAGACATGGACGCCGAGGATCGTCGAGAGATTCACGTTCGCCTGCTCGAACTCCCGGATTTTGTTGATCCCGCCGGTGAAGAGACTGAAGATGCCTTTGATGGCGTTGTAGTAGACGAACAGTTTTCCGACGGCAGCCTCTATTTTCCCGAATCCCAGTTTGTCGAATGCGCCCTGCATCCCTTGGGAGGCTCCGGTCAATTCGCGTAGCCGGTTCTTTGTGGTTTGCAGTTCTGCGTTCAGTTTTTTCCACCTGGCATCCTGCGGGTCCATCTGGCTCAGTTCCCGGGAAAGGTTCCTTACATGCTTGCGGAGTTCCCCGATGGTCATCGTATTGACATTCATCTGCCGGGTCAGCGTGTCGAGCCGCTGCTTAGCCTTGTCGGCGGATGCGGTCTGGCTGTCCAGCCGCTTTTTGAGATTGTCGTACTGGACGGTGTTCTGTTTGCCCTGGCGCTCCAACTCCGCCATCTCGGCGCGCGTCTTCCTGATGCTCTCCTGCCAGTCGTTGAAGGCGTCTTCGGCCTCCTTGATCTTTTTGCGGCCGTCGTCGCCGTTTACGATGATATTCAGCCGGAGGTCTTCCTCTCTGATTTTCGAAGCCATTACTGCGGGTTTTGTTCGTTAAACTGTGCTTTGATACGCTGGGCCACTTCGTCGGTGAAACCGTACAGGAGTTTGTATTCGATGTTGGCGAGGGTGTATTCGATGAACCGGTTGTGGATCTTGCGGTTCTGGCGAATTGTCCGGCGGCCCCGTTGCACGGCCTTCATGTCGAGGAACCGCTCGTAAATTTTATGGGTGAAGGCCAGTTTGCCGGAGAACTCGTCGCCGGAGGATACGTCGATCCTTCGTTGTGCGAAAAGGTTTCCGGAATGCGCATTCGTCTTTTCGCGGATGGCATTGCCCTGATAATACAGCAGGCGGTCCCCCTGTTTGGCGAGGACCTCCCGGACGAAGTGTTGCTCGACGAGTGAAGGCATGGCGGTTATTTTGGAACAAATGTAGCCGGCCATGCCCCCGTCGGAAAGGACAAAACGGGAGATGAAAAAGCCCCGCGGGGAGCGGGGCCGCGGAGGTTGTGGTGGTTTTCATAACATTGAGATTTAGCAATAAAAAACTGCGTTACGAGTTGCTCGGCTCTCAATGCAGGCCGTCGGGCGTTTCCGCTACCGAACTCGACGCAGTTAAATTTAATAATATACGGGTACAAAAAAAGCCGAAATAATTCGGCGGCATTATACCGCATTGAGATTTAGCACTACAAATATAGTGAACTTTTCGGAAGATGCAAAAAAAACGTGACGAAATGTCACGCTTTAGGGAACAATAGAAAGGGGGCTCTATTGCGATCACATCTGTAATCCAGGTGCGTCGGCGATCCACAGTAAGGATAGCCCGTTCATAATTGAACGTCAATATATAATTTCCCGCCCAATCCGCGCTCTACAATATCGAACAACGTTTTGAGCGTAATGTTCTCACCGTCGTTTTCGACCTTGGAAATGAACGTGCGCTTTTTGTCGATTCGGTCGGCCAGTTGTGCCTGAGTCATCTCTTTTTGTTCCCGTGCCGTTCGGATTTTCAGCCCGATCCGCAATGCGTCGAGATCGCGTTCGATACGGTCGCGTTCTGGCGTGCCTGCCTCACCGTAATACTGATTCTTGATCTGATTTAATGTTTTTGTCCTCATTTTCGGTTTCGGGTATAAATCCGTTTTCAGACAGTCGAATGAACGCTCGAACGATATTATCGAAATCCGGATTATTTTCATGTATTAGCAAGGATGAATAGATGTCGTAATATTCAGACCTATATTGTTTGTCCACCTTGCAAATCGCTGTGTCGTGCAGACGGGTATACCATTGTTGAAATAGCCTGTTTCTACCTTTTTCCCGATGATCTGTGTTGTCGCAGACAATCACGACGGCATTATTGTTGTTTTTGAAAATCTCTCCGATTATCGTGGAAAAAACGGTTAAAGTGACCCCTAAAAAACGGAGGAAGATGACCCCCAAAAG
>JAHZDG010000065.1 GCA_019422485.1 Alistipes sp. | reverse complement strand
AGTGGGGAGAGCAGGATTCGAACCTACGAAGACAGAGTCAGCAGATTTACAGTCTGCCCCAGTTGGCCACTTTGGTATCTCCCCTTGTGTAAAGAACGCCGAACGTTTTATCGTTCCTCAGCGGGCACAAAAGTAGAAATCTTTTTTTAATTTACAAAAACTATCTGCATTTTTTCCGGAAAATATTTACCTTTGGGCTGCCAAATCCAAGTTTAACGCTCATGGAAAACGCAAAAAAGATAAAAATTCTCATCGGTCTATTAGTCGGTATCTTCCTGTTCGAGATCATCATGTTGCTACTGATTCTCAGACCGCTAAGCTTTTATCTCGGCATGACTCTCGGAGTCATCGTGATTGTCAACATCTATTTGGCAGCACTTTCCTGGACACTACTCAAACAATTAGAAAAAAATAATAAACAATCATGAAAAGAATACTGATTATCGGTGCCGGCGGACAAATCGGATCCGAATTGACCGCTCTTTTACGTAGCATTTATGGCGGGAGCAATGTGGTGGCTACCGATATGCGGGACGTGGAAAGTCTGGCGGAAACCGGTCCCTTTCATGTACTGAACGCTTTGGACGCTCAGGCCTACGCCGACCTCGTCAAAAAGTACAAAATCGACACCATTTTCAACTTGGTGGCTTTGCTGAGCGCTACGGGCGAAAAAATCCCCCAGAAAGCTTGGGAAATCAACATCGGAGCCCTGATGAACTCCCTGGAAATCGCTCGTGAATGTGGTTGCGCCCTCTTCACGCCCAGTTCGATCGGCGCTTTCGGTCCTTCGACTCCTCAGGACAAAACTCCTCAAGATACCATCATGCGCCCCACTACCATTTACGGGGTATGCAAAGTAACCGGTGAATTGATTAGCGATTACTACCACACGCGCTTCGGAGTAGATACCCGCAGCGTACGTTTCCCGGGGTTGATCTCGAGCCTGACCCTGCCGGGCGGCGGAACCACCGATTATGCCGTAGAAATCTTCTATGAAGCGGTTAAAACCGGTCATTTCACTTGCCCCGTACCTTCGGATGTCTACATGGACATGATGTATATGCCGGATGCCTTGAACGCCTGCGTTCAGTTGATGGAAGCCAATCCTGACAAACTGATCCACCGCAACAGCTTCAACATCGCCTCCATGAGCTTCACGCCTGAAATCATCTGCAACGAAGTTAAAAAACTGATGCCCGAATTCACGATGGATTACCAAGTGGATCCGGTCAAAGAAGCGATCGCTCGCAGCTGGCCCAACTCACTGGACGACACCTGCGCCCGCGAAGAATGGGGTTGGAAACCCAAATGGGATCTGCCCAGCATGTCTGCCGATATGATGGAAAAAATCAAAGAAAAGAAAGCCAAAGGATTGATCTAATCCTTTTCTCACAAGAGTGGTTCTCCGCTCACGGAATATCTAAAAATGCAACGGTTCAACTTTCTGGACCGTTGCATTTTTTATAAGACCGCACAAAAACAATCGAACCGGGAAGCGTCGATGTCGTCCCCGGTTCGATGTTATTTACCAATAAACTGAAAGATTTCGACTATTGCACAGCGACAACCTCCCACTTCAAATCACCACTTCCGGTTAAGGCTTGCCATTCGTAGCCACTGGCAGGTTCGTAGGCCGTTTTGGTGACATGATTATAAGCTTTACCACTAAATTGACCTCCCTGCAGAATCACACTTCCTGTCGGCAGATTCACATCATTGTCTCCTGAAACCACTGCACTGGTTCCTTCCGCCAAACCTCCGGACCAATCGTTGGCAGCCGAAAACTCTCCATCCGTGATGGTAACGACAGCGCCATTGGTTATATAGAGCGGATAGAAAGAGTCCGTTTGCCCCGGCGTATTTACCGTATAGTATTTACCGCCATTAATCAGGGCATCCTGACAACCTTCAATGGAAATTCCACCTTGAATACCTTTAACTTCACAATCATCAATTCTAATTTTCGATCCGTACAAACGCATCGCATACGCCGAATTCTTTCCATTATTTTTATTGGAAGAAGTAGACTCAAAATAACTGTTACTCAAGGTAATTTCACCAGATGCACTATCTCGTCCCATTCCACAAAGGGTAAATTCTCCGGAAATAATCCGGGCATTATTGATCGTAAGATTCGCATCATTCCAATAGGAAATAGCCGCACTGTTATACGGATAGTCGGGCGCACTCCCATGCCAATGATAAGCAGGATCATTAATCAAGGTAACCCCCTCAACAATACAATCCCCGGATTCCACATGAATCAATGATTTTTGCCGTCCACCTTGCCCAAGATCACTATTATCCTCCGAGGTATTGTCTATGGTGCCCTTCCCGATCAAAGCAAGTCCGTTTTTCGCCGTCAGACGATTTTGGTTTCCCAATTGAATGGTTACCCCTTCTTCGATCTCAAGGGTTTTATATTCCGAAAAAGTCAGGTCTTCGAGCGTCGCTTCACGAAGATCCATATCGGCTGCCACCACAATCTGCTCCACCACCGGACTGGACAAGGCCTCGATCAGACTTTCGGCATCCGCCACCTCAATCGGGACACTGACATGTCCTCCTTCCGGAACAACTTCATAAGTACCGTAAGGTGCCGGCGTTTCGCTGATTTTCACCGTGGTCGAGGTAGGCACCACAAAGTCTTTCACCGGATTTTCCGTTTTGGCGTTCGAAGGATCGAAATTCACAAACGTCCCCCCGTACACATTGATGGCGGCATTCGAGTTATCCTTCAGATTCAACACCCAATAACCGCTGCTGTTGGCACAAGCCGACTCGAATCGCCCCCCATAAATATTGACAACCGCATTCTCGTCCGCATAAATGAGATCCAGCTGGGCATTATGGTCGTTATAATCTTGATCATTAAAGAAGTTACCCCCATAGATATTGATTTTCGAATCGCCATAAGCATATACGGCCATACGGTATCCGTCTTCATTCGGGTTGGTTCCAATCGCTTGAACATTACCATCGCCTTTGATATTCAACACAGCCTCCCCTTTCACTTCAAAGACCGTTGTATTTCCATATGATCCATCCGGCAAAGACGTGGTATTAATAATATCGTGACCATTCAAATTGATTTCAACCGTCTTATCACCTTCCACCACTAAAGGAGCCGTAATCTCAACATCCTGCGACAAAACACAGAGTCCTCCGTTCGCCAATACAGACCGAAGTTCCGGATAATCTTCTATGTCGGGTTTCGTAAACTCTGCATCGATCGTCACATTGAGTTCGCCTTGCAGGGTCACCAGATTTCCAGAAACATTGGTCCGATAATTGCGCCGAATCGGAATATTGCGAAAACGGTCGTTGGTTGCAATTTCCGTACCGTCGGCAGCCAGGAAGGTCATTGAAAAATCTGCCAGTTCGGCCTGTTCCGGAGTCGCCAACAGATAATCGACCGTCAACGCTCCCGTCGCCGCATCCTCAATCGGGGCCACATAAGTAACAGCCTTAGGCTCACCCGCCTCTCCGGTCAACACATTGAACGTCGTAGGGATCGACCCAAACGCAACCTTAACCTGGGCAGGTCGAAGATCCTCATGGGTAATCGAGAACAAATCATTCGTCTTCACATTCAACTGCCCAAACGGTCGTTTCAAGGTAATCTCCTCGGAAAAATTACCGGTAACCTCATACGTTTCTTTGGCATAAAAGGCATCGAAACCGTCATCGTTGCCGGTATACACCTTATTGGCCGCATTCACCGTAACAGCTGTCAAGTCCGTCGTGTTGTAATACTTATCGGCCGTCCCCTCGCCGCAGTCAGCCCACAGCACAAAATCATACGTCTGAGAGGTAATCAAACGCAATCCACTGAAGGTAGCCTTAGAGCCCGTCACGGCAACCACCTGACGCTCTCCATACAACTGACCGTCCCGATATATCTCCAGAATACAACGATTAATCTGGGCTCCCTGCCCATAATCATCGGCCGCCTTCGTTGCGATGCCCTGAGGGATCGTCACTGTCAAGGTGGATGTTTCACCCTGCCCCTTGAACGTATTCTCGTCTTTTTGACAGGAGATCAAGCCCGAAAACAAACTAACAAACAGGAATAAACGTACTATCTTTTTCATATGACGCATCTACTATTAAAATGAACAAGTTACATTCGTATTATAATTGGATTTTACCGGAACATCTTCCAGCGCTTTCGTGACATTATCCACCGACACAGACAACGACACCGTCTCTTTCCCTGCCGGGACAAACAGAAAATCCTCCCCGATCAGCGCAGAGCCGACCGTCGTCGCCGGACAAGAAACCGACACCCCTTGCCGAGGTTCTGAAACTTCACCGGTCAATACATCATACACCGTATACATCTCGTCATAAATCATCGAGACCTCACTCGCCTGATCAAACGCCTCGGCGTTCTGGAGATGAATTCGAGCTACCGGGCGTTTCAAAATGGCTTGGCAAACCGCATTTACCTCCCACTCCACTTGCTGAGCACATGCGAAAGCATCATGCTTCGCATCCGTACGATAAGAGTCAGTTACGACTGTCACCTCCCGCAAGTTCGTTGTCAGATAACGCCCATTTCCATAATCGGCCCACAACAAAAAATCATAACTCCCCGGAATCAGAGCGATCTCCAGTTGCACCCCCTCCGTCATACTGCCATTCACCGTCTTGCGCAACATACAACGAGGATTCGTCTCCCGAGACCAAACCTCCAGGGTATACACCAAAGTTTCGTCGTTATCGCTTTTCGTACCTCCAACGAGCAGCGATGAAGAATGGGCTTCGTTTTCCAAAGCAACCTGCGACCGAATCGCCACCAGACCCTTCACGGGTTGCGACTCAGGGCCAGGCGTTGTTTCCGGATCGGCCTGACATCCTGCCTGTAGAACCCCAACGAGCAGGATCCCAATCCATAAAAAATATCGTGCAATTCTCATATTCTGTAGATTTTTAGTCTGGAATCACAAAGTCAATCTCTCCATCGAAACCCGGATCGATCCCGATCCCGGGAGCAAAATTCTGCGTCAGGAACTCATCGCGAATCTGGGTCAATTGCCCCCGAACGATCGGCACTTCAATGCCTCGCACCTGATTCATCACCTGCCCCTGATCATCCCGAAAGGTCAGATTGACGTACACCTTCGATTCACTGCCGTTCACAAAAATGTAATCACTTCCGAAGCGAGCCTCCTGCTCCGACAAAGCCGTCATCGAACTGGTAAACGAAACCCCTTCCCGTGCATCATTGGGTTTATTGGTATAGGCATTGAAACCCGAAGGGAAATAACCGTCATACTCCACGCTGACCTGCCATGATGCCAGATCGGCCCGGGTGACCGGTCTCGACCCTACCATTCGGCCCGACGCGGTTTGTGACGTCAGCTCATCAAATAATTTATCCAAGTCGGTCGTCACAAACTCGATCTTGGCCATGGGACGCTCCAGCATAATGGTCTGTGCCACCGTTTGCCCCCATTGATCGCGATAAGCGGTCAGATCGAGCTCTTGATTACCCACATAGGTATCCTTATGGTCTTCATCCCCGATATAATCCTCCGTTTCCGGAATACGGATCGAAGAGAGCGAGGAAACCGCATAATATTTATCCTCCGTAGAGCCGTCATCGACATAGTCCATCCAGGCCACCACCCGATACTTCGCCGCATGGAGATCAAAAGTCGCTTCCATGGTATGATTTCCGTCTAACGCCGGATCAACACTCAAAACGCGCCGTTCGACAGGCTCCCCTTCAATGGCATCCCGAAAGATCTCGACGATCCAACGCACATCATGCGTCGAGGCTTCATCCGATGAGACGGCCCCTTCTGCTTTCGAATAGGGTTCGAGAGAGGGATCCACCGCAAACGTCAGAACCACCTGAACTTTCGTCGGATCGACACCTCCATCCTCGGGATATTCCATAATCGACGAATCACAACTCGTCGCCCAAAGAATCACCCCGATCATATATATGATTGCTTTTCTCATAACTCTTCTTGTGCTTATTTACCGAATCTATACAACAACCCGATTCCGACTTTGGTAAGCCCCCAGTAGTTATAGGGAACATCCTTCTCATAGCAGGCTCCATTCGGAATATTATAAAAACTATCGTATTTCGTGTGGACATACCCTGCACCGACCGTAAACTCGGCTGCCCAATGGCGGGCGAAAGGCAGCATATAACCATAACTGAGCCCTACGCCATAAAAACCGTCCGGAGATTGATAGCGATTTTTGGAATCGACGGCAATATTGAAGGCCCCAACATTGAGATGCACCCCGAAGAAATGGCCCTGCATCGGATTGCGCAACCAATACCGGAATTCGGGTTGAACCGCCAAAAAACGCAGTTGGTAATCCCGAGCCACGGAATAAGGGCTATAAATAATGGGGATATCGATCGAATAGTGATCACCGAAACTATACTCGATTCCGATATTGGCAACAGCTGCCGCCCAATAGGCTATATTGGTTTTGATGGCCCATCGATACGGACGATCATCTTTCCCTACAGGATCCGTTAGGGCCATGGTCTGTGAATCGGTATTTTCTACGGGAGAAACCGGCTCCGTTTTCTCGGATGACAGGCTGTCTGATTGCGGAGTAACATCGACTTTCGGAGTCTCCACCATAGGT
>JAHZDG010000064.1 GCA_019422485.1 Alistipes sp. | reverse complement strand
CCGAAGCGGCCGACGTATGCACACGGCCCTGGGTTTCGGTCTGAGGCACGCGTTGTACCCGGTGTACCCCCGACTCGTACTTCAACACTCCATAAACGCCTTCACCGGTCACCTTGACCACCACTTCTTTGAAACCACCGGCAGCACCTTCGCTGGCGCTGTTGATTTCATATTTCCAGCCCCGTTTTTCGATGTATTTCAAATACATCCGCAACAGGTCTCCGGCAAAAATGGCCGCTTCGTCACCTCCGGTCCCACCGCGGATTTCCAAAATAGCGTTTTTACTATCCTGCGGATCGGCCGGGATCAACAACAGTTTGATCTGTTCTTCCATCTGCACCAAAGCGGGTTCCAACTCGGAAACTTCCATCCGAGCCATCTCACGCAACTCTTCGTCTTTTTCATTCTGAAGAATCTCTTTGGCATCTGCCAGATTTCGTAAGGCCGTCCGATATTTTTCGCTGGTTTCCACGATCGGTTGCAACTCCTTGTACTCTTTGTTCAAGGCAACGAATTTTTTCATATCGGCGATCACCTCCGGGTCGGTCATTTGCTGACCGATCTCCTCATATTTGATTTTCAGGCCGTCGAGGCGCGAAAGAAGCGAATTTTCAGACATATTCAAGGACTAAATTAGGCTCACAAAGGTAAACATTTTTTTGATTTTTCGTATCTTGTGCGCCTCCGCCGCGACGCTTATGAAAAAGATCATCTGGAAAGCTATCGGATATACTGCTGTGGGGCTGGGGTTTGCCGGGGCCTTTTTACCCCTGTTGCCCACCACTCCCTTTCTGTTGCTGGCCGTATATTGCTTCTCCAAAAGCTCTCCGGCCATGAACGACTGGCTACTGCAAAACCGGCTTTTCGGCCGCTACCTGCAAAATTATCGTCAAGGCGCAGGCATCCCTTCCGAAGTCACCTCCGCCACTCTATTAATGCTGTGGAGCGGCATCGCTTTCTCGGCCATCGTACTCACCGACGAGGCTTGGGTTCGTTGGGTGTTATTGTTGACCGTTATCCTGATCTCCTGGCACATCTTGCGCATCGGCCGCCGACGGAAACGCAAACGTATCCACTTGTTCGTCCCGACCGAAACCGAAGCAGCGTATTTCCGAACCGACTCCTTCCCGCAGGTTACGCTGACCATCTCAGGAGTCGGCATGCTTTCGACGGCTCTGGCCCTCGAACGGGTATTGAACTACGAAAAGCCTGAACAGGTTATTTTGGCCGGGATTGCCGGGGCCTACCCCGACAGCGGTCTGAAAATCGGCGATTGCGTAGCGGTCCGCACGGAACGGACCGCCGACACCGGATCGTTTTCAGGAGAAAGATTCACGCCCAAATTCAGTCAATTTTACGACTGCCCGAATCCGCTTCCATCGGATCTGCCGGCCGTCACTTCTCAATGTGTAAATGTAGCCGGAGCACCGTTTCTCCCGGCCTCCGATGCCCAGATCGAAAATATGGAAGGGGCCGCTTTTTTCGCCATGTGCCGACAGAAAGGGATTCCCTGCTGGGAGATCCGCTCCATTTCCAACTTCGTGGGAGACCCCTTCGAACAATGGAACATCCCATTGGCCACCCGTCAACTGGCCGAAACCCTCAACCGTTTAATCCATGAAATTAACGCTTAGCCTCTCACCCTGTCCCAACGACACCTTTATGTTCGACGCCCTGTTGCACGGTCGCATCGACACCGAAGGCCTCTGTTTCGAGCCCACGTTCGCCGACATCGAACAACTGAACGAAGCGGTCACCCGAAACCAAAGCGACATTTCCAAAATCAGCTACGCCGTTCTGCCCCTGATCCGGGACCGCTACCAGGTACTCGACAGCGGCAGCGCCCTGGGACGAGGCAACGGGCCGCTGCTGGTCAGCCGTCACGCCCTACACCGAGAGGATCTGCAAGACATGAAGATTGCCGTCCCCGGACTGCACACAACGGCTCACCTGTTATTGAAACGTCTATTCCCGGATATTGGACCTTGCTCACCCCATCTTTTCTCCGACATTGCACCGATTGTGGCCCGAGGCGACTACGAAGCCGGAGTCCTGATTCATGAAGGAAGATTTACTTATGCCAAATACGGACTTCAACGGGTTGCCGATCTGGGTTTGGAATGGGAACGGGTCACAGCTTTTCCGCTTCCCTTGGGAGCCATCGTCGTCTCCCGGAATTTGGAGCCGGAACTGCGTAAAACCGTCGACCGAGTATTGAGACGAAGTATCGAATATGCTTTCGCACACCCCGAAGCCTCCGCCGAGTTTGTCCGGCAGCACGCACAGGAACTCGACCCCGAAGTGACCCGCCAACATATCGACCTTTTCGTGAATCGCTACTCGCTGAGTCTGGGCGACGAAGGGCGCCAGGCGGTCATGACCCTTTTAGACATACACGACCAAGAGATATTCGTATGATACAAGAGACATTGGAACGGCTGCGAGCCGAAGACAATTTCCGTACCCTGCCAAATCTCCAACCGGCAGGCAAGTATCTGTATTGCGAGGGGAAACGCTACATCAACCTCTCCTCGAACGACTACCTGGGCATCACCGATGAGCCTTGGCAAAAAGACTTTTTCGAAACACTGAAATCAGAAGAGCAGTTTTGGCTCAGCAATCCCTCTTCGCGACTGATCACCGGCAACAGTCCTGAATACACCACCCTCGAAAAGACCCTGTCCGAACTGTTCGGCGGTCGGGAAGCCTTGGTATTGGGTTCGGGATATGCGGTCAATAGCGGAGTCTTACCCGCCTTGACCACAAAAAAAGACCTGATTCTGGCCGACAAACTGATTCATGCCAGTCTGATCGACGGGCTGCGCCTGAGTGATGCCGACTGGCAGCGCTTCTCCCACAACGACCCGGAACACCTGGAACGGCTGTTACGCAAACTGCGCTCCCAATACGAGAACGTCTGGATCGTCACAGAATCGGTTTTCAGCATGGACGGAGACATCGCCCCCTTACGAGAAATCGTCGAGCTGAAACAACGGTACGATTGCCGACTGTACGTCGACGAGGCTCATGCGTTCGGGGTTTGCGGGCCCGATGGCCGAGGTATCGTTGCTCAAGAAGGACTCTTGGACCAATGCGACATTTTGATTGCCACTTTGGGGAAAGCGATCGCCTCTCAGGGAGCTTTCGTGATCTCAAACCCTCCGATTCGCGACTTTCTGATCAACCGCATGAGAACGCTGATTTTTTCCACAGCTCTGCCGCCGATCTCTTTGCGATGGTCGGAATATATAATCCGACGCCTGCCCGAGATGGAAGAAAAACGCCGCCACTTCCCAGTTGATCACCGGCAACGAAAACAGCACCCACATCATTCCACTGATGGCCGGCGAAAACCGACGAGCCATCGAAATGAGTCAACGAATGCGGAAAGCCGGTTTCTGGGTGATGCCCATCCGCTACCCGACCGTTCCCCGGGGCTGTGCCCGCGTCCGCGTATCGCTCAATGCCGCTCTGCCCACCGAAGAGATTCTCCGATTCACTGAACTATGGAAAAACGCTGGCTGGTAAAAGCAGGTCATCCCAACCTGCTCATTTTGGCATTGGGCTGGGCTTGCGAGCCTCAGTCCGTCGCCCATATTCAACCCACGGGTTACGACATTTTGTGTCTGTACGACTACCGATCGCTGGAGCCACTCTCCCCGAATGAAATCGGACATTACCGAACGTTTGACCTGATGGCATGGTCCTTCGGAGTGATGATGTCCGAACAGATACTCGCCTCGCTGCCCATACGACAAGCCTTGGCGCTGAACGGAACACCCCGACCCGTCGATGATCGTTTCGGGATCCCGGTTCGACCCTTCCGACTGACGCTTCGCGGTCTGCGCACCGCAGGGACCACGCTGTTCGAACAACGCACTTACGGTGATTTTTATGCAACCGCTTCCGGTTGGCCTGCGTCCCGCTCGTTGGAGGATAAAATCGAGGAACTGGAAACACTATACAAACGGACCGAACAACCGGCACAAACGCTCTGGAACTGGCACACCGCCCTGATCGGAGGCCGTGACTTGATTTTCCCTCCCGACAACCAACGCGCCTGCTGGCAGAGCTACACTCCTTCTGTCCGAATCGTAGAAATTCCAGAGGCCCCCCACTACCCCTTTGCCGATGCCCATACCATTATCGAGCTGTTGAACCCATAAAGCCGGAAAGTTTTTTTATCTTTGGGGCCTCGAAACGATGATGCTATGAATCCGGACAAATCGTGGCTCCGTAACCGCTTTACGGCCAACTTCCGCACATACAACACCCTGGCTGTGGTTCAGGAAGAAATCTGCGCTCAACTCAACCAACTGCTTGCCAGCAGCGGTCCGGACACCATCCAACGAGGGCTGGAAATCGGTGCCGGGACAGGATTTTTCACCCGTCGGCTGGTCAGCCGTTATCCTTCGGCCCAATGGTTCATCAACGATCTGGCCGACGGAGCCGAACACTACCTGACCCCTCTGCTACAAGGAATCCATACGACTTATCAATGGGGAGATGCCGAGACTCTCACATTTCCGGAACATTTGGATCTGGTGGCTTCGGCTTCGACCATCCAATGGTTCGACGCATTGCCCCACTTCCTGCAACAAATTCACCAACGTCTCAATCCGAACGGAGCACTGATCATCAGCACATTCGGACCCGAGAATTTCCGGGAAATAAAAGCCACTACCGGAGAAGGATTGTCGTACTATACAGCTGACGCCTTTCAGCAACTGCTCACCGAATGCGGTTTCGAAATTCTGGAATGGGAAGAGTACATTCGTCAGCTGACCTTCGACTCGCCGTTGGAAGTTCTGAAACACATCCGGGCCACAGGCGTCAATTCCATCCGGCCCGTTCACTGGACCAAAGGACAGTTGGAACGCTTCGAAACCGACTACCAAAACGCCTACAGCACCCCGACCGGCAGTGTCACCCTGACCTACCACCCCATGCTTACGTTGACCCGGAAAGTCGACTCCCTTCTATAAACATTGGGGGTCGTCACCTAACGAATCAATCCCATACGACTCATACCTCAAAAGGCATACAAACAACATGGGCTCTCGCAAGAAAACGAGAGCCCATCGTATCTAAAATCAAACGTTCTCTATAAAAAACATAGCAGGGCGTATAAGCCGGGTTCTGTACTCCTTGCGGAGCCTCTACCATTTATCTAGGCCGGAGGTCACCCTCACGACTCATCAGCAACCTACCCCCCGACATCGGACGAGCAACCCTTCATTGTCGGTATACATGGTCTTGCAACCCGTCAGACGTACGGCCGGAACGTGTCACCACATCCGCGGTGGGCTCTTACCCCACCTTTTCACCCTTACCGAAACCGAAGTTCCGGCGGTTATTCTCTGTTACGCGACTATCCCCTCACGAAGATCTTCCCGTTAGGAAGGACGGTGCTCTGCGTTGCCCGGACTTTCCTCCCCCCGCGGCAGTTGCCCGCCACAGGCAGCGGTAGAGCCTCCCTGCTATGCAGCGGCAAAGATAGTGCATGACAAGAGTAAAAACAAACCCGACCTTCCGCAAGCTTTCCTGACGGGGTTACCTTTTCCAATTCAACACAAAACCGAACGATGTCTCTGACCCTATCCTCCGAGCGTTTTCACCGAGAAAGCCCCCAGAGCGGCGCAATATCCGAGAAGAATCGTTACCTTTGCGCCAATTCTGTATATCATGAGACGAACCGACATTCGCATTTCCGACTACGATTATCCGCTTCCTGAAGAGCGGATCGCCAAATTCCCGCTCGAACACCGCGACGACTCCAAGTTATTGATCTATAATCGGGGAACTATCCACCAAAGTCGTTTCGCCTCTATCGGAGAGGTTTTGCCTGCTCACAGTCTGTTGGTGTTCAACAACACCAAAGTCATCCGGGCCCGACTGATTTTCTTCAAGGAAAGCGGAGCCCGTATCGAGATCTTCTGTCTCGAGCCCCATGCTCCGGCCGATTATGAACGGGCCTTCGCCGTACAGGGAAGTTGCCAATGGCAGTGCATTGTAGGCAATCTGAAAAAATGGAAATCCGGCCCGTTGCACATCGACTTCGAAGCCGATGGCGTGACACATCGACTTTCCGCCCAAAAGATCGACACGACCGGGAAAGAACAGATCGTCGAATTCACCTGGGACGGGGCCTTGACCTTCGGGCAGGTCTTGGAAACGCTGGGTCGCATTCCGATTCCGCCCTATTTGAATCGGGAAAGCCAGGAGTTGGACAACAGCCGCTACCAAACCGTCTATTCCAAGTTGGAAGGCTCGGTAGCCGCTCCGACCGCCGGTTTGCACTTCACGCCGGAACTGATCGAGCAATTACGCCAAACCGGCCACCAAACCACCGAAGTAACCCTGCATGTAGGAGCCGGCACTTTTTTGCCGGTCAAAACGGATGATGTCAGCGAGCACCCGATGCATACCGAACATTTCGAAATTCATCGGGACACCCTGCAACAACTGATCGACAACCGGGGAGAGGTCACGGCCGTCGGAACCACCAGCGTACGCACGCTCGAATCGCTGTGTGCGTTGGGCAACCGCATTCTGACTTGCGGCGATCCCCAAACGGAACGGACCATCGGGCAATGGGAACTTTACGACCTGCCGGATGAACAGGACGGTGCCAC
>JAHZDG010000063.1 GCA_019422485.1 Alistipes sp. | reverse complement strand
GTGTGTGGCGGAGAGGACCTATATGGGTGGGGGCGAGTGGGTGGCCGTATTGAAGATGTGTTCCGACCGGACGGTGGGAGCCGAAGCGGTCAACGGCGAAAACCGCAAATGCGAAGTGATGGCCAACGGTTCGTTGATGATCTATCAGGACGGCGGCGAATATAATAACATCTATCCCGTATGGGATTGGACCCGGGTACCGGGCGTGACTTGCAACGTGGCCGACCACAACGATTTCCCGCAGGAAGACCGTCGGATCAAGGGTAAATCCGACATTGTTGGCGGTCTGGTGGGTGACAACTACGGCGTATCGGTTATGCGGGTCGATGCCGACGGACTGAAAGCCAACAAATCGTGGTATTTTACGGACCGTTATATTCTCTGTCTGGGTTCGGATATTTCCAGCGCCAACGGTCAGCCGGTGACTACGGCCGTCAATCAGACGTTCCGTCGGGAAGAACCGCGGGCCAAAACCGAAGGGGCGTCCGGATATACTCCCATGGCCAGCTTCTCGGGTGACCGACTGCAGGCCGTGCTGCACGATCAGGTAGGGTATTACTTCCCGCAGCGTCAGCAAGTTTCTTATACCTCAGGCATACAGACCGGCAGTTGGCATGCCATCCATTTCGACTCGTCGGATGATCCGGTGTCGGCCGAAGTGTTCAATCTGGCGATTCATCACGGGGTGAATCCGCGTGCAGCAACCTACAGCTATGTGGTGATGCCTCGCACGAACGAACAGGGGCTGGATTCGCTGATTGCCCACCCCGGATTCACGATCCTCAAACAGTCGGATGACGTACATGCTGTTCGTTTCGATGACGGTACGGTACGTTGCGTGTTCTTCGCTCCGAAGACCACCCTGAAGGTCGACGACAAGATCGAAATTCTGGATATTGCCGAAGAGATCATCATGGTGTTCCGTCGTGAAGGCAACAAGGTATATATCACCTATGTGGATCCGACTTCGGAAAAGGATAGCACGATCATCACTTTCCGGGGCAAATGGAAAGGCGACAATGCCTACTATGATCCGGAACGTAATGTATCCGTGGTAGAATTCGATGCCAAGATTTCACACGGCAAACGGCTCGATACGGTTTGCGAAATCATTGAATAGCGTTTGACGTTTGCATAAAAGAGAGGGCCCGGCAGAACAATCTGCCGGGCCCTCTTTGTTGAGGGGAGAAGTCTTGTATTAACGTTCTACCAGGAAGATGGATTCGCGTCCTTTCAGCGAGAGATCGACCCGGGTAACCGGCAGATCGCCTTGACGGTCATAGGTGACGTCGATCGGGGTGCATTCACCGGTGTGGGGATTCCAGGCTTCCAGTCGCATTTTCCCGCGCAGGGTGATCGGTGCCTGATAGGGTTTCGGGCTGAAGTTGGCCAGGTAGAAGAGATTCTTGCCTTCCCGTTCCTTGTGAAGGTAGCGGAGCGCTTTGCCCTCCTCGAAGGCTACATCGGCCGGCATGTCGGAGCGCAGGGCCTCATGAAGCGCTTCGGGGGTCGGCTGTTCCAGGAAACGCACTTCGCCGCCCCGGTCGTTGGTCTGGAGGGTTTTCCCTTGCGGGAGCAGTTCGGCCATCAGTTCGCCGATGCGAGCATTCTGGCCCGGTTCGGTCGACAGGGTCGGCAACAGCGAGGTGAAGATCACCTTCCCTCCCTGACGGAACAGGGCCAGCGCCTGTTCGAGGGTGGTGGTGCTGATGGTTTTCGAGGCCGGAATGATGAGCGTCCGGAAGGTGTTGTATTGAACCTGGTTGTTCAGTCTCAGACCGGTTTCATTCACACTGCAGGATGAAGCCAGTACCTCGGGGTGTAACCATTGATAGTCCTGTCCGATTTCGTTGGAGAGGATTTCGCCTACACGTACATAGTCCAGGTAGGGAATCTTCACCCCGCCTTCATAGGGGCGGATCGGGCCGTCGAAGTAGTGGTCTCCCTGCATGGTGTGGATGGGGTAGAGCACGGCGACATCGGTCACGAACCGGGCGTTGTTCTGCAACATGTATTGCAGGCGGGCAATGAAGGTGGTAAAGTCGTACAGGCTGTCTTTGTAGTGGGGGTTGCGGGCCGAAAGTTCGGGCTTGAAGGTTACCTTCTGGTCGTTATACCAGGCTGCATGCGGAATGAACCAGTTCACCCCCTTGATGAACTGGTCAATGGCTACGCTGCGCAGGCTGTCCATCGACAGATCGCCCATCAGTCCGTAGGTTTCGGCCATCACCAGAGAGTGGTCCCAGTTGTAGGCCGCCGAAGCCACGATTTTGTAGAATTTTTCGGCCGGACGGGTGATGGTGGGCCGGGTGGTGCCGATTTTGTCGATACCGGGCATTTCCAGGTAGCGGAAACATTTCATCAGGTCGCCCGAAGTACCCACCGGATTGACGATCTCTTCGTTGTCCTGATGGCCGGTGGCGATGGTGTTATGTTCGCGGCTCCAGCGGGTGATGGCCTGAGGATAGGCTTCGGAATAGAGGTCGCTGCGCAGCGAGAAGAGTGCATTGCGGGCAGCCTGGGTTTCGGGGCCGATGTCATACCACAGAGCCGGGTAGAGCAGGATGGGGTCGCTGCCGCGGCGTTCCTGGTAGATTTCGTTGAATCGGGGTGTCCAGGCCCGGGCTTGGGCCCGATATAGGGTTACTTCGTCATAAAACGTATGGGTAACGGTCGTTCCGAAGGCTTCCGGCATGCGTTGATAATAGGCTTCGTGAATCATGTCGATGAAAGCCTGGGCGGCTGCCGGATCGAGGTAGTCCATGTTGGGGTCACCGTCGGTTACGCAGACAAACTGCATGACCTTCCAGGTCCCTTCGGGAGCAGTCCAGCGTAGGGTGTCGCCCGAGGCTTCGCCGCTCAGGTTGATCCGTTCCTTGGTGGCCACGTTCATGGCCACCACTCCCATGAGTTTGCCTTCCGTCGGCAGGGCTTCACAGTAGGTTTCGCCGGAGGTCACCTCTTTTTCGATTTTATCCAGTCGTTTGGTCGTCAGGTCCGGATGGCGTTCCATGAATCGCGGCGTGTCGTCTCCGTTGATGGCGCCGGCGCTGCCGCTCGGGAATCCGTATTCGTCATACAGGGTGACTTTCAGCCCCTTTTCAGCGGCTTTCTGTACGGCGTAGACGTACAGATCGAAATATTCGTCCGACAGGTATTTGGGCGTAAATTCTTTTCCGAAAGGCAGGATGCCGATTCCTCCGTAACCGCTGTCGTCGTGCAGACCGGCGATCTGTTCGTCGATGCCTTCACGGGTTACGGGGGTGTTGTTCCAGAACCACAGGGTGTGGGGGCGGAACTCGGCCGGAGGGGTTTGGAATGCCTCCGGATTGGGGGAGGAGGTGCAGGCGCTCAAGGCGAGCAGCAGACTGATTCCTCCGACTAAATGGCTTGGGTGTCGTAGCATGGCTTTAAAGTTTGAATTTATAATGAGGAATTTGTTGCAATATGTTGTTTTTCGGGTTGAGAAGAAGCAAAAATAAAATTTCTTTGAAAAAAATGGAATAGCATGTGAAGTTTTTGAAGACGGGCGTCAAGAATAACGGGGCCCGGCGATGCCAGACCCCGTGGGTGAATTATTCTTCCAGCAGATCGACTGTTCGGATTCGACCGTTGTGGGGATTGATGCGCAGGGTTTTGATCTCGAAGGGAGCAAATTCGCCGGTCCATTTTGCTTGCAAAGAAGGAAACTGGATTTCGGAGGTGGTGTTTTGTCCGAAACTTTCTACGCAACGAATAATCCATTCCTCGTTGGTTTCGGCTTGTTTGAGGGCGGCTATCCGAATGCCTTGCCCGCTGACTCGGAGGAACGATCCCTCTTTGGGAAGATTTCCTGCGTGAATTCCTTGATAGGTCGCGATGGGAGGACCCAGAAAGAGATCCGCCTGTCGGGGAAGATCGACCTGGCGCCAGTCACCGGCATGAGGTATGATTTGCATCCGGAATGTCTGTTCGCCCTGATCCATCCAGGGATATTCCTTGTTGGGGTCGAGTTTGTTTGGGGCGTTGTGGGCGTAGACGGGACTACGTACGATCGTGATGCGCAGATCGTTGTCGTGTACACTGTACGCGTATTTGGCGTCATTGATCACAGACAACCCGCAGGTTTGTGTTCCGCATGTTCCGCTCAGATCGGCCCAGCGATGGCCGGGTTCTTCCCCTCCGTCACGCTCTACTTCCACATAAGCGAAGGGGGCTTCCAGGGTAGCCGTGGGATTCTCCAGGTCAACCGGGAAGGCAAATTTCAGAATCTTTTGTTTTTCGTGCCAATCCAGCCGTACGTGAGCCTCCAGGGCCCGGGTGTCGGCATAAAGCATCCAGTCGATGGTCAGGGTCGAAGTTTCGTAGGTGGTGATGACCCGAATCATGCCGCGCAGAGGTCCCTCTTCCAATACTTTGAAACGGGCATTTCCGAACGTGCCGATCTGTTCGTCATAGCGTTGGATGCCGTGCCCCCAGGTGTCTCCCGGATCTTGCAGCACCAGGGCTTGACACCCCGTCGGTCCGCCACGGAAAACTTTGCGTCCGCTCTCTTTGTCCAAAATATCTATTGCTCCGTTATCGGAAAAGGTCACGCTCAGGTAGCGGTTTTCAAGTCGGCGGTCGGAAACTTGCAGATCGGTCGTGACGGGATCCGATGCCGGTTTTCGGATGACGCGGATCTGCCGGTATCCCATGGGAGGCAACGTGGTCCGAAAGAGCAGTTTCTTGACCGATTCGCTTTGGCTCGAGCCCACGCTCCATTGGTAGGGAAGGGGATTTCCCTGATCGTCGAGAGGTTGGGCTTCCTCCTTGATGTTCAGATCGTATTCCACGTCGCAACGGGCCTCCCAGGCCTGCGGATTGAAAACGACCAAATACTCTGATTCGGGGTCTTCCGAGGCGATCTGCCATTCCAGTTTTTGAAGGGCCAGCGAACGACTCTGGTCGGCTACTTCGAGGGCGTATCCATAACCTTGACGGGCCACGTCGGAGTGTTCGGCTTGGGACGAGCCGGCCAGACTGTCGTGAAATTGCAGGAAGAGGACCTTATGCCAGGCTTTGGTGAGTTCGTCTTTAGGGTAACGGGCGCCCCAGGCGGCCGACCCGATAGCGGAGATGGTTTCGGCCAGGGTTAAGGCGGTTTCGGCCTGTCGGTTTCCTTTTTTGATGGCGCTTTCCACGCTGTAACATCCTACGGCATGATTGTGCAGATTGCCTTTGACAACCGGCAGTTGCAGTTCCGCTTCTTGTTCGATGGCGTCGAAGTATCGGTCCGGGGTGCTGTAAATCAGGGTCGGGGCTCCGGTCTGTTGGCGGATTTCGGCGATTTGTTGAAAGTTTTTCTTGGCCGGACCGCCTCCGTGGTCTCCGGCCCCGTAAAAGGCCATCAGGGTATGGGAGGGTTGTTTCCCAAACTCTCGGATGATTCGTTCGAGTCGCTCCCGGATGTCTCGGGAGTTGCTGTATCCGATCTGGATGCGATAGCTCAGCAAACGGCTGCCATCGGGTCCTTCCCACCAGAACAGATCGGCCGGAAGTTTCTTTTCATGGTCCATGGGACGCATGAACACATAACGGTTCATGCCTTGTTGGCGAAGGATTTGCGGCAGGCATTGGCTGTGTCCGAAAGAATCGGGCAGAAAAGCCGTACGGGCCCGACAGCCCACCAGTTGTTCCAGTTCCCGTTGTCCGTAGAGGCCCTGACGGACGAGGGCCTCCCCGCAGGGCAGATTGACATCGGGTTCGATCCACCATCCGCCCACGACCTCCCAACGCCCTTCGTCGATGCGTTTACGGATCCGGCGGAATGTTTCGGGATCGTTTTCGGCCACCCATCGGTAAAACAGCGCCGAGCTGGCTGTGAATTTGAATTCCGGATTTTCGTTCATGCGATCCAGAGCGGCCCGGAAGGTACTCATGACGACCGAGAGGCCCTCTCGCCACGACCACAGCCAGACCGGATCGATGTGCCCGTGCCCGATCAGGTGGAAGGTATACAGCCGGGCCTCCGGAGCCCATTGGGCGACTGTTTTACGCTCTTCGGCCCACAGGTCGGCCCAGGGCGCGAGGCTCATGGCGGCCATGCCCAGCAGGGAGCGTTCCAGAAACGTGCGGCGCGATATTTTGGGGGATTCCATTCGTTTTCTTTTTTCAGGTTAACGATAGCGGTCAATGGCTTCGACCAGGGCTTTGACGTTTTCGAAAGGAGCGTCGTTTTCGATTTCGACATAGAAAATGGCTCCACCTCCGATGGCGTGGTAACGATCGGCCATTCGGTGGATATAGTCGTCGATTTCGCGCGGAGTGCCCAACGGAATGAGCCGTTGGCGGTCGGGGTGAATGTATATGGCGACCCGGTGGTCGATGCATTTCTGCAGGAAGGAGTCGTCTCGGTCGTACAGGTTCAGTTGGGGCCACAATCCCCGGATGCCCATGTCGAGAAATTCGTCCAACAGTTCGCCCATGTATCCGCAGCAGTGCAGAAAGATCAGGCCGCCGTGTTGTTTGACGCGGTTGAACAGCTTCTCGTAACGGGGACGGTATATTTTACGAAAGAGTGCGGGGTCGATCAGGGGGCATTTCTGCATGCCCCAGTCGTCTCCGAAAACGAAAACGTCCGTTCCCAGGGCGGCGTAGTAGTCGATGGCCTGGAGCCAATATTCGACAATCCGATCCAGAAAAGCGAGCAGATCGGGGTTTTCGCTGGCCAGGTCCATCAACAGTTCGTCGAAGGGGCGCAGGGCATGTAGCTTTTCGAAAATGGAGACCCATCCGTTGAAAAGAAAATAGTGGGGACGCAACTCGGCGGATCGGCGTTGGGCTTCGAGAAACTCCGGCGATCCGGGAGCGGGCAAAGGCGGGAACCGGTAGGATTCGAGCCCTTGTTTCCAACTTTTGAATGGGTAATATTTGGGGTGGCCGGTGATACCGTAGATGCGGTATTCCCAGGCGGTTCCCCACTCATCGGTCAGAATTTGATGGTAGTCACCATTGGGTTCGAAGGCTTCGGGCCCCAGGACGGGGGGTTTGTCGAACGTAATCGGGGTGTCGGGCGGGT
>JAHZDG010000062.1 GCA_019422485.1 Alistipes sp. | reverse complement strand
AAGGGGGGAGAATCGCTTTGGTTTTAGGGGGCAGCTTACACTGGATTTTCCAGCTGCCTCTTGCGGCGCAAGGCGGGACACTTAACGACTTTGTTGTGTCAATTAAGATTGCCGAGTGTGAGCGCGTTGTCACGCCGATTCGTGACGTTGATTTTGTTATGACGGTAACGGGTGACAGCATGGCCCCGGACTATCCGAACGGGGCGCAGGTTCTTATTAAAAAGGTCGACGAAACGGCGTTCATCGAATGGGGGCGGGTTTATGTCCTCGATACTTGTAACGGTAGTGTTATAAAGGAGGTGCGGAAGGGGGACGATGACGATTCCGTACGGTGCTATTCTTTGAATCCCGACCCGAAATATCAGCCTTTTGCCGTGCGATTCGCCGATATTTACGGAATGTATCGCGTATTGATGTGCATGTCCTTAAAATAGTTAATATAAACACTTTAACCCTTGAATTTATGAAAAAACTTGCTTCGGGCTTCGCCTCTGTCGGGGCTTGCGTTTTACGACGCGTAGGGATTATAAAATTCCCCCCCCCCTCGAAGATTCTGAAAGGGCCGATACTCCGTCTTGGGATTGGTAGAATTGTCGCACTTTGCGCCGTTTTGTGTTTGACGTGTTGCACATACCAAGCCTATACGGTAAGGTATTCTGTTGACTATGCAGATTATATCAACAGCGGTTTTTGGATTTTTCCGTCAGAGGCTCAAACTACATATAAATACCTCCCTATTGCCTCGATTGCGATGGAGTACGGAGAGGAGTTCGGCCCCGGCGCAGCGGATGATATAACCCCTAATAAAATACTTGATATGCTTGTCGAAAGAGCTAAAACGCGAGGGGCGAACGGCTTGATCGGTGTAAGAATCTACCGGGAATTGGATGCAAACAAACGCCCTGTGTGGCAAGCGTCCGGGGTTGCCGTTAAGTTTGAAGATGTACCCCTCGAATCGGGTTTCCAATCTGCCAATAACCAGTAAAAACATATCAAAATGGATTTCAAAGATCAAATCAAGCTGTTGAGTGAACGGGTTATCAAACTTAAAGAGAATACCCAAACCGAAGAGGCGACCAAAACGGCGTTCATTATGCCGTTTCTTCAAACCCTCGGATACGACGTATTTGACCCGACGGAAGTTGTCCCCGAATACACTTGCGATTTAGGGATTAAAAAAGGGGAAAAGATCGACTATGCCATTCATAAAGACGGCCAGCCGATTATTCTGATTGAGTGCAAACATTGGAAAGAAGACCTTACATCGCATAACGGGCAACTGTTTCGTTATTTCCATGTATCCAACGCCCGCTTCGGTATTCTGACCAACGGCATTATCTATCGTTTTTATACCGACTTGGTAGAGAAAAACAAGATGGATGAAAAACCGTTCTTCGAATTCAATATGGAGAAATACCGGGAATCGCAGGTCGATAAATTGCGTGAGTTCCACAAGAGTTATTTCGATGTAGACACGATTCTCAACACCGCCAGTGAATTGAAGTTTACAAATGAAATTCGAAATGCCATTGACCGGGAAATCAACAATCCCAGCGACGAGTTCGTCAAATACTTTGCCCGGCCGATTTATCCCGGCCGTTTCAACGACGTTGTAATGGGGCAATTCCGCGCGATTGTGAAACAGGCATTTGTACAATACACCAACGATTACATAAATGAACGCCTTAAATCGGCGATCTCTGCCGATACGGTAGTAGAAAACAAGGTCGATAAGACCGAACAGGGGGCGGATGTGGCCGCAACTTCGGATGAGGCAGAAAAAATAGAGGATAACCGAATCGTAACTACGGAAGAGGAATTGCAGGGATTTTATATCGTTCGGTCAATTCTTTACCCGGAGGTCGACGATATTAATCGCGTGCAGTACCGTGATACGATGTCGTATTTCGGAATCCTGCTTGACGACAATAACCGAAAACCGATCTGTCGCCTGTATTTCAATAGTTCAAATAAGTATCTCGAAACTTGCAACGTGGAGAAATGGGGACAGAAACACCAGCTTGAATCATTGGATGATATTTACAAGTATAAGGATGAAATCATAGCTGCTTGCAAAATGTATTGATCTATGCAAACTGTTGCGGACAGATTTTTCGAGGCGTTCGATGCCTTGCTTGCGATGGGCGAAACGAAGATACAGACGTTTTGCCGCGAGGGTGGCATCGACAAGCGCAATTTTTATAAAAAGCGCGACAACACGGATAGCCGCCGGGAGATTCCGACGGCGTGGCTGACGTTTATCGTCGAGCATCATGGCGTTTCGCCTCGCTGGCTGTTGACAGGTCGCGGACAGATGTTTACAAAATAGCCCGAAAATATGTAAAAAATTATGTACGCAAGGGTTAATTTTTTCCCGTGAAAATATGTATATAAAACGCCCCGACCGTTTGGCCGGGGCGTCGCGTTTCGCTTCTGCGAGATTGTCAATAAAGCAAAGGCTATGAAACGCGAATCTCTGCAAGTTTTGCCGAAAGGTCTTTCAACGCATAATCGAGCGTGCGTAGTTCCTCCTGCGAGAATTTGGCCTGCATTCCGTTAACCGTATTGCCGTTAATTCGCTGATTCAGCCAACTGCGGCTTTTATTGAAATAAGTCTTGGCAATGTAGGACAACGAAATTGCCGGAAGTACAGATTTAAGGCGATTGCGCACTAATTCGTCCTGTGCGCGCTCATTCGTTTCCTTGATCTGCGAAAGGGTGATCGCGGCGACCTCCTCGGCGTTTTGTTCGATTGCTGCGGAAATCTCTTTGCCGATTTCGTTACGTTCTTCTTCCGTTTCTGCGCTTATAAAACGACGTTTCAAATCGTCCATTTCTTTCTTGGTTGCCATAGTCTATTTTGTTTATGCTCCCCGCCCCGCAAGGCGGGGAGCTGTGTTTTACAATTCTTTGAGGATTTCGACCAGCTTGTTGATTTCCTCCTCAATGGAAACGAGGATTTTTGCGGCTCCCTCTCTTCCTTTTAGTTCGCTGTAAAGCCTTAAATAGTAAATTAGCTCTGCTTCGAACTCCTTTTGTTCCTTACTTGGTTTTTTCATATCCTTTTGGCTTTATTGACAATGCAAATATAATAAACATTTGTTTATTATGCAAGATTCCCGCCAATTATTTTCGGTTTTCCTCTCTTTTTTTGAGTTCCGACCAGTCGAACAGGCCAAGTACTTTTGCGTTTGCCTGCCAAATAACCGACCAATCGCGGTCGATATACCGATCGGTTATTTTCATGTCTGCGTCGACGTGGTTCAATGCCTCGTGTACGGTGTATTTGTCGATTTTGAGCGCGGCCGAACGGGCTATCGTTGCCCAGCTATGGCGCGCCATGTAGAACGTAATATGTTCCGGCAGGGGCCGATCTTCGCCCGCGTCGTCGTTCTGATGCTGGTCGGCGTCGCGGGCCGCCCGCAACGCATCGTCAATTCGTTTCAGACCTTGATTCAGCGCTCCGTTGAACGTATTGCCGTCCCGGTAATGCAGGTGGAACCGGAATAGTCGTGCCCCTGTCGGGTCTTTGAATTTCTCGACCAACGGCGCGATCTGCGGTTCGATTCTGATGTGCATTTCCGCCTCGTCCTCTCGGCGGCTTGCTGTTTTCTGTCGGTTGTAAATAATAATGTCGCCATCGAGGGATTGTGCAGGACAGGATAATAGGTCGGCGGCGTTCATGCCAGCAAGACCGAACGACAGGAGGAAGCAGTCGCGGGCGAGATCGCGGCGTGTGAAATCGGAGATCGACCCAGCGCGGCGCGGTTCGTCGCCGAGGTTGATTATTTGCTGGAGTATATCGGGGCTGATGGCTCGCTTTTTAACCTTTGGCGGCTGCTTTACTTTGTAGGTTTTGAATGGCGATTGCGGTATGCGAATGACGCCCAATTCCTCGTCGTTAAACTCCTGTTTTGCGAGATTGTGGATGTGGCGGACGCAGGCAAGATAGGACGATACGGCGCGGCCGCCTTTTTTGGTCTTGTGTAGTTGGCGGATTGCGCCCTTTCTGCTGTGCGTCAGAACGGGTTCGGCCTCGATGAACCGTTCGAAGCCTGTAAGGAACCGGGCATTTATCCGGCTGATGTCAAGTGTTTCCGTGCCGATATACCGGACCAACGCATTTAAGGCGATCTGGTACCCGACGCCCGTTCCGGGGCGCATCGTTTCGGCCTTTTTGCGTCCGTAGGCGATAAAATCGAGTTCGAAAGCCATGTTGTTCTGCTCCGTCTGTTTGATGTAGTCGACTACCTGCCGGACAGTCATAACGTCGGCCGCAGCTCCGAGCCGTCCGACGATGGCACGCCAGTTGTCAATGATTCGTTTCGCCTCGTCAATTATGCTTTGGTCTTTGAGCTTAAGCGCGCGCGTCATTTGATGTGCGGCGACGTACATATTCGTCGATAGTTTCAACGTCTGCCGTCGATGGGTTACCCGTATCTTTACGTTGTAGGTTCCGTCCTGCCGTTTATTGTCGGCATAGACAACAGGTTTGAATGTGGTCGGCATGGTATAGGTTTTTGACAACTATATGACAACATTTGCGAGCAAATATACAAACGAAGCGTGCAAAAATGAACGAAGCGACGGAATTTTCCGTCGCTTCTTGTACCCTCGCCGGGAATCGAACCCGGATTTGCGGTTTAGGAAACCGCCGTTCTATCCGTTGAACTACAAGGGCTTACGTCTGTCGTATGTATTCCGGCGAAAAGGTTGTATATAATTTCGCGCGAATGTTGTGTCTTGCTCTGCCCCACGGTTTAGGAAACCCTCGTTCTATCCCTTGAACTATGGAGCCGTTGAAACGATGCGGTGCGCCCGTCGCCGAACGCACCGCAAAGATAGCAATTTTTTCGGTTTTTAGAAACTGAACCCTACGCCGATCGAGAATACGTTGGCGTGGAGCGTGTAGTTGCCCGAAAATACCTCTTCGAGGTTGCCGTCGGTATAGCCGTAGAGGGGATAGGAGCCCGTGCGTTCGGGGTCTGCCGACGAAACGTAGCAGTAGGCCAGGTCGATCGACATGAACTTGGTGGGGCGCAGGCTCAGACCGGCCGTATAGGAGACCTTGGTCATCGACGGAGTTTCGGGGTTGAGGTAGTCGCTGCTCACCGGGCTTTCGTCCACATACATACCCATTCGGGCCGTGATGAAATCGGTCGCGCGGTACTGCGCACCGAAACGGAAAGCCAGCGTATTCGAGTAGTTCTTCACCGAATAGATGGGTTTGATGCCCAATTCCTTCTCGTTGAATGCCACGTTCAGGGCTTTGTAGGCCGACCATCCGGTCCATTGCAGATCGACGGCCAGTTCCCATTTCACGGCCGGGCGGAACGATACGGCCCACGTCACGGTCGTCGGAAGCGGCAGTTCGGCGTTGAAAGTTCCCTTGTCGAGTCCCGGGATCAGCTCCGTGTCGGGTTTGAGCTCTCCGAGTTTGGCGATGAGCGCCGCGGCCTGCGGGTCGATGTTCATCGTCGCGTGGCCTTTGCCCACTTTCATGTTCAGACGCGACCGCCAGGTCATGCCGACCGACCATTCGTCGGTGATGTCCCACAGGAAACCGGCGTTCACGCCTACGGCCACATCGGAATCGCCCTGGAGTTTAGCCGACACCAGCGACCGGTTCATGGTGCTGTTGAGATAGCCTTTGGCGCCTTCGAGCGTCTGGAGGGTCGCAGTCGCCTGGGCGAGCGCGTCGCCGGTGAGCATTCCGCTGTTGATTGCCTCCTGGAGTTGGGTGATGTTCGGGTCGATCGTGCCGGAGATAAGTCCGCGGCGCATCGTGGGGGAGAGCAGCGACCGCGACAGGTCGAAATTGCCCCACGAAACCGTCAGACCCGCACCGACCGAAAGACGGTCGCAGATTTTGTACGAAACGGTGGGCTGGAAGGTGAAGGCCGTGAGGTTGATCTCCTGCACGAGATGCGCTCCCGACCAGTTGTCGCCCCAGTTCATCGAGGAGCCGTAGGGGGTGTAGAAACCCAGTCCGACGGCCAGCCGCTCGGTGGGCTTGTAGTTGAAATAGACGTGGATCGGGGTCGAGAGCTTATTGTCGGATTTCTCGGCCGCGCCGCTCTGGTAACCGTTTTCCAGCGTCGGCAGCGAACGATAGCTGACATTGGAGAGAATGCCCGTCATGCCGGCTGAAATATCGAATTTCGAGGTCTGGAAAGCCGTGGCTGCGGGGTTGAAGAAGATCGACTCCGAGTTGAGTTTCATGGCCGTGCCCACGTGGCCCATACCGGTTTGCTTGGCCGACATGTTGTTGACCTGATAACCCTCGGCGTATGCGCCGGAGGCGATGGCTGCGGCGGCCAGAACGAGGAAAAGTTTTTTCATAACGAATTGGTTTGGTTTATACTCGGCGTGTCTTGCGACGCGCAAAATCGGGGGCAAAAGTAGGAAAACTATCCTCACGTCCCAAACTTTTTGGTCGAAAATTCCCGAAAATTGTACTGAAAGGTATAAGATTGGATGAATCGGCGGGTTCGTACATAGCGTAAGGGGCAGCGCCCCGCAGGACGCTGCCCCTCGTTTCGGAATTGCCGGCGGCCGCTATCGGCGGCTGTTGTAGGCTTCGAGCGCTTTGCTCAGGATGACGAGAGCCCGTTCGAGGTCCTCTTTTTTCAGGACGTAGGCGATGCGGACCTCGTTGCGGCCGCATTCGGGATCGGAGTAGAAACCCGACGCCGGGGCCAGCATGACGGTTTCGCCTTCGTATTCGAACTCCGAGAGGCACCAGGCGCAGAATTTGTCGCTGTCGTCCACCGGGAGCCGCGCCACGGTGTAGAACGCTCCCATCGGGATCGGCGAATAGACGCCGGGGATGCGGTTCAATCCGTCGATCAGGCATTTGCGGCGTTCGATGTACTCCTCGTAAATCTCCGTGCTGTACGACCGCGGGGCCTCGATCGAGGCTTCGGCGACGATCTGTCCGAGCAGCGGCGGCGAAAGGCGCGCCTGGCAGAATTTCATCACGGCGTTGCGGAGTTTTCGGTTCTTGGTGATCAGCGCGCCGATGCGGATGCCGCATTCGGAATAACGCTTCGACACCGAGTCGATCAGCACGACGTTCTGTTCGATGCCTTCGAGGTGGCAGGCCGAAATGTAGGGCGAACCGGTGTAGATGAATT
>JAHZDG010000061.1 GCA_019422485.1 Alistipes sp. | reverse complement strand
TTTGCTTTTACTTCGACCGATCCCACAGCAGAGCGGTCGAGTTGTATTTTACCGGCAATTGTACACACAAGAAAGATTTTTTCTCTTTCCGGCTTCCTCTGGCCGTACCGTAACCGCTTACAGAAACTCAACCAACCCTCCGCCGGAATCCACCGTCACACAAACCCGACGCCCCATATAGAGACTATAATTGGGAGCCTCATGTCCCGCAGGAAAACCGAAAATCACCGGCACCCCCAGATCCCGGGTATATTCATAAATCAGTTCTTCGACGGAAGACCCCCACTGCTCCTCGCCTGTGATTTGGGTAAAGTGACCGACCAGAATAGCCGCCGCCCGAGCTAATTTACCACTTCGCTTCAACGTCTGCATCATACGGTCGATGTGATAGATATGCTCCGCCACATCTTCGATCAACAACACGGAGGGTTCCTCGAGGGCATTATCCAGATCGGTCCCATTTACAGCATAAATCAACGAGAGATTACCCCCCGTCAAACGGCCGAATGTCCGACCCATGGTATTGAACGGATGCGGTTCGGTGCGATAGGCTGTCACCTCTCCCCACAACGCTTCCCGCAACGACTGGGCCGAAGAATCTACCCGTGTCGTATCGTCCAAGAATCCGACCGGCATGGCTCCATGAATGGATTCTACCCCGATTTTCCGCAGGGCATAGTGCATCGTCGTAATATCGCTGTATCCCACCAACCATTTAGGATGACGCCGCAAACCCGATAAATCGAGGTGATCCAAGGTGCGAATGGCGCCATAACCGCCTTTATAGAAAATCACGGCTTTCACGGTAGAATCGTCCAACGCCCGCTGCAAATCGCGAGCCCGTTGCGTATCGGCACCCGCAAACCACATGGTGTCCCGACAATAAAGATGTTCGCCCAATTTGACCGTCAAGCCCCAAGAGGCAAAACGTTGCAAAAACGAAGTATCGCATTTCTTGGGCAGCTGAGAAGAGATCGCCACCACAGAAACCGTATCCCCGGCCCGCAAATACGGTGGCCGAACAAACGCACTGTCCGAGGTCTGTGCAACGCATTCGGTCACACCTCCGAACCATCCAACCACTCCCACCCAAAAGAGCAGTGCTATGCTATTTTTTCGAATCATCATTTGCCGTTTCATCCGTTTTCCGGAACTCTTTCCCTAAAAACCCGGCAAAAATAGCGAATTCCCCGCAACCAGGCTGCATCCAGAGCTTCTTTTAACGCATTCCTTGGAAGAAATTGCAACCATACCATGCGACCCGCCTCTTTTTCCTCCGATCCTACCCCTTCCAATAACAGAGGCGAGCCTTTCCGACCCGCCTCCCTTCGGTTATAAATCCCGCAGAGCGATGACCCGGCAATCCCGTCGTCGCAAATATTTCATCATCGCCTTAAAATGCCGGGGAGTGGTCGTCACCCAATCGTGCGCCAAATCCGGCACGCCATGAAAACAGAGCACCACCGTATCCTGAGCCGTCATCGGATCGAGAATCGAACGCAGGAAATCCAACGTCCGATCATCCTTTTCATGAATGGCATAACTGGGCACCATCCACGGATCGGTTCCAGCGACATAAGGCTTATCGCCTCCGTGACGGGCATAACGATAGCCCCGTTCCTGCAGAATCGCGATCCCTTCCGCACTGAAATTGTAACCCGGATAGGCAAACGTCACCGGCTGAGGAATTCCTTCCTGGCGGCAACGCTCCTCGATGTAGGCAATCTCTTCGGTAATCTGTTCAGGAGTCTGCTGACTCATGGCCCCGTGTGAACGGGTATGATTGCCGATTTCAAACCCCATGTCGGCCAACTGCCGAATCTGTTCCCAAGTCATATACTGTTCTTTGTTTTCGAAGCCGGGAAACTCACACACAAAGAACGTGGCCCCGAAACCATAACGTTGCAACAACGGAGCCACCACTGTTCGTTGGCTGGCCGTCGCATCATCAAAGGTCAGCACCACGGTCGGCCCCGACTGAGCTTCCACCTTCCACGAAAAAAGAAAAAGCAGAAGCAAAATTCCCAAAGGAAATAACCCTCGTTTCATATCGTATTTACAGTTCTTTTCTCAAAGATAGCAAATCTACCGCTTCTTCCGAAGCCATTCATTTCTTTTCCTCGGTTCCCTGATCGACAGTCTCCCTCCTAAACCACACACCTTTTCATCCAGCCACCCACTCATCAAAAACTCGTTTTTCACTCATCTCCGCTTCATTCCACTCATAAATCACCCGAAGAAGCCCTTCAGCGTACATTTATTCCGCAAATTTTGTAGTTTTGCGCCCGAATAGTAAGAAGAGAAGAAAAAGACGTAAACGTACAGAAGCCATGAAACTGATTATCGACGGGGCCAATCTGGCAGTTATCAAAGAGTTGTACCGCTATTTCCCCATTGACGGAGTAACCTGCAACCCAACTATCCTGGCCCAAGAAAAACGCAATCCTTACGACGTACTGATGGAGATTCGCGACTTTATCGGTCCGAACGACGAATTGCACGTACAAGTGGTCTCGAGCGAAGCCGACACCATGTACGAAGAAGCTCACATGATCCGCAAACGTCTGGGTGCAGGGACCTTCATCAAAGTTCCGGTTACCCGCGAAGGCATGCGCGTCATCAAGATGTTGAAAAAAGAAGGTTTCCCGGTAACGGCCACCGCCATTTACACCCACATGCAGGCCTTCCTGGCCGCCAAAGCCGGTGCTGACTACGCTGCTCCCTACATCAACCGCATCGACAACTTAGGGGTAGACGGCATTCGGGAAGCTCGCGAAATCCACGATATTTTCCGCAACAACCACCTCTCCTGCGAAGTATTGGCCGCCAGCTTCAAGAACGTACAGCAGGCACTGGAATTGGCCAAATACGGCATCGGTGCCGCAACGATTTCACCCGATGTGATCGAAGGCCTGGTTCGGATCGACGCAGTCGATCATGCCGTATCGGTATTCCGCAAAGACTTCGAATCCTTCTGCGGCGAAGGTGCCAACATGAAAAACGTCTAACAACAGCCCTCCGCTTCGACCGATCGAAGCGTTCCTATTATCATTTAAAAACCCCGTCCGAAACATTTCGGACGGGGTTTTATTAATTAGCGTTTTCTCACAAGGTTCTCTTCTGCTAATCCCTCTCCGGACATTCTACTCATCGTTTTAGAAGCACACAAAAAGGGTCAGCGACATACAGTCACCGACCCTCCATTTCGTATGCTTTACGAAATCGGCTACAAAGCTTTCTTCAGAATGCGCTCTACAGCCGCTGCATCGACAGTTCCGTGTTCTCCCAGACGGGTTCCCCGTTGCGTAAAACGTTCGGCAATCGTACGGATCGTATCTTCGCCGATACCATAATCCGACAAGTGGGTTTTCATCCCCAACGACTCGAAGAAATCCCGCGTTGCCTTAACCACGGCATCCAGCCGTTCCTGTTCGCTTCCGGAGGTGATTCCCCAAACCCGTTCGCCGTACTGCAACATTTTCTCCCGCTTTTCATTCCGCATTTCATCGATCAGGGCCGGGTATACAATCGCCAGCGTCACCCCATGATCCAAGCCATGCAAAGCGGTCAATTCATGTCCGATCATATGAGTGGCCCAGTCCTGGGGTACTCCGATGGCAATCAGGTCATTGAGCCCGAAGGTAGCCGACAGCATGAAATTAGCCATCAGATCGTAATCCGGCGTCGAGCCCTGCAGAATTTTTGGTCCGATTTCCACCAACGTCTGCAAAATACCTTCGCTGAAACGATCCTGAATCAAACCCGACACCGGATAGGTCAGATACTGCTCCATGACATGCACAAACGTATCGACAATCCCGTTTTCAAGCTGTCGTTTCGGCAGCGAGAAACAAGCCGTAGGGTCGAGCACCGAAAACTGCGGATAATTATTCGGCAGCGAGAAGGGGAATTTTTCCTTGAGTTCACGACGCGAGATCACGGCACCGGAGTTCATTTCCGAGCCCGTGGCAGGCAGGGTCAATACCGTCCCGAACGGCACCGTTTTGATTCCCCGATTGTTTTCCTGACGCACCAGAATATCCCACAACGAAGCTCCCGGATAGTGAATCGCCGCAGCAATGAATTTCGTTCCATCGATCACGGAACCGCCACCCACCGCCAACAGAAAGTCAATCTGCTGTTCGCGTGCGATCTGCACCGCCCGCACCAGCGTTTCATACTCGGGGTTGGCTTCAATCCCCCCGAATTCCACCACATGAAAGCCCTCAAGAGCTGCTTTCACCTGATCGTACACGCCGTTCTTAAAAATACTTCCACCGCCATAAGTCATCATCACACGGGCTCCGGCCGGAATTTCCTGTCCGATCCGTGCCATCTGACCACGGCCAAAAATCAGTTTCGTCGGATTTTTAAATACAAAATTTTCCATTGGTTATCTGTTTTATGATTCGACACTTTACCCCTCGGCATAGCCATATCATGGACCTTGAAACAACCGCGTCATTCCTTTGAGCTCAGGAACTGACCGTCAATAGCAACGATCTCCCTGCTGACATTAACTCCGAGGCTCTTCCTTTTCCCAAGGAAGGTAAAAATAACGGTTTTATCCTTTTTTGCCAAAATAGCAGGAAGCCCGGCCACACTCCGGACGCTCCTCATGCACCCTCTCCATAGATTCCGGCCGCACGACAGACAAACGATTCTTCGTCCCCTTACCGCGCATACACCGTCACCGGGCCGATCAGGCCCATCGACCGGTCGGGTTGAACCTTGCGGCCGGCCGTCCATTTCTGAGCCGTCGGATTATCCTTCAGGGTCCGCATATAGTTCCCCAACGTGGTTACGACACGCACCTCCAGCTCATTCTCTCCCCGACATACCCGGTCGGCAAGGTCATACAGACGACGCCCGCACCAGGTAACCTCCATCGGTTCCCCATTGAGCGACACCTCGGCCACACCTTCCACTCGTCCCAGATTCAGCACGCCACATGCCTCCGGATTTTCAACCCGGAAACGCGTCCGATAAACCACCGTTCCCGTAAAATTGATATATTCCGTATCCTTCAGGTCACACAATGCCTCCATCTCGATCTGCCGGGTCCACCCTTCGCGGCTATGATGCAATTCGACGCTCCAATTCCGCAGCTCGATCGGATCCTTTCCGGCCACCGGCAGCGGTTGCCAGCGAGGTCCGCGTGCACTCCGGTCAAAGACAAACAACAACGAATCGGTCGGTCCCAACTCCATGTCAAACGCCCCTTCCGGCGACAATTCGATCCGTCCGCAGGTTCCGGTCTGCAGGTCCCACACCCAGGGATAACGGCCTCGGGTCAGCTCCGACGAGAAAGTCAGCCGAGTCCGGTGTGCCCGGAAACGATGCGAATTGACCACAAAGATCATCTCCTGCCCCGCCGATGTACGGTAACGGTTCTGCATCACAAACGGATCGGAATCGGCAATTTCCACATAAGGCCGCAAGGCATACCGTTGCTGCACCTCCGCGTACCAACGCACAAAATCCCGATCTTCCGGAATATCCAACCGAACAAACCGATCCGGATACGTTTCCAGTTTCGCCACCAGCTCTCGCACCCGAGCATCTTTCACCTCCCGGTCATGCAGACCCAACGACAGATGCGGCGTCTTTTCCAGGCAGAACACACGACCGCCTTGTTCGACAAACGTCAGCAATCGCTCCAACTCCTCAGGGTGAACGCGTTCGACCGCCACCAGAAAGATCGTATCGTATGCCCGAGGGCCATAACACAATTTCCCGTTTTTCACTTCTGCGGCCTGAATCACCTCATCGGACAGATAATCCGACGCATCTCCGTTTTTACAGATGGCCTCCCACACCAACGACAAATACGGCACATTCACCTGGCTGGGGAAAGGTTCGTTCTGCATGCCCATCGTACTCCACATATCGGCTACCGGCGGCAGGATACCAATCCGGGTCACCATATCGGCCTCATGCAGCACGGCCGACAACCGCGCCTTATAGGCCGTAAAATATTTCAAATAGGACCACCAATTATTCTGTTCATTATAATAGGCTCCGTAGCGAATCCAGCCCGGAAACGGCGCTTCAGGAGGCGAATAGTTGAACCCATGGAAGACCGAATGGGTAATACCCGAAATCACGCTCTGATCCGAACCCAGTTTCAGAAATTCCAACGTAGCCCCGAACACATCGTACGTATTGGTCATATCTTCGGCGCTGACCGTCCGCTTACCCGCCAAATGCGCACCGGAGGAGACAAACTTATTAATCATCGTATACGCCCGCCCGCGACGATAATCCTCATTGGACATCTCTTCCCCCGGACGGTGTTTCAACCAGTTGGTACTCCACGACTCTCCTTCGGGAATATCACAATACAGGCTGCTGTTCAGCGGGAAGGTACCCCGCCCATAGGCCTGCACCCGGGCCAACACCCCTCGCCGGTGCGTCCATTCCATGAAAGGTTGAAAAAATCGCTCATCCAGCAGTTCCGCCTGCGTCACACAAAAATCGTAACGCACCCTTTCGATCGTATCCCGAAACTCGGAAGTCATCTCCACTCCGTAATGATAATCCAGGACATTGCCCATGCCTCCGGTCTTATACATCGTAAAAGGCAAATAGGGCATCGGGTCATACCCCCGACGCCGCATAAACTCTTCACGCATATCCGACGTCCAGTTGGCGCCTTCCAATTCGAGACCGTCGATAAAAAAGGCCCGAATGTGCTCTTTCAACGGGCCCGTACGCCGTTCAATCGCATCAGCCATCCGATCCAGATAGGTCAACACCGCCTGACGGTCAAAATGATTCAGCACCGGGCCATTGGCACCGACCACGCCATTGATTACCTGCATAAAAGAGGTCACCTTGATCAGCGCATACAACGCATGACGACCTTCAGGCACCTCCACACTCACCGCACCCTGGTCGATTTGCGCCGAGAGGTCCTGCACCTGATCCAGACTCGACATCGGATCGGGCACCAGTTTCAAGGCACACACCTCCATCGTACGCCCCGGATAAGGATTATTCACCGCCGGATCGGCCTCCAGCCACAAATCCTCCAAAGAACACTCATAACGGACCGGACCTTCGATTTTTTTGACGGCAATCACCATTACCTGGCCCAACTCTTCCCCCTGGAGATATTCCCCACCGAAAGGCCATCCCGATCCCACAATCAAATCACACACCATTCCCAGGCGTTTAGCCTCATCGAAAGTTACCTTCAAGGCATCGATCCAGGCCTCGGACAACCACGGCAAGGTCGGCTTACCCAAATCGTCCGCCTCTTCCGGAAATTTCACCGGATTGATCTCCACCCCACCGATTCCCGCACTCTGCAACAGACGCAATTCACGAATCAGCTCTTTGGGTTCCACCTTATTACCGTTCCACCACCATCGCACAAACGGTTTATCCACAGCTTTAGGTTGACAGAAACGTCGGTACAAATCCGAATCCAACATCAAATTTTGAGTCTCGACAGCCTTTCGAGCCCAAGCCGGCCAAGTCGACATCACCCAAGCGCCCCCGGCTAAAAGAGCGCTTCGGATCAGAAAAGCACGTCTATCCATGTTATAAAATCACTGAAAAAGGGTTCGTAGTTCAGGAATAAAAATAGAAAAATCTCCTGGTACGAACAAGTTTATCGAAGAGGAAGAATTTTCAATGATTT
>JAHZDG010000060.1:7416-7821 GCA_019422485.1 Alistipes sp. | reverse complement strand
GGGAGATCCGCATGATCTTTTTTTGGAGGGAGTCTAAAAATAGTGAGAGGATAGAGTGAAGAGAGTGGGATCGAGGCTGTCGTTGAGATTTACGATGGATGATGAGCGTCGGATGATCCGTGCAACCTATTCGGAAAAGCCGTGAATGGAGACAGGAAAAGGTCGAGTCAAGGGGTGTAGTGTCGGTCCCCTACCCGACTTTTAAGGGCGTTTAAACGAGGCTGTAAGGCGTAAAAAAGCCCCCTTGTGTTGGGATTTTGCTCGGGGGCTTTCTGTGTCGCTAAATTGGGCTTTAATTCGAGGCGGTGTTGGTCGATCCTTCGCTCGGATGCAGATAAACGTCCATTTGCGGGAAAGGAATGTTGATACCTTTCTGCGAGAAAACTTTATAGACTTGTTCGTTAA
>JAHZDG010000060.1:0-7406 GCA_019422485.1 Alistipes sp. | reverse complement strand
GTCGTCCGTTCCCACCCAGGCCCTCACGACCAGATTGACAGAACTGTCAGCCAATTCTTTTAAAGCCACGAAGGGGGCAGGTTCGGTTTGGATGCGCGAATCGGCCTGGATCAGTGTCAGGATGGTTTCGCGAGCTAAGTCATAATTGTCTCCGTAGGCGATTCCAAACGTCCATTCCACGCGGCGGCGTCCTTCCCGGGAGTAGTTGTTGATGATTCCGGTGGAGAGGTTTCCGTTGGGAATCAGAATGGTTTTGTTGTCCGGAGTGTTGATGATCGTACTGATGAGTTGGATCTCTTTGACAACTCCGGAGTAGCCTTGGGCCTCAATGGTATCGCCTACCTTGTAAGGCTTGAAAATCAGAATCATGACGCCGCCGGCAAAGTTTTGGAGGGTTCCGCTCAGTGCCATACCGAACGCCAGACCGGCCGATGCGAAGACGGCAATGAACGATGTGGTGTCGATGCCCAGAATGCCGATCAGTACGATGATCAGGAAGAGATTCAGGATGATCTTGGTCAGGCTCATGATAAACGAGCTCAACGACGGATCGATATGTTTCTTTTCCAGAATGCGACTGACTAGTTTTTTGAGATGGCGGATCAGCCAACGTCCGACAAAATAGACAACAACGGCGATGAGCAGGTTTTTACCGAAGGTAATCACCCAATTGGTCAGGTTGTTGATGATGTCTTGAACCGGCATGTGTGTCAGGTCGTTGATCCGTTCTTCGACATGTGTGACCGTACTGTCAGTAATGGCTTCGACGGCGGCGTTTTGTTGTGCGAGGAGAGTCATGATGATCGGTATTAAAAGGTGAAAATCGGTTTATAGGTTGAGTTCGATGGGAACAGCCTGCCATTTTCCCTGATGCAGCTCCATCACTTGTTTGAAGCCGGTGGACACAAGGGCCTGGAAAGCCTCTGGGCGTCCGCTGTTGATGGCTTCGGGACGATGGCTGTCGGAATTGACGACGACCGGAATCCCTAACTGAAGTAAAGTCGGAAAATGGTTCCTCTGAGGGAAGAACACGCCATGGGGAATGAATTTTTTGGTGTTGATTTCGACCATGATTCCCTGGCGGGCGATCTGTTGAAAATAGGTTTGTAGGATGTCCTGATACCACGGCTCTTGGGTAATGCCCGGAGAGACGGATTCGGCGTTGAACGACAGTTTGTCGGCATGTCCCAGTATGTCGAATCCGCCCAATGAGACCATCTTCATCAACTTGTCGTAATAAGATTCGATGACGTACCGCAGATCCCCGTTCCAATGGCGATTCAGATTAGCCTGGAAAGTTTCGGGCGAGGTGTCGATATCGATGATCTCTCCCTGGGGAGTATGGAGCAGGTGGACCGATCCGATGCGGTAATCTAAGGGCAGCGATTGGAAATAGTCGGACGCCGGATTGTGGTGTTCGTCCAGGTAGTCGATTTCCAGACCGGCATAGAGTTCGATCTGTCCGTCATACTGCTTTTTCAGGCGTTGGATTTCGGCCAGGTATTCCCCTACGGCCGAGGCATCCAGGGTCCAGCGAGTGGGGAAAGGCAGCGGGGCATGCGAGGAGAAACCGTAGCTGTAAAAGCCTTCGAGCAGGGCCTGCCGGACAAATGTTTCCATCGGGGCTTTCCCGTCACAAAATGTACTGTGGCTATGGTAATTGGTCAGGTTTTTCACGCGGATAGGGTTCAGTGAAGTTGGGTTAATTGGAGTAAAAATAACGAAAGAAAGTCAAATTTCGTCTTTTAAAGGGAGATCTGAAGCGTGATTTCCCTGTAAAAGACGTGTTTGAGACAGACTTTCTGAATGGAAAGTCCGAAAAAGCACGGTCAGGTAGTGGTGTTTATCCGTGATAGTGGAACCACAGGTCGAGGATGGCGCACAGAGCGTAGCCAACGCTGGTGAGTCCATTGACGACACCGAACATGGGGCCGATGCGATCTAAACGTCGTGGGGTGGCCAGCAGATGTTGGATCAACAGCATGCCGACAAAGAACAGCGCTCCGATCCAATAGAAGGTCCCGGCACCGTAAAACAGACCGACGTTCAAGACCGACCAGGTGCTGAACAGATGGAGCAGGATACTGATGAAAATGGAACGGTGGACACCGAAACGGGCCGGAATCGAATGTAGACCGACCGATCGGTCGAATTCGAGGTCTTGCAGGGCGTAGATGATGTCGAACCCGGCGACCCAACTGACCACCAATCCGGCCAGCAGAATCGGAAAAATGGCGAGTTGTCCCGTGACGGCGATGTAGGCACCCGGGGCGGCGATACCCAGCGCTACCCCCAGCACGATGTGGCACCAGGCGGTGTAACGTTTGGTATAGCTGTATCCGAGCAGTACGGCAAGGGCGATCGGTGCGAGGATCAGGGCCAGGGTATTGATCCAGGCGGCAGTCCCGAGGAACAGCAGTACGTTGACGATCACAAACCCCAAAACCTGCCGGGCCGGCAATACTCCGGCGGGGATTTCCCTTCGGGCCGTACGGGGGTTTTGTGCGTCCCAATGTCGGTCGGCATAGCGGTTGAGGCCCATGGCGGCATTCCGGGCGAAGATCATGGCCAGCAGGACCTTGAGCAGTACCACAACGTCGAAAGTCGTGTGAGTGCTCCACAGCGCATAGGAGTAGCTGAGCAGGGCAAAAGGCAGTCCGAAAAGGGTATGGCTGAATTTGACCAGAGAGGCGTAGCGGGCGATGGTTTTCATGGCACGGATGAGGTGTATCGGTTTTTTTAACACGCAAATTTAATTAACTTTGCGACACATTTCACTCCGGGAAGTTCCGTTGAGGTTTTTATCCGGAGGATCGGCGGAAGAGCGGAAAACCCGAAAGGACGATTGCCCAAAGGGTTGCGATTCCTCGGCTCTTCCCCCTAAAATTGCCACGACGCATGAAGAATATCCGTAATTTTTGCATCATTGCCCATATCGATCACGGGAAAAGTACGTTGGCCGATCGTTTGTTGGAGACGACCAAAACGCTCTCTGAACGTGAATTGCAGGCTCAGGTTTTGGATAACATGGACTTGGAACGGGAGAAAGGAATCACCATTAAGAGTCATGCCATCCAGATGGAGTACCTGTATAAGGGTGAAAAATATATTCTGAACCTGATCGATACCCCGGGACACGTCGATTTTTCGTATGAAGTTTCTCGGGCCATAGCCTCTTGTGAAGGGGCTTTGTTGATTGTGGATGCCACACAGGGGATTCAGGCCCAGACGATCTCGAATCTTTACCTGGCGCTGGGACATGACCTCGAGATTATTCCGGTGATCAATAAGATCGACATGGAAGCAGCCATGGTCGAAGAGGTGAAGGATCAGATCGTCGATCTGCTGGGATGCAAGCACGAGGAGATTCTGGCCGCTTCGGGTAAGACCGGTCAGGGGGTCGAAGCGATCCTGGAAGCCATCGTGGAACGGATCCCGGCGCCGCAGGGCGATGAAAAGGCTCCGTTGCAGGCCTTGATTTTCGATTCGGTGTTTAACTCGTTTCGCGGGATTATCGCCTACTTCCGGATCTTCAACGGAACGATCCATGAGGGCGAAGAGGTGAAATTCATCAATACCGGCAGTCATTACGACGCCGACGAAATCGGGGTCTTGAAGCTCAAGATGCATCCCCGCAAAGAGCTCAAAGCCGGGGATGTGGGTTATATCATTTCCGGGATTAAGACTTCGACGGATGTGAAGGTGGGCGATACGATCACTTCGGTGGCCAATCCCAGCCAGACGCCTATTGCCGGTTTCGAAGATGTGAAACCGATGGTCTTTGCCGGGATTTATCCCGTGGAAAGTGATCAGTATGAAGATCTGCGGAGTTCGTTGGAAAAGTTGCAGCTGAACGACGCTTCGCTGACGTACGATCCCGAGTCGTCGCTGGCTTTGGGATTTGGATTCCGTTGCGGATTTTTGGGGCTGCTTCACATGGAGATCATTCAGGAGCGTCTGTATCGGGAGTTCGATATGGATGTGATCACGACCGTCCCCAACGTTTCGTATAAAGTATACACCACCAAGGGTGAGGTGTTGGATGTTCACAATCCTTCCGGCCTGCCCGAGCCTACCCTGATCGATCATATTGAGGAACCCTATATTCAGGCGCAGATCATTACGAAAGCGGATTATTTGGGGAACGTCATCAAACTCTGTATCGATAAACGCGGAACGTTGCGTAATCAGACGTTTGTGACACAGGATCGTGTGGAGCTCAATTTTGAAATGCCGTTGTCGGAGATCGTTTTCGATTTTTACGATAAACTTAAGAGTATTTCGCGCGGGTATGCCTCGTTCGACTATCATCAGACGGGTTATAAACCGAGTAAATTGGCCAAACTCGATATCCTGCTGAACGGCGAACCGGTGGATGCACTCTCGTCGTTGATTTATCACGAGCATGCCTATGATTTCGGTCGGAAGATGTGCGAAAAATTGAAGGAGTTGATCCCTCGTCAGCAGTTCGATATTGCCATTCAGGCGGCGATCGGTGCGAAGATTATCGCGCGCGAAACGGTGAAAGCCGTTCGTAAGGATGTGACGGCCAAGTGTTACGGTGGTGACATCAGCCGTAAACGTAAGCTGCTCGAAAAGCAGAAAAAAGGGAAAAAGCGGATGCGTCAGGTAGGAAATGTCGAAGTTCCGCAGGAAGCCTTCCTGGCCGTACTGAAGATGGATTAATGGCCACGTTGTTCGGGGCGGACGGTTTTCTTCCTTCTGATTCTTTTAACCGGAAGCATGGCAATGAAACATCGGGTCGATCTGGAGATATGGGAACGGCGGGGTAATTATGAGTTCTTTCGGGAACATCTGAATGCCTGGTATTCCGTGACCACCGAAATCGATTGTACGGGAAGCTACCTGCGGTCGAAGAAAACGGGCACTTCTTTTTTTCTGCGCTATCTGTATGCCGTCCTGCGGGCGGCCAATGAAGTGAAAGAGTTGCGGTATCGTACGGATGCTCACGGTCAGATCGTTTGGTACGATACGGTGGATATTATTACGCCGATCGCCCTACCCTCGGGAAATTTCTGTACGGTACGCATACCCTATCAGGCTGACTTCGAAGCGTTTTCCGCGCAGGCAACGCAACTGATGGCCGAAGATGCCCTTTCGGGAGATCCGTATGGGGTCGAACAGGCAATTTTTGCCTCCGGAGAGTATGACATTGTGCATTTGAGCGCAGTTCCCCGCCTCTACTTCACCTCGATTACCTATACCTCGTATCGGATTGGCCAGGGGTGTACGCATCCATTAATGACTGCCGGTAAGGTGGTCCCCAGGGCCGATCGCTGGGTGATGCCTTTTTCGATCTATGTGAATCACGCCTTTGTGGATGGTAGTCATCTGTCGGCCTTTTTTGAAAAAATCCAAACGGTTTTGTGTGAAACGGCAGGTCTGGAATAGCCTTTTTATGAAAGAGTTACCGATGCATAAAGCAGTGTGGCAAACCGAAGGCGGGATCTATGCTAAACGGATCACTCCGGAAGCGGCGAATCTTTCGGGTGATTACGCTCATCGAGATGACTATTATATCTTTGGCCGTGTAGAAAATGGAGATTGTCAGGTCGAAATCGACAACCAGACCTATCATTTGTCGGCAGGGGACTGGTTGTGTATACACCCCCATCAGATTCACCGTATTTTATCAAATCAGGGGGTGACGGCATTTTTGCTATTTGCAGATGGGGCCTTTGTGGACATCTCGATGAAGCGGATTTTGGCGGAATATGCGTTGTCTCCATGGCCGTTTCAGGTGGACGATCGTGTTGGGCAAGAGGCGTCTGAGTTGTCTGAAATGATTTTGGGGCAGTTGGCCCAACCTGAAAATCCGATGACGAAAGTTGTCTTGTCTCATTTGGCGGGAGCATTTGTCGGGATGCTGGTTTAGGTCTTGCGACCGATGATGCAAAGTCGTCAGTCAAATCGCAGACAGGTAGAGATTGCCCTGGCTTTTCGGGAGTTACTTTCTGAAATGGAAACGGTGGATCGCCGTGTGTCGTATTATGCGGATCGCCTGCATCTCTCTTCCGGCTATTTGAATGAAGTAATCAAACAGATTACAGGATTGAGTGTCAGCCGGTCGATTCAAAATGAATGGGTTTTGAGAGCCAAACGGATGTTGCTTTACGGGACGAAAAGTGTGGCCGAAATAGCAACTGATCTAGGTATTGAAGATCCGGCTTATTTTTCTCGGAGGTTTACCCAGACTACCGGGTTGTCTCCGTCAGCCTATCGTAAAAAATACCGTGAATAGTCCAAGTTTACCCTGATTTGTGCCATTCCCCGGGTCCATGTGATCCGTTATTTTTGTTCTGACCATAAAACGAAGGAAAAGATGGACAGAATGAAGTGGAGATACGGAACGGATGTGGTTTTGGTTCCGAGTTTTTTAGGGGTTTGTCTGACGGGTTTTGCCCTGCATGGAGCCGTGCATCGGGAGGTGGCGGCAATAGAGCAAGGGTGGAGAGAGTGGCATATAGGGATGGCGATCTGTTTTGGAGTGTTGTTGATTGTGCACTTGGAAAGCCATTGGCGTTGGTATCAAGGCTGGATAAAAGCGGGCCTCGGTACTGGAGGTAAAAAGCGATGGTTCATTGGCTGGCTTTCGATGCTTTCCGGTTTGGTGATTGTATCGGGTATCTTGACTGTTTTCCAATCTCAAACGGGCTCATCCATAGGACTGGTTCACTATAAAATGGGCTTCTTGTTAGGCGTGACGGGGATACTGCATGTATGGAGGCGTCGGAAGGTGTTGGCTCGAGGAGTGGCTTTTCATTGGCAGGGAAAAAAGCCGGAACCAAACCGACTTTCAAAATCATAACCCCATGCACAATGGGTCATTCTGGAGTTGCTTGAAAAGATTTCCTCAGGCGGAGTGTTCGATTTGTTGCCTGAATACGAAAAAGTCCTGTTTATTGAAACAGGACTTTCTTATTGCAAAGGATATTCACAATCGGATTACATGCCGGCTTGGCGTTTGGCTTCCATCAGGATCGTAAAGGCGCGGTGAATATCGGCATCGCTGATGACGACCGTAAACTCGTTGGTGGTACTGATCACTTCGGCAATGTTGATGTTATCCCAGGCCAATTCCTTGAAAATGTAGTAATAAACCCCGGGGCAGATGGCGTTTTCCGCGGGCAGCTTGACGGTGATGGAAGAGAGGTCGGTGGTCTTGGCGATGTTCTGTTCCTGGGAGAAGATTTCGTCTACCAGCGGAATCATGCTGCTGCTGACCACCAGCGTGGTCTCATAAATACCCTGCGAGAAGGTGCAGAACACATCTTTCATGCTGCGCACGCGATCCAGCAGAATCGCTTGTTTTTCGTAGAGGGTCGAAGAATTCAAAAACGCGTAGTCGGCCAGGTTCGATCGGACGATGATGTCGCCGATGTTTT
>JAHZDG010000006.1:78470-92917 GCA_019422485.1 Alistipes sp. | reverse complement strand
GCTGCTCAATACTTCAAAGAACTTTGTTCATTCTGTCAAGAACTTGCGTTCAATCAGCTAAGCCTCATTCGCTTAGCGGGTGCAAAGATAAGTGAAGTTTTTTGAATTTCCCAAATCTTTTTGAAAAAATTTTTAAGTTTTTTTCACTTCCTTGTTTCTCAACCAATGAGGAACAAAAGGAAAAAGATTTGGAGTTTCAACGACACTTCCTATGCGGAACACTCGTTATGGCTTTTAAGAACGTTTGCTAAACAGTGTCTATCGTTCCGTTTAGCGGGTGCAAATATAGAGATAATTATTCTTAACTTCCAAACATTCCTGAAACATTTTTTTAACATTCACCCTCACTTTTGTCGGAAATATAAAACAAATCACTACAAAACAGCCATTTATCGATCCCAATTTTTTTTGACTTTTTAGAACGGATTGTTTTGCGATTGATCGATTCCGACCGCAATTTCGGGAATCACCTTCCCCTGCGTGCGGGGATTTCGGGCCAGCCGGCGGATAATCGGCCGATAATACTCATACAAGGCGGCCGAAGCGATACACAGCAATCCGCTCCCCCACAACACATTATTGATTCCCACCGTTTTAGCTACCGACCCCATAAACAGACTGCCCAAAGGGTTCATCCCGGCGCTGGCCATCGTAAAGAAACTCATCACCCTACCCCGCTTATCGTCATCAACCAGGGTTTGGAGCAGGGTATTGCAGGATGCCAACGTCGCAATCATCCCAAAACCAATGGGAAAACAGACGATACAAGCCAGCACCGGAAGATGCACCCAGGAAAGCAACACCAATCCCAGGCCGAACATCGAACAACAGATCGTCACCACCTTACCCAACCCTCGCACTTTTTTCCGGGCCGCCAGATAGAGTCCAGCCGTCATGGCCCCGCCTCCGATCGAAGACATCACATACCCCAACATTTGGCTATCCCCACCCAGCACATCTTTGACCACGGCCGGAATGATCGACAAAAACGGCATTCCGAAAAAGCAGACCGCTGCCACCAACAGGATCACCGTTTTAATCGGCAGGTATCCGTTGATATAGGAGAATCCATCCTTCAGTTCACGCACCCAATGGGAACGTCCGGACGAACGGACAAACGGCGGCAGCACCATCAACAACAAAGCGGACAACACGCCCAGATAGCTCAGGCCATTGAGCAGGAAGCAATATCCCTCTCCCATCAGACTAATCAAGATTCCACCGATAGGAGGGCCGACAAAGCGAGAGCCATTAATAGCCACCGAATTCAGGGCAATGGCATTGCTCATATCCTCCGGGCGAACCAGACTGGTATAAAAGGATTGGCGGGCCGGAGCCTCAATCGCCGAGAAGATCCCGGCACACGCGCTCAACGCCAGAATATGCCACACTTCGATCCAACCGCCCAAAGTCAGCACCGCCAGCGTCAGCGCCTGCAGCATAAACAGGCTTTGTGTAGTCAGCAGGATTTTGTAACGATTGAAGCGATCGCTCAGCACACCGGTCAACGGGGTCAGGATCAAACTGGGGATCAGATTCAGGAAAGTCACCGAGGTCAGCAGAAACACCGAATCGGTCATCCGATAGATCAGCCACCCCATGGCGATGTTCTGAATCCAGGTCCCGCACAGGGAAACACATTGACCTAAAAAGTAAAGACGAAAATTCCGGGTCTTTAACGATGAAAAGATGCGAAACGCTCCGCGGAAATTGTGCGGCAACAATTCGCCCCACTCTTTTCTGGGCCAATGCAGATAACGAGGCAAGCCTATGTGACGATATTTTTTCATACTAACCACAGCGGGACTTCCTACAAAAATACAAAAAAGAGCGGGTCGATGGGGACTCACCCCGGGATTTTCTGTCCGACCACAAAGCAGAAAGGCTCTATCGTTCCCCGGTTACACACGCCCTGAAAAGCTCCGCCGCCACAACTTCCCAAAAACAAAACAGGATTGCCCCGGCGGACAATCCTGTTTTTGAAACCTCATCCCTATCCGACTAACGGATGGAGGCGGCAACAAAGTCCCCTACTTCCGTCGTCGAATAGACTTTTGCCCCTTTCGAGGCCAAATCTTCGGTCACAACACCCTGTTCGATGGCTTGGTTGACCCCAGCCCGAACAGCTTTTCCTTCTTCTTTCAGGCCGACATGTTCCAACAGCATGGCTGCGGACAGAATCGTAGCCATCGGGTTGGCGATATTTTTCCCGGCAGCCTGCGGATAACTTCCGTGAATCGGCTCGAACAAGGCGACCTTTGCCCCCACCGATGCCGAGGGCAACATACCCAACGAACCGCTGATCACACTGGCTTCATCCGTCAGAATATCTCCAAACAGGTTTTCGGTCACGATCACATCGAATGCCGTCGGCCGTTGAATAATCTGCATCGCAGCGTTGTCCACGAACATAAACTCGAGTTTCACATCCGGATAAGACGGGCCCATCTCCTGAGCGATCTGCCGCCACAGACGTGAAGTAGCAATCACATTCGCCTTGTCGACCACCATCAGGTGTTTACGACGCTGCTGCGCCAGCGAGAATGCCAGACGCAAAATGCGTTCCACCTCTTCCCGCGTATAAACACAGGTGTCATAGGCAGTGTTACCGTCTTCGCTACGCCCTTGCGGACGGCCGAAATACATCCCGCCCGTCAATTCGCGCACACACAGGAAATCGGCACCCCGTACAATATCGGTTTTCAGCGGCGAGCGTTCGGCCAAAGCATCGAAAACGGCCAGCGGCCGCAGGTTGGCATACAAACCCAACGACTTGCGCATCCGCAACAGACCCTGTTCGGGACGCACCTTTGCTTCAGGGTTGTTGTCGTATTTAGGATCTCCGATGGCACCGAAAAGCACCACATCCGACGTTTCGCACACCTGATGCGTCTCGGCCGGATAAGGATCGCCCACCGCATCAATCGCGGCAGCCCCCACCAAAGCCTTGCGATAAACAAACGTATGACCGTAGCGAGCCGCCACGGCGTCGAGTACCTTTACAGCCTCCCCGACGATTTCAGGACCGATGCCATCTCCGGGCAACAGGGCGATTTTCAGTTCCATGGTATCTTTCTTTAACAGGTTAACAATCTCTATTTTCGTCAGCAGACCGACCTATACGGCATCCGGTCGTAAAACGGTTCCACCGTATCCGGGAGCAGTCAGGGCATCCGACCCGCAAATGACAACGCTGCGGACTCCGCTTTCGATCGCCTGAAAGGCATTTTCCAGTTTGGGCAGCATTCCGTCGGCCACCACCCCTTCCGCTTTCAAACGCACGAACTCCGTGGGTGTAATCTGAGGAATCACGCTCTGTTCATCTTCCACATCGCGCAACACTCCGCGTTTTTCAAAACAATAAACCAACTCGACTTCGTAAGCAGCCGCCATCCCGACCGCCATGGTACGTGCCACGGTATCGGCATTGGTGTTCAGCAACGACCCATCGGCCTGATCGAGCGTAATGGGAGCGACAACCAACGTCATTCCCGCATCGATCAATCCCCGAGCCGTATCCAGACCGAAGCGTTCAGGAACCGGATCCCCCACAAAACCATAGTCTACGGGCACCGGATTGCGGCGTTTCGAACGGATCAGACCGCCGTCCGCCCCGCACAGTCCGAGGGCATTACACCCCAGGGCCTGCAACTTACTAACAATGGTTTTGTTAACAAGTCCGGCGTAAACCATCGTAACCACCTGCAGGGTTTGTGCATCGGTCACCCGGCGACCTTCGATCATACGAGTCTCTATGCCAAGCGCTTTCGAGATATGTGTTGCGATTTTCCCGCCCCCGTGGACCAGAATCTTAGGCCCGGGCAGAGCGGCAAAGTCCCGCAAAAAAGCGTCCAGTTTTTCCGGATTGTCGACAACGTTGCCTCCGATCTTAACAACTTTCAACATATTATTTACATTAAGCTGTTAATATCTTGTGCAGCGAGCTCAGGAAACGATCGGCATGTTCCGTCGTAATATTCAAGGCCGGCAAAATCCGGAAGGTATTCTTATCGCCCGACGAAGCGATCATAATGTGTTCCTCACACACCATCCGTTTGCGCAGAGCGGCCGTGTCTTCCGGCATTTCGATCCCGATCATCAGGCCCCGACCCCGCACTTCCTTGATGCGAGGCATCTTGCGCAGTTCGGTCATCAGGTAGTCGCCCATGCGAGCGGCATTTTCAATGAGGTTTTCTTCCCGAATCACATCGGCTACGGCAATGGCTCCTACACAAGCCAGGTAATTGCCTCCGAACGTCGTCCCCAACATACCATAATGAGGTGCGAACTTCGGTGAGATGGCAATCGCCCCGATGGGGAAACCGTTGGCCAAGCCTTTGGCCATGGTATAGATGTCGGCCGAAACCCCGGCCCAATCGTGCGAATAATATTTTCCCGTACGTCCGCAACCGCACTGTACGCCGTCAGCGATATAAACCGCATTGTACTGATCGCACAGCGAACGGATCTTGCGCAGGAACGATTCGCTGGCCAAGCGGATACCGCCGACTCCCTGGATCCCTTCCAGAATCACCGATGAAATTTCATCGGGGTTCTGAACGAAAGCCTCTTCCAGGGCAGCTTCGTCGTTCAACGGAACAAAAATCACGTTGTCGGTCTGATTGATCGGAGCAGAGAGTTTGGGATTGTCCGTCACGGCTACCGCCAGCGAAGTCCGTCCGTGAAACGCCCCTTTCATGGCGATCACCTTTTTCTTTCCGTTATAGAACGACGCCAGCTTCATGGCATTTTCGTTGGCTTCGGCCCCCGAGTTGCACATGAACAACTGATAGTCGGTCTTACCCGACAACAGTCCCAGCTTTTCGGCCAGTTGTTGTTGTTGTTTGATGACCACCGAATTGGAATAAAAACCGATATGATGCAACTGATCGGTCAGTGCCTGCACATAACGGGGATGGCAGTGACCGATGGAAATAACGGCATGACCGCCGTACATATCCAGGTATTGATTACCCTTGCTGTCCCAAATATAGGAGCCTTCGGCCCGTACGAAATCGATGTCGTACACCGAATATACATCGAACATTTTCATGATTTGCGAAATTTTAATGGGTTAGGAAATGGTGTTGCGGACTCTGCCGCTCCACGAAAACCAACAGCCTCGCCTTTCAGACGTCGTGCTGTTAAAAAGCAACCGCCTTGAGGTTCAACCCCGCCCGTTCGTCCAGTCCGAACATCAGGTTCATGTTCTGAACGGCCTGTCCCGAAGCTCCTTTCAACAGGTTATCGATAGTACTCATCACCAACAGTTTGTCGCCATGTTTTTCCAACGAGATCAGGCATTTGTTGGTATTGACCACCTGTTTGAGGAAGATCGGCTTGTCACTGACATGAGTAAAGGCCGCATCCTGATAGTAGGACTTATACAAGGCCGTAGCCTCTTCGATCGAGAGCGAACAATCGAGGTAAATCGAAGCGATGATACCCCGGGCAAAATCCCCGCGATAGGGAATAAAGTTCAACGTCCCTTCGAAAGAAGGCATCAGCGATCGCAAACTTTCGCCGATTTCACGCAAATGTTGATGTTCAAAAGCCTTGTAGACCGACAGGTTGTTGGTGCGCCAGCTGAAATGAGAGGTCGGAGCCAACTTCTGGCCGGCACCGGTCGAACCGGTCGTGGCCGTGATGTGGACTTCATTCCCCAGGAGGCTGTTCGCTGCCAGAGGCAGCAGCCCCAATTGCAAACAGGTGGCGAAACAACCGGGATTGGCAATATTGTGTGCAGTACGGATCTGCTCGCGGTTCATTTCAGGCAGTCCGTACACAAATCGTCGTCGGCCCAGGGTTGACCCTGCCTCCAAACGAAAGTCCTGACTCAGGTCGATAATCCGCACCGTTTCGGGAATCGGATGCGATTCCAAAAACTTACGGGCATCGCCATGTCCTACACACAAAAAGAGCACGTCGACATCGGTGCGCAGTTCATCCGTAAAACGCATTTGCGTATCACCAAACAGATCGGCATGCACATCACTGAGCAGATTGCCCGCATTGGAGTTGCTGTGCACGAACACCAGTTCGACGTTGGGATGATTCACAAGAATACGGATGGCCTCGCCACCCGTATAACCTGCACCTCCGATAATACCTACTTTGACTTTATCCATCCGTATTTTAACCGATCAGGGAAAGTTGTCCGCACCGTCCAGCACACCGCCGAAACGTTCCGGTCTGCTCTCCCGTTAATATATATATAAAAGGTAGAGACTCTCCGAGAGGAGAGTCCCTGGATTATTTCATCCCTTTATTGACCTTGTACCAGATCCGGTTTTGGTTTCCGAAGATCTTACCGAACCCTTTGACATCATCGCTCGTCCAGTCGCTCATGGTTTCACCATAAGCCCCGAAGGCGTTGCTCATCAAATCGTGCGGGCTGGTGATCCCAACCACCACGAAACGATACGGATACAGATCGACATAAACGTCACCGCTCACCGTCCGCTGACTGCTTTCGAGCATGGCTTCCATATCGCGCATCACCGGATCATAATACTGACCTTCATGCAGGTAGTTTCCGTAGAAAGCCGAAATCTGGTCTTTCCAGAAAAGCTGCCATTTGGTAAGGGTATGTTTTTCGAGCATGTGGTGCGCTTTGATGATCACCATCGGCGCAGCGGCTTCGAAGCCCACACGACCTTTGATCCCGATGATCGTATCCCCGACATGCATGTCACGACCGATGGCATACGGAGCGGCAATGGCATGCAGTGCCTGAATGGCTTCGATGCGGTTGTCATAACGTTTGCCTTCCAAACCTACAAATTCCCCCTTTTCGAAAGTCAGGGTAATCCGACGCGGTTTGGTTTCCTTCAACTGCGAAGGATAGGCTTCTTCCGGCAGGGTTTCGGACGAGGTCAGGGTTTCTTTGCCCCCTACCGAGGTACCCCAAATCCCCTGATTGATCGAATATTCGGCTTTTTTGAAGTCGAAATCGACCCCGTGAGAGCGCAGATAAGCGATTTCTTCTTCACGGCTGAGGCGTTTTTCACGAATCAGGGCGATCACTTCGATTTCCGGAGCGATGATATTGAAGACCATGTCGAAACGAACCTGGTCATTCCCGGCACCCGTACTCCCGTGGCAGAGATAATCGGCCCCGATGCTCTTGGCGTATTCGGCGATGGCCGTAGCCTGCGAAATACGTTCCGAACTTACCGAAATGGGATAGGTTGCATTTTTCAGCACATTCCCGAAGATCATGTACTTGATAGCCGTCTGGTAATATTGCTGGGTAACATCCAAAGCTACATAGCTTTTAACACCCAGACCATAGGCCCGTTGTTCGATTTTAGCCAACTCTTCTTTCGAGAAACCGCCCGTGTTGGCCAAAGCGGCATGCACTTCCAGTCCCATTTCCTGGGCCAGGTATATGGCACAATATGAGGTATCGAGTCCCCCGCTGAATGCCAATACTACTTTTTTCATCGTATTATTTTTTGTTTTTACCATTTCGATTGCTGCCTTCCGCTGAAGGAAGGTCTCTCGCCCGGGAAACTCGTTCTCAAGCGGCGATTAGATATCCTTGTTGTCGGGCTTGGGCACTTTCACCTGATCGTGTGCCGGGTCGAACAACATGGCCGTGCAGAGACAGTTCTTACGATGTTTGCTTTGCAGGATCGGATAGTTGACGCAGCTGGCGCAACCGTCCCAGAACTGTTCGTCATCAGTCAGTTCCGAATAGGTCACCGGGTGGTAGCCCAATTCATTGTTGATCTTCATCACGGCCAGACCGGTCGTCAACCCGAAGAGTTTCGCACCTTTGAACTTCTTGAGCGACAAGAAGAAAGTCAGGGTCTTGATCGCCTTGGCGAGGCCCAATTTACGGAACTGGGGATTGATGATCAAACCCGAGTTGGCTACATAGTCGCCATGACCCCAGGATTCGATATAGCTGAAACCAGCCCAGGTTCCGTCTTTGTGCAAAGCGATCACGGCCTTGCCGTCCCGCATTTTACCGGCAACATATTCCGGAGTACGTTTGGCGATACCCGTCCCGCGGGCTTTCGCCGATTCCGCCATTTCATCACAAATAGCCTTAGCAAAGGGGACGTGCTCCTCGGTGGCCACCATGACGTTGAAATCTTCAATACTCATTTCTTTAAAACGCTGAATTTAAATGCGTAACAATTGTTATTAAGCCCCACCTTGAGGTTTGTAATTATTTCGATTTGCAAAATTATCAAAAAAAGATAAAGATTAAAGGATAAATCCGCGTTTAAATGCAATAAATCTTCATTTAGGTCGTTCTTTTATCGCAAATTTCCTCTTTTCGAGCGCTTTCCGAGATTGAAATTTTCCATTTTGCTCCTTTTTTCCGACACGGGTCCAGGATGCGGTCTTCTCCACCCAAAGCTGGTACGGTAATTGATAGTTATATCAAAAGCCTCAGAACTATTCTCTGTCGGCCTGATCCGAATCTTTTAAAGTTATGAATCTTTTACTATCTACCATTTCCACTTTCATGATCATGACACACACTCAAGCCCCCCTGCCCTACGCCATGAACGCCCTCGAGCCCTACATGAGCCAGGAAACGTTGGAATACCATTATGGCAAACACCACAAGACCTACGTCGACAACCTTAACCGTCTGATTGTGGGCACACCTTTCGAAAACAGCACCCTGGAAGAAATCGTCGCAAAAGCCGACGGCCCGTTGTTCAACAACGCCGCTCAGGCATGGAACCACGACCTGTTTTTCCTGAGTCTTTCGCCTCAGGCGAAAACCGCCCCCGAGGGAGCTTTGAAAACAGCCATTGAACGGGATTTCGGTTCCGTGGAAGCCTTCAAGGAACAGTTTGACAAGGCCGCGACCGGACTGTTCGGTTCGGGTTGGGTTTGGCTGGCCAAAACGCCGGAAGGTACCCTCGAGATCATCCCCGAATCCAATGCCGGAAACCCGTTGCGTAAAGGGCTCAAGCCCCTGATGTGCGTCGATGTCTGGGAGCACTCCTACTACATCGACACCCGCAACAGCCGTCCCGAATACCTCAAGAATTTCTGGAAGTTACTGGACTGGAAGGTAATCGAACAGCGTTTCGACGCCCAATAAAACCTTCCTCCCTCGAAAACACAAAGGGGTACCGAATTATCGGTACCCCTTTTATGGGTCTGCCGGTTCTGAAATCCGGCACCGTTCTGAGCTTCCAGACGAGACTTTCGATTTCGACTACAAAAACGATCGGGTCAGAAAGTTATGCCTCGCCTTCCGATTTCCAAGGTTCAACATGCAAAGTAATATGGGTCTCTGCACCGAAACGCTGCCGCAGCCGCTGTTCGATTTCCAGGGTAAGTTCATGGGCACGGGCAACGCTCATCTCTGGATTCACCCGGATATGCACCTCGATCGCACACCCATTTCCCAAACTCCGCGTCCGCAGCCCATGAGGATGAGAGACTTCCGGAGTCTGTTCAATAATCTGCATGATCTCCTGTTCCGTTTCGACCGGCAACGACTTTTCCAACAGCTCATTCACCGCCGGCAGAATCAATTCGATCGCCACCTTCATGATCAGCACACTGACAACCACCGCGGCAATCGGATCCAACACATTCCACGAGGGCCCCAACAAAATGGCTCCACCGACCCCGATGGCCGTACCGATCGACGAGAGGGCATCGGAACGATGATGCCAGGCATTGGCCACCAGGCTCTGGCTATGCTGCTGACGACCGACCCGCACCGTATAGCGATACAAAATCTCCTTGGCCAATATGGAGAGCAACGCCGCCCACAGTGCAATCGTCCCCGGACTCTGCAACGGTTCGTTCCGGAAATAGAATCCGATGATTTTCTCGCCCCCGTCCCAGAGCAGTTTCACACCGACACCGAACAGAACAATCCCGATAATGGCCGTAGCCAGGGTTTCGAACTTGCCGTGACCATAATCGTGGCCTTCGTCCTGCGGCTTTGCCGAAATGCGCACAAAGATCAGAACAATCACATCCGTCACAAAATCCGACAACGAATGCACGGCATCGGCAATCATCGCCGAGCTATGGCCCAGCCCTCCGGCCAGAAATTTCAAAACCACCAATACGAAATTGACCACCGATCCCACCAGTGTCACCCGTACGATTTTCTGCTCTCTCGATTCGTTTTTCTGTTCCATCATTTCCTTGTCATCCGGATCTCCGGTTGGTTTATCTTCCGATACGACACAAGCGGCCCAAAAGTTTCACGGTTCGTTTTCGATTTTCAACCAGGCCGTTGTTATCTTGCCTGTACCGGAGTCCTCTGTTCACAGCACACCGGCCCCCGAAGTCCCACCGCCCGACAAAAGGCCTAAGCGGCCGGATAGGCATTCACCCGCCGTAGGCACCGCCCCGGAAATCCGAATCCGTCTATTCAAGCGCTTCAAACCAGATGGCTTCGCCGCCCGAAGGATACATCTTCACCGGCAATACGGTACGGGAATCCACCTCCCGGGTTTCTACGATGACTTTCGTCCGGGTCGCCATTTTCTTGTCTCCGTCCCGATAGATATGCGCCCGGTAACGTTTACCCTCCGGCAGGAAATCAAGCGCCACTTTCAGTTCACGCCCTTCGAGCCCGGTCATCGCCCCCAGGAACCAATCGTCTCCGCTCCGACGGGCTACGGTAATGTATTCCCCGATGCGACCATTCAGCACCCGGGTATCATCCCACACCGTCGGCACCCGGTCGAAAAACTCCAGTTCCGGTTCATCGCCGCAATCCGACGGGCGATCATACCAATACAAAAACTGCAACGGACTGTAATAAACCACCGAGATCGCCAGCTGATGGGCCGAAGTGGTCTTCAGTTCCCGTTTCCCGAGCTCGATCTGATCGAGACGCTGCGGATCGTATTTGTCAAAATCGCGGAAATAGTAAGCGATCGTATAGTCTGCCGCCCCAGCCACAAACCGGGTGAAAGGCAACATCAGGTTGTTCCGTGCATCGGGCATCTCTTCGTTTCCGCGGATCCCTTCCTGGGTCAGCAGATTGGGATAGGTGCGCGAAAATCCCGTCGGACGGTACTCGTCGTGAATATCGACCATCAGCTGATACTGGGCACACTTCTTAACCGCCTCATGCATCCACTTGGTCCACATATGGGAGCCCACCTGCACAAAACCGAACTTAATTCCCTTGATTCCCCAACTGTGATACAACGGCAACAAGGTATCGAGTTGAGCCGCCAAAGCCCGCTGATTGACATACAACCACACGCCGATGCCCCGGTCATTGGCATAACGCACGACCTCTTCCATATCCAGATCGCTGACCGGATTACGCAGCGGATCGACCGTCACAGTGGTGGCATCCGACGCTTTGGAATATTCATACCCGTACCATCCGGCATCGAAATGAATATACTGCATGTTGTGTTTGACGGCAAAATCGACCAGGTCTTTCCCGCCCTGCGTCGTCAGCGTCACCTCGCGCATCACTTTACCCGGGCGGATCCACCACGGATACTCAATTGCACAAGGAGGATTCAGATTCAGCAACAAATAGTTATGTTCCAGCAGTTGTCCCGGTTCTTCGGCCACCATCATCACCCGCCAGGGCGTATCGAACGGAGCGATTTCATCCACCGCCCCATACATCGAGCTAACCAGCGTATGAGGTTTGTCGGCCGACAGATCAAATTTCGTCCGGGCATAGTCGACCACCTGAGCCTCCGTCAGGCAGAGATACAGTCCATCCGGCAACTCCAGCACCAACGGACGATCGGTTTCGGTCGGCCAGTCTTTCAACGGCAATTTTGTATATTCGGTCTGTGCCCGAGGGGTATGATAGGCCCACGTACCTTCCGGCAAGGTATATTCCGTATACTCCCGGTCGATATGTAGATAGCCTCCTCCTTCCAGAAAACGATACCGGAAGGCCATCCCTTCATCATAGGCCCGGATCTCCAACTGCAACTTGATCTGATTGCGGTCCCGGTCTTTCAAGCCGCCGAAAGTCGCCCGATAGAAATGATACCGATCGGGAATTTCACTGCGTTCCCCATACAGCGGTTTCCAGGGTTGGTCATACGAACCGCTATCGAGGCTTTCCAGCACCATATCGCGATTCCATTCGACATTGCCGTTAATACCCAACGTCGATTCCAACACCACTGGAGTTCCCTTATAAGAAAGAGTATAACACGGACTTCCCTCCTTTAGGTTCACCCGCATCACCAGATTCCCATCCGGAGAGACGGCTTTTACAATTTCGGTCGCCGAAGCGCCCAGACTCAGACCCCATAGGCCCAACAACAGGCAAAGCAATTTTTTCATCAATCAGTTTGGATTCATCGGGAGGTTCGGATTCCGTCCCGAACGTTCAGGTCATAAAGATAACCAATCCCGGCCAAATTTTCCGCACTCGCCCGGATTTTCTCGCCAAGAGCCCGAAAAACAGACGAATTCGCAAGCACCCGTACATCTTTTTATCCTCATTTGTTTTGTGTCCATTTTCGTTTTGGAGTGCTTCCGTTTTTTCCGACGAATTCGGTATCTTTGTTGGAATCTTACCCAAAAATCCTTACTAAAAACAGACCGATATGATCACCCTTGACGACCTTTCCAAAGAACAGCTCAAAGAGCTGGTACATGTCTATGCCCGTAATTTTTTAGCCATCGACGGCGTCTGGTTCCAATCCGTGGAACAGAAATACGGCATGGACGAAGCCATGTACCACGACTGCGAAGCCTGGAAACGCTATTCGGTCAGCGAAGCCCGTCGGCTGAAGAAATTTCTCCACCTGGACGAACACCCCGGTCTGGAAGGCCTGCGACAAGCGTTTGAATTTCGTTTTTCGGCCTTCGTCAATCCGGCTATCGAATACGAACTCCGCGAACACGAACTGATCTTCCGGGTAGTCGACTGCCAGGTCCAGTCCACCCGAAAACGAAAAGGTATGCCCATGCACCCCTGTTTGCAAATCGGGAAGATCGAATACCCCTATTTTGCCCGCACGATCGACGATCGGATCGAATGTGAAGCCATCAGCTGCCATCCGCAGATCACCGATCCCTCCTGCGCCTGCATCTGGCGCTTCTTTATCCGGCCGGAAGAAGAATAAGACTCCCATACCGTAAAAAACACATAGCCGCCTTCAACGGGCGGCTATGCTGTTTCAGGAAGAACCCTGATCGCACCAAACTATTGAGCCGGAGCTCTGAAATACAGCGTACAGGCTTCGGGGTGATCCGTATTGATAATGTCGATCCCGAGCTCTTGTAACGCTTTCCAGGCCTGCTGATTATCCGGCGATGCCCAGAAACGAATCGGTTTTCCCATCCGATGAGCCTTTTCCACCAGTTTCGAAATGGTTTGCTGATCCTCTTTCAAGAAAGGCTTACCGTCCGCTTTCCATCTCACATATTCCGAGAAAGGTTCGCTGATCATCGCCACACGCTCCAGCTGCTCGGGGGTATAGTCTACCTCGATAAACCCGTCAAACAAAAGAGCGGCCGGATAATCGTTGAAGTCTGCCGGGTCGGGGCGGCTTCCGGTAATCACCACCCGGACCGCATAGGGATTCACTTTCGGATCAAACACTTCCGGATACTTTTCCAGTTTGGCGATCAATCGGTCGATGGTCGGATGAAGCGGCGTTTTCAAATCCACCATCAGCATAAACGTCTGGTCACTGTTTTTCCACGGGCGTCCTCCATTCTGCTTGAAGACAAACGCCATCGGTTTCAGATACAGCTCTTCCAAATCGACGGCATGCTCCAGTTCATGCGGATCGTGCGCCACCAGCAGACCGGTTTCAGACGAAGGATCCACATACACATCGGCTTCCATGCTGTTGACCTGCTGGGAATAGGCCCGATAAAAAGGAATATTCCGTTGGTAGTCATTATGAGAATGGATACGAACGGATTGTCCGCTCAGGGTCAATTGGGCACATACGGCCATACACAACACCCATCCTCTCAAAATCAAATTCTTTTTCATCCCCTTAACAGTTTATGATGTTTTATGATGTTCTACTTTCTTTCGTTCGACACCGTACAGGTGATCTGTCTTCCATCGGCTACACCCGGGAGCGCAAGGGCTTCTTTGGGCAAATGCCCTTTCATTATCATCAGGTATGTCCGATCCATACCGTCCGTAAAGATAATTATTATATCGAAGCCGAAACCTCTCGCCCCCGCATAAACTCCCCGACCCAATCGAGTCTGCCTTCCGACCCCAACGCCGCCACACAACCATAACGATCCCCATCAAAGTCGCTTAACTGATTCCAGCTGCAGGCGATCCATTCCCCCGTCACCGTTTCTCCTGTTCATTAGAAATAACTCCACTACCGGTTTCTTTCTTTTTTCGACAGACCTCCGACAAGGTGCACAACACAACAAAAAAGAAGAGGTCGCAAATTGTTTTGCGACCTCTTCTTTTCCAAGTAGCGAGTCTGAGACTTGAACTCAGGACCTCATGATTATGAATCATGCGCTCTAAC
>JAHZDG010000006.1:74326-78376 GCA_019422485.1 Alistipes sp. | reverse complement strand
TGCAAATTCTCGACCCTGTTTTTCGAAAAAAAATTCATAAATTCGTTTTTTGACTCGGTTTTCTTCGGAATTTTTACACGCTGAAATTTAATCTAAACTAAATATACACTCTACAAGAATTCCCTATTTTTGGGGCAGAAAAAGCCAATCGAATCGAAACCCAATTATGAAAAAATTTCTTGTCTTTGCACTGAGCATTACGCTTTTCGCCTGCCAGGACTCTCAAAAAAACACCTCACAAGAGGAGTCGACTCCCGCCGTTAAGAACGTCATCTTTCTCATTGGAGACGGCATGGGGCTGGGCCACATCTGCACCACCATGATGAATAGCGACCAACCGCTGGCCATCCAACGCGCCACACACGTCGGGCTGCAGACTACCCGATCCGCCTCGAGTGAAGTTACCGATTCAGGAGCTGCCGGCACCGCGTTAGCCACCGGCACCAAAACCCGCAACGGCTCGATCAGTGTCGATACCCTCAATCGTCCGCTTCGTTCGATTCTTCAACGCGCTGAAACCGCCGGTCTCGCAACGGGTGTGATTGCCACCCATTCGGTCACCGATGCCACCCCGGCCGCTTTTGTCGCCCACAACGCCGACCGGGCTCAGGAAGAAGCCATTGCAGCCGACTTTCTCACCTCCGACATCGATCTCTTTATTGGCGGCGGCCGCCAACGATTCGAACAACGGGCGGACGGCCGCAACCTGTCTGACGAACTGAGAGAAAAAGGTTATCGCGTTTTCTACACCCTGGACAGCCTGCCTCAACTCCAACAAGGACAAGCCGGCGTACTGCTGGCCGACAACAAACTCCCAAGCATGCAACAGGGACGAGGCGATATTTTGCCTCGGGCTACCCGTGAAGCCCTGCGTCTGTTGTCGCAAAACAGCCCTCAAGGATTTTTCGTTATGATCGAAGGTTCTCAGATCGACGTCGCTGCCCATCAAAATGACACCCCCGCCCTGATCCGTGAAATTCAAGATTTCGATCAGGCGGTACGCATTGCCATGGATTTCGCCGACCAACATCCCGGCACTTTAGTGGTCGTAACGGCCGATCACGAAACGGGCGGTTTATCTCTCCCCTCCGACAGTGATGTCATGCGATTTGGGAAAGCACAACCCAGTGACGGCAATCACGCTCAAACCGTATTCTCCACCAAAGGGCATACCGCCGCCATGGTACCCATTTACGCATACGGAACCGGGGCCGAACGGTTCACCGGACTGATGGACAACACCGACATTCCGCATCGGATCGCCGATTTAATGGGACTGCCTCAATAGGCAGTTCTTTTTTTATAGGCAGGAGCCCATACGCTAGTGGAGGGTTTAACCCTCTTAGAAAACCCCTTGCGCATTCGCCCCCTCCTCCCCAAACAAAGAAAAAGAAAAGCCGCACGGAAATACCGTACGGCTTTTTTAAGATTCGGGGGAAACAGCCTACTACTTCTTAGCGGCAGCTTTCTTATCGTAGTGTTTTTGATAGCGGCTCATAAACTTATCAACACGACCAGCGGTGTCAACCAACTTCATCTTACCAGTATAGAACGGGTGAGAGGTGTTGGAAATTTCCATCTTGTACAAGGGATAGGTTTCGCCATTCACTTCGATGGTTTCTTTGCTCTGAATGGCGGACCGGCACAAAAACACATGATCATTCGACATATCCTTGAATGCTACGACCCGATAATTTTCCGGATGGATACCCTTTTTCATGTTTTTTGTTTTTAAATTGACGTTAGCGGATGCAAAGATAAGAACTCTTTTGGCAATTCCAAAACAAATCCTGTAAAATCCCCTCTCTGCGCCTCTTTTTATTTATAACTGATGACAAGCACCTTGGAATACTCCCAGAATTTCGCTTTATCGGTAATCTTGAGGCTTTCGAAGGTTCCGTCCGAATTCATGATCCAATCATAGGAACCGGCCGGATGAGAGCTCACCAACGTAGCTTTTTTCTGCCCGACCATCACCTCGTCCAACATCCGCAGATCGACCTGCGTAAAGCTGTCCAAACTGCGATTTTCATTAATTTTCAACGTCCGGCCAATAAACCCACGTTTGTAAACAATCTCTTTGGAAAGCAACTCTTTCTCCGAGCCTACAATATAATAGACCGTATTGAGGGCATCGGAAGCCGACTTCACTTCCCCGGCCAACGTTTCTTTCTGTTGGTTCAGGTCCGAAACCTGGGAATTCAGATCCGAAACCTGGGTATCGAGTTCACTTACCCGAGCCTCCATCGTCTGCAAGTTGCCTTTGAGCATCCGGATCTCCTGGTCCTTCTCTTCCACCTGACGATTGAGCTGATCGATCATCTTTTCCAAACCGGCAATCTTCACATTCGCCTGTTTGAGAGCCGCAGCCGAACGCTGCAAACGGGCAATCGTTTCCCGGTTCTGCAACAACAGCTGATCGATGGCTTCAATGTCCTGACTGATCTGAGTGGTTACCTGAGGACGATACTCGTTACCCGCCGCATTCTGCGCAATCAATTTTTCACGGGTTTTAATGGCGTCCAGATTTTCGGCGATGGCATTCATGGCCGTAAAAACCTGATTCATCATCGAATCTTTCTCAACCAGCAGCATATTGAGCGAATCCCGCTCATGCGTCAACTGTTCGTTTTTCGTTCCTGTCCCCGTGCAGCCAACCAACGGCAGCAACAACAGGGCCCAATAAAATACTTTTCTCATCGTCGTATCTGTTTTTAACCCGCGATTCGCTTAAAATGCCACTTTGATACCCAATCCGAAATCTGCGGCATGAAATCCAGTATGACCCGCAAAGTTCAGACAGGGCTTATAATCAATCGAAAAGGCCAACGGTATTGAAGGAATTTTATACTCGAGACCGATCACACCGTCGATCCCCATCGTAAAGCGGGTATCGTCATGTTTTTCCCAGCCTCCTAGGTTCACACCACCACCATAATAGAAATGGAATCCGTGGCTGATCACCGGAATGTTCCGTTCGTACAATGCATAGACGTTCACGCCCTGAACAAAATCCACCAAGGCTTCTACCGTATTAGCCGGATCGAAATTATGTTTGACGCTGATGCCCGTTGCGGTCACCCCGCCTCGTACACCGATAGCCCAGTTATAATCCTGCGCCGAAAGACGCCCCATTGCGCCCATCACCAAGACTGCACACAAAATCAAAACTTTTCTCATCATCGTCTGGTTTTTAGTTATGGTTGACCAAGGCAAAAATAATATAAAAATCCAAACCCAACACGCTTTTCCTCAAAAGAACCCACTCAAAGCGACTCTTCTTCCGGCAATAAGGCCTCGCGACTCTTCGCAGCTCGACGCGCTTCACGACGTTGGCGGCGCCGCTCGGCCGGAGTCATGGCTTCGGAAGTTTCCGGTTGCAGGGTCGAAGCCGCCGTCGGTGTCTGTGGCACGGTTTCCGAAGCAACAATGGTTGTATCAGCTCCCGAGAGCGTATCCCCGGGCAATACGCCATTCTGTTGCAGCAAAACACTATCGGCCGCCGTCAAACTATCCTCTGGCGTATGCAGACCGGTGGGAGCATCGATCGTCGAGGCGGCCTGCAATTGACTCAACGAAGCGGCTTTGACTCCTCGACGGAATACATCGGTCAGGGTATGGCGCAAATTCAAACGGGTGGAATCGATCAACTCAACATAGGTCGGCACATCCACACTCTTGTAGCGAGCCCGACACAATCTCCATTTGAACTTATCGGGGGTTCCCGTGATATTGATACCCAGCCGGAAGGGTATAGGCGACTTCAACACCGAAATATGATAATCGAAACTCATATCCAGCCGTTGCACGCCACTGACGGCCGCCTGATAACGGTCCATTTCGATAACAAACGGAAAGAGTTCGATCTGATTATCCCGCATCATCATCTCGACGGAAATATGGTCGATCAGATTGCGCTGTCGATTTTTGAAACGCATCATCCGGGCAATTTCCGAGAAGGTCTCGCCATCGAGCAGCACCAGACTGTCACCATGGATACGCCCCACCCCACGCAAAGTAGGCAGAATAAAATTCATCGACGTATCCAAG
>JAHZDG010000006.1:49038-74299 GCA_019422485.1 Alistipes sp. | reverse complement strand
CCCTTCAAACGACCGCAACATCGGCAACAGGGTATCCACCGAAGGAACCGACCGAATCAGACGTTCGACCTGCATGCGATGCATTTCCAGATCGAACCCGGCGGTAATATCCTGCCGACTACGCGTTGCATACAGGGCGGTCAATGACATTTCGCCGGCATCGGTCACCGCCTTCAGACCGTTGAGCTGCAGACACCGATCCCGAACAATCAGTTCACCCATCAGCTTCCGCAACACAATATCCGCATAAATGCCATGTTTGACTTCGACATCGAACTGAGCATCCACATTGGCCGGAATCACCAACAAACCGCCACCGGCTTCTGCCTCCGTGGTATCGACATACATCTGCTCCATATTCTCTTCATTCACGGCCCGAAGCACCGAATCCTTATGGTGTTGATCCGACTCGGCATACTCCATCCCGGCATTGGCCGCCAACAGCAGTTCATTGATGTTCAGCGTATCGGAAATCAGACTCATGCCTATATTCAAGCGACCGCGCCCCGCCAGAGCTCGGCGCAGTCCGCTGATTTTACCGGTCAGTTCCATCTGTGAACTTCCCGACTCGATCCGAGTACCGTTCAGATCGATTTCATCGGTCGTAAAGGCGATATCGACATTCCGGAGCGACGTACGCAACGGGAAATAAGGCGTCCCGACATGTCCGTCGGTCGCCCGAATCGAACCTTTGGCGTTCCAACGGCGCAACAACGCACTGATCCGATCATCGACCTTCATATCAATATCATCCGAAGCAAAATCATCCGGAACACGTACTTTCTGATGCAAAGCCGCCACATGCGCGAACAACGAATCCCGCGGTACGGCCGGATAAACCTTCTGCAACGAATCCTTCAGCTGTTCAATCCGCATGCGCTGTCCCTGCCGATTGAGGCGGGCCAAAGTGGCATCCAAACGCAAATCGGCTCCATTTAATTGATAGAAATTAGCCTGACTTTTCATCGTCAGTCCCTGGGCGCCCACAGACAATGCCAATTGAGGAATGGTCGGATCTTCCGATGACGGTCGCAAGGTAAACGAAGTAACAGCCTCTTCGGTCTTTACCCAAGTCGAATCCATCGTATTGATCTCCAAATAACGAGTTTCAGCCGTACCCTTAAACGGATGGATCACCGTACTGTCTCCACTGAAGGCCGAAGCCGCATTCTGAGCCGTAATACGAGCTCCGGAAGCCTTCACTGCCATCTGGTATTTATACAACACATGCAAACTATCGGCCTGCACACCCAGATAGACCACCTGTTCGCCCGGCGGAATCGTCAACGAATCTTGATCGTTCCAGTTTTCGTTGGCCCCGAAAAAGATATGGCCCCCCTGCGCCGCCAAAAGAATCGTATCCTCCGGCATGTTCAGTAGGAAATTTTCCAAATCGATCCGGGCATTGATTTTACTCTGCCCGATCTGTCGTATATTCAACTGATTCTTACGTACATTTGCATCCAGCTTCAAACCCACGGTCCCGTGCGCCTGAATGCCTTGCGGGAAAGGAAACAACGTCCCGATCCGATCCAAATCGAGCGATCCTTCGAACTCGGTTTTGAGCCGGGTATTCCCCGCCAAATTCCAGGCCGAAGCCGAAGCCGACAGTTTCACCCCCGATCCATCCACCAAAAAACGACGCAGCGCCACCCCCGTCGAATCGGGTTTGAGCGGATGGTAATACATCGACATATCCAGCACCAACTGGTCGATCGAAGCCCGGGCTCCTTCATAACGCAAATAACCGCCATCGACCTTACAATCCAGCGAGACCACAGGCAATTTACCGGATGAAAGCAGATAGGTCCCCCGAATCGAGGTATTGAAATCGGCCGTCAACGAAGTCTGGAACAAGTGCATGCGCGGCATCATTTGACGCGGGATCAAATTGACGATCGTCTGCAGACGCCAGGGATTCATCCGGCAATTCAAGTCTCCGTTGATACTGTCGCCAACGACTTCCACCGTTCCGGTCAGGGTCGCCGGCAGATCGGCCACCGCTACCCTCAAACTATCCAATTCCAAACGGAGCGGATGACGAAGATCATACTCAAATCCGCCCTGAAGCTGCATCGGTAACGTATCGCACAGCCGCAAGGTATCTCGTCGAAGGGTCGTCCGGGCCGCAACATCCACCTGATAGCGGTGTCTGCGGGCTCCTTTCAAGGCCAACCGTTCCAGGTCCACATAACCGGATAGACTGTCGGGCACACTCTCATACAGCAACTCGGCCCGATGGAGCTTCAGGCGACGTATCACAAAATCGAGACTCGTCGAAGCCGAAGTATCGGTCGCCGTCGTATCAGCCGCATAGATTTCCCAGTTCGCTTTCCCGCCCGGGGCTACATAGGCACACACCCGAGGCCGCTCCAACTCCAGTCGACGAATCACCAATCGGGAAGCCATCAAGGCATTCAGATTGACGGTCGCCGTAAAGCGATCGAAACGCAACAAGGTATCGGCTGCCGCAGGAATTTCGGCACGCAACGAATCGGGCAGGCCATCAAACGCCTGAGAGACAATCTCTCCATTCACCAAATGGAGGCTGACAAACGGAAAGTGTTCCAGCAACGACAGACGTACCGTATCGAAACGCACTTCGGCCTGGAGGTATTGACCGGCCAATTCATTGACCATCGGAGTCAGGCGTGCCGGCGTCAATACAAACGCCACACCCAAAACCGCCAACAAAACCAAAGCCAGCAACGAACCCACTGGAATCAACGTCCATTTAAGCAGCCGCCGCAACCGGCGTTTCTTCTTATCCAAAACTTCGGCAGACTGCGTATCAGACTGCCCGTTATTTTCCTGAAATGTTGACATACCCATATTTTGCACACAAACAAAGATAGCGATTCCTGATCGGAGTTGTCACCTTTTATTCAAAATACCTTTGGCTTTCCGAACGGCGCTTCTGTACTCAGCGAACCGGTTCTTCCATTCCCTTGTCCTGAACGGCTTTTGTTGCCATAAATTGTTTTCATAACCCTTGAGACCAATCACAAAAATTCATCCAAAACCGCACTGTCCCCTTCTAAAAATACCTTAATTCCAAGCGCTCCAACGACCACACAAAAAACGGCCTCTCCGACATTGGAGAAGCCGTTCTGAAAATTTTGGAAAATTCCCAACGAATTACAGGGCTTTCTGATACAAGGCACGAATATCGTCCAAGGTCACGTCACGCGGATTGCCCGGCGTGCAGACATCGGCCAAAGCCGAAGCCGACAAGGTATCGAGGTCTTTATCCTGCACACCCAGTTCTTTGAGGTGTTGCGGAATACGAACTTCGATCGACAGGGCTTTCACGGCATCCACAGCGGCTTTAGCGGCTTCGTCGTCGTTCATACCGGTCGTATCCACGCCCATGGCTTCAGCTACACGACGATATTTGGCTTTGGCTGCGCTCATGTTGTATTCCATCACGATCGGCAACAACAGAGCATTGGCCACCCCGTGCGGAATATCATAGAAAGCACCCAGCGGGTGAGCCATCCCGTGAACCAGACCCAAACCTACATTGGAAAAGCCCATCCCGGCAATGTACTGAGCCGTTGCCATACCGTCACGAGCTTCCATATCGGAGGTATTGGCCACAGCTTTCGGCAACCATTTGGCAATCATTTCAATGGCTTTCAGCGCGAACATGTCGCTCATTTCCCAAGCACCCTTGGTAATGAAGCCTTCAATGGCGTGCGTCAGAGCATCCATCCCCGTAGCAGCGGTCAGGCCTTTCGGCATGCTGGCCATCAATTCCGGGTCGATAATAGCCAGGGTCGGGATGTCGTTCGGGTCGACACATACCATCTTCTTGGTGTTCTTTTCGTCGGTAATCACGTAGTTGATGGTCACTTCCGCAGCCGTACCGGCCGTCGTCGGCAATGCAATTACCGGAACCGATTTGCGTTTGGTGTCGGCGACCCCTTCCAACGATACAACATCGCTGAAATCCGGGTTATTGATGATGATCCCTACGGCTTTGGCGGTATCGATAGCCGAACCACCCCCGATAGCCACGATGAAATCGGCACCGGCAGCCTTGAAAGCAGCCACCCCGTTATTGACGTTGGTCACCGTCGGATTGGCTTTGACATCGCTGTAAATTTCAAAAGGAACGCCGGCTTCTTTCAGCACGTCGGTCACCTGGTCGGCCACACCGAATTTAATCAGGTCCTTGTCGGTTACCACCAACGCTTTTTTATAACCCCGTTTGGTCACTTCCTGGGCCATCATCCGGCGGGAACCGGCTCCAAAATAGGAGGTTTCGTTAAGAATAATTCTGTTTACCATCTCGATATATTTTATGATGCGATTAGCATTTCACTTTGATCACACATTTTTTCACATGACCATCCCCGACCAGCGGTGCATGAGCGTCGTCCGGGAAGAAAATAGCCGCTTCACCGGCTTTCAAGGCAAAATAGGTCGACGGTTCATCATCATAGAAGATAATATCCTTCACCGTGTTCATTTCGCCCCGCGGAGCCGTGCATTCGCTCCGGTATTTCCAACCGAAGCCTTCGTGACCGTCCACTACGACCTGAATGTCGATATAACGATCATGAGCCTCCATGGCGGCATCGTCTTTCTTTTTCAGATCGCGTTCGGAGATCATCATATAGACTTCATCTCCGTCGATTTCATATTTTCCTTCGGGCAGGGTTTTCAGATCAACCCCACGCAGATAAGCCAACGCTTTGGCAAAACGGCTATTGAGCGGGCCGTAAAAATCCAGGTTGGCAAGCGAATCTACAATCATGGTTTTATAATTAAAAAAAGAGTAAAATCAATGTTTCAGTTTCAGGTCGACCACCACCGGATTGTGATCGCTCCAAGCGGGCTGTTCGGTCTGATAATCGACCGTCTCGAACTCTTTCGTATGGAACAGATAGTCGATCCGGAACAACCCCAACAATCCCCGATAGGTATAAATCGCCCCCCGTCCCTTTTGCTGGAAGGCATCTTTCATATCGCCCCGCATCTGGCTATACGTGTACGACATGGGGGTATCGTTGAAATCGCCGCAAACAATCACCCGCGGCGTACCGTCATGGATATGCAACGCCAGGGAGTCGGCCTGCGCCGCCCGTTTCCGGAAATTCCGAGCCAGTTTGCGGGCAATGCCCTTCGCCTTGTCCTGACGCAGTGTGTCGGAGAGAACCTGGGTCCGCAAAAACGACTTATCCTCTTCATTGACCTGCGTGGTCTGCAAATGGCAGTTGAACACCCTCAACGTATCGCGTTTGATCACAATGTCCGCCCACATGGCCGAATTGGTCGATTCCGGGAACGAAACATGCCCTTTATCCAAAATTCGATAACGGCTGTATATGGCCAATCCCCAGCCCGATTCCTTTCCCTGAATCGTATAGTAAACTGCCTTGTAGCGCAAAGGCTCCATCACCGAATCAAAATAATCCCGCGTATTGATATGATTGACCTCATACTCCTGCATACACAGAATATCCGGATTCTCCTGAGCGATATAATCGGCAATCTGTGCCATACGACTCACATCCATACCGTCTTCTTTTCCCCAGAAGCCGCTCACATTATAGCTCAATATCCGCAGGGTGCCATCGACCCGCGCCGCAGGTTCGTATTCCCGCTGGAACTGGGGCCGGAAATATTTGCCCACATGCACCAAACCGAGCAGTGCCAACACGATCGGTCCCATCGCGATCCAACGCCACCGCAAGATCCAATAGAGCATCAACAACACATTGCCCACATACAGGAACGGAGCCACCAACCCCAGAAAGGAGAACCAGATGATGCGGTTGGGATCCACCATCGGGGCAAAATACGACAACAGCAAAGCCACGCCGACAAGCACGGTCACCAGCCCGATCACCCAATCGACGATTTTCATTCCCCACAAAGCACCTTGCTTCGCCATTTTCCGCTATACTATACCGTCAATAATAAATCTTGCCGCTTCGTTTCCAGTAACGCAGCAACAAAAAGCCGAAGAGCATCCCGCCGACATGTGCGAAATGAGCCACTCCGCTCTGAGCCCTCGAAACACCCAGGAGAAGTTCCAACACCCCGTATCCGATCACAAAGTATTTGGCCTTGATGGGAATCGGCGGGAACAACAACATCAACAAGGCATTCGGATGCAGCATACCAAACGCCAACAGCACCCCGAACACGGCTCCCGAAGCACCGATCGTCACCACATTCGTCCGCATAGCGATCACCTGCTGCATGTAGGGGGTCATTCCGGCAGCCTGGGCCACTTCCTGCAAGCGACTGATTTCAAACCAGCTGACACCCATTTGCAACAGTCCGGCCCCGATGCCGGTTGCAAAATAATAGGTCAGGAAACGAGGTCCGCCCAAATCATATTCCAACTGTCGCCCGAACATCCACAGAGCGAACATATTCATCAACAAATGCCTGAATCCGCCATGCAGAAACATGTGGGTCACGATCTGATACAAGCGGAATTTCTCACTGCCCCAATAATACAGGCCCAGCTTGTCGATCAACAGGTCGCCCAGTCCATGAGGCAGGACCACCTCCGCCATAAAAAACAGGCAGTTGATAATAATCAGGTTTTTGACTACCGGTGGGGTTTCGAGAAACCCGTTCATTCTTAGGTTCATGCCTTACGATTTAAATCTCTGCGCCAACTCAGCGCTCGATATCCACACCAGGATGGGTTGTCCCTGCGGCGTATAATTACGATTTTCACACCCGAAGAGCTCTTCGAGCAAGGTTTCCACCGCCGCTTCGCTGATCGCCTGATGCGAGGAGGCTCCCTGGCGTGCCAACAAAGCCGCCATGTCTTGCAAGCGTTCCTGCTGAGGAGCGGCCATATCTTCCCGGAAACGTCCGATCAACTCCCGAAGCGTCTCCCCGAGAAGACCTACGGACAATTCCGGTGCCATACCGGTCACTTCCACCGCTTCATCGCCGTCGAATCTCCACTCGAAACCCAACGATTGCAGCTCTTCCTCCATCGTGCGCAACACTTCCAGGTCATCGGCAGCCAATTCGATGCGTTCCGGAAACAACAACTGCTGACTGATGGCCGCATTATTGCCCAGCATGTGCACATAACGTTCATAGAGCACGCGTTCACGCGCCCGATCGACATCCACAACCACCATACTGCCTTCCCAGGAGGTGGCGTACCACCGATCGCTCATCCGCAACAATCCGCCCAAAGAGCGTTCTGCCTCGATCTCCAACATGCCCTGTTGGGGTTCGGCAGCCCCTTCGTCGATAAATTCAATGAGCGATGAATCGAGTTCCTCCGACGGTTTCCATGCAGCCTCCCGCGGCGCGTCCGTTTCGAGTGCATCCGCCATGACCGACGAATCCACCTCATAGAGCGACTGCCAGCCGGAGGGCACTTTCGGCGAGTTCCCGCGAGGCGCCGTAAAACTCCGTCCTTCGGAAGCCCCTTTCCGTTCTTCGACAAACGGATTGAAATCGGGATTCGCACCCGTTCCCGGAATCTTATAGGGGGTATCTTCTTTATAAACCGGAATATCCAGCGAAGGATCCATTTCGAAATCCATCAGAGGAACCACCCCCAATTTTCCCAGCGATTCCCGAACCGCTGCGTTCAAAATCTGCCACATCGCCTGTTCGTCATCGAACTTGATCTCGGTTTTGGAGGGATGGACATTGACGTCGATGCGATCCGGATCCAACGTCAGATACAGAAAATAGGGAGGTTGGGTTTCCGGAGCGATCACCTTTTCATAGGCTTTCAGAACCGCTTTATGGAAATAGGGCGACCGGAAATAGCGCCCGTTTACGAAAAAGTATTGTTCCTTATTGGTCTTGCGGGCCACCGACGGATGTCCTACAAAGCCTTCGATCCGAACGATGGACGTATCCACCGACACCTCCAACAGGTGGTTGGCCAACGGTTTGCCGTGAACCCCCGCAATACGTTGCCGCAAATTGGCTTTCGGCAGTGAATAGACCGGATTATCGTTGTTATACAACGCAAAGGCGATATGCGGATTACACAAAGCCACCCGCTGGAATTCGGCCGTCAGATGACGAGCCTCCACATGAGGTTCCTTGAGGAACTTGCGCCGCGCCGGCACATTATAAAACAGGTTCTTCACCCAGATTTGGGTTCCCTGGGGCGTTTGCACCGGAGCCTGTTCCACGAAATTTCCGCCCTGAATCACGACCCGTGTTCCCAGTTCACGATCGCAAGGACGGGTCCGCAATTCGATCTCGGAAACCGAAGCGATCGACGGCAGGGCCTCACCCCGGAAACCGAACGTCGACAAACGATACAGATCTTCCGTTGTCTGAATTTTCGAGGTAGCGTGACGTTCGAAGGCCAATCGGGCATCGGATTCACTCATGCCGCACCCGTTGTCGACCACCTGGATCAGGCTGCGTCCGCCCTCCTTAAAATTGACCGTAATCGAATTGCTTCCCGCGTCGACGGCATTCTCCATCAACTCCTTGACCACCGAGGCCGGTCGTCCGACCACTTCCCCTGCGGCAATCTGGTTGGCTACGCCATCGGAAAGCACTCTGATTTTATCCATACAAACGTCTCGCAACTATAAGATTAACTGAACATATACCACCCCAGCAGCGCCAGCAGTGCGATCAGAAACGCCAAACGGAGCAAAGCCGGACGACGTTGTGCCGAACGCTGCCGTTCCGCCATAATGCCGCGGCGGAAACGCAACTCTTCCAAATACTGTCCCGGACGATAATTTTCCTTGTCTTCCGGAGCAGACGATTCCTCTTCGCCGAACAACTCTTTCCGACGTTGTTCCCAAGCCTCTTTATCCGGATCGTAATACCGCGGACGATATTCAAATTGACGAGGCTTACGCGTTTTGAACGGGGATGCGATCAGGGCACACATATTAGTATCTCCTTAAAGTAATGTTCATACGAATTTCGCTTCGGAATCGATCGGGGCTTTCACCTTCCGCCCCTGAGCGATCTCTTCCTAAAACGGTATTTCTCCGGCAAAAATTTTCCCGAGACTCATTTTCTCGGAATCATTCAGGCATACAAAGATACAAACAGTTTGGAAACTATTTTTCATTTCCCCGGAAAAACCCCTTTTACCGGCACTGCTTTCATCTCTTTAGACTCACCCGACAAAAAAACGGACGGAAGTTTTCCTCCTTCCGTCCGTCAGATGGATGATCCGGCATTAGCGGAAAAAGCTCCGCATCCGATCGAAAATCGTTTCGCGGCTGGCGGGCGCTTTTTTGAAATGTTCGCCACCGGCCAACGCTTCCAGGTGTTTTTTCTCTTCGGCGTTCACTTTCGACGGAATATCGATATTGACCACCGCCAAAATATCTCCACGGCCGTAACCGTTTACATCGGGAATCCCTTTGCCCCGCAAACGCAACACACGACCGGCCTGCGTTCCCGGTTCGATCTTGATCTTCACTTTCGAATCCACACCGGGGATTTCGACCGTAGCCCCCAAAACCGCTTGCGGAATCGTTAGATTCAGGTTATAGATCAAATCGTTGCCGTCACGCACCAAATCGGGATCGGGAATCTCTTCGATCAGCACCAACAGATCGCCGCTGACTCCGCCATGACGGGCGGCATTTCCCTTTCCGCTGATGGACAGTTGCATGCCTTCGCCCACACCGGCCGGGATCTTCACTTCGATCACCTCTTCGCCTTTGAGGGTCCCTTCGCCATGACATTTCGAGCAGGGATTCGTCACGATTTTCCCTTCACCGTGACACTGCGGACAAGGCTGGGTCGTCTGCGTACGTCCGAAGAACGTATTGACCACCTGCGAAACGTACCCCGAACCGTGGCACGTCGGACAGCTCGTATACGAGTCTTTGTCTTTGGCACCGCTGCCGCCGCACTGATCACAGGCAATTTGCTTACTGATTTTCAGTTTTTTGGTCGTTCCGTTCACGACTTCCTTAAGGGTCAGTTTGACCTTGATACGCAGGTCGGAACCCCGATTGACCCGGGTACGTGCACCGCCCCCGCCGCCAAATCCGCCGAAAGAACTTCCGCCGAAATGACCTCCGAAAATATCGCCGAACTGACTGAAAATATCCTCCATGGAGAAGCCGCCAAATCCACCGCTCGCTCCTCCAAAGCCAGCTCCGGCTCCATTCATCCCGGCATGACCGAACTGATCGTAACGAGCCTTCTTATCGGGATTGCTCAATACGTCATAAGCCTCGGCAGCCTCTTTGAATTTCTCTTCGGCCTCCTTGTCGCCAGGATTTTTATCCGGGTGGTATTTCAGTGCCGCCTTACGGTACGCCTTTTTAATTTCGTCCGCACTGGCGTTCCGATCCACCCCCAGCACTTCATAATAATCTCTTTTCTCCGCCATAACCTTATTCTCCTACGACTACTTTGGCATGTCGTGCCACTTTGTCCTTGAGTTTATAGCCTTTCTGAATCACATCGATGATCTTTCCTTTCTTGTCGCCTTCGGCCGGGAATTTCGCAACGGCCTCATGCAAATCGGTATCCAGTTCTTTGCCAATGGCATCGATTTCTTCAAGACCCCGTGCGCGGAGCGTTTCCATCAACTTATGATGAATCAGCGTCATCCCTTCTTTCAGCGACTCTACATCGGTAGCCGTCTGCATGGCGGCCATCGCCCGATCGATGTCATCCAGAACCACCAGCAGGGATTTAATGACATCCTCCCCGCCCGTTGCCACCAATTCCATCTTTTCTTTGAGAGTCCGTTTCCGATAGTTATCGAATTCGGCCACCAGACGCAAATATTTATCCTGCCACTGTTGGGCTTCGGCTGACAGTTGCGCCAATTTGTCATCGGGCATCTGCGCATCATCCGCCACATTGTCAGTCGCAGCCTCTCCAGAAGCGGCTCCTTCAGGCTGACCTTCTACCGGCTGTTGGTTATCAACCGCTTCGGTATCAACCACTTTTTCTTCTTCTTTTTCCATTATATATAAGTTATATTTTATTTTCTGCCCTATACCGTTTCAAAATACATACCAAGCCCTGTCCCACTCCGGCCTCAACCGGAAAATCGGTGTCCCCGACAGTCTATGTTCTCCTTTCATTTTCTCTTTTCTTCGCTTTTTCAAAATTTCCACCCCATCCAGAACCACCATCAAACAAATGAAAATCAACATTCAACAAACCGCAAAGAACTATCAAACAAAAAATATTTTTATTTTCCATGTATTATGTATTGCATAATACTAAATTATTTCCATATATTTGCATTACAAACAAAGAGATTTTTGCACAAGCTCCGGTTTTTCCAAAAATCACTGGGTTTTCCAACACCAACTCAACTATCTAACTAACTATTTACCTTTCAACCCTTTGCATCATGAAAACCTTCTCCCGTACCCTCTGCTGCGTTCTGATGCTCCTATCGAGTTTAGGTCTTTCGGCCCAAAACGCCCCTGCAACCATGACCGTCACCGGACAGACCGTCGATCCGACCGGCAAAGCCATCGGTTACGCCACCATTATTCTGATGAACCAGGCAGACACCACCCGCACCTATGGAGCGGCCAGCGATACCATCGGCCGCTTTACCCTTGAGGCTCCACGCGGAGCATACACCCTGAAAGCCTCATTTTTAGGATACGATCCTCTGATCAAAGAGATCCAACTGACACAACCCTCCGATCTGGGAGCGCTGACCCTGCAACCCTCCGCCATCGGCATGGAGGCAGTCGTCGTCAAAGGCGAGATGATCACCCGTGAGGCCGATCGCTTTGTCGTGAACGTGGCCGACACCCCGCTGGCCATCGGCCAGACCGCCAAAGAGATGTTGCAAATCTCCCCGGGGGTTTGGGTCGACGAGAAAAACGGCCTCTCCATCAACGGCAAAAGCAATCCTCAGGTAATGATCAACGACCGGATTGTGCGCGAAACGGGCGAAGACCTGATCAACTACCTGAGCACCATTAAAGCCGAAGACATTCAACGGATCGAGGTGATTCCGATAGGCGGCGTGGAATATGATGCCAGCGCACAGGGAGGGGTGATCAAAATCACGCTCCGCAGCCAGCGCGAAAACGGTCTCGAAGGATCGCTCTCAATGCGCTACGGAGTATCGCTGACCCGCAATTTTACGCAAAACATCCAACCCTCGTTCACCCTCAACTACATGGTCAACAAATGGCGGTTCTACACGACATTGTCGGAATACAATTGGAAGGGGAACGGCTATCAGGACCTGATCACGCAATACGACAACGGCAACTCCCTGACGATTCTGAGTCGCAACAAATCCCGCAACGACTGGCCCACCCTGCGAGCCGGCAGCGTCTACGAGATCAACGACCGGCACAGCGTCGGTGTCGAGCTCAACCTGCGCGGTTACGTCCCCGGCAAAACCGACAACTTCAACCAGAGCGAAGAGATCAACAACGGCCTGACAACCTGGATCGACGAACAAAATGTCTCACAGTGGAAAAATAAAAGTTTCAACTTGACAGCCAACTACATCGCCAAACTCGACACCGTAGGCTCCCAGTTCAAGTTGTTGGTGGACTACTACCACAGCCGTGGTCTCAACTGGGGCGACAACCAGAGCCACTATACAGGAGCCCTGCTGTTCGATTCGATCACAGACAACTATTCCAACTCGCTCAGCAACCTCTACTCGGTAACCGGCGACTTCGAAATCAAAACCGGGAAAAGAGGCCGCATCAAAACCGGATTGAAATACAGCTATCGCGACATCAACAGCGACAACCGTTGGAATTACTTCCAAAACGAAGTGGCCTACCCGATTGCTGACCTGACCTTCATGAACGGCTACACCGAAAACATCGCCGCCCTGTACGGCAACTATTCCATCAGTTTTGCCAACAAAATCTCGCTGAGTGCCGGGATTCGCGGCGAGTACACTTACGCCACCCCCCGTCAAAACACCCTGACCGGCATCGATCCCCAGAACTACTTCAGTTTCTTTCCCAATGCCAACCTGTCGATTCCGCTCGACGCCAAAGAAAACAACACCCTCATTGTCAGTTATGCCCGTAAAATCAACCGTCCCTGGTACCGCAATTTGATCCCTTACCGCGAATCCAACGGCAACAACATGTATTTCGAAGGGAACCCCCATCTGAAACCGGCCTATGCCAACGACTACTCGATCAGCTGGGTATTCAAACGCCGCTACAACCTGACGCTGGGGGTTCAACAGGTGACCGACGCCATTTCTCAGGTTATCAAAAGCGAAACCACCGGTTCGACCACAGCCCTTATCGTCATGCCGGACAACCTGCAAACCAACAACATCTTTTATGCCTCGCTGAACCTTCCGGTCGAAGTCACCCCCTGGTGGAAGATCAACGCCAACCTGATGGGCGGTTACATGCAAAGCTCCACACAGGAGATTGCGCAAACCCAATGGAGTTTCCAAGGCAATATGAGCAACACCTTCACCCTGACCAAAAACCTCTATTACATGCTGGAAGGACGTTACAACAGCCCCATCATCCAGGGAAACATCAAGGCCCTGAACTCATACGATGTCAGCACCTCGATCCGATACTCTTTCCTGAAAAACAAGCTGAGTGCCACGATCTCCCTGAACGACATCTTCAACTCCTCCGGGAAACAGCGACTCATTCTCTTCGGTTCCGGTTTCCGTACCGATGGTGTCGGGCAATGGAATTTCCGCCGGTTGGGCCTGTCGCTGCGCTACAACTTCAAATCGGGCAAGGAGTTCCGGGCCAAACAAGTCGAAACGGGTGAAGGCCAGGAAGCCCAAGGAGGACAAGGGGGCGGAGGTTTGGGCCGATAAGCCCCCTTTACCTCAAGAATCCGTTCCTCACCGAGACCTTTCCTCCTCTGAAAATATTATATTTGTATACAGACCCCTCAAAATAACAAAACAACATCATGAAAAAGACCCTAAACGTCAATGTAGGAGGCATGCCCTTCATCCTGGACGAAGACGCATACGAACGACTGAGAGACTACCTCTCCGAAATAGAAATCCGTCTAGACGGCTACGACAAACAGGAGATTCTGGATGACATCGAAAGCCGCATCGCCGACATTTTCCACGAAAATCTTTCTACCCGCGTACAGGTGGTCAGTCTGGAAGTGGTCAATCGGGCCATGGCCATCATCGGCAGCGCCCGCGAATTCGGAGAACCGCGCCGCCGTCCGGAAACCCAGGCCCAACCGGCCGCGGCCCCGACCGAACCTTCCTCCCAACGCCTCGTCCGCAGCCGTGAAGACCGCATCATCGGTGGCGTATGCGGCGGCGTGGCCGAACGCTACCAACTGGACCCGGCCCTCATTCGTGTACTGACCGTCGTCCTGACCATCTTCACCGGCGTGGCCCTGCTGGTCTACGTCGTGCTCTGGATCATCCTGCCATCCGCCCCCAATCCTCAAATCGATTCTACGTCCCAATACCAATAAACCCGGAGGAAACGATTATGACAGTTAACGTAGATAATATCAAAGCTCAGATGAGAAAAGGGATTCTGGAATATTGCATCCTTTCGATCATCTCCCGCAACGATGCCTATGCTTCGTCGATCATCGCCGAACTGAAAGCCGCCGAGATGATCGTCGTAGAAGGCACGCTCTACCCGTTGCTCACCCGCCAGAAAAACCAGGGGCTGCTCACCTACCGCTGGGAAGAGTCACCCCAGGGTCCTCCCCGCAAATACTACTCGATCACCGAAAAAGGCCGGGCCTACCTCGACCAGTTGGACATTGCCTGGAGTGAATTCATCACACAGGTACAACACATTCGGAACGGACAATAACGTTTTCTATCAACCCCTTACACCCCATACCGATGAAAGACACAATAAACGTCAGCATCGCCGGCATCGCTTTCAGGATGGATTCCGAAGCCTATTCCCTGCTGAAGGAATACCTGGATCGCATCGAACAAGGATATCGCGACAACACCGACGGGAAAGAGATCCTGAACGATATAGAAACCCGCATCTGTGAACTGATTCTCAATGAACAAGAACCCGGAGAGACGATCCCCGCCGAACGGATTCGCCGCATTCTCGATCAGATGGGTCTTCCGGACGACCTTTCGGACGCTCCGAAAGTCCCTCCCGCCGCCGTGGAAAACGTCGAAAAACTGACCCGCCGTCTCTATCGCAACCCGGAAGGCTCCATCATGGGCGGCGTATGCAGCGGACTGGGCACCTATTTCAATGTAGAACCGGTCATGATCCGTCTGCTCTTTTTTGCACCGCTTCTGCTCACGCCGATTTTCGGTGTTCTGGACATGGATCTCGCCTGCGAATTGTCCGGAACGCTGACCGGCGTATTCTTCTTGCTCTATTTTCTGCTGCTGTTCGCGGTACCCAAAGCCAAAACACCCCGGCAAAAACTGGAAATGCGAGGCGAGCGAATCACCGCTTCCTCCATCCGGCAAAACTTTCGGGAGGATTTCAAAGACCGGGTCCCCTCTCCCCGCCAGGAGCGGAGTGCTTCGATCTGGGCCGACATCGTCTATCTGTTCGGACGCATGCTGTTGTTCGCCCTCAAGTTCGTCCTCGGAATCATCGCCTTCACCCTCTCGATCACAACCCTCTCGCTGCTGGGTGTCGGTCTGGCCATTCTCTTCGGCGTTCCCGCCGGGAACATTCACCTGTTCCAGATCGGAGACATCGCCATAGTCGACCTGCCGGGTGGCATTGCCTATACCGTAATGGGCCTGCTGGCCTCCGCCCTGATTCTGGGAGGAATCTGTTACATGCTGTGGCGGCTGATCTTCGGGCAGCCTTTCCCCTCGAAAACACTCGGCATTACAGGAGGGATCGGCATCATCCTGCTGGTGTTCGTATTGATCATGACCTCTTCGCTGTGGGACGGCAGCATCGATTGGGACGACAGAGCCACCCCTCCGAAATGGGAAGAATCGACGATTGAAACGCCTACAAAGGACACCTCATGGGTGGAAACGATCCACCTGGGTGATTCGACGATCATCGACACCGTCAAAGTCGAATATTTCGAAAGCCATCCATAAACCCGGTTCCTCAGACCTCACACATTCTCCGGAACGCAACTTTTTTCCCTATGAAAATCATTCATCCCAACGATAAAGAACCGAACAACACTCCTTCCGATTCTTTGCAACGCAACCAAACGCTCTTCTTAGGCGGACTGCTCATCGTAGCCGGCGGCCTCTGGTTGCTGAAAAATTTCGGTGTACTCACGCCCCGGGCTTTCGATCTGATCTTTTCCTGGCCCACCCTGATGATCGTTATCGGCGGTTACCTGCTTTCCATGTACCAATGGGTATGGGGCAGCATCTTCGGCGGGATCGGTCTTTGTCTGCTGATCGCCGAAATCGCCGACATACCGATTCCCCTGCTCAAACTATTGCTGCCGCTGCTGTGCATCGGAATCGGCCTCTCACTGCTGCTGCGTAAAAACGTTTAAAAAGCACTCTCTTCCTACGGATCGGTTGTTTCAGACAACGGCTCCCCCCTCCCGAGCGTAGAACCCCTCGCAAAATCCCTAATGTAAAATCCCGATTAAATTCAAAGAAGCGCTCTACACCGTGTCAGAATTATTGCTACTTTTGCGCTGAACATCGTAAAAAGATTGAATTATGCCAGAGATCAAATGCGTAGGGATACTCACCTCGGGCGGCGATGCCCCGGGGATGAACGCAGCCATCCGGGCGGTGACCCGTACGGCCATCTACAACGGTTTCGAAGTGAAGGGGATCATGCGCGGTTACCGCGGATTGATCACCAATGAAATACTGCCTTTCAAGACCCAAAACGTCAGCAACATCATCCAACAGGGTGGGACTATTCTGAAAACGGCCCGCTGCACCGAATTCATGACGCCGGAAGGCCGCCAGAAAGCCTACGAAAACATGACCGCTCAGGGGATTGACGCACTGGTTGTCATCGGTGGGGACGGTTCATTGAGCGGCGCCCGCATTTTCGCTTCGGAATACAACTTCCCGATCGTAGGTCTGCCCGGCACCATCGACAACGATTTGTTCGGTACGGATACCACCATCGGATACGACACCGCCCTGAACACCATCATGGATGCGGTAGACAAGATTCGCGATACGGCCTCTTCTCACGAACGCCTCTTCTTCATCGAAGTAATGGGGCGCGAAGCCGGATTCCTGGCCCTCAACGGAGCCATCGCCACCGGGGCGGAAGCAGCCATCATCCCGGAAATCGCTACCGAAGTAGACCAGCTCAGCGAACTGATCGGCCACGGTTTCCGTAAATCGAAAAACAGTAGTATTGTTCTGGTGGCCGAAAGCGAACTGACGGGCGGGGCTACCGGTTTGGCCGAACGTGTAAAGAACGAATACCCGCAATACGACGTCCGTGTTACCATTCTGGGGCACATCCAACGCGGGGGATCTCCTTCTGCCAGCGACCGTATTCTGGCCAGCCGCATGGGGGAAGCCGCTATCAATGCCCTGCTGGAAGGCCAACGCAACGTCATGATCGGGATTCAAAACGACAATCTGGTCTACATTCCTTTCAGCAAGGCGATCAAGATGCAAAAACCCATCAATCGCGACCTGCTCAACACGTTGAAAATCCTTTCGATTTAATCCATACCGTTATGACGGTTCCAGAGGCGGCCTTTCCGGTCGCCTCTTTTTTGTGTAACGTTCACTCCGACCGACCTCAGCGTTCCCTCTTCCGAAACATATTAAGTTTATGTAACCTGCAACCATCCCCCGTAAAAAATTCGTATCTTGGGACAAAAACCAGAAACGATCATGTTATCTTCGAATGAGCCGATCAAAAACGGGATCCTATCGCGAGACATCAGCTGGATGTACTTCAATCACCGCATCTTGCAGGAAGCGCAACGTGAAAACGTCCCGCTGCTGGAACGGCTGACTTTTTTGGGAATCTATTCCAATAACCTGGACGAATTTTTCCGGGTGCGGGTCTCCGCCCTTCGACGGGTGATCGAGTACCAACAGGAGCCTTATAACCCCGATGTACGCAACGAGGCGATCCAGCAGATGAAACTGCTCAACCGCCTCACCAAACGCTACCTGAAAGAGTTCGAACAAGCCTTCGAAAAGATCAAGCGGCTGCTGCAGAAAGAGGGCATCTACCTGATCGACGAAACCCAGTTGGACGAACAACAGGCCAACTATATTCGTCATGTCTACCGCAACGATCTGAACAGTTCGACCTATCCGCTGATGACCTCACGGGGGGCCCGTCTGAACGACCTGACCGACTCCGGCATCTACCTGGCCGTAAAGCTTTTCCGCGAAAACCCGCCCGAAACTGAACCGGCCGTCGACTACGCCCTGATCGAACTGCCGACCAAAGAGTTCGACCGTTTTATCGTACTGCCCTCTCAGGACGGACGGACTTTCATTCTTTTTCTGGATGACGTAGTCCGTTTCTGCCTGCCCTATATTTTTGCCGGGCTGCATTACGACCGTTTCGAAGCCTACACCTTCAAATTCACCCGAGACGCCGAAATCGAACTTTACAGCGGCATCGGCGAAGGCCTGCTCGAAAAGATTGCCCGAGGGGTCAAAAACCGCAAGAAGGGAGAACCGGTCCGCTTCGTATACGACCGCCGCATGCCGGCCGATCTGTTGCGCCATGTCAAGAAAAAACTCAATATCGACCGTTACGACACCACCGACGGCGGCTCACGCTACCACAACATGAAAGACCTGATGAGTTTTCCCACTTGTGGTCGCAGCGATCTGCGTTTCAAGCCCCAGCCTCCGTTGCTGACCGCCACGTTCGCACCCTACGGCAGCACCCTGGAGATGATCCGCCAACAGGACCATCTGTTGCACTACCCCTATCACAGCTTCTCCAGCTACATCCGGATTCTGCGCGAAGCTGCCCTGAGTCCCGAGGTCAAAAGCATCAAAACGACCGTCTACCGCCTGGCCAAAAACTCCAAAGTGGTCAAGGCCCTGATCTGTGCGGCCCGTCATGGGAAAAATGTTACCGTCATGGTCGAACTGATGGCCCGTTTCGACGAATCGTCCAACATCAACTGGTCGCAGAAGATGCAGGATGAGGGCATTCATGTGATCTTCGGGGTCGAAGGGCTGAAAGTCCACGGCAAACTGACACACATTTCCTCAACCCTGGGAGATGTTGCCTGCATCAGTACCGGCAACTTCCACGAAGGCAACGCCAAACTCTACACCGATGTGACGCTTTGCACGGCCAATGAAGCCATTGTCCGGGAAGTCGACAAGGTCTTCTCCTACATCGAGCGTCCCTATAAACCGACCGTTTTCCGACACTTGCTGGTTGCACCTCAACATCTGCGCCGACACATTCTGTCGCTCATCAACGAAGAAATCCGTTGGGCCCGCCAAGGCAAGGAGGCCTATATCCTGGCCAAAATCAACCATATCACCGACGAAAAGATCATCGAAAAGCTCTACGAGGCTTCTCAAGCCGGGGTCAAGATGCGTTTTTTGGTTCGCGGCAACTGTTCGCTGGTCACCGGCGTCGAAGGCCTGAGCGAAAACATCGAAATCCGGGGGATCATCGACCGCTATCTGGAACACTCGCGTATTTTGATTTTCGGCGGAGGTGGTCAAGAACGCTACTACATCGGTTCCGCCGACTGGATGCCCCGCAACCTGGACCATCGGGTGGAAGTCTATACGCCGGTATACGATCCCCGCATTCAGGCTCAACTCAAACTGATCATCGAATACGGACTGGCCGACAACGTCGCAGCCCGCATCGTGGACGGCAGCGGTGAAAACCGCCTGTATCAAAACGGACAGGAAGCATTCCGTTCTCAGGAAAAACTGTATGCCTACTATTGTGCGCAAGCCGAAGCCGAACAGAAACAACGACAACAAAACTCGAACGACCATGCTGAAAAGTAAACTCAATTTCGCCGCCATCGACATCGGTTCAAATGCCGTACGACTGCTGATCAAAGGGATCAATCCGGGAGAAGGGGTCAACGACCTGACCAAAAGCCTGCTGATTCGCGTACCCTTGCGTTTGGGTGAAGATTCATTCGGCGCCGGCGCCATCTCGCCCGACAAGGAGAAGCGACTCAAACGCACCATCAAGTCGTTCAAACTGTTAATGAAGGTTTTCAACGTAGTTGCCTATCGGGCCTGTGCCACGTCGGCCATGCGGGACGCCAAGAACGGCATGGCCATCGCCAACAAGATCCGACAGAAGATGGGCATCAACATCGAAGTGATCGACGGCAACGAAGAGGCTCGCATCGTTTACGAAAGCCACATCGGCGATCTGCTCGACCGGGAAGGATGTTACATCTATGTGGATGTCGGCGGGGGGAGTACCGAAATCAGCCTGATCTGCGACGGAGCGTTGATGCACTCCCGTTCCTATAATATCGGGACGGTCCGGGCGCTTTCGGGCAAAGTCAAAGATTCCGAATGGGATGCGCTGAAGCGCGATATGGACACCCTCTCCACCCAATACAATCAGATCCAGATCATCGGTTCGGGCGGCAACATCAACAAACTCTATCGCATGAGTCACAGCAAGGTAGAGAATCTGCTCAGCGTCGACCGGCTGCAAGAACTGCATGATGCACTCGCCCCATTGAGCTACGAACAGCGCATGGAACAATTCCACCTGAACCCCGACCGAGCGGACGTCATCATCCCGGCTTCCGAAATTTTCCTGACAGTAGCCCACCACATCGGCGCGAACTCGATTTTCGTTCCCACGATCGGTATCATCGACGGAATCACCCACGGCCTCTGCGCAGAATATCTCCAACGCATCCAATAACGAAAACGTATACGGGTCCGATCACAACCCGACACACTTACCAAAGAATGGGGAAACAGGCCGTTTTCCCATTTTTTGCTTATTTTTGTAAGCACATTCAAATTCCAAGCCCATGTTGCTGCAATTTTTCTTTGTGATGGTCGCCATCATCGTCGGCGCCCGCCTCGGCGGGATCGGCCTGGGGGTTATGGGGGGCATCGGGTTAGGCATTCTGACCTTCGGGTTCGGATTGCAGCCAACCTCTCCACCCATCGATGTCATGCTGATGATCGTGGCCGTCATTGCAGCCGCCGGATGTATGCAGGCGGCCGGAGGTCTCGACTTGATGGTTCGTCAGGCCGAAAAACTGCTACGCCGCCATCCTTCACGCGTCACTCTGTTGAGTCCGCTGGTGACCTATACCTTTACCTTTTTGGCCGGTACCGGGCATGTGGCCTATTCGGTGCTGCCGGTGATCGCCGAGGTCGCCCGCGAAACCAAAATCCGCCCCGAACGACCGCTGTCCATCGCGGTCATCGCCTCCCAACAGGCCATCACAGCCAGCCCGATTTCTGCCGCTACGGTGGCCCTATTGAGCCTGCTGGCCGGTTATCAAATCTCGTTGCTGCACATCCTGATGATCAGTATCCCGGCTACGCTGTGCGGCGTTCTGATCGGCGCCCTGTTTGCCATGCGCATGGGGAAAGAGCTGGAACTCGACCCTGAATACCAACGACGCCTGGCCGAAGGTGAACTGACAGAAAATAAAGCCTCCGAAGCCGCACGCACGCAGTTGCACCCATGGAAACCACTGTTGTCGGTGCTCATTTTCCTGACTGCCACCATTTTCATCGTGCTGTTCGGATCGTTCGACAGTTGGCGCACGATCGGAGGAACCTCGCTGAGCATGGCCCCCATCATCGAAATTCTGATGTTGTCGGCCGCCGCCCTGATTCTACTAACCACCGGCACCAGCGGTTTGAAGGCTGCTCAAGGATCGGTTTTCGGGGCCGGCATGCAGGCCGTCGTCGCCATCTTTGGGATCGCCTGGATGGGTGACACGTTCATCAATGGCAACATCGATGCTTTGCGGGCTTCCATCGAAGGGGTGGTCACTTCCATGCCGTGGCTTTTCGGCATAGCCCTGTTCGTCATGTCGATTCTGCTATACAGCCAAGCTGCTACCGTACGCGCACTGATGCCGTTGGGTCTGGCACTGGGCATCCAGCCCATGATGTTGATCGCCCTGTTTCCGGCTGTCAACGGTTACTTCTTTATTCCGAACTACCCCACCGTTGTGGCCGCCATCAACTTCGACCGCACGGGCACAACCCGCATCGGGAAATATGTGCTGAACCACTCGTTCATGATGCCCGGTCTGATTGCCACGTTCGTGGCTGTTATCATCGGGCTCGTATTGGTGCAACTCTTTTTCTGATTCGAATAAAAGATACGGTTATTTATACGGAGAACCTATCGGTTGGCTCCAACGGTAGCAATGTCCGTTTCTCAGCAGGAAACTCCGCACCTCAACCTCCGACCAACACCCACACTTCATCATACAATGAGGGAAGGTTTTTGAAAAACCTTCCCTCATTTTTATCTATTCCATAAAGAGTTCTATGAAAAGGACCGGGTTCGACCCACACCCATGTCCGACACGTCGGTTCGATTAATCGGCACCGAAAGTCCAGGCCACTCGGAGGAAGAAATTCCGACGAGCCAAAATCGCCGAGTTGAAATTCACCACCTTCGGACGATAATCGGTGATATTATCCACTCCGAGCGTCAGGTTCAAAATATTCTGATAGTAGAAATTGAGTGCCGCATTGCATACCACATACCCCGGATGACGGGCCGAATACGTCCCCATCCAGAATTTCATGTCTGACATCGACCCACTGCTCATACCGCTCAAATCGATCACCGGCATAAAGTCCTCATAGGTCTTGGCCCCGACATAACGCAGAGAGGCATTCACCCCCATTGACCAGTTCCGTGCCAGTGAAAAACCATAGTCGGCCTGCAAAGTCGCCGTATGCGGGCTGGGGAAGATATACTGCGTCGACTCTTCAGGAGCATCGTCGGTCTGATAAATATAGTTGTAATTGGCTCTCAGGAACAACCCTTGCACAATCCGCCAACGGGCCATCAACTCCAAACCACCCAATTCACTACGATCGATGTTTTCATACTGCAGGATGGTCTTCGTACCCTCCAGGTGTCCCCGCACGTCGATTTTATTCCGGAAGAAGCTGTTATACAAGGTCATCGAGGCATTGAAGCCGTCCGTATTGAACTCTCCCGACAGCGACACATAATGGTTGGTTTCGGATTTCAGCTGGTCGTTCCCGCGAATAAACGTCTCACCCAGCACCGGAACCTGAAAATCCATATACATCTCCTTGAGGGTCGGGTTACGGTAGCCATTGGCATAATTGGCCCGAATCGCGAATTTCCCTACGGCATATTTCACCGAGGCCTTGGGCGTCACACTCCACCCGAAACGGTTGTTGTAGTTGCCCCGCACCCCTACCGTAAAGCTCAACGCCCGTTGGGAGCAAATCTCATCCTGGACATACAACGAAGCGGTGTTCATGCTCTTTTCATCGTCATAACCCAGCGGGTTCATGTCGAAATGCAACTGTTCGTTCACCAACTCGAGTCCGGTGGTCAAACGGTTGTATTGCCCGGCCTTGAGCGTCCACAACAGACGCGGCGTATTGAAAACATGATTCTGTTTGGGCACCGTCGCCCCGTTGAGACTGTCCAGACGACGGAAATATTCGTCCCGAATAAACGACAGATAGATCTTATTGTTCTCGTTGGGCGAGTGCTCCATCAACGCCTTGACGTTATACCCTTCATACGATTCGAAGGTCCACGGTTTGGTATTGTTCGACATCGGGTTTTCGTCCAGAATACTGCCGTTAAAATCATAACGGCGTTTATTGAAATAGTTCCCCGACAACTCGAAGCGGAACTGATCGGACAGTACATAATCGAAACGCTGTCCCACGTTGATGTCCCGCCAACCACTGACACTCAAGCCCCGTTGGTCGGGTGAAACCACAATGGTCGTGTCGTTCAAGTTCGTTCCGGCCTGCACGAAGACCGGCATGCCGGTGGTCGGATCCATCTCGGGACGCATGCCGACCACCTGTCCGCCCGGCGTAGTGATCGGAATCATCTTCGGCATCATTTTCTGCAATGCACCGGCCTTGTAGTGGCGCACCTCGTCTTCAGTACCGACCAGTTTATAGGCATCCACCGTACGATACGACACCGTCGTCAAGGATTTGAATTTTCCCAGATTGAATCCCGCCGACAGATCCCCCTTCAGGTTGGGCAGATCGAGCCGTTTGCGATAAAAGTCGATATCGCGTTGGGTCGGGAGGTTGGTTTCGGTGCTTCCCAGCGTCTCCCCGGAATTATTCTGAAACGGCGTCCCGTAACGGGCCGACGCCTTGATTTCGAATTTGCGTTGCGGCATTTTCGTGATGATGTTCACCACCGCCCCCATGGCATTCGATCCGTACAACACCGAAGAGGCTCCGCGTACGATTTCGATCCGGTCGATGTTCTGCATCGGGATGCGCGCATAGTCGATGTTCCCATAAGTTTCCCCGGCCATCCGTTCGCCGTCCACCAGGAACAGCACATACCGGGCATCGAGCCCCTGGAACGACAACGAAGTCCCGTAACCGGCCTGATGGAATTCCACCCCCGCCAGTTCGTTTTCCAGGGCCTGTTGAATGGTAACGACCCCCCGTTTTTCCAGCTCCCGGGCATTGATCACCCGGGTCAGTACCGGCACATCCTTCAACATCAACGGAGTACGGGTCGCTGTGACCACCACCTCCTTCATATCAAACGCCAACGTATCCACGGGCGGCATATCTTCGGAGGCCTTCTCCTCCATCGCATAACCCTTTCCCAAGACCATCAGGCTGAGCACCCATGTGCATACCCATATTTTTCTCATGCCATTTCCGAATTGATGAGCCGCAAATTTAAATATTTTACAGAAAACGACTCTTCATAACATACAAAAAACAAAACGGTTTTTGTAACTTTGCACTTTCAAAACTCGGAAATGAATAGAAAACCCCTCGCCGGGTGGATGTGGATTGCTCTTTTATTATTATTGGTATCCTGCGGCAAGAAACACCCGAGCGATTTTGACGTGTGGGGATTGGACGTCTCCCGTCACCAAAAAGACGTCAACTGGCTGGAAGTGGCCCAACACGAAAAGCCCTATTTTGTTTTCATCAAAGCGACCGAAGGAACGCTCATCATCGACCCGACCTACGACCGTCACCGCCGCGAACTGGAAGAGGCCGGCATCACTTGGGGAGCTTACCATTTCTTCGGTCATCGGACCTCGGGGAAAGAACAGGCCCGCAACTTCATCAAAACGGCCAAACTCAAACCGGGTAACATCATTCCGGTGTTGGACATCGAGTGGCACCGTTTTATGAAAGACCCCAAACGTTCGGTACGCGAAGCCAAGGCGTTTTGCAACGAAATCAAACGCTACTACGGCACCAACCCGATCATTTACTGTTCGACAAGTT
>JAHZDG010000006.1:22764-49021 GCA_019422485.1 Alistipes sp. | reverse complement strand
CATATCTCAAAAACGATTTCGGTCCCGGAGAATACATCCTCTGGATCGCCGACTACCGGGGAACCGCACCAGACATGCCCTGGACCCTGTGGCAACACACCGAAGCCCATCGCGTCCAAGGTATCCGGGGACAGGTCGACCGTAACGTTTTTGCGGGCACAGCCCAGGAATTTCAAAAGCTGATACTCTGATGAACATCGAAACCGACTTTTTGGTAGTGGGCAGCGGGATCGCCGGACTCAGTTACGCCCTCAAGGTGGCCGAACTGGGGAAAGTGGTCATCGTCACCAAAGGCGATATTGCAGAGTGCAATACCGACTTCGCTCAAGGAGGGATTTGCTCGGTGACCTACGATCCGGACACCTTCGAAAAACACATCCACGATACACTGGTCTGCGGAGCCGGCATCTGTGACCGGGCTGCGGTGGAACAGGTAGTCACCCGGGCACCGGAATTGATCAAACAACTGATCGGCTGGGGTGTCAAGTTCGACAAGGACGCCACGGGCCGTTACGACCTGGCCCGCGAAGGAGGACACAGCGAACACCGCATCCTGCACTTTCAGGATATCACCGGCCATGAAATCGAACGCAAACTGATCCGGCAGGTCAAACGCCACCGCAACATCGAAGTGCTGGAACACCACTTTGCGGTCGATCTTCTCACCCAACACCATCTGGGTCAACTGGTCAAGAAATCCACCCCCGACATCACCTGCTTCGGGGCCTATGTACTGAACCTCAAAAAACACGAAATCTATACCATTCTGTCGAAGGTAACGGTTCTGTGTACCGGCGGGGTGGGCAACATCTACCACACCACCACCAATCCTTCGGTGGCTACCGGAGACGGGATCGCCATGGTACACCGGGCCAAAGGGGTGGTTTCGGGCATGGAGTTCATCCAGTTCCACCCGACCTCGTTCTATAAACCCGGCGAACGCCCCTCGTTCCTGATCAGCGAAGCCATGCGCGGTTTCGGTGCCATTCTGCGTCTGCAGAACGGGCAGGAATTCATGCAGAAATACCACCCCATGGGATCGCTGGCTCCGCGCGACGTGGTGGCCCGAGGGATCGACCACGAGCTGAAGATCTCCGGGGAAGAGTTCGTTTACCTGGACATCACCCACAAAAATCCGCAAGAGGTGATCGCCCACTTCCCCAACATCTATAAGAAGTGTCTGAGCGAAGATATCGACCTGACCAAGGAGATGATTCCGGTCGTTCCGGCTGCCCACTACTGCTGTGGCGGGGTGAAAGTCGACCTGAACGGGGAATCGTCGATCCGACATTTGTATGCACTAGGTGAAACCTCCTGCACGGGTCTGCACGGCGGCAACCGTCTGGCCTCCAACTCTCTGATCGAAGCGGCCGTCTATGCCGACGCAGCGGCCCGACACAGCGGCAGCCGCATCGGAGAGATCGAACTGCAGCGGGGCATTCCCGACTGGGACTACGAAGGCACGACCATCCCCGAAGAAATGGCCCTCATCACGCAGAACTACAAGGAAATGCAACAGATTATGAGCAACTATGTAGGCATTGTCCGCTCAAATCTGCGTCTCGAAAGAGCCAAACGCCGTCTGGAAATCATCTATAAGGAGACCGAAGAGCTCTACCTCAAATCGACCCTCAGCCAACATCTGTGCGAACTGCGCAACATGATTGCCGTGGGTTACCTCATCATCAAACAGGCCGAAGCCCGTCACCAAAGCATCGGTTTGCACTATTCGATTGATTATCCGCCCCAGAACGGAGGCGTGAACCTCTAATGTATGGAACTGAACCAAGAGATAGCGCGGCGACGCACTTTCGCCATCATCAGCCACCCCGACGCCGGGAAAACCACCCTGACCGAAAAACTGTTGCTGTTCGGGGGGGCCATCCACGTGGCCGGGGCGGTCAAATCCAATAAAATCAAAAAAGGAGCCACCTCCGACTTCATGGAAATCGAGCGCCAGAGAGGAATCTCGGTGGCGACCTCGGTCATGGGGTTTGAATACAAGGGGCTTAAAATCAACATTCTGGACACTCCGGGTCACGAAGACTTCGCCGAAGACACCTACCGGACCCTGACGGCCGTAGACAGCGTTATCATCGTGATCGACGGGGCCAAAGGGGTGGAAACCCAGACCCGCAAACTGATGGAAGTCTGCCGAATGCGCAATACGCCGGTGATGGTCTTCATCAACAAACTCGACCGTCCGGGCAAAGACCCGTTCGATCTGTTGGACGAAATCGAAGCCGAACTGAAGATCAAGGTACGCCCGCTGGCCTGGCCCATCAGCAACGGTCCTACGTTCAAGGGGGTTTACAACCTGTACCAGGACTCGTTGTCGCTGTTCCTGTCCGACGACCGGCAAACGGCCTCCGAAACCATCGACATCAAACTGGACGATCCGCGTATCGACGACTATATCGCACCTTTCACGCAACATCTACGCGACGATCTGGAACTGGTCGAAGGGGTTTATCCTCCGTTCGAACTGGAAACCTACCTCAAGGGGGAAGTGGCGCCGGTCTTTTTCGGCAGCGCCCTCAACAACTTCGGGGTTCGCGAACTGCTCGACTGCTTCATTCAGATCGCGCCGTCACCCCGCCCGTCCAAAACCGAACAACGCGAAATCAACCCTCAGGAGCCGAAACTTTCCGGTTTCATCTTTAAGATCCATGCCAACATGGACCCCAATCACCGGGACCGTATCGCCTTCCTGAAAATCTGTTCGGGGATTTTCGAACGCAATAAAAACTACCTGCACGTTCCCTCGGGCAAGCAGATGAAATTCTCCTCACCCACAGCCTTCATGGCCGAGAAGAAATCGATCATCGACGAAGCCTATCCGGGCGACATCGTGGGTTTGCACGACACCGGGACCTTCAAAATCGGCGATACCTTCACCGAAGGGGAAAAGTTACGTTTCGTGGGGATTCCCAGCTTCTCTCCCGAACTGTTCCGATACATTGAAAACGCCGATCCCATGAAGTTCAAACAACTGGCCAAAGGGATCGACCAATTGATGGATGAAGGGGTAGCCCAGTTGTTTATCCACAAAATGAACGGCCGTAAGATCATCGGGACGGTGGGCGCCCTGCAGTTCGAAGTGATCCAATACCGGCTGGAACACGAATACGGTGCCAAATGTCGTTATGAACCGATTCAGATTTACAAAGCCTGCTGGATCGAATCTGACAACCAGGAACAACTGGAAGATTTCCGCAAGCGCAAATACAACAGCATGGCTCTCGACAAACGGGGACGAGAGGTCTTTCTGGCCGACACTTCGTATGCACTGTCGCTGGCCATCGAAAAATTCCCGGACATCCGTTTCCACTTCACCTCGGAATTCTAAAAAACAAACCACTTATCATACATGCAGGCCCGGATCTGAGATCCGGGCCTGCATGATTTCTGTATAGCTATTTTCTATCAAACAAAGGTACTACTCGTCTTCTTCCGGCCGCTCCTCCACCAGACGGTCCACACAATCACTGACCGCCTCATACTCAAATCCCTGCGAGGTTCCGTATCGCAACAACTTGCCCCGCAACTCATAAGAATTTTTGGCCCGGGTTGTCCGCAACTTTCGCCGCAGAATCGCTTCCAGATTGCCGGCCATATCCAGCTCTTCCAGCTGCTGCAAGGCTTCGGCAATCGTCTCTTCCGGAATTCGCTTGGCCCGCAAACCTGTACGGATCTTATGAACGCCCCAGCGATTCAGACGGGCTTTTTCCCGCACATAGGCTGCGGCAAAACGTGACTCGTCAATAAAACGCTGCGCCAACAGGGTATCGATCACCTTCTGTTGAGCCTCCGGCTCCACCCCCCATCGAAATAACGAGCGCCGGGCATCGCTGATCGACAACTCGGCTTTCGCGCAACGGTTCATCAACAGACGCAGCGCCTGTTCCGGGGTTTTCGTACGACAGATACGATCGTTATTTTCTCCGCTTTCCATCCTTTCCTGCAATTCACGCCTCGGCTCAGACCGGACGACGCGCCCGAATCATACGAGGTTTTCCAAACATATCGTTCCTCAACTCAGCCTCCACATATCCTTGCTCACGTAACAGGTTCAGAGTTTCCTCGCCGAAACGTTCGTTGATTTCAAAATAAAGCCATCCTCCCGGACGCAGGCTCTCGACACCCCTCTCGGCAATCGTCCGATAAAACAGCAACGGATCGTCATCCTCCACAAAAAGGGCCTGATGGGGCTCATAACGCAACACATTTTCAGCCATCTGTGCGGCTTCACTGCGGGTAACATAGGGAGGGTTGCTGACAATCACGTCCAGCGGACCGGGCAGTGCCTCCCGTAACAGATCCGCTTGCACAAAACGCACATTCAAATGATTGAGCCGCGCATTTTCCTGCGCGATCGTCAGGGCCTCCGACGACACATCCAAACCGGTCACTTCCGCCTGCGGCCGTCGGGCCGCCAAAGCCAGAGCAATCGCACCGCTGCCGGTTCCAAGGTCCCATATACGCAATGCTCCTTCGGACGGCAAACGCTCACACATCCATTCAACCAACTCTTCGGTTTCGGGCCGAGGAATCAGCACCCCTTCCCGCACCGACAACCGAAGACCGGCAAAAAAGGTGTACCCGATGATATATTGCACCGGACGGTCTTGCGCCAATTGACGGAGGACCCGTTCCAACAACGCTTCCCTCCCCTCTGGACAGGGAGCCTCCGGTTCGATCACCACATCCGTAAAGCGCATGGCAAACAGACGCTCGCACAACAAGGAGGTAATGGCACGGGCTTCCCGGGCATCATATCTCCGGTTCGCCTCCTCGAAAATCGCATCCCACAACTGACGACGTGTCATCGTTTTTTATTTTCAAAGATAACGGTTTTTACCTTTCTCCACCCCTCATTCCCTCAAAATAGCCCGAACTTTCCACTGCTTCTGCCAGACTTTCACCGGGTTGGAAGGCCGATCCGTTTCCAGTCCGCCAGACTCTTTCTCCCCGGTCAAAAGCAGGGTTCGGTTTTCCTCCGGAGACAGTAAGTATAAAGACGTATTTTGCTCTGTTCGGGGCTATTCTGTTCCCAAAAAGTTCGATCTCTCCATTCAAAAGTTATATTTTTGTCTCAAATTTTAAAAACTACTTACGGAATGGAATCTTTCAACGCAACGCGGTATACTTTACAAAACGTGGCCACTGGCCGGGAATTCGAAGACACCGGCTGGCTGCTGGATGACCCCCAAGGGGAAACCCCGTCGCTGATTCGAGCCCATTACGCCCAGAAACAGATCCAACTCAAAGACGAAAGTTACGGTCTGTACCGCTTTGCCGACTGGTTGCCGATCGTCCGCATGCTGAAAGGCTCTTCGGCTCCGGTCACCTACAAAAGCCAAAAACTGGCCAAACACCTCGGCCTGAAAAACCTCTATATCACCTTCAACGGCTACTATCCCGAAATCGGCGCAAATATGCCCACCTGCTCCTTCAAGGAAACGGAAGCCTATTCGGTATGCGCCCGTTTGGGGGCCGATCATGCCCGCCGCATTCTGGTCGTTGCTTCGGCTGGGAACACGGCCCGTGCTTTTGCCCGCGTTTGCTCGGACAACAACATTCCGTTGCTGTTGAGCGTTCCGGAAGAGAATATCGACGCCCTGTGGTTCGACAACCCGCTCAACCCCTGCGTCAAACTGATCTGCCCGCAAAAAGGAGGTGACTATTTCGACGCCATCCACCTGAGCAACCTGGCCCTCAAGGCCCCGATTTTCCTGGCAGAAGGCGGAGCCAAAAACATCGCCCGTCGGGACGGGATGGCAACGACGGTTCTGTCGGCCGTCACCCACATCGGACGCATTCCGGATTATTATTTCCAGGCCGTTGGTTCGGGTACCGGGGCGATCGCCGCTTGGGAAGCCAACCAACGACTGATCGAAGACGGTCGGTTCGGCTCGAACGAGATGAAGCTGATGGTTTGCCAGAACGTACCGTTTACACCGATGTACGATGCCTGGAAAGCCGGTTCTCGAGCCATGCTGCCCTACGACGACGACCAGGCACGACGCGATGCCGAAAGCATCGACGCCAAAGTGCTGTCGAACCGCAAACCGCCCTACCCGGTTCAGGGAGGTCTGTACGATGCATTGGTCGACACCGGAGGAGAAGTGCTGACCGCCACCAACGAAGAAGCCCGCGCCGCCAAAGCCCTCTTTGAACAGACGGAAGGCGTCGACATCTATTCGGCACCGGGCGTAGCGCTGGCCACGTTGATCAAATGCGTCGAAGCGGGACAAATCGATCCTGAAAAGACCATCATGCTGAACATCACCGGCGGAGGGGAAAAACGTTTCAAAATGGGCAAAAATCTCCATTACCTCCAGCCTTCGATCGTGTTCGGCCTCGATCCCGACCCCGAAGAGGTGCACAATCGCACGGTAGCTCTCTTTAGCGAAGAATGTCTGAAATAGTTTTCACTGACGAAAGCGAATCCATTAGAAACTTTCGCTAAAACCAAACGTTTCGCTTCATAAACAGAGCGTTCGCCCACCGGACAACTTGACTGCCGGTATCTTCAGAAAGATTGTCAATCAAAGAGATTTCTCTCATTTACACTCGTCTAAAGTTTATAGGCAAGACAGGACCAAAGGATTGGTCCTGTCTTGTTGTATTATCCGCTTACCTCCCGGCTTTATTATCATAGGTTTCACCATTACCTCCATAGAGAACAGATTTTCGCCTTTGAGTATAAAAATTTTACCATCAAATCAATGTATTAATAAAAATATGTATTATATTTAAACTACACAACACACTTATTCCACATCCTTAAACCTCACGCCTATGAAACCGTTCACCATTTTTTCCAGAAACATGGTATTAGGGGGAATACTTATGATGTTGACGGCTTGCGAGAAGGATGATAAACCCCAAAATCCACCTCAAGATTTTCCCCCATTCACCAAATCCTTAATCAGCAGCTATGTCGATGCTCCGCCTTCCAGCGACAAGATGAAGGCCTGGGTCATCCAAGCGCCATCAGACGAACCCTGGATTAATATCTTCCTGGCTTTACAGGGGGCATCCGACTATGAGCCCATCCAGTTCCATCCCCTTCAAAAAGGCACTTCTAAGGATGACACTGAAGCGTTAAAAAATGCTGCAAAATACGATTCATTAGCTACGGCTCATAAGGACATTACCTACGATCGCTACACCGACTACCAGATTCCCAATTGCCTGTATCGGCGGACTACGGCTATCCATGTCGTTTCAGATGCCGATTACGATGCAGAACATCCGGCCGGCACCTATTTGGACGACATCATAACGATCCGATTCACCTCTGCAGAGGATTATTTAGCGACCGGCTATTCATCCCGATCCACCTATCTGGGCGAAACAACCCAAGCCCCTCTATACATAGAAGGATTTCTGTCCGAAAATGACTTCTGGTTGAGTGAAAATTTGGCCGAATTCAATCAGATTCAACGCAAACTGATCCAGTTTGCCTTCACTTTCGTACTGGAAAAAGGACCGGATCAAGCCGGAGAACATCACTTCACCTTTACGTATATGAATGAGGACGGCCTGGTATTAACCAGTCGGACGCCTAAATTCACGATCAACCCATAGTATCCGTTAGAATAACTCATAAAAACAGCGAAAACAGAAGGGCGATTTTCTCAACCCTTCCTGTTTTCGCGTTTTTTATGCCTATCCTACCTCCTCACCAAAGAACGAATCCGTACAGAACCCATCCGCCAGCACTCACACAAAAAAGTTTTTTGCTTTTTCGGCACCGGGCTCCGCGTTTTTCCCGAAACAGAATTTGGCAGCTCACCTTATTTTCCGGGAAAATTCCTACCTTTGCACTCTGTATGAATTTTTAACCTGAGATTATGAGCATCCTTGAACTCAGCGAACAGGAACAGATTCGCCGCAATTCACTCGCCCAGTTACGCGAACTGGGTATCAACCCGTATCCCGCTGCCGAATATCCCGTAACGGCTACCGCCGCACAAATCGCCGCCGAATACTCGCCCGAAAAAGGCAACTTCCAGGAGGTGAGCGTAGCTGGACGTATCATGAGCCGCCGTATTATGGGCAGCGTATCCTTTTTCGAATTGCAAGACCACACCGGTCGCATCCAGGTCTACATCAAACGGGACGACATCTGCCCCGATGACCCGGAACATACGCTCTACAACAAGGTGTTCAAAAAACTGCTCGACATCGGTGATATCATCGGCGTCAAAGGGTTCGTTTTCATCACCCAAATGGGCGAACTCTCCATCCACTGCAAAGAATTCACCCTGCTGAGCAAATCGTTGCGTCCGCTACCCATCGTCAAAGAAAAAGACGGTAAAGTCTACGACGCATTCAGCGATCCCGAGCTGCGCTATCGTCAGCGCTATGTCGATCTGATCGTCAACCCTCAGGTAAAAGATACTTTCCTGAAACGCAGCAAAATCATCAATACCATGCGGTCGTTCTTCAACGAACGAGGTTATGTGGAAGTGGAAACCCCGATTCTGCAACCCATTCCGGGTGGTGCAGCGGCACGCCCCTTCATCACTCACCACAACTCGCTGGATATCGACCTCTATCTGCGTATTGCCAATGAGCTCTATCTGAAACGTCTGATCGTGGGCGGTTTCGACGGGGTGTACGAATTCGCCAAGGACTTCCGCAACGAAGGAATGGACCGTACCCACAACCCCGAATTTACCGTCATGGAGATCTACATCGCCTACAAGGACTATCTGTGGATGATGGATTTCACCGAACAGATGCTCGAACGAGTGGCCCTGGCCCTGCACGGCAAAACCGAAGTACAGATCGGGGATCGCACCATCAGTTTTGCCCGTCCGTTCCGCCGCGTATCGATGACCGACGCTATCCGCGAAAAGACCGGATTCGACATCACGGGCAAAACCGAAGACGAACTGCGTGAAGCCTGCACCCGCCTGAACGTCGAAATCGACGAAACGATGGGGAAAGGGAAGCTGATCGACGCCATCTTCGGTCAATACTGCGAAGAAGACCTGATCCAACCCACTTTCGTAACGGACTACCCGATCGAAATGTCGCCGTTGTGCAAGCGTCACCGCAACAACCCCGAACTGACCGAACGTTTCGAACTGTTCGTCAACGGCAAGGAGCTCTGCAACGCCTACTCGGAACTGAACGACCCGATCGACCAGCTGGAACGTTTCCAGGAACAGTTGCGCCTGAGCGAAAAAGGCGACGACGAAGCGATGTTCATCGATATGGACTTCGTCCGTTCACTGGAATACGGGATGCCGACCTGTTCGGGGATGGGGATCGGCATTGACCGTCTGACCATGTTCATGACCGGCGAAATGTCGATTCAGGACGTGCTGCTCTTCCCGCAGATGCGCCCCGAAAAAGCCGCCGTCAAAGACAGCGAAGAGAAATACGTAGCTGCCGGCATTCCGGCCGAATGGGTTCCCGTGCTGCAACGCATGGGCTTCCTGACGGTGGATGCCCTGCGCAAACTCTCACCCGGCAAATTGTTCAACGATTTGTGCGGATTCAACAAGAAAAACAAAATGGGGCTCAAGAACCCCACCCTTGATGAGGTAAAAAGCTGGATCGAACAATAACCTCAAGAACCACCTCGGAATGGGTTGTCTGGTGATATGCCCCACGTGCGGCGGAAAGATGTCGATCAATGCCCGGGTGTGCCCGCATTGCGGAGAAACCGACTTTATCGAACCGGAAATGGCTCCCGTGGCTGAACCGTGCCGATACTCGGACGTTGTGAACTATGACCTCGGATGTCAAGGCAAAGGCTTTCTGTGTCGCACCCGCATTGAAGGAAACTTCGGCGTTCACCGATTGCAGGAATTACGGGAAATGGGGATCACCGATCTGTCGCAATGTGTTTGCATCGAACAGGGGCTCTACTTCATGAGCAAAGACAAGGCTCTGCGGGAACAAATCGCTCGGGCCGTCGCCCAACACGACCTGTATTTGGTTCGGCAGCGATACTCCACCGAGGTCTATTTACACAAGGTCCGTTGCCCTCAATGCAAGGGTACCGGCAAGGTGATGGTTGAACGCTCGACCGGATATTACATCGACATCCGCAAACGAGCCTGAAACCACCCACTCCAAACAGCATAGAGACAAATTGATTTAACCGACAATAGTACATACTACCATGAGAAGAAAAATTGTAGCAGGTAACTGGAAAATGAACACCACTCCGATGGAAGGTGTTGAATTGTTCAAAGGCGTAGCCGACAAAAAAGGTCTGGCTTGCTCGTGCATCGATTTCATCGTAGCTCCTCCTTTCACGCATCTTTCGGAAATCGTGAAGATCGCTCGCGGAACGGGTATCGCCGTATCGGCCCAAAACTGCGCCGCCGAAGCCAAAGGGGCTTATACCGGCGAAGTATCGGCCCAGATGATCGCTTCACTGGGTGTTGAATACGTTATCCTGGGTCACAGCGAACGCCGCGAATACTACGGCGAAACCAGCGCCACCCTCAACAAGAAAATGGAACAGGCTTATGCCAACAACCTCGCTCCGATCTACTGCGTAGGTGAAAAACTCGAAGAACGCGAAGCTGACAAACACTTCGACGTAGTTCGCGCTCAGATCGAAGAAGTGGTTTACAACCTGACTCCCGAACAGTTCAGCAAACTGATCGTCGCTTATGAACCCGTTTGGGCTATCGGTACCGGCAAAACCGCTACGGCTGACCAAGCCGAAGAAATGCACGCCTTCATCCGCAAGGTGTTGGCCGACAAATTCGGTGCTGCCGCTGAAAACACGCCGATTCTCTATGGCGGTAGCCTCAAACCCGCTACGGCTGCCGAAATCTGCGGCAAACCCAACGTAGACGGTGGTCTGATCGGGGGTGCTGCCCTGAAAGCCGACGATTTCATCGCCATCGGTGTAAACGGTTTCGGCGCTGCCAAATAAGCTCTCGCCAAACCTTTATTCATAAAAAGAGGGTTGCCCGATGGGCAACCCTCTTTTTATATCCGACTCACCGAACCGACAGACACCACGCTTCCTGGCCAGCCACACAACGCCCCCCCCTCCCGGATGTAACGTACGATCCTCGAGCGGGAAAGATCCGGTTCAACTCATTGTTTCGGTTCGTACTCTTTTTTACGTTTAGGATTCATCGGAAACCAGCCTTTCCGTACGCGCTCCCGCTGCTCGAACAACTCCTTGATCGTCCAGAAGGACGAAAAGGCAAAAACGCCCAACAAAGCGGCCAGCAAGACGTTGTCGGTCCACAAAGAACCTCCAACCCCCAACAGCCCCAGCAGCAGGAATACCCACCAACAGCGGGTGCCCCAATAATATTCGGCCTTGATCACCACCGGATGAAAAAAGCCGATGATCAAGAACGTCGAAATGCCGATCACCAATCCCAACAGATGATACTGTTCCAGAAATGCCATAACACTCTCGATTAACGTTTCTTTTTCTGTTGCAAGGATCGTTCCGTTTCAGCCTCCGATTATCGCAAACCTGTGATTTTTCCGGTTACAAATTGCGGTGCACAAACTCCAGACAGCGCTCCATCAGATGGTGACGCCCACTGCCCATCCCGTGATTCTGGTCGGGATAGATATACATTTTGTAGGGCTTATCATGTTTGATCAGCTGGGTCAACATCTCATACGTCTGTTGGATATGTACGTTGTCGTCCCCCGTTCCATGCGCGATCAGCAATTTACCTTTGAGGCGATCGGCAAAGAAAATCGGTGAATTCTGGTCATACCCCTCCGGATTTTCGTTCGGATCCCCGTTATAGAGTTCCGTATAGATCGTATCATAGTAGCGCCACGAAGTCACCGGAGCCACAGCAATCGCCATTTTGAAGACGTCGTTCCCCTTCAGAATGCAGTTCAAGGCCATAAAGCCCCCATAACTCCAACCGAAGATCCCGATCCGCGTAGAGTCCACATAGGGCAACGAGCCCAAATAGCGAGCCGCCGCAATCTGGTCTTCCGTTTCATACTTGCCGAGCTGCTTGTAGGTACACTTTTTAAAGTCTTCCCCCCGCAGGCCGGTTCCACGCCCATCGACACAGGCTACGATATATCCTTCCTGCACCAGCACATCTTCCCAACTCATGCTCCAGGCGTCGGCCACCCGCTGCGAACCGGGACCACTGTACTGAACCATAAAGACCGGATAGCGTTTCGTCGAATCGAAATCCACCGGACGGATCATATAGCCATTCAGTTCCAGGCCACAAGGCGCTTTGAAAGTAAAGAACTCCTTGACCGGAACCTGCCAGCGACGCAGCGTATCTTCCAGCGCGGCGTTGTCTTCCAATACTCGCACCAGTTTTCCGTCCCCCGTGTGCAAGGTCACCCGGTTTGGCGTTTTCGTATTGGTAAAATAAGAGATAAAATAACGGAACCCGTTGGACGGTGCCACCCGATAGGTTCCATCTCCACCCGTCAGGCACTTTTTATCGCGTCCGTTCAACCGAATCGAATAGAGGTCCCGTTTGAGCGGCGAGGCTTCTGCCGACATATAGTAGAGCCGGTCGCCTTCCACGCCCAACACACCGGTGACTTCCCAATCGCCTTCAGTGATGCGATTCAAAAAGCCCCGTTCAATACTATATAAATAGAGGTGGGTAAAGCCATCCTTTTCGCTGCGGACCACAAAACGGTCGCCATCGGGCAAAAATGTCACCCGCGTTGCCCCAGTGTCATCAGCCAACAACAACTCAAAATGATTCTGCGGCCGGTTCAGACGATACGCCCACAACGCTCCGGTCGTCGTCCACCCAATCCGGGGAATATACTGATCGGTTTCAGGACCCAGGTCGATTTTCGTCCGGCGATCCGCCCCCAGATCGTACACCCACACTTCCACCACCGAGTTTTCCTCCCCGGCTTTGGGATATTTGAAGGTATAGTTTTCCGGATAGAGTTGCCCCGCAAAACGGTTCATATTGTACTCTTTGACCCGACTTTCGTCGAAACGCATATAGGCCAGCCGAGTACCGTCGGGCGACCATTGGAAAGCCCGTGAAAAACCGAACTCTTCCTCATACACCCAATCCGGAATCCCGTTGATGATCCGATTGAAACAGCCGTCGGTGGTCAGGCGACGTTCACGGCCCGAAGCCAACTCAACGACATAGAGATCATTGTTCCGCACAAAAGCCACCCGGGAAGCGTCAGGCGAGAAAGTTGCCGCCTGCTGAGGGCCTCCTTCCGAAAGCCGTTGCAGCGTTTTTTCTTCCCGGTCATAAATCCAATAATCGGCCGTGAACGAACGACGGTAAATCGGCTTCACCGACGTAGTCAACAATATCCGACGTTCATCGGCACTGAACGCATAAGCCGAAAACTTGATTTCCGGCTGCTGGGCCGAAGCATCGAACAGAACAGCGGTCTGTTCCCCGCTGCGATAACTGTATTGCATAATCCGGCCGTCAGCCATCGCCGTGTAATGCAAGCCGTCGTTCATGCTCCGTCCCCCCTGCACCGTTTTCGGCACAAAAACGCCCTGACGAAAGGCCTCATACCCAAATCGAGGCTGGGCTGCACTCGCCTGCGTCGAGAAACAAGAAAGCAGCCAGGCTACCCACAAAAATTTCTTCATATGTTCCCCTCGAATTAAATGGCTTTCAGACTCAGGTCGAGACTCTTGATCTGGTGAGTCAAGGCTCCTACGGAGATGTAATCCACCCCGCATTCGGCGTATTCACGCAGGTTGGCAAGGGTAATTCCACCCGAAGATTCGATTTCGATACGGCCATCGATCAGGGCCACCGCCTCACGGGTCAGGGCCGGCGAGAAGTTGTCGAGCATGATCCGGTCACAGCCTCCGGCAGCAAATACTTCCCGAATATCATCCAACGAACGGACTTCCACTTCGATCTTAATATTCTTGCCTTTTTCTTTCAGATAATTGCGCGTTTTGGTCAAAGCGGCGGTAATGCCACCTGCAAAATCGATGTGATTGTCTTTCAGAATCACCATATCGAACAGCCCCATACGGTGATTTTCGCCTCCGCCCAACTTAACGGCCATCTTATCCAGCACCCGCATGCCAGGCGTTGTTTTACGCGTATCGAGCACTTTGGTCTTCAGTCCTTCCAACTGTTTCACATAGACAGCCGTCTGGGTAGCCACCCCACTCATACGTTGCATGATGTTGAGCAAAATCCGTTCGGCCTGCAACAACGAAATCACACGGCCTTCTACATAAAAGGCCACATCCCCTTTTCGAATCGGCGCCCCGTCTTCGAGAATCTTTTCCAGACGCACTTCCGGATCGAGTCGGCGCAGAATCATCTCTGCCACTTCAACCCCGGCCAAAATACCATCTTGTTTGACCAATAATTTCATCCGTCCGCGTTCATCGGCAGGAATACAAGCCAACGACGAGTGATCGCCATCGCCGATGTCTTCGCGAATGGCCAATTCAATCAATTCTTCCACAAAAGGGATATACTCTTTTTTCATATGCGGTAAATTTTACGATCGTGTTTTCCGATTCGACAAAGGTAACAAAACCCCCCTACAATTAAAAACAGGCGATTCTGAAATCCCCATACGTTCTTTTTTCGAGAATACAAATTTCATTTTATCAAAATAACACCACAAAAAGTTACAAACTGAAACATCTTTAACTTCAGCAGATTACAATTAATCCAACCTCTTTCATTTCTGTCTAAAAAATTGCTAACCTTCATATATTTTTTTACTTTTGTTAAAGAAAATTAACAAAACAAACCTATTTCAGGTAGTTTGTCAGTGGCATTTTCACCGATACTACCCGTTGATTTTCAAACCGAAAATAGATTTTTTACCGTTTTGAACATCACAAGATGCGCCAAAACGTAAAAAACGGTCGAAATTATTTACCTATCTTGTCCAACGAGTCGAGGCCATCTGACTCTAGAGTCAAATAGAACGACCACCACGCCGAGGAAGAGAAAAAACGAAAGAAATGAAACCACTCAGAAGTCAAACAACCACCCAGGGGCGCAAAATGGCTGGAGCCAGAAGCCTTTGGCGAGCCAACGGAATGAAAGACGAGCAAATGAACCAACCGGTCATTGCCATCGTCAATTCATTCACGCAGTTCGTCCCGGGTCACGTCCATCTGCACCGCATCGGGCAGCAGATCAAGACGTGGATCGAACAGGAGGGTTGTTTTGCCGCTGAGTTCAATACCATCGCCATCGACGACGGTATTGCTATGGGTCATGACGGAATGCTCTACTCACTGCCTTCACGCGACTTGATCGCCGACAGCGTGGAATATATGTGCAATGCCCATCGGGCCGATGCCATGATTTGCATCTCCAACTGCGACAAAATCACGCCCGGCATGCTGATGGCTGCCATGCGGCTCAATATCCCGGCCATCTTCGTATCGGGCGGTCCGATGGAAGCCGGAAGCCTGGACGGCGAATCTTACGACCTGATCGACGCCATGGTTAAAGGGGCCGATCCGACCGTTTCCGACAACCGTCTGACTGCTGTAGAACGAGCCGCCTGCCCTACCTGCGGGTCTTGTTCGGGGATGTTCACGGCCAACTCCATGAACTGCCTGAGCGAAGCATTGGGTCTGGCGCTGCCTGGCAACGGTACCCTGATCGCCACCCATGCCCTGCGTAAGAAACTGTTCCAGCAAGCCGCCAAACAAATTGTCCGCAACGCCCGGGCTGACTATTTCGACGACGATGAATCCGTTCTGCCCCGTTCCATCGCCACACGAGCCGCGTTTCTGAACGCCATGTCGATGGATATCGCTATGGGCGGATCCTCCAACACTGTGCTGCATCTGTTGGCAATCGCCCAAGAAGCCGGTGTGGATTTCACGATGGCAGACATCGACCGTCTGTCCCGTCGGATTCCCGTCCTCTGCAAAGTAGCACCCAACTCACATTACCATATTCAGGATGTCAACCGTGCCGGAGGCATCATGTCGATCTTAGGATTGCTCGATCGGGCAGGGTTGCTCGACAACTCTGTCCGTCGAGTCGACTACCCCTCGCTGAAAGAGGCGATCGACGCCAATGACCTGCTGAGCCCTCATGTTTCTCGGGAGGCCCGGAAACGCGCACTGGCTGCCCCCGGAGGCAAATTCAACCTGAAATTAGGTTCTCAAAACAACCAATACACCGAAACCGATACGGACCGTAGCCATGGTTGTATCCGCGACCTCGATCATCCTTATCTGAAAGATGGAGGTTTGGCCGTTCTGTTCGGCAATATCGCGCAAAACGGTTGTATCGTCAAAACCGCCGGAGTCGATCCTTCGATCCTGCGTTTTGAAGGCAAAGCCCGCGTATTCGAATCACAAGAAGCGGCTTGCGCCGGTATTCTGGGAGGAAAAGTACAGGCCGGAGATGTCGTCATTATCCGCTACGAAGGACCCAAAGGCGGACCCGGCATGCAGGAAATGCTCTACCCTACCTCCTACCTGAAAAGCGTCAAACTGGACAAAGCCTGCGCTTTGGTGACAGACGGACGTTTCTCGGGAGGCACCTCGGGCCTCTCGATCGGACACGTATCGCCCGAAGCCGCCGCCGGTGGAGCTATTGCTCTCGTCCAGGACGACGACCCGATTCTTATCGACATTCCCAACCGCAGCATTAACGTGCTGCTATCCGACCAGGAACTGGAACTAAGACGACTATCCGTCCTTCGTTATGAACCGCAAGGCAGAGAACGAGTCATTAGCAAGGCCCTCAAGGCCTATGCATCTCTGGTCAGCTCGGCTGATAAAGGCGGTATTCGCGAAATCTAATCGCTGAGCGAGACTCTTTCCGGTTCGATCTTTTCATCTTCAAATTTTTACATCATGGCAAGAAAACAACGCGTCAAAGGAGCGGAAGCTCTGCTGCTGTCTTTATTGGCAGAGGGAACCGATACCATATTCGGGTATCCGGGCGGTCAGGTGATCCCCGTATACGACCATTTGTATGACTACCGAGACCGTATACACCATATTCTAACCCGCCACGAACAAGGGGCCGTACATGCCGCTCAAGGGTATGCCCGCGCCACGGGCCGAGTAGGTGTTTGCCTCGCCACTTCGGGACCCGGAGCCACCAACCTAGTCACCGGAATCGCCGATGCCATGCTCGATTCGACTCCCCTGGTCTGCATCACGGGGCAGGTACCTTCTTCGCTGCTGGGCTCCGATGCCTTCCAAGAGGCCGACACCATCAGTATGACCATGCCGATCTCGAAATGGAACTTCCAAGTGACCAAAGCCAGCGAAATTCCGCAAGCCATCGCCAAAGCGTTCTATATTGCCCGGTCGGGTCGTCCGGGCCCGGTCGTGATCGACTTCACCAAAGATGCGCAAGTAGAAGAAGTCGACTTCAGCTATCAGCCTTGCCTCTATCTGAGAAGTTATCAACCCAAACCGGAACTCGACCTCACGGCCATCGATCGGGCCGTAGAGATGATCAATGCAGCCGAACGCCCGCTGCTGTTAGTCGGTCAGGGCGTGAAACTGGCCGGAGCCGAAACGGCGCTGCTCGAACTGGCCGAAGCGGCCGGTGTACCAATGGGGGAAACCCTGATGGGCATCTCGGCCGTTCCCAATGACCATCCGCTTTTCATCGGCAATCTGGGAATGCACGGCAACCTGGCCGCCAACGAAATGACCCAACAAAGCGATCTGATCATCGCAGTAGGGATGCGATTCAGCGACCGGGTCACGGGTGATGTCAGCACCTATGCTCCGAAAGCCCAGATCATTCAAATCGACATTGACGCCGCCGAACTGGGCAAAAATCTGCCGGTTGCGCTACCCATTCATGCCGATGCCCGCGAAGCGCTCGAAGCCCTCAAACCAGGCATTCGTCATCGCGATCACGCCCAATGGATGGAAGTGGCCCGTCGCAAACAGGCCGAAGAACAACGCGAAGTGATCGATCCTGCCCTGGATCCCTCGCTGGATCACATCACCATGTGCCGCGCCATTCACTCGCTGGCCGAAGCCGAAAAAGGCGAAGCCGTCATCGTCACCGATGTGGGACAAAACCAGATGTTCAGTGCCCGCTACTCCCGCTTCAAAAACACCCGCAGCTTCATCACCTCGGGCGGATTGGGTACCATGGGCTTCGGTCTGCCGGCTGCCATGGGAGCCAAACTGGGGGTTCCTGATCGAGATGTCGTAGCCGTTTTGGGCGACGGAGGATTTCAGATGAGCATTCAGGAGCTGGGCACCATCATGCAAAATCGGATCGGTCTGAAGATCATCGTCCTCAATAACACCTATCTGGGCATGGTCCGCCAATGGCAACAACTGTTCTGGAACCGGCGCTACTCGTTCACCGAGCTGGAAAACCCCGACTTCCCGGCCGTCGCCCGCGCATATGGCATTCCGGCCGAACGCGTCTCCGACCCCAAAAAACTGGATGCCGCCATCGAACGTTTAGTTCAAGCCAAAGGTGCTTATTTCCTGGAAATCGTCGTCCGGCCGGAAGAAAACGTTTTCCCGATGGTTCCCGCCGGAGCCTCTCTGTCCAACATTCTCTGTAAAGCGTAATATTATGGTCAAAGAATATATCGTCATCGCATTCACCGAAAACCAAATCGGGGTGCTCAACCGGATCACCGCCCTTTATCTGCGACGAAAAATCAATATCGAGAGCCTGAAAGTCTCCGAATCTTCCATCAAAGGAATCAGTATGTTCGTTATCTCGGCCTTTACCACCGCCGAGACAATTGATAAACTGGACAAACAGCTGCGCAACATCATCGACGTGATCCAGGTGGAATATTATACCAACGAAGAACTGATCACCCAGGAAATCGCCTTATATAAGATCTCGACCAAACTGTTCCGCCAAAACGGAGCTACCGACCGGATCGTCCGCGAATGGAACGCCCGCATCATCGAAATCAACCCGTTGTTCGTCGTGGTGGAAAAAACCGGAACCCGTGACGAAATCGAACAGATGCGCCAAGAATTCGAACGACAGGAACTGTTGCAAGAATTCACCCGCTCAGGCACCGTGGTCCTGCACCGCGAACCCTGGGAACAAAACTTAGCCAATCAAATCATAACACAATAACCCATCTAAAAATCCACCATTATGGCAAAGATGAATTTTGGGGGAGTAGAAGAAAACGTCGTTACACGTGAAGAGTTCCCCCTGAGCCAAGCGCTCGACACACTCAAAGGTGAAACCATCGCCGTACTCGGCTACGGGGTTCAGGGCCCCGGGCAGTCGCTCAACCTTAAAGACAACGGGTTCAAAGTGATCGTCGGCCAACGCAAAAACTCCAAAAGCTGGGACAAAGCCGTCGCAGACGGATGGGTTCCTGGCGAAACGCTGTTTGAAATCGAAGAAGCCTGCCAACGCGGGACCATTATTCAATACCTGCTTTCCGACGCCGCTCAGATCGCACTCTGGCCTACCGTCAAAAAACACCTGACCCCCGGGAAAGCCCTCTATTTCTCGCACGGATTCGGAGCCACCTACGCCGAACGGACCGGCATCGTTCCGCCCAAAGACGTGGATGTTATCCTGGTGGCACCCAAAGGTTCGGGGACTTCCCTGCGCCGTCTGTTCCTCGAAGGCCGCGGACTGAACTCCAGCTATGCTATTCTGCAAGATGCAACGGGGAAAGCCTGGGATCGGGTCATTGCCCTGGGTATCGGGATCGGATCGGGCTACCTGTTCGAAACCACTTTTGAAAAAGAAGTATACTCCGACCTGACCGGCGAACGCGGTACCTTGATGGGCGCTATCCAAGGGTTGTTTGCCGCTCAATATCAGGTATTGCGTGAAAACGGTCACACCCCTTCGGAAGCGTTCAATGAAACCATCGAAGAGCTGACCCAGAGTCTTATGCCGTTGGTCGCCGAAAACGGGATGGACTGGATGTACGCCAACTGCTCGACCACCGCTCAACGCGGGGCCTTGGATTGGTGGAAACCGTTCCGCGACGCTACCCTGCCCGTTTTCCGGAAACTGTATGCCGAAGTCGCCTGCGGGAACGAAGCTCAACGTTCGATCGACGCCAACAGCAAACCCGACTACCGTGCCGGTCTGGAAGCCGAACTCAAAGAGTTGCGTGAAAGCGAAATGTGGCAAGCCGGAGCTACGGTTCGTGAACTGCGCCCGGAACGCAACAAAAAATAAAGCTCTTCCGAGAACAAAAAAGAGCAGCCTCACAGAGGCTGCTCTTTTTTGTCGAAAATTAACAGAAATATGGCACTGACAAAGGTCAGGAACGCAAGGAAGGAAGCCCCTGTTTCTTCCAGAAAGCCCGTGATTTCCGTTTGTTGAACCCATGACAACCGAAGGGCAGCTGATGTCCATTGAGACGGTAGCACAAGGCAGGATACGTATCGAAGGCAAACGCCAAAGCCTCCTCCAGGGTCGGCGTTTTAAAATCAGCTTCCAAACGAGGCGCCTCTACCGCAAAAAATACATCCTCGTAATAACGGGGAAAAGAGGAGCGCTGCACATAATAGTCCACCCGATCGGCATGACGACGCAACAATTCGGCTATCGTCCGCGTCCGTCTCAACGAAAATCCTCCGTTTCCAACCCGACCGCGACAGGCATGCCGGTCATCAGCGGTTTTGTCGGCCGACATCATACGGGTTTTCAGTGCCGAACAAAACTTATAAAGCGGGTGACGGTAGATGGGACGAATCGGCCACGGCGCGCCAACATAATCATATCCCCGATCGAGCCACATCGACAGATCATCCCGAAACACCCAGGCATCCAGCTGATACAACAACAGATATTCCCAAGCCGAGAAACGTTCATAGAACTCCGGTGACAACATCAGTGCATTATACGACACTTTGCTGGCAAAATAAGAGGCCGCAAAACGTTCGACCCGCATCGGGGGAAAAGACTGTGTCAGCGGTTCCAGATCCAACCCTTCCGGAGCCATATAAACGATCGGATAACGTTTCAAAACGGAAAAACAACGGGACAACGACGCCCGTTCATCTTCGGAAAGAGAGGTTTTATAAACCGGAATAACTATAACTGCAGAAGCCATATATATGCAAGATTCAACCGGATCAACAAAGCGATCTCTTCATCCGAGATCATCAACAAGCACAAAGATAGCAATTTCACGACAGGATCACAGAGGCAGGGGCCGGTTATTCAGCCAATCAGGGGGCGATGTTACGACATGGAAATAATCTTCCGCAAATGAACGCGCAACTGCATAGGGTTCAAATCCTGACGAATATGCCCTTTTCGGGCTACCGAAATCGTTCCCCGTTCTTCCGAAACGACAATCACCAACGCATCGGTAATCTCCGAAACACCCAATGCCGCCCGATGTCGGGTCCCGAATTCCGCCGGAACGACCTCCTTCTCCGTAGAAGGCAGCATACATTTGGCCGCCACGATCCGTTCGTTCGCCAAGACAATCGCCCCGTCATGCAACGGAGAATTTTTAAAAAAGATATTCTTGATCAGCGGTGCCGAGATTTTGGCATCGATATACACACCCCGATCGGTAAAAGGAGTCAGGTTGACCGAACGCTGAATCACAATCAAAGCACCGGTATAAGTGGCTGCCATATCCTTGCAGGCCTCCACCACCGGATCGATCCATTCCAAACGGACTTCCGGATCACGAGACTTGAAAAAACGGCCGAATATCGTATTTTTCCGTCGCGCATACTGCGTTCCCAACAGCAGCAGGAAACGTCTCACTTCCGGCTGGAAAACGACAATCAGGGCAATCACTCCCACCCCGATGATCTGTCCCAAAATCATGCTCAGCAGCTCCATTTTGAGCAGGCGCACCAGAATCCACAACAGATAGACCATCAGGATGCCCACTACAATCCGCAGAGCATTCGTCCCCCGGGTGAGACGGTAAATCTGGAAAAGGATCGCCGCCACCACCACGATATCGATCAAATCGATCAGAGTCATGTGGATAAAGCCCATAAGCCGGAAAATTTATAATAACAAAGGTAATAAAATAATGAAAAACGGCAATCGCAAATGCGACTGCCGTTTTTCATTTCGGACAAGACCGAATTATTTCTTTTCGTCCTGTTCTTTGGTGCGTTTCATCAGGTCGTATGCCACCGGCGTAGCGACGAAGATCGTCGAGAACGAACCGGCAATTACCCCGAACAACAGAGCACATACAAACCCGCGGATCACTTCACCACCGAAGAGGAAGATCGCCAACAGAACGACTACCGTCGTACCCGTCGTATTGACGGTACGGGCCAACGTACTATTGATAGCGTTATTGATGTTATCGCGCATGCGACGTTTCGGATAATCACGCTGGTATTCGCGGATACGGTCGAAGATCACCACCGTATCGTTGATGGAGTAACCGATAATCGTCAGGATGGCTGCAATGAACGACTGGTCCACATCCATATTAAAGGGCAGAATGCCATGGAATACCGAGAACAGACCGATCGTCAACAGGGAATCGTGCAACAGGGCAACCACACTACCCACACCCCACTGCCAACGTTTGAAGCGAATCACAATATAAATCGCGATAGCCAACAAACTGAACAACACGGCGATCACCGAATTGACTTTGATGTCGTGAGCCACACTCGGACCCACCTTGTCGGAACTGATGATCCCGTAAGGACTATCCTGAGTCGTCATAAACTGATCGGCGGTCAGGCGACTTGCCATCAACGGTTCCAATGCCTTGTAGAACATTTCGTTGATTTCGGCCGTTACGTTGTCACCGTCATCCTGGTATTTGTATTGGGTAACGATACGCATCTGATTGTCACGACCGAACTGTTTTACTTCGTAACCGCTGTCCCCAAAGACCGGTTCCAGAGCATTACGAACCTGTGTAGCCGTTACAGGTTGATCGAAACGGATCACATAAGCACGACCTCCCGAGAAGTCAACCCCATAGCTCATACCACGAACGGCCAGAGAAATAAAGGTAATCAACAGAAGAGTACCCGATACAACGTAGGTATACCGACGCATCTTGATGAAATCGAAGTGCGTATTGGAAAGGAAATTTTCGGTCAGACGGCTCGAGAAACGGATCTTGCGACCCTTGGCCAGCATGGCTGCAAAAATAATGCGAGTGATGAAAATCGAGGTAAACAACGAAGTGATGATCCCGATGATCAACGTGGTGGCGAAACCTTGTACAGGACCCGTCCCGAAGATAAACAGCACGATACCGGTAATCAAGGTCGTCACGTTACCGTCGATAATGGCGGACATCGCGTTCTTATACCCTTCTGTAATGGATAGCGACAAGCCCTTCCCGGCTCGCAACTCTTCCTTGATTCGTTCGTAAATAATGACGTTGGCATCCACGGCCATCCCCATCGTCAACACGATCCCGGCGATACCCGGCAGCGTCAATACGGCTCCGAAGGAAACCAAGACACCTAACAAGAAGAAGAGGTTGCAGATCAAAGCGATCGAAGCGACACCCCCACCCGTATGATAGAAGAAGATCATATAGATCAACACCAGCACGAAGGCCAACAGGAACGAACTCATCCCTGCGTTGATCGATTCCTGACCCAGCGAAGGACCTACTACGGTATCCTGAATAATGCGGGCCGGAGCCGGCAGTTTACCGGATTTCAGCACGTTGGCCAAGTCACGGGCTTCGTTGATGGTGAAGTTCCCCGAAATCGAAGAACGACCACCGGTAATTTCCTGATTAACCCGAGGAGCCGAATATACATAACCATCCAATACGATGGCGATGCTGCGACCTACGTTGTCGGCCGTCATACGAGCCCAAGTATGCGCTCCGGTAGCACTCATGACCATGCTGACTTCTGCCGCAGCCCCTTGTTGTGCATATTCTTCACGAGCTTCTACCACAACACCCCCGTCCAGCGGAGCTTTTCCATCACGGGTATTGGCCTTGATGGCATAGAGTTCATAAATGGTTTCTGCCGGGTCGATCGGTTTGATCCCCCACATCAGTTTGATATCGCGAGGCAGCAAAGCACGTACCTGCGGCAAGTTCAAATATTTGTTGACAGCAACCGTATCAAACGACAGAGCGTGTCCGATAACCGGACCTACTCCTACCTGACCGCTTTGCGGATCAGCAACCGGACTCAGTTTGGCAAAGAGCGGGAACTGAGCTTCCATAGCGGCTTCGTCAGCCGTTTCACCCGGTTTGAGGCTGTCGAGCTGTGCAACCAGGGTATTTTCTTCCACCAACATCGAATCGGTACCCGGAATCTCTTCTTCGGTCACCACGGTATCTTCGATCACTACCTGACCGGCTTCAGCCAAATCGCGAATCACCGTATTGGCCTGCATCAGGATCGGATAGATCTCGGTGTTGTCATAGGTTGCCCAGAATTCCAAGCTGGCCGTCCCCTGCAACAGTTTGCGTACACGTTCCGGTTCCTTTACACCCGGAAGTTCCACCAAAATACGTCCCGAGTTTTCCAAGCGCTGAATATTGGGCTGGGTCACACCGAAACGGTCGATACGGCTACGCAATACGTTGTATGAGTTTTCGATGGCGCTGTTGGCCTGATCACGCAACACTTGCACCACTTCTTCGTTGGTGCTGTTGGGCGTAATCTGTTCACGCAACTCCGGCGTATTGAAAATATAACTCAACCGGCCGCCATTGGACAGTTGCTCGTAAGCCGACACGAACAGCGTGATATAATCGCTGCTGCTGCTCTTCTGTGCTTCCCGAGCCTGAGCCAAAGCCTGGTTGAAAATCGGATCCTTGCTGTCGTTAGACAAAGCGCGAACCACATCTTCCACCGAAATCTCAAGCATGACGTTCATCCCGCCACGCAGATCCAGACCCAAGTTGATTTCCTTTTCTTTTACTTCTTTGTAATTGAACTTGATGAAGCCCAAATTGTACACGGTCTGAGATTTCACCGAATCCAGGTAGTTCTGCTCCTTGATCGGATCTCCGGCCGCATATTTGGCCGCCTGATTCTCGACGTGCCGCGTTACCAGCGTAAAGGAAAGCTGGTACGCACAGGCAATCGCGAAGACAATCGCCAAAAATTTGATTGCACCTTTATTCTGCATGATTGGTAAAAAATTTGTATATACGTTATTCTTTTAAGATCAGCAATTTGTATTTGGAGTGCAAATCTACACATTTTTTCAAGAATAACAACAGTTTCAAGTCCTTAAAAATCCCCTTTTTTCACCTCTTTTTTCGTCACTCTTTCCCCTATCCGCTTCCCGTTGCACAAAATTAGCCCTATATTTGCATACACGCCTAACAACGTGTTCTGATAACTTTTATACCCCTCGAGTATGGAAACCCTCCCCGGAGCCAAATTCTTTCTGCTGCAATACCTGGAAAACTACCTGATCCAAATCGGTTGTTCACAAATCGTCTCCGACCTGATCACCTTTATCATCGCCTGCGGCATTTTGGCCCTGTTGGCCTGGATCCTCAAACGGCTCGGCACCCGCCTGCTCACCTCAGTCATCCACCTGGCTGTCAAACGAACCAAAACCCTTTGGGACGACTTCCTGCTCCAACGGAAATTCTTTAGCCGAATGATCCTGATGATCATCGGCGGAACCTTACTGGGAACCGCCCGCATCATCTTCGCCGGATACGCCCCGGCCATCATCGACACCCTGCAACTCATCCTGCGCATCTATCTGGTCGTCATGAGCGCCCTGCTGATCGGATCGTTCATGGACGCCCTCCACGACATCTACAACACCAAACCGGCCGCTAAACGCAAATCGATCAAAAGCATCATTCAGGCCATCATGATCGTGGTATATGTCGTGGCCGGTATCATCATCATCTCCATCATCATCCACAAGGACCCCACTCAACTGCTGGTCGGCTTAGGTGCTTCAGCCGCCATCCTGACCCTGGTCTTCAAAGATACCATTCTGGGGTTTGTCGCCTCGATTCAGATTTCGGCACAGGACATGATCCGACCCGGCGACTGGATTGAAATGCCCTCGAAAGGAGCTGACGGGGTGGTGGCCGAGATCAACGTCAACAGCGTCAAGGTTGAGAACTGGAACAAAACCGTCACCATGATTCCAATCTATTCGCTGGTATCGGAATCGTTCACCAACTGGCGACACATGGAAGAGGGTTCGGGCCGACGCTTCAAACGACCGCTGCTGATCGACATCCATTCGATCCACACGCTCAACGAGGCCCAGATCGAAACCCTGAAACGGCATCCCTGGATCGCTCCGGTCGCAGATACCATGTCCGAAATTTCAGCACGAACCAATACCAGTCCCTTCGTCAACAACCTCGGTCTGTTCCGGTGTTACATTGCCGCCTACCTGCAGGCTCATCGCAAAGTCGCCCAACACAT
>JAHZDG010000006.1:8378-22754 GCA_019422485.1 Alistipes sp. | reverse complement strand
TTATCTGAACGCAGACGAAAACGGTATCGCCATCGAATTGTATGGTTTTTCCACCGAAAAAAGTTTCGCTCCATTCGAAGAGGTGGTCGCCGACATTTTCAATCATCTCTGGAGTGTAGCCCCTCTGTTCGGCATCCGTCTGTATCAACGACCCTCGAACAGTACAACATCCGCCGACCTCTCCGCCCTCTACGAGCCACAGGAAGAACGTCCCTTATAATTAAGAACCCTACCGTGCAGGACCATCCCGTCGGAAAACCGGAACGGGTTTGAGGGTCGTCTTTCATATTCAGGCTTCGCCCAACACCATTGTCTGTTCCAGCCCCTTCTTTCCCAACGCCCTCCCCGATCACACAAAGAAGGGGAATATCGACTCTCTCGTCTTATTCCCCTTCCTATTTTGGTTTTGATAAAAAATGCAGCCCCGTCAAGTTAGCAACTGGGCGGAGTATTTTCCGCGAGTATATCCATTGCTTTTTGTAGAATCGTAATATCGTCCAGCGTGACCACGCCTCCGTCCGGACCTTTTTCGAAATGCACGCCTACCGGCCCCCCGCCTTCTTCAAAATGACGGCCACCAAAGTAATTGCGCACCACATCTACATCCAAACCCAATTCATCTGCAATACGCTGCATGCTGCCGCTGGGCAATTTGTCCTTAATCCGGCGCAACTCATTAAATGTAATTACCATAATAGCGTAGTTTTAGTTATAGGATCACCGGTCCATGCCGGCACTGTTTCTTGTCTGTTTTTAAAATTACGTTAAAAAATCGGGATTTCAAAAAATTTCAGCCAAAAAACACCCCTCAGCACCCTCTCCAAAGCCAATCCGGACGAAATGACAGCCCGTCGTGTCACAGAGTCTGACACGGACGGCAACTTTGGCAGAAAATATGCCGTCAACTACCCTTCCGTGGAGTTGGCACAATGCTTGTAAAATGTTAGGGCAACTAAACAATGCATAAACAAACTAAAAAAGACATAAGAATTATGGAAAAGATTATTGGTATCGACTTGGGTACAACCAACTCCTGCGTAGCCGTTATGGAAGGCAACGAACCGGTGGTAATTCCCAACAGTGAAGGTCGCCGTACGACGCCTTCGATCGTAGCCTTTGTAGATAACAACGAACGTAAAGTGGGGGATCCCGCCAAACGTCAGGCTATCACCAACCCGAAACGCACCATCACTTCGATCAAACGTTTCATGGGTGAAACCTATGATCAGGTTCAGGGCGAAACCAGCCGTATGACCTATCCCGTTGTTCGGGGCGACAACAACACCCCGCGGGTGGACATCGACGGCAGAATGTATACGCCTCAGGAAATCTCGGCCATCATCCTGCAAAAGATGAAAAAAACCGCCGAAGACTATCTGGGCACCGAAGTAACCGAAGCGGTGATTACCGTACCGGCCTACTTCTCGGATTCACAGCGTCAGGCAACCAAGGAAGCCGGTGAAATCGCCGGTCTGAAAGTTCGTCGTATCATCAACGAACCGACTGCTGCAGCCTTGGCTTACGGTCTGGACAAAGCCAACAAGGATATGAAGATCGCCGTATATGACCTCGGTGGTGGTACGTACGATATCTCCATCCTGGAATTGGGCGACGGTGTCTTCGAAGTAAAATCGACCAACGGGGATACTCACCTGGGTGGTGATGACTTCGACCACGTCATCATTGACTGGTTGGCCGAAGAGTTCCAGAAACAGCACAACATCGACCTGCGTAAAGACCCCATGGCCATGCAGCGTCTGAAAGAAGCCGCCGAAAAGGCCAAGATCGAATTGTCGAGCTCGACCTCTACGGAAATCAACCTGCCGTACATCATGCCGGTAGACGGTATTCCGCAGCACCTGGTAACTACCCTGACCCGTGCCAAATTCGAACAACTGGCCGACAACCTGATCCGTTCGACCATCGAACCTTGTAAGAAAGCTTTGGCCGATGCCGGTATGACCAGCAGCGATATTGACGAAGTCATCCTGGTTGGGGGTTCGACCCGTATCCCGGCCATCCAGAAGATCGTTGAAGAATTCTTCGGCAAAACGCCTTCGAAAGGGGTGAACCCCGACGAAGTCGTTGCAATCGGGGCCGCTATCCAGGGCGGTGTGCTGACCGGTGAAGTGAAAGACGTCCTGCTGTTGGATGTAACTCCGCTGTCGCTGGGGATCGAAACCATGGGCGGTGTGTTCACCCGTCTGATCGACGCTAACACCACCATCCCGACCCGCAAGAGCGAAGTCTTCTCGACCGCTTCTGACAACCAGCCTTCGGTAGAAATCCATGTACTGCAAGGGGAACGTCCGATGGCTCGCGACAACAAGACGATCGGTCGATTCCACCTGGACGGTATTCCTGCCGCACCGCGTGGGGTGCCTCAGATCGAAGTAACGTTCGATATCGACGCCAACGGTATTCTGAACGTATCAGCTAAGGATAAAGGTACGGGCAAAGAACAGAAGATCCGTATCGAAGCCTCTTCGGGTCTGACCGAACAGGAAATCCAGCGGATGCGTGACGAAGCCAAAGCCAACGAAGCCAAGGATAAGGAAGAACGCGAAAAAGTCGACAAGATCAACGCCGCCGATAGCATGATTTTCTCTACCGAAAAACAGCTGAAAGAATACGGTGACAAGATTCCGGCCGACAAGAAAAGCGCCATCGAATCGGCTCTGGGCAAACTGAAAGACGCTCACAAGGCACAGAACCTGGCCGACATCGAAAACGCTACCAAAGCATTGAACGACGCTTGGCAGGCCGCTTCTCAGGACCTGTACAATGCGCAGAATGCAGCTGGTGCCAACGCCGGACAGGCCCAGAACAATGCCGGTGCTAACGCCTCATCGAACAACGCTTCGGGTTCAGGCGACAACGTAACCGACGTTGACTTTGAGGAAGTGAAATAACACTCCATCATACCCAAAAGAGGGGTGGACTCAAAAGTCCACCCCTCTTTTTTTATGCTTGCCAGCGCCCTCTTGCCAATGCGCTCATCGAGCCTTTACACCAAGACCAATTCTTCTTCCGGCAGGAGCTCTTCGGAGGGAATAGAGGTAAGTTCCCTCCCTTCTATATCGATATAAAATGATTTTCCGTGCTGAACGACCAAGGCTTTCCCCTGTTGATCGAAATCATAGGCATCGTCATATTGCAGCGGAATCGCCAGTTCGCCATTGGGATAAATGTATCCGCACAATCCCTCCCGCCGAACCAACACCAGGGGGCCCATCGGTCCGACCCAGTCATAACTCATCGGCAAGATCTCCTGTCCATCCCGGTCATACAATCCCACTTTCCCGTCATAGGCAGCCTGCACGACCCCATACTCCGGAAACCAGTCGATCGACTCGAACACCGCCGGCAAGACTTCACTTCCCTCCTTGTCCAACAAGCCGAAATTTTCATCCAGGCGGACCACCGCACGCCCTTCCCGAAAATCATCGACCCAATTATAATGCAACGGTATCACTTCCCGACCCTGACTGTCAATATACCCCCACAAACCGTTCAGTTCAACCGCCCGCAAGGCTTCCGATACCGGAGCCACCTCATCGTAACGGTGCACATCATTCGGATCCTCCGTCCGCAGATGCAGTCCCTCCCGGGCATCCCGCAAAGGAGCAAAGGCTTTCGACACCTGTTCCGGCGAAATCAGACACTCCTCTTCCGCCAAGGCTTCCAAAGCCGAGATCAGCGTTCTACGTTGCTGCAGACGATAATTGCTGCTCATCAACAGGTCCACAATCCGGCGCATAGGAGCACTCGCAGCCTCTTCGGACAGCGCAGCCAGCATCGGTAACAAAGTCGTTCTCAACACCGGCGTGCGGAAAATCGAATTGCCGTTCAATGCCCGAAAAGCCGCCGGCGACGAAGCCAATACCTTTAACCCCAAGGCCATATTGGCTACAGCAATATTATCCTCATTGATTTTATCCCGAAACGAATCCATCGAAGGGACCTGCATCCGTTCGTAGTTCAATATTTTCAACTGACCGGTGGGAGTCACCATGATGTTGGACGGTTTGAGAAAGCCATGCACCACATCGGCCCCCAGCAACCACGCCCCCATCTTACAGAACGAACGCATCACCCGATCGATTTCACGGCCATTCTGCCGATCCGAAGCCTCCGCCAAATAACGGCTGAGCAGCTCTCCTTCCGGGCGTTCCATCAGCACCACGTCAATATACCGAGGTTGTTCCAAGTCGTCGAAAATCAACATCTCGTTTCCCCAATACTGATAATCCACCAGATAAGGCGTATTCATCGACATCACCTGTGCCGCCACCCGACGTAAGGCCACCTCCGAAATCGTACTGCGATTCAGAAAACACTTCAACCAATACGGCCGGTTTTTCCACCAGACCCTGAAACTGACGATCGCTCCGCCGTAACTGAACACCGGATCATAGATCTGGGCATCTTCTACCACTAAATCGGTCAGCGTACGGAAACGTCCCTCTGGATTATAGAGCGTCTCGATTATATTATTCACCGTACAAATCATAGCCTCCCCCTCACTAATTATCCATCAAATTCACGCTCACCGACCCGATATTCATCATACTGATCAGGTCCGTCATGGCCGCATTGTAACTCATACCCCGAAACTCTTCCCCTCCGGGAATACCTCTCAGGCGACGAATGTTCTCATGATACACCGCCGGCATCGGACTCGACATCCGATACAACAAGCGTGCATAACGCTGATCCGGAAGTTCAGCTTCGGAGGCCGCAAAAATCACCGGCCGGGTGGTCTGATCCGAAGATATATGCATGTTCATCAACAGCACATGACCGTCACCCGTCGACAGCCCCTTGATCTGTTCGGAAAGTTCCGTCAACATGGCCTCATTGCCGTCCGACGCCTCGCCATCGGTAATGTTGAAAATCACCGGAGGATAGGAATTTTGATGATTTTTCTGCTGGCACCAGCGTTTCACCTCTTCATAGGCCTTCAACAAAGCCGCATACATCGGTGTTTTGTCCCCGGCATAAGGACGGATCCAAACCCGCTGATCCACCACCGAAATCATGGTCCGTCCATCAGGCAACCGACGCTCTTTTTCGAGTTTCACCCGCCCCAGCTCCGAAGCTGCCAACTCCGAAGGCCGCATGAACAAATGGCCGGCATCGCCCACCATCGGGACCACCTGCTGTCCGTGATAACCCAGCACCGCTATTTCGAAATAGTCGCGGTAACCCTCTTCCCGACGGCTTCGGTAGAGCAGCTCCGAAATGAGGATATTTACCGTCATGGCCACTGCCTCCGCTTTAGGGATCAGCTTGCCATTGAAGCGCGTCAGTTCTTCCATCGAGCCCGACTGGTCGATCAGAATCACAAACAATATCGGATTACTCCGACTAATTCTGGCTGAGTACATACATCCACTCCTTTTCGTTCAACGTAACAATTTAGATTGGGTTTTCATTTCCGGATCATTCGCCCCTCGGGACTTCGGGTCTCCGGCACCCCGACTTATCGATACAAAACACCCGATCGGCCTGCATCACTTGGGCACGTCCCGCCCGGAAATGACGGGCTGAATCATAAATCGCCTCAATGACCATCACCCCCTGGCGATTGATATATCCATATTTATCACCGACTCTGACCACAGACAATCCTTCGCGGAAAGCCGTGGCAAATGCATATCGCACCGGAATCACCTCCCGGCCTTCGGCGTCGATAAAACCGTACCGTTCCCCGCAGCGCACCCGCGCCAAACCATCCCGGAACGAATCGGCCCCATCGTACCGACCGGCATCGATCACACAATGCCCCTGTCGGTCGATGTACTGACAGCGACCGCCCAAACGAACCGCAGCCACCCCCTCACTGAATGGGGCTGCCGTTTCATAAATCGGTTCGAGCAGCAAACGACCGCTGTTCAAATCGGCATATCCATACAGTCCATGCATACGCACTACAGCACAAGTCGTTTCCTGCGGGTCGATCACTTCATAATCCGACTCCGCCAGACGTTCTGCACCATCTGTCAGAGCAATCATAGTTTCGCGTTCCGCATGTTGCATCATCGAGATTGCAGGCTGCGTTTCCCGAAGCACGGGCTCACTCCGAAGCGCATGCAACGGAACAGCTGGGGTATCTACCCTCACCGTGTCCGCAATCTTCGGCGCCGATCTTTTCCGGTTCGTTTTCTCACGATGCATCGGCAACACCGTCGCTTCTTTTTCTTCCGACCCCGTAGGAGGGCGTTGCATATCCGCAACAAGCGATTTCAGCGGGCTTCCCATCAACGTAGTCAAAACCCGACTCAAACCCTCCACGGCCGGCGTATCGCTCCTCAACATCCGGCACAACGCAAGCAGGGCACCTTCTCCCTGTTCTGTCCAGTGCCGTTCAAGCCGATTCAACAGTTCCGACGAACCTACGGCCGTTTCAGCGGCATTAAAAATCAGATTTTCCTTATCGTTATATCGGGCAAACAATGACGGGTCCTGCTGCAACGCATGCAGACTCAAGGCGATAATCGCCAGCGGATAGTCGTCGATCCGTTTATTGAAAAAATATTCGTCCCGGACAGGATGCTGATAGGCCGGCGACCCGATCAACGAACTCCGAGCCCCGGCAAAAGCCGGCCAATACATGCCGTCAAAATCGATCAGGCATAATCGGCCGTCCTCCCGCACCAACACATTGTCATGCTTCATATCGCCATGGGCAAACTCCTGCTCGAGCAGCCACACCGCCATCCGGTCAAAACGTACGGCCAATTCACCCAACGCCTCACGGTCTTTCTGTTGCGCCAGACGAGCCACCCGGCGCCCCAAAGTTTCCCCTTCGATCCACTCGGTCAGCAGAACCGGATAATAACACCCCTGATCGTATTCGTCATAAACATACACCTCCTCCGGCAACCATCGACACGGAATGATATACTCCGAATTCGCATGACTCAACAAATCGAACAGACGAGGATCGTGATTCGGCTCCCGAATATAACATTTGAGCGCATAGGCTTTCCCTTGTATGCGCACCCGGAAGATCACCGAAAAGTTGCCGACCCAAAACAATGGCTCGCCATACAAATCCCGGTCCGGCACGACTCCTTCGAGTGTACGAAACAAGCCCTGAACATGGTTCAGGGTCTCGAGATATTGCGTGATGGTCGGGCAACTCATAAGCCGGCAAATAAAAAAGGAAATAGCCCGTAAACTATTTCCTAAAGATAAACGATAATTTCGGATTTCGCAAGGTCACTCCTATTCGTTCATCACTTTATTCTGCAGGTTAATGCTCTCCAAATGAATCGCTTCCAGGACCGTTTTCAGGAATTCTTCACTGACACCCAATTTAGGTGCCTGTGAAACGACCTTCTCTACGATGCTGTTCCAGCGTCCCCCTTGCAAAATCGCTACGTTATTCTGACGTTTGACCCGACCGATCTGTTCTGCCACCCGCATCCGCTTGCTCAACAACTCAAAGGTTTCGGCATCGATCTGGTCGATCTGACGACGCAAAGCGCTCAGCTGATCCTTGTATTCGGGATTGTCGGTGGTCGACTGACGCCATACAATACTCTGCAACAGGGTATCCAAATCATCGGGCGTCACCTGCTGGGAGGCATCGCTGAGGGCCTGAGCCGGGCAGATGTGGCTTTCGACAATCAGTCCGTCGAAATCGAGGTCAGCCCCCTTCTGGGCCACTTCGCGCAGATACTCCCGGTTACCGGCAATGTGAGAGGGGTCGCAAATCATCGGCAGTTCAGGCATTCGGCTTCGCATTTCGATGGCCAGGTGCCACATGGGATTGTTGCGATACCGCGACACACCATAGGCCGAAAAACCCCGGTGAATCAGCCCCAGTTTCCGTATCCCGGCGTTCTGCAAACGGGCTACGGCTCCGGCCCACAGGTCAATATCGGGATTCATCGGGTTCTTGACCAGCACGGTCACATCCGCTCCACGCAAAGCATCGGCAATATCCTGCACACTGAACGGGTTGCCGGTCGTACGGGCCCCGACCCACAACACGTCGGCCCCGAATTCCAAAGCCGCTTCCACGTGTTTGGGCGTAGCCACTTCCACCCCAAAAGGCAGCCCCGTTTCCTGACGGGCCTCATTCATCCATACCAGACCTTTCATGCCGACCCCTTCGAACGAACCCGGTTTGGTACGAGGTTTCCATACCCCGGCCCGCAGGATGTGCACCTTTCCGGTGGCAGCCACCCGCCGACAGGTTTCCAAAGTCTGTTCCCGAGTCTCTGCACTGCAAGGCCCGGCGATAATCAAAGGTTTATGTGCTCTTAAATCGATCGTTTCCATTTTCTTCTTCTCTTTTGGATTCCGGCACCGGAGACACCCTCCATGGACGGGGCCCGCTGCCAGGTATCATTGTTTCCGACCGGGAGACGTTTCCCCGATCCCGTTTATTTCAAAATTCGTTTAATCGTATTGGCTTTGGCCATAGTAGCCCGCAGTCCCGCTACGTCATCGCGTTCGAGCATCTTGCGAAAAATCTGCAGCTGGTGAATATGTTCGCGCAACACATCCAGAATGTTATACTTGTTCTGCATGAAGATCGGCAACCACATGTCCGGCGAACTCTTGGCCAAACGGACCGTACTTTCAAACCCCCCGCCGGCCAGATCGAAAATATGTTCTTCTTCCCGCTCTTTTTCCAACACCGTCAACGCCAGCGCAAACGAGGTAATGTGTGAAATATGGCTCACATAGGCCGTATGCAGATCCTGCTCCTCGGCACTCATGTATTTAATGGGCATGCCCAATTCCGTATAAATACGCTCGATCAAGGCGAGGGCATCGGCATCGCTGCGCTCGCGTTCGCAGATCACCACCGTGCGGCCGGTAAAAGCGCCATGTTCCGCCGCTTCAGGACCGCTGTATTCTGTCCCCCACATCGGGTGGGTCGCCACGAAACGTCCCCGGCGTGGATGTTGGGCAATCACTTCACACAGTTCCTGTTTGGTCGAACCCATATCGATAATCACCTGTTTGTCGGTCCGGTTGAGCGCCTTGACCGCCAGCAGCGGAATAGAGCTGACCGGCGTAGCCAACACCACCAGATCGGCCTGGGCTACGGCCTCTTCCAAGGTTTCGAAGCGGTCTACCAGCCCCAACGAAAGCGCCTTATTGCGATTGACCTCGGACTGGTCCACTCCGATCACCTCCCGGGCGATCCCCTTATCTTTCAAGCTCAAGGCAAACGAGCCCCCGATCAAACCTACCCCCACTACGACAGCCCGAATGGGTTGTTTATCGTTTTCCATCGTATTTCTTTCCATTTACAACAACGTTTTCACCCGGTCGATCGCCTCCCGCAGGGTCGCTTCGGGCGAACACAAACTAATCCGGATATAATCATTTCCTTCGGAACCGAAAATTCCCCCCGGGGTCATAAAGACACCGCAACCATACAAGAACTTATCGGAGCACTGGAATCCGTCACCCAAAGCCTTCGGCAGACGGCCCCACACAAACAGTCCGGCCTGTTGCGGCACATAGGTACAACCCAATAGATCGAGCAACTCAAAGCCCAATTTTTCCCGGCTCCGATAGATGTCATTCAATGAGCGATACCAGTCATCCCCCAGATCGAGCGCTTCGGCCGCAGCCGCCTGCATCGGATAGAACATCCCGGAGTCCATATTACTCTTGAAACGAATCACTTCATCAATTCGTTCCCGGGCCCCGGCCATCATCCCGATACGCCAACCCGCCATACTATGACTCTTGCTCAGGGAGTTAAGCTCGATCGCCACCTCCATGGCCCCGTCGATCGCCAACAGACTGGCCGGTTTGGGGTTCCGAATAAAGCTATACGGATTGTCGTGCACCAGTAGAATACCGTGTTTGTGGGCAAAATCCACCAACTGACGGAACAACCCTTCGTGAGGGATCGTCCCGGTCGGCATGTGTGGGAAGTTGACGATCATCATCTTGACGCCCTCCATGCCCTGACGTTCGATCCAGTCGAAATCGGGCATCCAGTCGTTTTCAGCCCGCAAACAGTAATCGACCGTCTGTCCGCCGGAAATCGTCACCGCCGAGCGATAGGTCGGATAGCCCGGATTGGGCACCAACACTTTGTCTCCCGGATCCAGATAGCTCATGCAGATATGCATCAACCCCTCTTTGGAACCGATCAGCGGCAGAATTTCCTGCACCGGATCGAGTTCAACCCCATAATAACGGGCATACCAGCGGGCAAAAGCTTCCCGCAAAATTGCCGTCCCCTTGTAGGGCTGATAAGAGTGCGTATTGGGTTTGGCTGCCTCTTCGGCCAGTCGGGCAATCACCCGCGGATGGGGCGGCTGATCAGGACCCCCTACCCCCAGACTAATGATCGATTTGCCCTGAGCGCGCATCTGATCGATCTCGCGCAACTTCTTGGAGAAATAATATTCCCCTACCGACCCCAACCGGTCGGCCACCTTTATCGTCATCGGATGTCTTTCCATAATCAATTTCTGTTTCTGGGTTTTAAGCATGTTCATTCAATCCGCGCGGATAGACCCCGTATACGTGCAACTCCTGGGAAGCCTGTTCCATCAAATGCACCACCCGGGTGTAATCCTCCATCGTATCGAACTCCATATCGATGTGAAACATATAGTGCCACGGCTCACTGGGAATGGGAAACGATTGCAGTTTGGTCATGTTGATCGTACTGTCTTCCATCTCGCGCAGCACCTTCATCAACGAACCGTGTTCATGATTGGTCTTGAAATAGAGCGAAGCCTTGTTCGAACCCGCAGGAATCGGATCACCGGCCGGCCGCAAAATCAAAAATCGGGTGTAATTATTCTTAATGGAGTGAATGTCGGGGGCAATGATTTTCAGCCCGAACAATTTAGCCGCCAGATCCCCGGCGATGGCTGCCGCATTGCGAATCCCGCGTTCGGCAATATGACGGGCGCTGAGCGCGGTATCTTCGGTTTCGACCAGTTTCCAATGATGGGCATCCAGAAAATCAACGCATTGCAACAGGGCCATCGGATGGGAATGTACCTCTTCAATCTCATCAAGACTCACATCGGGCAACACCATCAGGTTCTGACAGATCCGCAGATAATACTCGCCCACGGCCTGCAGCCCGTTTTTCTGCAAAATTCCCAAATTGGACAGAATGCTGCCCGCAATGGAATTTTCTACGGCCATCACCCCGTAATCCGCCTCACCGCATTCAACCTGACGGGCCACTTCGCGGAACGTGGCACAGGGGTGGATCTCGATATTCTCACCCAGGCACCGATGTGCCACAATATGATGAAAACTTCCTTCATAGCCCTGTATGGCCACCTTTTTTCTCTCGTTCATACTCGCTCGCTCTTTAACCAAAGAATCCCGATCCTAACCTAGGACCGGGATTCTTTTATTTGGATTTCCAAGTTATTTATTCGTCAAATTCAGTCAAGCAACCCCCGTCCGCTTTGGTTTTCAAAGTAGAAATAAAAATAATAACCAAAAAAGGGCGAAAGTAAAGCCATTGCTTCCTCGTATATTTTTGTGAACGCAACAAAGGTAACAAAAAATCCGGGAGGTTATTCGTTTTTTCCCGTTTTTTTGTGTATATTATACAATTTTCAGTTGCCGAGTCCGGCTACATTACGATTCATTCCCCTCATAATCCGAAAGTTGCTGCGGTAATTTCTTCATCGCACGAACCCCCAGCTCCCGCAGGCGTTCGGTCCGGCGCACCAGATTGCCACTCCCGGTTTTGAGCTGATTCATGGCCTTTTCGTATTTATCGGAGGCTCCCTGCAGACTTTTCCCCAGATCGAGCAACGTATCGGCAAACCCCATGAACTTATCATACAATTTGGCCCCTTCCTCGGCAATCGCCTGGGCATTTTTACTCTGATCGGCCCGCTTCCACAAATCGTACACGATCTTCAACAGCGCAAACAGATTGGTCGGACTGCTGATGATCACCTTCTTATTATAGGCCTCGCTCCACAACGAAGGATCCTGCTGCAAGGCCAACAAGAAGGCCGGTTCATTGGGAATGAACATAATTACAAAATCGGGGGAATCGACCTGATTTTGATAACTCTTGCGCCCCAACTCTTCGACATGGGAGCGCACCGAACGGAGGTGATTCTTGATCGCCCGATCCACATCTTCCGGTTGTTCGCTCTCGGTATAGGCCACATAAGCCGTCAGCGAAACCTTTGAGTCGATGATCACCTGCTTGCCTTCGGGCAGGTTCAGAATGACATCCGGCCGCAGATTCGCACCGTTTTCATCCTTGATATTTTCCTGCGTCCGGTAATGGATCCCTTTTACCAGATGGGAACTGTCGAGGATCGTTTCAAGAATCATTTCTCCCCAGTCACCCTGGGTTTTACTATTTCCTTTGAGCGCCGCGGTCAGGTTATTGGCTTCCTCGCTCATGCGACGGTTCATTTCACTGAGGCGATGAATCTCCTCTTTGAGCGAAAAACGCTGTTGAGCCTCCTGCACATAGACCTCCTCTACCTTCTTCCGGAAGCCGTCGATGTTTTCCCGGAAAGGTCGCAACAGAGCATTCAACGACTCCTGATTCGCCTGTTTGAACTGCGCGCTCTTCTCTTCCAGAATTTCGGTCGCCAGATTCTTAAACGCCAACACCTGACGTTGCTGCAAAGCCTCCGTTTCCTCTTTTTGTCGGGCCAGACGCTCCTGCTGCTCCGACAGTTTTGCCTCCATCCCGGCCAGCTTTTCTTCCAACACCGCTTCCCGAGTAGCCCGTTCACTGAGCTGGCGGCTTTGTTCCAACAGTTGTTCATTCTTCTCCGAAAGGGCGATCCGCGCCTCTGCTTCCGACTGTTGCGCCCGCCTCAACAACGGCCGATAGATCAGCATCGTCAACCCGGCTCCCATCGCCAAAGCCACCAAACTCCATAAAATCCATTCCATAACGTTCTCTCTTCTTAAATTCCTTGTCCGTTCCCGAAACACGCTGCGGTCGCCGCCTTCCACTCCCCTTTTCACTCCCACTGCGGCGTCATTCAGCCCTTGTTTTCGTTCCCGCCGGACAGGCCGTTTTCCACCTTCGACAGAACGGAACCCCGGACGAACAAAAATAGTTATAAAATTTGACAAAATTTGACGTACCTTTGTCCTTAATCGGCCCTTTGGACCCGCATCCGGACCGAACAGAGTGTCGCCCCTTTCCCCGAAAGGAAACGATTGCCGACCCTCGCCTTTTACAAACCGAAGACAACCCATAAACCGATGACCCGAATCATATCGCCTTCAATTCTTTCGGCCGACTTCATGCACTTGGGCCGAGCCATCGAGATGTTGAACGCCAGCCAGGCCGAATGGATCCACATCGATGTGATGGACGGAGTGTTCGTACCCAATATTTCATTCGGCTTCCCGGTCCTGAGCGCCGCCCGAAAGGTAACCTCTAAAGTGCTGGATACCCACCTGATGATCGTCGAACCCGAACGCTATATCGACCGGTTCGCCAAGGCCGGCGCCGACCTGATCACCATCCATGAAGAGGCGACCGAAAATCTGGAAGCGGCTTTGCAACAGATCCGGACCGCCGGTGTCCGCACCGGGATTTCGATCAAACCGGCTACTCCGGTCGATCGGATCGTACCCTATCTGCCGCAACTGGATCTGGTGCTCATCATGAGCGTCGAACCCGGATTCGGCGGACAGACTTTCATCGACGGTTCTTTGGACAAGGTGCGCCAACTGCGCCGGGCCATCGACCAAGCCGGCACCTCCACCCTCATCGAAATCGACGGGGGTATCACGGTCGCCAACGCCGGGGCCGCTTTTGAAGCCGGTTGCGACATTCTGGTGGCCGGCAACACGGTTTTCGGATCGGACGATCCGACCCTCTCCATTGAACAACTTTTAAACGCATAGTCACACCCGCATGATCTCGATCGACAACCTGACCGTCAGCTTCGGAGGCTGGGACCTGTTCAGCGACATATCCTTTCTGATCAACCCCAAAGACCGCATCGGGCTGGTGGGCAAAAACGGAGCCGGCAAATCGACCCTTCTGAAGGTTATCACCGGTGAACAACCCGCCACCCGCGGAGGCGTTTCGCGCAACGGCGACTGCACGATCGGCTACCTGCCTCAACAGATGAAGGTGGCCGACACGACCACGCTGTTCGCCGAAACCGAAAAAGCCTTCGACGAAGTGCTCTCGCTGGAACGGCAAATCGCCGAACTGACCGAACAGATCACCGTCCGCACCGACTACGAAAGTCCTCAATACGAGCAGTTGTTGCATCGGCTGAACGACTGCACCGACCGTTACCACATTTTGGGCGGCGACGGGCGCCAGGCCGAAATCGAACGCACCCTGTTGGGTTTGGGATTCGAACGCAAGGACTTCGATCGGCCCACCAGCCAGTTCAGCGGTGGATGGCG
>JAHZDG010000006.1:0-8368 GCA_019422485.1 Alistipes sp. | reverse complement strand
TCGAGCTGGCAAAACTGCTGCTGAAACGTCCCTCGCTCTTTTTGCTGGACGAACCGACCAACCACCTCGATATCGAAAGTATCCAGTGGTTGGAAAACTACCTCAAAGAGTACAACGGAGCCGTCGTGCTGATCTCTCACGACCGGGCTTTTCTGGATAATGTCACCAACCGAACCATCGAACTGTCGTTAGGCAAGGTTTATGATTACAAAGTACCGTACAGCCGTTATGTCGAACTGAGACGCGAACGGCGCGAACAACAACTGGCAGCCTATGCCAATCAGCAGAAGATGATCGAACAGACCGAAGAGTTCATCGAACGCTTCCGCTACAAGCCCACCAAGTCCAATCAGGTGCAGTCGCGCATCAAACAGCTCGAAAAGATCGAGCGCATCGAGGTGGACGAAGAGGACGTAGCGACCCTCAATATCAAATTCCCGCCAGCTCCGCGCTCAGGCCAGATCGTGGTCGAAGCCAAAGAGGTCGGGAAAAGTTTCGGCGAAAAACGGGTCTTCTCGGGGGCCTCGCTGGTGATCGAACGAGGCGAGAAGGTGGCCTTGGTCGGCCGCAACGGTGAAGGGAAAACCACTTTTGCCCGGATGGTGATCGGCCAGCTGGAGCCCACCGAAGGCGAACTACGGGTCGGTCACAATGTTCACATCGGCTATTTCGCACAAAACCAAGACGACCTGATGGAGGGTGACTTCACCGTCTTCGACACCCTGGACCGGGTGGCCGTCGGAGATGTTCGCACCAAGCTGCGCGACATTCTGGGGGCATTTCTGTTCCGGGGCGAGGACATCGACAAAAAGGTACGGGTACTCTCCGGGGGCGAACGTTCCCGTCTGGCCATGGCCCGTCTGATGCTCGAACCCTACAACCTGCTGGTTTTGGACGAACCGACCAACCATATGGACATGCGTTCGAAAGACATCCTTAAAAACGCGCTCCAAAAATACGACGGTACGGTGATCGTCGTCTCCCACGACCGCGAGTTTCTCGACGGACTGGTCGACAAAGTGTATGAATTCCGGGACGGCCAGGTGAAAGAATACCTGGGCGGCATCTATGATTTCCTGCAGGCTCGCCAGCTCAATTCGATGCGCGAACTCGAACAAAAAGAGAAGAGCGCCCTGGCTTCGGAAACCAAACCCGCCGCTGCGGGCAATGAAGTGAAAGCTCTCTCCGGGAAAGAAGAGTACGCCCGACGCCGGGAGATGGAAAAACAGCTGCGTAAAGCCGAACGCGAAGTGGAAAAAGCCGAAGAACAGATCATGTCCCTCGAAAAGCAAATCGCCGAGATGGACCGTCAGATGGCCGACCCGGCCGCCTATGGCATTGATCTGAGCGACGGCAAGATCTACGCCCAATACAACCACCTCAAAGAGGAACTCACCCGGCTCACCTACCGCTGGGAAGAACTCAGTATCGAACTCGACAACCTTCGGGAGTCGCAACAATAACCGCATCATGGAGAAAAAGAATCTGATTTTCGGGCTGCGTCCCCTGATCGAAGCGATCGAAGCCGGCAAAACGTTCGAAAAGATTTACCTGAAAAAAGGCGCTGACGGCGTACTGTTCAACGAGCTGGTCGCCTTGTGCAAACAGCATCGCATCCGGGAACAGTGGGTCCCGGTTGAAAAGCTCAACTACCTGACCCGCGGCAATCACCAGGGGGCCGTAGGCGTCACCTCGGCCATCGAATACGTCGATGTTCATGAAATGCTCGAATCGGTTCCCGAAGGCGAAACCCCGCTGATCGTGCTGTTCGACGGAGTGACCGACGTCCGTAACTTCGGGGCCATCGCCCGCAGCGCCGAATGCGCCGGTGCTCACGGGCTGATCCTGCCACTGAAAAACTCGGCTCCGGTCAATGCCGAAGCCATGAAAAGTTCAGCCGGTGCCTTGAGCCTGATTCCCGTCTGCCGGGTAGGCAGTCTGCGTAACACCCTGCGGATGCTCCAAGCCGAAGGATTGCAGGTGGTCGGAGCTTCGGAAAAAAGCGACACCCTGCTCTACGATGCCGACCTGACCGGCCCTACGGTACTGGTCATGGGCAGCGAAGACACCGGCATTTCCAAAGAGGTGCTCAAACTGTGCGACAAACAGGTTTCGATTCCCATGTCGGGAACCATCGAATCGCTGAACGTCAGTGCGGCTGCGGCTGTACTGCTGTTCGAAGTGGTTCGCCAACGCAAAGAAACGATGTAACCCCCGGAGAGCCCGACTCCCCGGAACCGACTTATACAAACCATGGAAAAAAGATACAACGAAGCGGTCGAGTTACTGCGCCAGATGATCCGCATCCCCTCGATCAGCAAACAAGAAGAAGGTACGGCCGAACTGTTGGCCCACTTTCTGAGCGAACACGGCATCACCGTACACCGGAAGAAAAACAACATTTGGGCTTTCAACCGTCATTACGATCCGGCCCGGCCGACCATCCTGCTCAACTCCCACCACGACACCGTAAAACCCAATAGCGGTTATACGCGCGATCCCTTTTCGCCCGACATCGAAGGCGATCTGCTGTATGGACTGGGCAGCAACGATGCCGGTGCCAGCGGGGTATCCCTGTTGGAAACTTTTCTCCATTTTTATGACCGCAGCGACCTGAAATACAACCTCTGCGTGGCCATCACCGCTGAAGAGGAAAACAGTGGAGCCGACGGCCTGGAGCTGATCATTCCAGACCTGGGTCCCATCGAATTCGCCATCGTGGGTGAGCCCACCCAGATGCAGTTGGCCATTGCCGAACGGGGACTGATGGTCATCGACTGCACGGCCCACGGCAAGGCCGGTCATGCCGCCCGCGAAGAGGGTGACAACGCCATCTACAAAGCCATGAAGGATATCGAATGGTTCCGTACGTTCCGTTTTCCGAAAGTATCCGACCTGTTCGGTGCGGTCAAAATGAGCGTCACGATCATTCAGGCCGGCACCCAACATAATGTCGTTCCGGCCGAATGTCATTTCACGGTGGACGTCCGGGTGACGGACCGTTACACCAACGAAGAAGTGCTGGAGATCATTCGGGAACATGTAGCCTGCGAAGTCAAACCCCGCTCGACCCGGCTCAAACCCTCAAGTATCGACCCGGCCCACCCCATCGTACAGGCCGGACTGGCCCTGGGACGCACCACCTACGGATCGCCGACTACTTCGGATCAGGCCCTGCTGGACGTTCCCTCGCTCAAACTGGGGGTTGGAGACAGCGCCCGCAGCCACATGGCCGACGAGTACGTACACCTGAGCGAAATCCGCGAAGGGATCGACCTGTATATCCGGATGCTGTCGGCTATTTTGTAAAGCGACTGCACCCCGAGTGGAAACCTCAACCGTCGAATCTATCGAAAACCATCATATTACCATGAAACTCTGGCAGAAAAACAGCGACGCGAACCAGGCGGTGGATGCCTTCACCGTGGGACGCGACCGCGAAATGGATCTCTATCTGGCCGAAGCCGACGTGCTCGGTTCGTTGGCCCACACCCGCATGCTCAATTCGATCGGTCTGTTGGCCGACGACGATCTCACGAAAGTACAACAGGGCCTCAAAGCCATCTATCACGAAATCAAAGAAGGACGCTTTACCATCGAACCCGGGGTGGAGGATGTTCACTCGCAGGTCGAATTTCTGCTGACCGAACGATTTGGGGAAGCTGGCAAAAAAATCCACAGCGGACGCTCGCGCAACGACCAGGTGTTGGTCGACCTGCGCCTCTTCCTGCGCTCGCAGATCCGAGACCTCGTCAACGATGTCAAAGAGCTGTTCGACACCCTGCAGGAACTCTCTGAAAAATACAAGGATGTGCTGATGCCGGGGTATACCCATTTGCAGATCGCCATGCCCTCGTCATTCGGTCTGTGGCTGGGCGCCTATGCCGAAAGCCTGGTGGATGACACCGAAATGTTGCACGCGGCTTACCGCATCTGCAACAAAAACCCGCTGGGTTCAGCCGCCGGTTACGGGTCGTCGTTCCCGCTCAACCGCACGATGACGACTCAGTTGCTGGGATTCGACACCCTGAGCTACAACGTGGTCTATGCCCAGATGGGTCGCGGCAAAAGCGAACGGATCATGGCTCAGGCCATGTCGTCGGTAGCCGCCACGCTGGCCAAACTGGCCATGGACAACACCCTGTTTCTCAACCAGAACTTCGGGTTTATCTCCTATCCGGCCGAACTGACGACCGGGTCGAGCATCATGCCCCACAAGAAAAATCCGGACGTTTGGGAAATCATCCGCGGCAAATGCAACCTGATCGCAGCCCTGCCCAACCAGATCACCCTGATGACCACCAACCTGCCCGTGGGCTATCACCGCGACCTGCAGCTTCTCAAAGAGGTGCTGTTCCCGGCCATCGCCGACCTGCGCAGCTGCCTGCACATGGCCCGCTACATGCTCCAGCACCTGAGCGTCAAGACCGACATTCTGAACGACAGCAAATACGACTATCTGTTCAGTGTTGAAGTGGTCAATCGCATGGTGCTCGACGGGGTTCCGTTCCGCGAAGCCTATCGAAAAGTCGGACTCGACATCGAAAACGGCACCTTCCACGCCGAACATCAGGTTCATCATACCCACGAAGGAAGTATCGGAAACCTGTGTACAGCCGAAATCCGTGCCCTGATGGAAGCCCTGCTCGAAAAATTCCACTTCGAACAGGCCTTGAAAGCCGAAGAAGAGCTGGTCAAATAATCGACTCCGGTTCCGAGCATTCTTGGAATCCACCCCTAAAACAGGACTTGTCTTTTGAGACAGTCCTGTTTTTCCTTAGATTTCCGTATATTTGAATCCGGAGGTCCGGATCGGCAGGCAACCCTGCGACCTCTGTTTATCCGGTAAAACGGCCTGCCGACAAACACCTGTACCTAAAATAAAACCCTTCCCAGATGAAGCACGCTTTATTGTTCGCAACGTTGCTCAGCCTGAGCTTATGGGGCGCTCTGCCCGCTCAACTCAACGCTCAATCCGCCACTTCTCCGGTCTATCTCGATGCGAGTCGTCCGATCGAAGAACGGGTCGAAGACGCCCTCTCCCGCATGACCCTCGAAGAGAAAGTCGCCATGTGCCATGCCCAGTCGAAATTCAGTTCGGCCGGCGTCCCTCGTCTCGGCATTCCGGAAATCTGGATGACCGACGGCCCGCACGGAATCCGCATGGAAAAGATGTGGGACGAGTGGTCCGATGCCAAATGGACCAACGATTCTTGCACCGCCTTCCCGGCCCTGACCTGCCTGGCTGCCACCTGGAATCCGGATATGGCCGAAGCCTATGGACAGGCAATCGGAGAAGAAGCCCGCTATCGCAATAAAGCCGTTTTGCTGGGTCCGGGAGTCAATATTTACCGTATTCCGCTCAACGGCCGCAACTTCGAATACATGGGTGAAGATCCATTCCTCGCCTCAAAAATGGTCGTTCCCTATATCCACGGGGTACAGCGCAACGGCGTCGCCACCTGCGTAAAACACTTTGCCCTGAATAACCAGGAAATCGACCGCGAATTTGTCAACGTCATTGTGGACGATCGCGCCTTACACGAAATCTACCTGCCGGCGTTCAAAGCCGCCGTGCAGGAAGGGGGCACCTGGGCCATTATGGGAGCCTACAATAAATATAAGGATCAGTTCTGCTGCCACAATCAGTACCTGCTCAACGACATTCTGAAAAAAGAGTGGGGTTTCGATGGCGTGGTGATCTCGGACTGGGGCGGCACCCACGACACCCGTCAGGCAGCCTACAACGGTCTTGATATCGAAATGGGGACCTGGACCGACGGTTTGGCCTGGAGCTGGAGCAATGCATACGACAAATACTTTTTAGCCAAACCTTTCCTGGGCCAGCTGCAAAAGGGTGAAATCGACGAAAAGGTATTGGACGAAAAAGTACGCCGCATTTTGCGCCTGACCTTCCGTACCAACATGAACCCCTTCCGTCCCTACGGTTCATTTGCCACCGAAGAACACGCTCTGACCGCACGCCGTATCGCACAAGAAGGAATCGTGTTGCTGAAAAACGAAGGAAATCTGCTACCGCTGGATCCCAAACAACCGCGAAAAATTCTGGTCGTCGGGGAAAATGCCAAACAGATGATGACCTGCGGCGGAGGTAGTTCCGAGCTGAAAGTCAAACACGAAGTTTTACCCTGGGAAGGAATCCAGAATTATTTCGGTGATCAGGCTCAAATCACCTACGCCGAAGGTTACAGCCTCAATCCGGCCGTCAATCGTCATGCCCTGCGTCAAAAAGCGGTCGAAGCGGCTGCTCAGGCCGATGTCGTTCTCTATGTCGGCGGGCTGAACAAGAAAGACAATCAGGATTGCGAGGCTTCCGATCGCCGCAGCTATCAACTCCCCTACGAACAAGATGCACTCATTACCGCTCTGAGCGAGGCCAACCCGAATCTGGTGGTCATCCTCGTCAGTGGCAATGCGGTTGCCATGCCCTGGGTCGATCAGGTTCCGGCTATCGTACAGGCCTGGTACAGCGGTTCGGAAGCGGGCAATGCACTGGCCTCCATCCTCTCGGGCGAAGTCAATCCGTCGGGCAAACTGCCCTTCACGTTCCCGGTTCGACTCGAAGACAATGCCGCCATCGCCCTGGATGCCTATCCCGGTAACGGCAAAGATGTCGAATACAAGGAGGGGATTTTCGTAGGGTACCGTTGGCACGACAGCCGGAAGATCAAACCGCTGTTCTACTTCGGTCACGGGTTGAGCTACACCACTTTTGAATACGGTCCGGCCCGTCTCGACCGTTCACAGATGAGTGCCGGAGATTCGATCACCCTGAACGTAGCCGTCCGCAACAGCGGTTCACGTACCGGGGCCGAAATCGTCCAACTGTATATCAACGACAAAAAATCATCCCTGCCCCGTCCCGTCAAAGAGTTGAAAGGCTTCCGCAAGGTCGTTTTGGAACCGGGCGAAGAACAGACCGTTACCTTCACGATCAACGCTCAAGATCTGAGCTACTACGACGATCAGAAACAGACCTGGGTAGCCGAACCGGGCGATTTCGAAGCGTGGATCGGAGCTTCCTCGGAAGACATCCGCAGTCGCGCAGCCTTTAAACTGACCGCTGAATAATCGGGGAACCTCAGGTTTTCGGACGGCATGGCTGGACCAAACCCGGATACTTTTCACCCAATCTGTGGAGCCAAAGAATACCGTTCAAGAAACAGCATACGCAAACAACTAACTTAAACACAAACAAATGATGCAACACAAAGTCAAAGTAGGTCTTTTCGGCATCGGCCTGAATACCTACTGGGGACAATTCGAGGGGCTGCTCGACCGTCTCGAAGGGTATCGTCGCCAAATCGCCGACCGCCTGAGCAATGACCAGGTTGAGGTTGTGGATGCGGGGATGGTAGACGAACCCGCCAAAGCCAAAGCCGCCGCCGACCTGCTCCAGGCCAACCACGTAGAACTGGTTTTCCTTTACATATCGACCTATGCGCTCTCTTCCACCGTATTGCCGGTAGTCAGCCAACTGGGGGTTCCGGTCATCATCCTCAACCTGCAACCCACTGCGGCCATCGACTACGACACCCTCAACGCCATGGGCGACCGGGGCCGGATGACCGGAGAATGGTTGGCCCATTGCCAGGCCTGTTCCGTACCCGAAGTAGCCTGCGTATTCAACCGGCTGGGGCTGCGCTATGAAATCGTCACGGGCTACCTGAACGACCCTGTCGCCTGGCGCGAAATCGAAGGATGGGTCGAAGCCGCTCGTGTAGCGCATGCATTGCGCCACAACCGTATGGGCGTTTTGGGCCACTACTACTGCGGCATGCTGGACGTATACACCGACCTGACCAAAATGGCCGGCGTATTCGGCACCCATTTCGAATTGCTGGAAATGTGCCAGCTCAAGGCCCTGCGCGACAGCGTCACCCCCGAAGAGGTCGCCGCCAAACTGGAAGAGTTCCGCACGACCTTCGATGTATCGCCCGAATGCGAACCGCAAGAACTGGAACGGGCCGCCCTGACTTCGGTAGCGCTCGACAAGCTGGTCGCCCAAAACGATCTGGGATCGATGGCCTACTATTATGAAGGAGTGAACGGCAACGATTATGAAAACATCGTCACCTCGGTCATTGCCGGCAACACCCTGCTCACGGGACGGAATATCCCCGTCGCCGGCGAGTGCGAAGTGAAAAATGCCCAGGCCATGAAAATTATGGCGGAATTCGGTGCCGGCGGATCATTCTCGGAACCGTATGCGATGGACTTCGACGACGACGTTGTGCTGTGGGGGCATGACGGTCCGGCCCACTTTGCTATCGCCGAAGGTCGTGTCGGACTGGTTCCCCTGCCCGTTTACCACGGCAAACCGGGCAAAGGTCTCTCGATTCAGATG
>JAHZDG010000059.1:7460-9174 GCA_019422485.1 Alistipes sp. | reverse complement strand
TTCCACCGTAGGGGCATACACCCAATCGGCACCTACCTTTTCCAATAACGCCACATCGGCGTCCAACGTGCGGGGATAATTTTTCAGGTCAGTCGGATCATTGAACTGCGTGGGGTTGACAAAGACGCTCACCACCACCTGATCGTTTTCGGCCCGACAACGCCGCACCAACGAAGCGTGCCCTTCATGAAGCGCTCCCATCGTGGGAACGAATCCGATTTTACCTTTGGCTCCGGCCAGAGCGGCAGCCAGGTCGGCCTGTTTGGAAAAAACTTTCATCCGTCTAAATTCCTAATCTATCAAGGTCCTATTTGGACACCGCAAAGGTAGAAATTAGATTAATATTATCTAACTTTTTGTCGAAAAACCTTAACTTTGTCCACAATACAACCCGTTATCTCATGAAAAAACTCATAACGTTTAGCTGTATGGCCATGTTGATTGCGAGCCTGAGCTCGTGCCACAAAAAGTCCGAAACCGAAACCCCTTTCAATTGGGTGGTCGATCGTTTTGACGATATCAAAGTCCTCAAATACCAGGTTCCGGGATTCGACACCCTGATCCTGAATGAAAAACTGCTGATCTATTACCTGAACCAGGCTGCACTGTGTGGTCGGGACATTTTCTTCGACCAGAACGGCAAGTACAACCTGCGCATCCGCCGTACGCTGGAAACCATCTACCAGCACTACACCGGCGACCGTCAGACGGAAGAGTTCCGCCAGTTTGAAAAATACTTAAAAAAGGTATGGTTCGCCAACGGCATCCATCACCACTACTCCAACGACAAGTTCCAACCGGAATTTTCCGAAAGCTATTTCGATCAGTTGATCGCCGGAACACCGGAAGAGTTTTTCCCGAAAGACTTTCCGTCGGTGAGCGAAGTGGTCGCCACCATCAAACCGGTGATGTTCGATCCCACGCTCTATCCCAAACGCGCTAACCAGGCCGACGGCGTGGACATGATCGCCACCTCGGCCAACAACTATTATGACGGAGTGACCCAGGCCGAAGTGGAAGCCTATTATAAAGAACGGACCAATCCGAACGATCCTCGCCCCATCTCTTACGGGCTGAACAGCCAGTTGACCAAACGCAACGGACAGATCGTTGAACGTACCTGGAAAATCGACGGCATGTATTCGCCCGCCATCGAAAAGATCGTTTTCTGGCTGGGCAAAGCCGCTGAAGTGGCCACCCAACCTCAACAGAAAAAAACCATCGAAGCCCTGATCGATTACTACCGCACGGGCGACCTGCATACTTTTGACGAATACAGCATTCTGTGGGTACAGGATACCACCTCGAAGGTCGATTTCATCAACGGTTTCATCGAAACCTACGGCGACCCGCTGGGTTATCGCGCTTCGTGGGAAGCGATGGTCAACTTCAAGGACGAAGAAGCTACCCGCCGCACCGAAACCATCAGCGCCGAAGCTCAATGGTTCGAAGACCACTCTCCCATCGATTCGATCTACCGCAAAGAAAAAGTCAAAGGGGTATCAGCCAAGGTTATTACGGCAGCCATGCTGGGCGGTGACTGCTTCCCGGCCACACCGATCGGCATCAACCTGCCCAATGCCGACTGGATCCGCAAGGATTACGGCAGCAAATCGGTGACCATTCAGAACATCACCCACGCCTATAACGAAGCGGCCAAAGGCAACGGATTCGACGAAGAGTTCGTTTTGCGCAAGGAAGACCGCGAACTGAA
>JAHZDG010000059.1:0-7450 GCA_019422485.1 Alistipes sp. | reverse complement strand
AAAGAAATTCGGCAGCCTGGGCGACGACCTGCATACCGACCTGCACGAATGTCTCGGCCACGGTTCGGGACAGCTGGCTCCGGGCGTACAGTCGGATGCGCTGAAAAACTACGGCTCGACCCTCGAAGAAGCCCGTGCCGACCTGTTTGCGCTCTACTATCTGGGCGATCCGAAATTGGTCGAATTGGGCCTGGTACCCTCGTTCGATGTTGCCAAGGCGGAATACGCCACCTATATTCTGAATGGGCTGATGACTCAGCTGACCCGCATCCAACCGGGCAAAGATGTCGAAGAAGCCCACATGCGCAACCGCAAACTGATCGCCGAATGGTGCTATGAAAAAGGCGAAGGCAAAGTCATTGAAAAGGTAGTCAAAAACAATAAAACCTACTTTGTCGTAAACGACTACCAGAAGTTGCGCGGCCTGTTCGGCGACCTGTTGCGAGAAATCCAGCGCATCAAGAGCGAAGGCGACTACGAAGCCGGACGCGCTCTGGTCGAAACTTACGGAGTGAAAGTCGATCCGACCCTCCATGCCGAAGTGCTGGAACGTTATGCCAAACTGAACCTCGAGCCTTACAGCGGATTTGTCAACCCGATTTATAAGCCGGTCATGGAGAATGGCCAGATTATTGATGTGTTGCTCGAATATACCGACGACTACGCCGGGCAAATGCTCGAATACTCCAAGGAATATTCGTTCCTGCCTTCGGTGAACTGATCCTGCTGCATCCGCTGAAACCGCGGTGCCCGCCACCCGGTTCAACAACAGCCGGTGACAGCTAAAGGTCCCAGGTTCACGGAGGATCGACGACGAAACGTGACGGAAGGCTCCGGATAGAGGATAACAAAGAATTGATCTTCGGTTCACGTTGCTTTCCGGTCAATGTCCGCAGCGGATTTTCGGCAAACGTTTCACGGAAGGAGGAGTCCTTCACGAAGCCGTTCCTGCATGCCCGGCAGAGGCGTTGATCCCGGCCGAGGAGCCAAACTCCGGCGATACGTGCAGAATCGAACGAAAAACTGATCTCATACGCAAAATTCCCCGCATCGCAAGCACTGAAAAGTTGGTCGAACGGGGAATTTTTTGTATCTTCAACCATAGAGAACTACGATGTATGACGCCTCCGGCGTTGCATCTGCTTAAAAGAGAGTAAAAACATGTACGCCACATTGACCCAATGCCCGTTGTTCCAGGGTCTGACCCAGGACACCATCCGCGAAATGATCGCGCAGGGCAACTACACACTGACCGATTATAAGGACGGCGACAAGATCGCCGACCGCGATACCGCCTACTCGGGCCTGATGATTATCGTAGAGGGAAAAGTTCACGGAGAAATGACCGACCCCTCGGGGAAAACCGTCATGATCGACAAGATCGAAGCCCCGCAACTGATCGCCCCGGCCTTCCTGTTCGGCGGTTACAACAAACTTCCCATCGACGTGATCGCCGACGGATCCGTTCGTATCCTCACCCTGCACCGGGGATACCTGTTCGAACTGATGCAGAACAATGTCGTGGTGTTGTCGAACTTTATCGACATCATTTCCAACCGCGCCAACTTGTGGTCGAAGAAGATTTTCTTCCTGTCGTTCCGTTCGCTGCAGGCTAAGGTAGCCACCTATCTGCTGGAAAACACCTCCGACAGCAAGGCCTCACTGCCGATGCCGGATACTGCAGAAATCGCTTCCTATTTCGACGCCACCCGACCGGCCGTTGACACCGTTCTGCAGGAAATGGAAAAGAAAAAACTCATCGGCCGCGAAAAGAATCAGCTGACCATCCTGAATCGCGCCGGCCTGCAAGCCGTCGTGCAACACGCCTGATCCGCTATCTCCATTCCCATAATCCCCGGTCGCATTTGCGTTCCGGGGGTATTTTTTGAAATTTTTCGCTATTTTCGCGATTATGAGAATATTTTACAATCTGGCTGTCCAGTTGATGGCCTTGGGCATTCGTCTCGCCGCTGCCTTCAATCCCAAAGCCCGGCTGTGGGTAGAAGGGCGTCGGGATATTTTCCGCCGCATGAAGGAGAAAATCGACTCTTCAGCCCCGTTGATCTGGTTCCATGCCGCCTCGTTGGGCGAATTCGAACAAGGACGCCCCGTGATCGAAGCTTTCCGGCAGGCTCATCCCGATTATAAAATTCTAGTAACCTTCTACTCTCCTTCAGGGTACGAAATCCGGAAAAACTATGCCGGAGCCGATTACATTTTCTACCTGCCGAGCGATACCCCCAGCCATGTGCGCCAGTTCATGTCGATCGTACGCCCGCGTATCGCCGTGTTCATCAAATACGAATTCTGGGTCAACTATCTGCTGGCATTAAAGAAAGCCGGTGTTCACACCTACCTCATTTCGGCAATTTTCCGCCCTGAACAAGCCTTTTTCCGCTGGTATGGCTCTCTGATGCGCCGCGCTTTAGGCGCTTTCGATGCGATGTTCGTCCAGAACGAAACGTCGAAAACCTTGCTGGCCGGGATCGGACTCCACAACGTAAGCGTCACCGGCGACACCCGATTCGACCGTGTCTACACCATCGCCCAATCGGCCAAGGAGTTGCCGGCTGTTGCCCGCTTTGCAGCCGGTCATCGGGTATTGGTTGCCGGAAGCACCTGGCCCCCTGACGAAGAGTTGTTGCTGAAACTGATCCGCGATGCCGAACCCGGCACCAAATTCATCATCGCACCGCACGAAATCGAAGAAAACCGCATCCAAAAAATGGTTGCCCAATGCAGTGCCCGCGCCCTACGATATACCGAACTGAACGCGGAAAGTGATTTGGAAGGAGCTTCGGTTTTAATCATCGATACGATCGGTATTCTCTCCTCGGTTTATCGTTACGGACATTGGGCCTATATCGGAGGAGGATTCGGGGTCGGCATCCACAACATTCTCGAAGCCGCTACATTCGGTCTGCCGTTAGCGTTCGGCCCGCGATATGAAAAATTCCAGGAAGCGCGCGAACTGATCCAAGCCGGTGGGGCCCGCAGCATCGCCACGTTCGAAGAGCTGTTCGACTGGTTCCAACGTCTGAATACCGATTCTGAGCGTTACACAGCCTGCAGCACGACCTGCCGCGATTATGTCCTCACCCACAAAGGGGCCACTGAACAGATCATGCAGCGCATCGATCAGGATCTCGACCGAAACAAGGCTTAACAAACCGTTAAAAACCGAAAATTTCGTCTAATTGACTCATTCTTCCCCAATCTGAGGCGAAAGAGTTTTGCAGAAAAAAAATAATCACTATATTTGCATCCAGTTTGACCCATGGTGTAATGGTAACACTGCAGATTTTGGTTCTGTCATTCCAAGTTCGAATCTTGGTGGGTCAACAAAAAACCTGATAAGATGTTTCTTATCAGGTTTTTTGTTATGCGGTAGCGTCGGATTTACCCGACCGCTTCTTTAAAAAGGCGCGTTATTGAAACCCGCTGCGATTTGTTCGGCAATCTGATCCACTGCACCGGCCAGTTTGCTCCCCACCATCATTTTCATCATCATATTCAGCTTGACGTCCAGCACGATCCGCATACGGGTATCGTTTTCTGCCGCCTCTACCAACTGGAGCCAGAACGTGAAATCCATCGGAGAACCGTCCTCGCCCTGCACTTTGATGAGTTTGGGAGCCTCTTTTTCCACCATGCGCAGTTTCACCGGAAACCCTTTGACCTTAAACGAGCAACTGTCTTCGGTCGCCTGCCAACTGTCCACTCGCTCGGCCACCACCGGAGTCAGGTTCGTGAAATCGCTCAACAAACCGTACACCAACGCGGCCGGACGCCGAATCTGTACGTGTTTACTTTCGTATCTTTCCATCGTCGAATGCGTTTTCCGGTATTGATTAACGATTCCAGTTAGCGGGGTCACGACGCCATTGGCGCAACGTCTCGAGTTGGTCTTCGTGTACGTAATCCTGTTCGCGGGCCAATTCGATCAGAGTATTGTAATTGCTCAGGGTATCGAGCGTCACCCCGGCCTTCGCAAAGTTTTCTTCCGCGGTCGGGAAACCATACGTGAAAATGGCGACCATACCCAACACTTCGCAACCGGCATTACGCAATGCTTCTACCGCACTCAGGCTGCTGCCCCCCGTAGAGATCAGGTCTTCGATCACCACGACCTTGTCTCCCGGATGGAACTCCCCTTCCACCTGATTGGTCAGCCCGTGCGATTTGGGAGCGCTCCGCACATAAATAAACGGTTTGCCCAACTTTTCGGCAGCCAACACACCGTGAGCAATGGCCCCCGTCGCTACCCCGGCTACCACATCAGCCTGAGGATATTTGGCGGCGATCAGCTCTGCAAAAGCTTCATACACCTGCTTGCGAACGGCCGGGTAAGAGAGAATCTTACGGTTATCGCAATAGATGGGCGAATGCCAACCCGATGCCCACGTAAAAGGATTTGTCGGATTTAATTTAATTGCCTTAATTTGTAGTAAACTTTCGGCTACTTTTTTGGCTGAATCTTGCATCATTGAATCAATTATGTATCGTGTTTATGTTGAAGACAAAGTGATCGTGTTCACCCCTGAAGCCTCGACGCTGGAAAACACCACCCGATGGGAGGTGAACCCGGGGGATGAACTGACGCTTACAAAGTTGTTGCAAAAAGTTCAATTTACCAAACGATTGGAAGTAATATCCACCCAGACGGAGCGGGTTTTCGAGGAATTCAGCCAGACCCTTCCGTTGATCGAGGCGGGTGGAGGACTGGTTCTCAACGAGAGGGGCCAGGTGTTGATGATCTTCCGTAACGGACGCTGGGATTTGCCCAAGGGCAAACGTGAAAAAGGCGAACCCATCCAGCAATGCGCGGTTCGGGAAGTCGGCGAAGAGTGCTCGGTGGGCGACCTAACGATCGAGCAACCGTTGACCAACACCTACCACGCCTATCAGATCCACGGCCAATGGGTTCTCAAACGGACGCACTGGTTTCTGATGCACTGCCCCGGCGACCAACATCCCTCTCCCCAAACCATCGAGGGAATCACCCAAGCGACATGGATCGACGAAAACAGCGTTCCGGAAAAAGTGGCCGGCACCTACCGGACCATTCGGGATGTTTTCGCGTCATGGGGCCATTACGGCGATGCGGACTGGTTGCACGACTAACCTCATGCAGGGACCGCTGAGGCTCTGAATCCCCCGAGCCATTCGCTTCTCAACCGAAAGGCGCGAGGGTTAAGGAAGGAAATTATTGTTCACAGACCTATGATACACTTACCGATGAAAACATGGCTAAGCCTGTTGTGTTGCGGAGCCTTGACCGCGATGGTCACCACCTCCTGCCAAAACAGTGCACAAAAACCTACCGATGAAATGAAAATCGAAAACGCCTTGACCGAGGCGGAAAAAACGGCCGGGATTCTGACCCCGGAAGTCCTTTGGAAAATGGGACGAGTCGGATCGGCCACCCTCTCTCCCGACGGGAAAACGGTTCTATACACCGTCAGCCGTTACAGTGTAGCGAAAAACAACAGCCAAACCTTAATCTGGTCGGTACCCGAAACGGGCGGCACCCCGGCGCTGATCACCGAAGGTGCAGCGCCTCGTTGGAGCGGAGACGGCAGCCAAATCTACTACCTGGCGCCCCAGAACGGGGCCATGCAGTTGTGGTGTGCGGCTCCGGACGGCAGCAATGCCACCACGGTAACGGCCGTAGAGGGTGGAATCGAAGATTATGGCGTTGCCCCCGACGGCCAACATCTCTACTACATCCAACGGGTGAAAGTCGAAAAACGCAACGGTTCGGAAATCTACAGCGACATGCCCGAATCCAAGGTCAAAATCTATGACGACCTGATGGAACGCCACTGGAACTATTGGGACGACGGTTCCTATCTCCACATTTTCGTGGCTTCGCTGACGAACGGGAAAGCCGGGGAAGGCACCGATATTCTGGCCGGAGAACCGTGGGATGCGCCGATGGCTCCCTATTTCGACGGCGGTGAAATCTCCTGGAACAACGCCGGGACACAACTGGCCTATACCTGCAAAAAGCTCAAAGGCAAAGATTACGCCCTGAGCACCGATTCGGACATCTATCTCTATGATCTGGCCTCGGGCGAAACCCGCAACCTTACCGAAGGCATGCCGGGTTATGACAAATATCCGGTTTTCTCGCCGGACGACCAGAAGATCGCCTTCACCAGCATGCGGCGAGCCGGCAACGAATCGGACAAAGACCGGCTGATGATCGTCGATCTGGCCTCCGGAAAGAAACAAGACCTGACGGCCGGATTCGATTATAACGCCGGCAACATCCGTTGGGCCTCCAACGAACTGTTGTACTTCATCTCGCCGATCGAAGCGACCTATCAGCTTTGCCGGGTAGCCTATCCCGGTGTGGACATGACGGCCGATCAGGCTCCTCAGGTGGAAGTGGTAACGAAAGGTGACCACGACCTGAATGCCTTCACGATGGCCGCCGGCAAGATGGTCACCGAACTGACCACGCTCTCCTCTCCGACCGAACTCTATCAGGTCGACCTGAGCAACGGAGCCCTGACCTGCATCACCGACACCGATCCGGAAATCCGCACCCACATCAAAATGGGGAAAGTGCTCAAACGCTGGATTCCCACCACCGACGGCAAACAGATGCTGACTTGGGTATTCCTGCCGCCCGATTTCGACTCGACGAAAACCTATCCGACGCTGCTGTATTGTCAGGGTGGTCCGCAGAGTGTTGTCAGTCAACGTTGGAGCTATCGTTGGAATCAACAACTGATGGCGGCTCAGGGCTATGTTGTGGTTGCTCCCAACCGCCGCGGTCTGCCCTCTTTCGGCCAGGAATGGCTCGACCAGATCTCAGGGGATTACAGCGGTCAGAACATTCAGGACTACCTGAGTGCCATCGACAATGTCGCCAAAGAACCTTGGGCCGATGAAACCCGTATGGGTTGTGTCGGAGCCAGCTATGGCGGCTACTCGGTTTATTTCCTGGCCGGCCATCACCAGAAACGTTTCAAGGCATTCATCGCTCACTGCGGGATGTTCAATTTCGAAAGCATGTACGGCTCTACCGAAGAGTTGTGGTTCCCCAACAACGACCTGGGCGGGCCCTATTGGAGCGACGATCCCACCGCTAAACGTTCCTATGCCAACTCGCCCCATAAATTTGTGAAGAACTGGGATACCCCCATTATGATCATCGTGGGGCTGAACGACTTCCGAATTCCCTATGCCGAAAGTTTGCAGGCCTTTACGGCTGCCCGTTTACGCGACATTCCCAGCCGTCTGGTGGTGTTCGAAAACGAAGGTCATCAGGTATTCAAACCCCAAAACTCGCTGGTATGGCAACGGGAATTCTTTGGCTGGTTAGACAAATACGTTAAAAACGCAACCCCGGCTAAATAGCCGGCTAAATAGGTAGACAACCAACCCTTATAAAAAGGAACGTCTTCGATCGAAGACGTTCCTTTTATTTTCATCCCCG
>JAHZDG010000058.1 GCA_019422485.1 Alistipes sp. | reverse complement strand
GAAGCCAAGAAATATCCGATCGCCAACATCCACGTTCCGAAAACCATCGACAACGACCTGCCGCTGCCGGCCGGTTCGCCGACGTTCGGTTATCAGTCTGCCAAAGACATGGGTTCGATCATCGCCCGCACGGTTTACATGGATGCACGCACCAGTGCCAACTGGTTCGTTGTAGCTGCCATGGGTCGTTCGGCCGGTCACTTGGCCTTTGGGATCGGTACCGCTTGCCACTATCCGATGATCGTTATCCCCGAAATGTTCAACAAAACGACCATTACGGTGGAAAAAATCGTTAACCTGGTCGTTTCGTCCATCCTGAAACGCAAGGTGATGGGTATCGATTACGGGGCTGCCATCATCTCGGAAGGGGTATTCCACTCGCTCAGCGACGAAGAAATCAAAAAGTCAGGCATTCATTTCTCCTACGACGACCACGGTCATCCCGAACTGGGGAAAGTTTCCAAAGCGCATATCTTCAACGAAATGCTCGAAAAGAAACTCAAAGAACTGGGCCTGAAGGTGAAATCGCGTCCGGTAGAAATCGGTTACGAAGTTCGTTGCCAGACTCCGGTTGCTTATGACTTGGTTTACTGCTCGCTGCTGGGTATGGGTGTTTACAAGCTCTTCAGCGAAGGGAAAACCGGTTGCATGGTTTATGCCGATCCGGCCGGTCAGATTTCTCCGCTGTACCTGAAAGATCTGCAGGATCCTGCTACGGGTAAGATTCCGCCCCGTTTGGTGGACATCAATTCGGATAAATTCACCCAGGTGATCAACAACCTGTTGAATTATATTACCCCGGATGATTATGCGGCTGCACAGAAATATGTAGCTAATCCGGCCGACTACGATTTCCGGAAGATTTTGAACTGGTAATCCGGCAGGGGATAAAAAGAAAAAGCGGAACTTTAAAAGTTCCGCTTTTTTTATGGTCGTTGCAAAAAATTTATACTAATTATCGTCATCGTCTTCATCGGGCGCGTCGGCCAGATCATCGGCGCCTTTCAGGTCGTCGTTGAAGTAATCTTTATCATCCTCTTCGTCCAAGGTGTCATCGATTTTGACATCCACTTTGATCAGATAGCTGGTATCCTCCGTTTCCAAGACGATTGCATAAAAAAAGTCGCCCGGACCTTTGTCAATACGCAACATTTGATCGGTGTATCCATTCGGGTATTTCTTTTTGACCTCTTCCTGCAGTTCCGGGCTGAGGTTTTTGTAGCTGACCACCACACGTTTCTTTTGGGTCTTTCCTGTAGTCATAGTTAAAAGTAAGGGTGTAAAAATTTTCTGCAAGTATACACAAAATTTGTAAATCGAAAGGAAATCTGTAAATCTTTTTTCTCCTCGATCGGGAAAAATATTTGAAATCATTTTGAAAGAGCTTTCATTCGGTAAAATGGGCTTTAGAAGGCCCGTATTTCGAAACAAATTGTGTATTTTTACCCGATAAAACACATTGAACAACATGTCATCGATACAGGAGAAAATAGAAGAATTACGTCGTCGGATCAATGAACATAACCACCGTTATTATGTCCTGAATGACCCGATCATCAGCGATTATGACTTCGATACATTGCTGCGGGAGTTGCAGCAACTGGAAGCTCAATACCCTGAATTCGATGACCCGAACTCGCCGACACGACGTGTGGGCAGTGATTTGTCGGTGGGGTTTGAAAGTGTAGCACATCGTTTCCCGATGTTGTCGCTGGGAAACACCTATTCCGAAGAAGAAGTGCGGGAATTCGATGCCCGAATCCGGAAGGAGATCGACGAACCCATCGAATATGTCTGCGAGTTGAAATTTGACGGCACGGCCATCAGCCTGACCTATGAACATGGCCGTCTGTTGCGGGCCGTTACCCGAGGCGATGGCGCAGTCGGAGACGACGTGACAGCCAATGTGCGTACGATTCGTACGGTGCCTCTGCAATTGATGGGAGAGGGGTATCCTGACTTTTTTGAAATCCGAGGGGAGATTCTGATGCCTCACAGCTCTTTTGAACGCCTCAATCGGGAACGCGAAGACATCGGAGAGGCGCCGTTTGCCAATCCGCGCAATGCGGCGGCCGGAACCCTGAAACTGCAAAATTCCGCTGAAGTGGCGCGTCGGGGTCTGGATAATTTCATGTACTGGGTGGTGGGGGAGAACCTGCCGTTCCAGTCTCATTATGAAAGTTTACAGGCAGCCAAACGTTGGGGGTTCAAGGTCTCGGATCATATGCGAAGATGTCGGAACATCGAAGAAATTTTCGCATTCATCCATGAATGGGATAAGAAACGCGAGACGCTGCCTTACGATACCGACGGAGCGGTGATCAAAGTCGATCGTTTCGCCTTGCAAAAGCGTTTGGGGATGACGGCCAAGGCTCCTCGTTGGGCGGTTGCCTATAAATTCAAGGCTGAACAGGCGCGAACTCGTCTGCGTTCGGTAGATTTCCAGGTGGGACGTACCGGTGCGGTCACGCCGGTGGCCAATCTCGATCCGGTGCATTTGGCTGGAACCATCGTAAAACGGGCTTCCCTGCATAACGCCGATCAGATTGCCCTGCTGGACATTCGCCTGCAGGATATGGTCTATGTGGAAAAGGGCGGAGAGATTATCCCCAAGATTACAGGTGTCGATCTGTCTGCACGTCCGGCCGACAGCCGTCCGTTTGAGTTCATTACCCACTGTCCGGAGTGCGGTACCCCCTTAATGAAAGATGAAGGCGAAGCTCGGCATTATTGCCCCAATTCGCTGCACTGTCCGCCACAAATCATGGGGCGGATCGTTCATTTCATTGCGCGCAAAGCGATGGAAATCGACGGTCTGGGAGAAGAGACGGTCCAACTTTTATACGATAATGGATTGGTGAAGGATCCGGCCGATCTGTATGAATTGAAACGGGAAGATCTGATCGCTCTGCCGCGTCTGGGTGCAAAATCGGCCGACAATATTTTGGCCAGTATTGAACAATCCAAACAAGTGCCGTTTCAACGGGTGCTGTTTGCCATCGGGATTCGGTATGTAGGGGAAACCACGGCGAAAAATCTGGCCTTACAGTTCCGGAACATCGATGCTTTGATGGCAGCCGATGAAACCTCGCTCAGTGCTGCAGAAGAGGTCGGAGAGAAGATCGCCCGAAGTATCCGCGCCTATTTCGAAGATCCGGAAAACCGGCGTCTGGTTGAACGGCTGCGTGCTCACGGGCTTTGTTTCGAGGTGCAACAACGGGCAGATGCCACCGAACGGTTGAAAGGGTTGCATTTTGTGATTTCGGGAACGTTCGAACGTCATTCCCGCGAACAGCTCAAAGAGCTGATCGAACAGCATGGTGGGAAGAATCTCAGTGGCGTTTCTTCCAATGTCGATTATTTGCTGGCAGGGGATCATATCGGTCCGGCCAAATTGGCCAAGGCCCAAAAATTGGGCATCCGGATGATTTCTGAAGCCGATTTCGAACAGATGATTGCCGATGAAGATTCGACACCGGACACAGAAACGCAACCGGAGGCTCCCTCTGTCCTTTCTTCCTCCAATGGACAGGAGCTGACGTCCGATACCGCGAAAAAAGAAGTTGCAGAAAAAAATAAGGTGCAACAGGGACGTTTATTCTGATAGTTTTTTGTATTTTCGCGAAAAGATTTAACATTCGAACATGAAAAATAACATAAGTGGGGTGGGCGTTGCTCTGGTTACCCCGTTTGATAGTCAGGGTAAAATTGACCTGAAAGCGTTGGAAACCTTGGTGGATCGTGCCATTCAAGGCGGTGTGGACTATTTGGTGGTGTTGGGGACAACGGCTGAAACCGCTACGCTGACCGAAGCCGAAAAACAGACCGTCATCACCTGTATCTCTCAGGTGAATGCCCGACGCGTTCCGATGGTGATCGGGATCGGAGGTAATAATACGGCTGCCGTGGAGGCTCAAATCCGGGCTTTTGATTTCACGCCTTTCGATGCCGTGCTCTCCGTGACTCCTTATTATAATAAACCGTCCCAGGAAGGAATGTATCAACACTACCTGCGCATTGCCGAAGCATCCCCTGTTCCGGTTATTCTGTATAACGTTCCGGGGCGTACGGGTGTCAATCTTCAGCCGCAAACCGTGCTACGTCTGGCCCAAGCTACCGATCGTATTATTGCCGTGAAGGAAGCCTCGGGACAGCTCTCACAAGCCGCCTATATTCTGAGAGATCGTCCGGAAGGATTTCGGGTGATTTCAGGCGACGATAACCTGACCCTGCCGATGGTTGCTTTGGGTGGCGACGGTGTGATTTCGGTGGCAGCCAATGCGTTTCCGCGTATGTTCTGCCGGATGGTCCACGCCGCTCAGCAAGGGAACACGGCCGAAGCCGCTGCCCTGCATCTTCGCATGATGGAAACGGTGGATGCACTTTTTGCCGAAGGAAATCCGACCGGCGTCAAAGCGGCTTTGGTACATTATGGTTTGATGGAAAATCATTTGCGGTTGCCGTTGGTACCCGCCAGCGAAACCCTAAGCCGCCGAATTGCCGAGCTGATCGATCGCAATGAATTGGAATAATTGAGAAAACATGAATATGAAACCATTCCGTTGGCTGCTTTATCTGGCGGGGGCGGCTTGCTTTGCGGCCTGTCAAACGCTCGTTCAACCTTATACCACTCTTTCGGGTTTGCGTTATGCGGATTTCGATACGGTGGTCGATGGTGTCGAAAATGAATTGTTTGTCTTGACCAATCCGGCCGGGATGGAGGTATGTGTCACCAATTACGGCGCACGGGTCGTTTCGATTATGGTGCCCGACCGTACGGGAACCCTGCGAGATGTGGTGTTGGGGTTCGATAGCATTGCCGACTATCTGAACTATCCGAACAACTTCGGTGCCACCATCGGACGTTATGCCAACCGCATCAATAAGGGGCGTTTCGAACTGGACGGCCAGACGATCCAGTTGCCGTTGAATGATAAAGGAAACACCCTGCATGGCGGTCCTAACGGTTGGTATACCCGCATGTTCCGGGGAGAACAGACCGATTCTTCGAGCGTGACGCTTCACCTGGTATCCTTGGACGGGGACGAAAATTTCCCGGGGACGGTCAAAGCCTCGGTAACCTATACCGTAACTCCGGATAATGCCTTGCAGATTACCTATCAGGCTACGACGGATAAAAAGACCGTCATCAATATGACCAACCACTCCTATTTCAACCTCTCTGGCGATCCGTCCCGTCCGGCCACCGATCACTTGCTGTATGTCGATGCGGATCGCTTCACTCCGATCGATTCGTTGGCCATTCCGAATGGTGAACCGATGGCGGTGGCAGGTACGCCGATGGATTTCACTACCGCCAAACCGATCGACTCGGCTTTGGTGCGGACCGATTATGAAGCCATCCGGAACGGCATAGGAGTCGATCATAATTACCTGCTCAATGCCCCCGGAGATCTGAAAACGGTAGCGGCTTCCCTTCTGTCGCCGACTTCGGGCATTAAATTGGAGGTATTTACCGATGAACCCGGCCTGCAAGTGTATAGCGGGAATTACCTGGACGGTACACAAACCGGCAAAAAGGGCATTGCTTATGCTTATCGTACGGCGGTGTGTCTCGAATCGCAGCATTTTCCGGATTCGCCCAACCATCCGAACTGGCCTTCGGTGATCCTCGAACCCGGTCAGACGTATCGAAGCCAGTGCATTTATCGCTTCTCGGTGCAACCGTAAAGAAAAGCAATTTGTAACGGTCAATTCTCATAAAGCCGAACCGAAAGGTCCGGCTTTTGTTTTGAAACGCCAGAAAGCCCGCTTTAAGGGGGTGACAAAGAGGTGAGATTTCATTTTCGCCAAATAAATTCCTACATTTACCGTTAATTAAGAAAAAATGATGAAGTCAATGATGCGTTATGGTATAGGGTTGAGCTTGATTCTGATGCTCTTCATCGGAAAAGTCTCGGCTCAGGAACAGGATACGATCTATCCGCAGGCACCGGATAACGAAGCCATTCTAAAGGAGATTCTGGATATCAATTCGCCGCTTTATTATCCCGTTTTGATGACCCGTTACAGAGCAGGGGATACGACCCTGACACTGAATGATTACCGTCATCTGTATTACGGATATGCCTGGCAGCCAGAGTACAAACCGTTCGAAAATTCCTCCGCAGACTTCAAACTCTTATCGGAATTCGATCACAGTCTCGACAGCCTGACCCGTCAAGACTGTGAACAGATCATCAAGTTCGCCAACGAAGTGATGAAAACCGAACCGTTTCATCCCAGCACGGTCAATTTCCTGGCGTTTGCCTACGGAGCATTGGGGGATACGATCAACGAAAGAATTAATTATCATCGTGTCAAAATGTTGCTGGCCACGATTCGTTCCTCCGGAACCGGGGTTCAGGAAAAATCGCCCTGGCATATTCTCTATTATTCCGATGCGGTAGATGTGCTGGCGTCGATGAACGTACTGTATGGCAAAAATACGGTGGTGAGCCGGACAACGGAATATTACCCCCTTTATCAACGCATCGGTGATGTCCGGGGTTATTTCTTCAATTTCGAACGTATCTACTGGAATCGGCCCGACAAACTGCCCGAAAAGAAATCGAGAGGGTGGGAATTTAATGGCATTCCGCTCCGAAAACGCAAATAAGTTTTATTCAATCCATACAAACAATGAAAAGAAAAGGCTTGATCATTCTGATCGTAGTGGTGGCGGTTGTGCTGCTGCTCTTCTCGTGGTTTAAAAGTACCTATAATAATATGGTGGTTCGCCAGGAAACGGTTTCTGCCCAGTTGGGTAATTTGCAGACGCAGTATCAGCGTCGGGCAGATCTGATCCCCAATCTGGTGGCCACAGTCAAAGGTTATGCGGCCCATGAACAGTCGACCCTCACGCAAGTGACCGAAGCCCGGGCCAAAGCCACTCAGACCCAACTCAATGTAAACGATGCCGCAGCCTTGTCGCAATACATGGAGGCACAAGGAGAACTGTCATCGGCCTTGAGCCGTTTGATGGCCATCAGCGAAAACTACCCCGACCTGAAAGCCAATCAAAACTTTCTGGATTTGCAAACCCAGTTGGAAGGGACCGAAAACCGCATCTCCGTAGAACGTCGGAAATACAATGAAGCGGCTCGGGACTTTAATGTATACATCAAGATGTTCCCGCGCAATCTGGTTTCCGGTATGTTCGGGTTCCAGCAATCGCCCTATTTCGAAGCTCAAAGCGGTGCCGAAACGGCTCCCACCGTACAGTTTTAATCAAACCCGTGGATGAGCATGAACTTCCGGAAATTTTTGGGCATACTCATATGGGGGTTATTGGGGCGTTTGTCGCTGGGAGGGCAGGTGCTGCCCGAACCGATGTCACCACCGCGACTGGTCAATGACTTTGCCGGACTTCTGACAACAGCCCAGCAAAATGAGTTGGAGTCTCAACTGATCCATTTCGATCGCCAAACCTCGACCCAAATTGCGGTGGTCACCGTATCCGACCTGCAAGGATATGAGCCGGCGGACTATGCCCAACGTCTGCATGAAAAATGGGGCGTGGGACGTGCCGGAAAAGATAACGGCATTCTGGTATTGGTCAAACCCAAAACCCCGGATTCACGCGGAGAAGTATTCATTTCGGTAGGATATGGACTGGAAGGTGTCGTTCCCGACATTACGGCCGGACGTATTATCGACACCGAAATGTTGCCTGCTTTTCGGGAAGGAGATTATTATCAGGGGATCGATCGGGCCGTTCATGTGTTGATGGGGCTTACGGCCGGCGAATTCAAAGCCGACGAATACAATAAAAAAATGCCCCAAGGAATGTTTTCCGGATTCCTGCTCTTCGGCATATTCGCTTTATGGATCCTGCTTTCCCACTCCCGTCGGGGTGGGGGAAACGGTTCCGGTCACAACGGTAACAGTGGAGGAGGGGGATGGATCCCTCCGGTAATTATCGGTCGCGGATTCGGCGGTTTTGGAGGCTTCAGCGGAGGCGGAGGTTTCGGTGGCTTCGGGGGAGGAGACTCCGGCGGCGGCGGCGGTGGCCGTTCCTGGTAAAAGCTAATTAGACTCAATGTGTGATAAGATGATAAAATTGTTACGATATTTCTTACTGTTTGTTTTCCCCCTGCTTTTCGCAGCCTGTGCGGACGATCCCGATCCGGATGAGGATTTTCCCGAACCCGCCAACCGTACGATATTGGCCTATATGGCCGGAAACAATAACTTGTCGAGCTACCTGTCGGTCAACATTGACGCCATGTGTTTGGGCATGAAAGGTGTCGGAGGAAATTTTTTGGTCTATTTCGCTTCGACGGACGGCAATCCCAAACTCTATAAAATCAACTCGGATGGCCGTAAAACGTTATTGAAAACCTACGAAGGACAAAATGCGATGGATCCGGCCGTGATGCGGGAAGTGGTCAATGAGGTCTTTGAATCCTATCCGGCCAACTCGTACGGTTTGGTGTTTTCCTCTCATGCCGACGGCTGGATTCCGGTTTCGGAGGCCACCAAAGCTCGTATGATGCTCGAACAACGCCACCCTCAGGCCATGATCACCAAAGGGTTCGGACAGGACTGGTCCGGAACGGGTGCGGCCGCCTATATGAATATTACCGACATGGCTGCGGCTCTACCTGTAGGGCGTAAACTGGATTTTTTGCTGTTCGATGCTTGCTTTATGGGCAGTGTCGAAGCCTTATATGACCTTCGTAATAACGCCAAACAGATTATCGCTTCACCCACGGAAGTGATGGGAAACGGATTCCCTTACCACCAAATTCTCCCTCTATTGTTCGCGGCCAATATCGATGCCGCAAAAGTGGCCCAAGTTTATGTGGATTCTTATCGGGGGACGACTTATCCTTCAGCTTCGGTAGGGGTGATCAACACCTCGGAACTGGAAGCCTTGGCTACGACCGTCAAAGATTTGATGGCGGCGCATCCTGACTATTCTTCGTTGGATTTAAGCGCGATCCAAGCCTTTGAATTGCGGAAAAATCACCTGTACTACGATTTGGATGATTATTTGGCTCAGCTATCGGGAGAAGATCTGTATTATCAGGCCTTCCAGGAGCAGTTGAGTAAAACCGTTACATACGTCGATTATACTCCGACGATTTACAGTGCGTACGGAGAACCGGCCGGTGATTTTTTTGCGCTTACTCATTGCTGCGGTCTCAGTTCGTTTATTCCGCAAGCAGACCCTCAATATGCCGAAGAGTATTGGAATACGAACTGGGCTAAAGCCATCACCTCCCAATCGACACAACCGTGAAAAGTGATGTGAGCCATACGGTGTTGAGCTCTTCCGTATTGTGTTTCCGGCAGGTGGAAGAGTTTCTCTTAAAGGGAATCGCCTCGGGTCGATTCCCGGTAGGGCAGCGTCTACCTTCCATTGCCTGGACCGCCACACACTTGGGATTCGCCCATAAAACCGTTCACAAAGCTTACAGCCTGCTGTTGGAGAGAGGGGTGATCGAATCGGTGCCGCGAAAAGGCTATTATGTCCGCTCGGCAGCCCCGTTATTGCCGTTGAACATTTTTTTGCTGCTCGACAATTATTCTCCTTATAAGCAGTCGCTGTTTCAGACCATCAAACAGGACTTCGGGACGGAAGCTGAATTGTCGGTCTACTTCCACTTCTATGATCCGGTGCTGTTCCGCCGCTGCATCCAGGAAAATGTCCGCCGATATACGACTTATATCATTTCCCCTTTTTACATGGA
>JAHZDG010000057.1:624-10144 GCA_019422485.1 Alistipes sp. | reverse complement strand
GAAAGACTGCGCCCGGATGGTGGAATCGGTAGACACGCCGGACTTAAAATCCTGTGGCCAGCGATGGCCGTGCCGGTTCGATCCCGGCTCCGGGTACAGGACAAACTGCCTAATTCATTGAAATCAATGAATTAGGCAGTTTGTAATAGAGGGATTTTCCCCATATATTCCCCACGCGTGAGGGTGATGTTAAAAAATCACTTGCTCCGAGATAGCAGGAGCAAGTGATTTCTCGTTTATGAATACTGATTATTTTCGGAAGCCATACATTTTCATACACTTCCGCATTTTACGATGATTTCAGAGCAATAGTCTTGTTTATCGTAAAACTTCCACGCGTCGGGCCTTGAGCGAATAGGCTTCGCCGCCAGAGAGAGACGAATCAATGCCCATCCCCTTAACCGTCTTGATACGTTCGGGAGCGATTCCCTTGTCGATCAGGTAGTCGCGCAGGGCTTCAGCGCGCTGCTGGGTCAGTCGCTTGTTGATCTGCTCCGTACCGCTGTGGTCGGCATATCCATAGATGCGTACCGGGGTGTCGGGAACTTCGTTCAGCAGGCGGACCATGGCGTCGAGTTCTTCGGCGTAGGTCTTCGTGTCGATTTCGGCGCTGCCGCGAACGAAATGGATAGTCGGCATATAGTACCATACGGCCTTTTCCACCGGCGTTTCTACGGTGCGTTCCTGCATCACCACGTGTGGCTCCATCTTCACCACGACCGTGTCAATGATGCGTCCGCGGTCTTTCGGGGGAGCGGCATAGCGAGGTGCGTACATCAGGTGATCCTTCTTCTTGTGGCGTGCGCCGATCTTCCACACTACACCTACCGAGAAATGCATCATGAAATTTTGATTGTCGCGAGGACGATAGGTGGCGATGCCGTCAAATACGTTCTGGTGTATCCAGTTGATGCCGTAACGGGCTTGCAGGTCAATGGCACGACCTGTTTTCCAACGCAGCATGGCTTCACCTCCAAGGCTGACTGTCAGCGGATTGAAGTGCTCCACGGCGAAATGGTGGCCTCCTTTTCGGGTGAATATGTCGGGGTAGAATTTCTGGAAGTAGATTCCCGGGCTTACGGATACAGTCCATCGGCGTTTTCCAACGGGTACGGGCCGAATCAGGTTGTTGAGATTGATGTCGGCATGGAGTGTGAAGTTGATGCTCCGCACTTTGCTGTAAAGGTCCTTGTATTGCATGCTTCCGGACAGCGGTGACGGGCGGTAATCTCCCCAGCCGTAGGGATCGAGCCAATAATCCTGTTCGAAATCCTTGGCTCCGGTTTTGCCCTGAGCATAGCCTAAATTGGCGCGCAGGCCGATTACCGGCGTGAACTGGTAGCCTCCTTGCAGATCGGCCATGATACCCCAGTAGAGTTTGTCATAGGAGTTGCTCTGGAAATCTCCTGCGAAGAACGGCAGTCCGATGTTTGCACCGAAACTCCATCTTGCATATTGGTTGTAGTGTTCCCACCGTGTCGGTTGCTGTTCCGTGCTCTTTCTGGTCGGGAGCTCCTCGGCCCGGATATTTCCGCCCCAGAACGTCACGGTGCACAACATGGCAGATAGGAACATCCGTGCGATCAGTTTACTCATTGTTCCTTGTTTTTAACGTTAGAAAAAGTGCGGGGAGTTGTGGGTATCTCTCCCCGCACATCATCGTTTTTTGTTAGTTGTTGACGATTACGACGTCGGCGAAGTCGGTCATGGCCGAATTACCCTTGGCGTCCGAAATCTTCACTGCCAGCTGTACTTTGATCGGCGTAGGAATAGTTGCGGTATTGAAACTGCTCCAAAGGGTTGCGAGGTCGGTATATCCCATTGCAATTTTCAGCACATTATTCTCTGTACCGGCGGTAACGGTTGCTGTTCCGAAGGGAGAAGTCACAATGGCGCGGGTATTCACCGAATTGGCGATCACCTCAACCGTATAGCCCTTGGAGGCGTCGAGGATGTCGGCGATGATGTTTGCGTTGGCGCTGGTCACGTAGAGTTGCTCTTCCAGTGCGGCGGAGTCGTATTCCGTGCCACCGACATTCTTGGTTGCCTGGAGCGTCAGCTTGCCGTCACTGTAGGCGGGAACCCACCGAACGGCCTGGATGCGGTTCTTGATGGCTTCGATGTCGGCCTCCACGGTATCCATGCGGTCTTCGAGTGCCGTGATTTTGCCGTCCATGGCGGGAAGGGTCGTGTTGTTGATCGTGTCGATCAATGCTTGCAGAGCCAGGTCGGCAGCCTTATAATCCGATTCGAGTTGTGCGATGGCGTTATCCATAGCAGTCTGGGTTACCTTGTCGGATACTGCATCGGCGATCGCCTGCGTCAATTCGGTCTTCATCGCTTGCATGTCGGCCTTGATCGTGTTGATTTCGACTTTCAGCGTTTCGATTTCCGCCTTATTGGCCGTGATACCGTCCTTATTGGCGTCGATCAGCACTTTCAGGGCAGCCTCTTTGGCGGCAAGATCTATGGTGAGCTGGTTTACGCGTGTGGTTAGGGCGTCCAGCGCGGTCTGCGAGGCGAGGCCTGCGATCTGAGCCGTCAGGTTGGCTACGGCGGTTTCGAGAGTGCCTACCTTGCCGTCCAGCGTAGCGAGTTCGCCGGTCAGCGTGTTGACATCGGCGATTACTGCGGTGAGTTGCGTCGCCATTGCGGCGAGTTTGCCGTCCACCGTCGTTTTATAGTCGTTCCAAGCCGTGGTCATTTCGCTCTTGAAGTCGTCGATGCGTGCGTTGAGTGCATTCTGTGTGTTGGTGATGAGTGCCGTGAGCGAGGTTTCCTGCGTTCCGAGTGCCGTCGTCAAGTCATCGATGCGCTGGCCGAGTGCTACGTCGGCGGCTTCGAATTCCGCTTTGAGGTTGTTACAAAGCGTTTCGAGTGCCGTGATCTTGCCTTCAGCCGTGTTGATGCGGGTCTTCAAAGCCTCCACATCGGCTGCGGTCGCCGTTTGGCTGTTTTTCAGATCCTCCAGTTTCCCTTCGGCCAAAGTTTTCCACGCCTTCAAATCAATGATGGCCTGTTCTGCCGAGGTCAGACGACCATCGAGTGCCGTGATTTTCAATTCGGCATCGTCGATGCGTGCGTTGATAGCCGTAATCTTGTTGTTCACCTCCTGGAAATCGAGCTGAACCGCAGCTTTGAATGTGGTTAGATCGGTTTGCAGGGCCGTGATGTTGTTTTTGGCGGTTTCGAGTGCGGTTTCGAGTGCCGTCAGGCGGGCCTTGGCAGCATCGAATTCGGCCTTCATCTCCTGTTTGATCAGATTGTCGGCATTTTTGTAAGCAATCTCCATCTGTTCGATGGTGTTGTTTACCAGCACCTGGTATGCATCGATGGTGGCGCGAAGTTCCTTTTCATTGTTTTCGATCATTTCGCGGTGAATGCGCAGATCATCGTCGTAATCTTTCGTGCACGAGGTGAATCCCATCATACCGCAGAGTGCGATGACGATGGCATAGGAAAGTTTTCTTTTCATGATTGAATCTGTTTTAATGGGTTTGTAGTGTTTTTATTTTTTTCGTTTGTTGATTGTCGGACGACTGGAGGAGAACAAGCTGCGAAGTCGTTGCCAGCATGTCGGTCGGGGTACCTTGTTTGTCGAGATGTGCAAGGGACGTCCCTCTTCCTGTTCGCGGCGTTCAACTTCCTGATAGAAATCAGCCAACATTCGTTGCACTTCCTCACTGGTCATTTTTTTCGGTTTAGGAGGGTCTGTGTTCATGGGGCCTCGGTTTTAGAAATAATCTGGGATTATCCCCTTTTTCCGGAGGCAAGCGAAATTTTGCGAAATTCTTTCAGGATTTTCTCCAGTTCAAGACTCGCCTTGCGGGCGCGCCTGCCGGCGGCTTTGTTTCCGGTGTCGTTTTGTCGTTGTCCGTCAGCGAGCAGAGCCTCGCTCCGCTCCCGGATGTTTTGCAGCATCATTTTCATAGGCATTGTGGTTTAGCGGTTGTGTGTATTCACGAAGTCGTATTTTGGCAATTTACTTGGCATTGGCAAGTGTTACGTCTCCTTTATAATAGAAGTCCAAAGAAGAATGTTTCTGGGAGTCGGTGAACTTACAGCGGATCTCCAATTGAGTGTGGTCCTTATTCAGACTTTTGATATACAGGATGTCGCCTGCCACTCCAAAATTGGGGTCAAAATTGGGGTTATCGCCTCCCCAACCTTCCAATATTGTGATTCCGTTTGTTTGGGCTTCAATATACCAATGCCATCCCTTATAATCCTGAACTGCCAGTAGAGGGTCTACCTTCGTAAGGTCCAGACTCACCCCGTCGTGTTGCATGGAACATTGCAGACACAACTCCATCGTGTTGTCTTCTGCCGGAAGTATATGAATGTCGTAATTACCTTTGTTCAGTTCATCTTTAGTGACAGAGACAGTAAAATTGGAGTAGTTCTTCCCGGAAAATACGAAACGGTTGGTCTCCGGTTCGGGATTGTCGTTGTCTTTCTCGCATGAAGCCAGTGTGCACAAGGCTCCACAAAGAAGTAATAAAGAAAAAAGTTTTTTCATAGGAATTTGAGTTTGGGTTATATAAAATGTACCTTTTTTAGTTTCTATTGTTTTTCGTCTTGTTTGCAAAGTTCGCAGAATAGGGCCGTCGGTGTTAATAATCTTGATGTTGATTTTTATACTGGGAGCGCGATTTACTTGGTCTTGATTTGAATTTCCTGCGCACGATTATTTCTAAATTTCTATAAATTAGTGATATGCGTGATTTGTCGGGTGCAAAAAGCATAGGAGGAGTACGAATATGAAAAAGCCGCTCCCCGGGAACGGGAAGCGGCCTGAATTCATCGGTCAAAGGGTTATTTTCGGTTCCGTTTGCGGTATTCCATAGGGGTCATCCCGAAATGTTGCTTGAAAATCCGGTTGAAATAGCTCTGATATTCAAAACCGCAACGGATAACAATATCGCCGATGGCGTTGTCGGATGAGACGAGCAGATTGCGGGCGAATTGCAGCCGTGCTTGTCGGATATATGTTGCTGTATCCATGTCCGTGATGCTTTTGACCTTGCGGTTGAGTTGCGAACGGCTCATGCAGATTTTATTTGCAATGGTCTCGGAGTTGAACGTCGGATCGGCCATCTCTGAGTAGATGATTTGGTGCAGACGTGTCATGAACTCCCGATTCGCTTCGGGTAGCTCTTGAGGGGGCATGTTTCCTACTTGCATCTGCCGTGCATATTTTTCACGCAGGATGCGTCGCTGTTCCAGCAGTTTCCGGATCTGTAACTGAAGTTCTTCTGTATTGAACGGTTTGACCAAATAGGCGTCGGCGCCTGTCTCCAGACCGGCCAGACGGTCCGGTTCATCGCTTCGGGCCGAAATGATGATGATGGGGATATGGTTGAGGTTGTCCGACTTCCGGATAGCGCGGCACAGTTCGTAGCCGTCCATTTCGGGCATCATGACGTCGGTGAGGATGAGGTCGGGCATGTAGGCTTCGGCTTTCGCCAGCGCTTCACGGCCGTTGCGGGCAAGAAGCAGGTGGTAATTGCTTCTAAGTTCGCTGCTGATGTAGTTGGCGACATCGAAATTGTCCTCCGCGATCAGAATCGTATTCTTCTGTTTATTGTCGGAACTTGTCTCAGAATTGTTTTCCACTACTTCATCGACGATGGAATTCGATTTTTCAGGGGCGTTGTTTTCCGAGGTCCATTCGCTTAGAGATTTCTTGCCATGATGCAATGGCAACCGCACGATGAATGACGAGCCTCGTCCCTCAATACTGAATACTTCGATTGTACCTCCCATCGCCTCGGTCATCTGGCGCACCATCGACAACCCGATGCCCGTGCCGAGATGTGCTTCGAGATTGTTCCCTTGGTAATAAGGTTCGAAAATGTATGGCAGGTCTTCCTGGCTAATTCCCATGCCTGAGTCTGCAATGGTGATGGCGACCTGTCCTTTGTTTGCTGTGACGGTTATGAGAATCTTGCCGCCTTGAGACGTGAACTTCACCGCATTGATCAGCAGGTTGCGTAGAATTTTCTGCATGTAATCCGGGATGAAATCCATTTTAAGCGAGGACAGAGTCGGGGCAAACTCTATCTCTATGAGTTTCTGTTCTGAACAAATGCGTATATTTTCCAGTATCAGATGCAACAGAGCTATGATATCACCCGTATGCCACTCCGGGGTAGTTATGGCGGAACGTATTTTGGCGATACCCAACAGTTGGTTGATCAGTTCCAGCAAGTTGTTGCTTTGCCTGATGATGACCTGCATATTCTTGTTGCAGGCCTTGTCGCTGCTTGCTGCCATCTGACGTTCGGCCAGGCCGAGGATGATTGTTAACGGTGTGCGGAATTCGTGCGTGATGTTCGTGAAAAAACTTTGCTGCATGGCGGCCATGCGCCGTGTGGCTTGTTGTGAACGGGTCTTCATGCGCAGGGCGTAGACCAGAACTCCGAGTATCATGAACGTCAGCAATATGATAATGCCTGAGGTAATGGTTACTTGTCGTCTGCTGCGTATTTGTCGTTCGTTCTGTTCATTCAATTCGGCGATTTCGCGTGCTTTCTTATCGCGTTCGTAACGTATTTGGGTTTCATAAACCATGCTTTCGTTTTGGGCTGTCAGTAGACTGTCGCGGTATTGATGGCTGAGTTTGAGTTCATGCAGTGCATTGCGGCATATCCCTAATCGTTCGTAATATTCTGAGCGAAGCAGATGGAGTTCTTCCAAATGGCTGAATGAATGTATTTCACGTGCTGTGATCAATGCTTCGTCGAGAATTTTTTTTGCCTTAGGAAGATTCCCGCGTCGAAAATGGAGGCTGGCCAGGGCTGTACACGATTTGAGCAAATTCCATTTGTCGGGAATTGCTTTCAGCAGCCGGTAAGAGATGTTGTATTCGCCGAATGCCTGTTCATAGTCGCCACGGCACTCGTGAATCTGACCGAAATGAGTGTGGCATAATGCGATGCCGAGTTTAGATCGTGCCCGTTCATTGTGCTCGAGAGAGCGGGTGAAGCATAGGTAGGCAGAGTCGTATTGTTGACGGTATTTATAGATGCTACCTAAATTGGCCCAGTTGATCGCCTGCCCTAATTCATTACCCATTTCGGTCTCGATCTTCAGTGCCCGACGGAAATAATGTTCGGCTTCATTACGGTTGTCGAGTGCTTTATAAATGTTGCCGAGACCATTCAATGCATAGACATAATTCTTGCGGTTTTGGCGCGGTTCGTTGCCAGTATATTGTTCGGCTATATGTAAGGCCAGATAATGGGAATCTGCTGCTTCGGAGAGCATTCCCATTCGTCGCAGATCTGTACCGATATTGTTGTAGGCATCAGCAATCTCGAGCGTGTCGGCCAGTTCTATTGCCAATCTTAAGCCTCGGTTATGAATGGCTAATGCTTCGGAGAAACGTGATTTTTCGCGGTAGCGTTTCCCCAGTTCCCGGCATACGAAAATAAGTCCGATATGGTTTTGTTCGCGGGAGAACTTTTCCAGCCATATTTCCATTGAATCAAGGTTGCGATTGGCGCGCACGAGGCTGTCTATGCATGCGCGTTCTGCGAAAGATTGTGCTGGGGAGGAATGATTGGTACAAGAAACTTGAATTATGCCAAGAAACAGTAGGACGAATATCGTTTTACGTGAAACTCGGGGTAAGGAAAACATAATAGGAAGGGGTTATTTTTCACATTTACAAATATAGCGATTCCCCCCCCCTGACAAAAAATGCAAATTGAAAATCGACTGTATCTACGAGAAATTACGTATCTGTTGGTGTCTTTGAACTTTGATTTGTGTCGATTAACCCGACTTGCATGGCATAACGCATTAGTTCGACCGTATTGTTAATACCCGTTTTACGGAAGATATTGGTTTTGTGCGTGTCGACCGTACGCTGGGATATGCCGAGCCGGTCTGCGATTTCTTTTGTTTGTAAACCTTCGCAACATAAGTGAATGATTGTTCGTTCACGCGGGGTGAAATGTATTTGTGGTACAGTTATCTCTTTTGCGATAGTTTCGATTTCGTTATGGATTGCGCTGTTGGAGTGCAGCGGCAATAATGCAAGCAGTCGCTCTTTTAACTTGAGAGTTTGTTGGAGCATGGCATTGTGGCGTTGGCGGAGGACCAATAATCGCCCGATGACGGTTAATGCTATAATACAAAGAATAATGATTATGATTAGGACGATTAGCATGTTTTTTCTGTGCTGGATTTCATTTTGTTGTATGGCGATGCGGTGCTCCTTTTCTGCCAATTCGTATTTTGCCTGGAAATTGCTGAGTTGCCGGGCTGTCTGTTCGGAAAAGATTGTATCGGCCAGTGTCGTATAGAGCTCCAGATGCCGCAATGCCGCAGAGCGGTCGGTTGTGCGCAAAGCGCGCCATAGGCCGTACTGCGCTTTACTTTCGATGAAGCGGTTGCCGTTTTGCGCACAGAGACGAACGCTGCGGTGGAAATAATCTGCGGCTTCGGCATTGCGGCCTTTGTGCAGAGCGATGTTCCCGAGCTGGTTGCAACAGACCGCTTGAGAGTGGATATTCCCATTTCGTTCGAATACGGACACTGCTTCTTGTAGAAGTTCCTGAGCTTCATCGTCGCGTTGTAGTGCTGATAAAACGGCGGCCAGTTGTGACTGACGAATTGCCGTCTTTATTTGGCGCCCTCCTGCACGGTCGAGAGCGAGCGCTTCGGTGGCGTAGGGTAAGGCCTCCTTTGGACGTTGGGATTTCAGAAGAATGTCCGATGCCATGCCCAGACGAATAGCAAGTATTGCCGGCCTGTTGAGCGTTCGTTCTATGGCGATGGCTTCGAGTATATACTTTTCGGCTGTTTTGGGTTGTTCGGTCGCCAGATAGAGGGCTGCCAGGTTATTGAGTGAAGAACTCAGCCGTTCCGCATCGCCTAAACGTTTGTCAATCCAGTAACAAGCCTCCTGCCAAGGCAGGGCCCGCCCGAAATCGCCTCGTCGCTGAAGACTGGCGCTTAATAGGTTTAAGCAATCTGATAAAAGAATATCATCGCCCGATTCACGGCAGAGTGGCAGCGCTTCCTCGGCCCAGATTGTAGCCGCTTTATAGTCCTCGGTGTCGAAAGCGTATTCTGCCATCCAATACGTTATAAGTGCCTCTATTTCCCGATGCCGGTTCCGGGCGGAGAATTGATAAAGTGAGTCGGTCAGGCCGAGGTTGTAAAATTCCTCGAAAAGTTGGTTGGCAGTAGCAGTCCGTTCGGAACCGTTCGTGTGACGGAAAACGGAATAAAGGGAATCGATCGTTTGTGCCGAAAGCGTCGAAACGTACAATAGAAAGTAAATTGTATATAAATATTTCATATTTAATATAAAACAATGACAAATATACAATAAAGATGATTATTGTTTTAATTTAATAGCCTCTTCGAGCAGTTTTTTGGCTTTGCGCTCCTTAACGGTCGCCCGCTCTAATTGCTCGGCCCGCCGCCTTACGGCTTCCTCGTAGCGTTCGACTTGGTTTCGAACGGTATCACGGATAGCTTTGTACCGTTCGTACCGAAATACCGT
>JAHZDG010000057.1:0-614 GCA_019422485.1 Alistipes sp. | reverse complement strand
TTCCAACTCCGTCAGCTCCTTTTCACCAATTTCCCCGCACATCTTCACGTAACGGTATTTCAGGTCATTTTTGGCCAACTGCTGATTGCTTACCGAGACCCGGTAAATAAAACCAATAAGGAGAACAATTATTACCGCCATAACGAATATTACCAGCGCGGTTTTCGAGGATTTAAGATCGAGCGTATAGGTATGCCGGTGCTCCTGCACGGGCAGGTTTTCGGGCATTGCCGCTGCCTCGACAGCTTTCCCTACCTGTTCGATCAATGTATGTGTCTTCCTGTTCTCCTTGTCGATCACCTCCAGTCTCCCTGCCAACTGCGCCAGCAGTGTGTTGTATCTGTCGGCAAATTCCCGCTCCTGCTCGGTTTTTACTCCGGGCAAGGCCGTATGCCGTTGCAGATGTTCGAGCAGCTGTGCAACCTGCCCCTGCGAGAGCTCCGCGGCCTCTATCAGCCGCTCGATCCGTTCCAGCTGGACATTATCCAAACCTGCGTTTCCTGCGCCGCCTGCCTTGGCGTTTTTGATGGTTTTGACAAGCGTTTCCTTGAGGTCTTCATACATTTCGATCGAGAGGTCGATCTTATTTTCGTTGTTCATGGTTTTCCGGTTTT
>JAHZDG010000056.1:9052-10151 GCA_019422485.1 Alistipes sp. | reverse complement strand
CCGTCTTGGTGAGTTTCGTATTGATATTGGTCCAGATGTCGATGATCTGGTTGTAACGTTCGTTGTTGGTGATAAGCCCCATGTTGTAGCTTTCCATCACCTCGTCCACACGATCGTACCCTTCCTGAACCAGTTTATCTTTTTCTTCGGGGATGATCACGGCGTCGAGGTTGAAGGACAGACCGCCTTTGAAGGCCATGTTGTAACCCAACGACTTGATGTCATCCAGGAAGTTGGCGGCTTTGTCGGCCCCGGCTTTTTTCATCACCAGCGAGATGATGTCACGCAGCGAGCGTTTGGTCAACACTTCGTTGATGTAACCCACTTCGGGAGGAACGACCTGGTTGAAGAGGATACGCCCGATGGTCGTATCGATCAGCTTGCGAACCGGTTGATCGTTTTCGTCCAGCGTGTTGGCCATCACTTTGACTTTGGCGTGCAGATCGGCACGACCTTCGTTGTAGGCGATGATGGCTTCTTCGGGTCCGTAGAAGTTCAGGCCTTCACCCAGCGCACCGGCGCGTTCTTTGGTGATATAGTACAGCCCGAGGACCATGTCCTGTGAAGGCACGGTGATAGGGGCGCCGTTGGCGGGGTTCAGAATGTTGTGCGAACCGAGCATCAGCAACTGGGCTTCCAGAATGGCGGCATTGCCCAGCGGCAGGTGAACGGCCATCTGGTCACCGTCGAAGTCGGCGTTGAATGCGGTACAAGCCAGCGGGTGCAATTGCAGTGCCTTTCCTTCGATCAGTTTCGGCTGGAAGGCCTGGATACCCAGACGGTGCAGGGTCGGGGCACGGTTCATCAATACCGGGTGACCTTTGATGACGTTTTCCAGAATATCCCAGATAACGGGGTCTTTGCGGTCGATGATCTTCTTGGCCGATTTCACCGTCTTGACGATGCCGCGTTCGATCAACTTGCGGATCACGAACGGTTTGTACAGTTCGGCGGCCATGTCTTTGGGAATCCCCATTTCGTGCATTTTCAGCTCGGGACCCACGACGATAACCGAACGGGCCGAATAGTCAACACGTTTACCTAACAAGTTTTGACGGAAACGACCTTGTTTCCCTTTCAACATATGAGAAAGAGATTT
>JAHZDG010000056.1:0-9042 GCA_019422485.1 Alistipes sp. | reverse complement strand
AGTCTACGGCTTCCTGCAACATACGTTTTTCGTTGCGCAGGATCACATCCGGAGCCTTGATCTCGATCAGGCGTTTGAGTCGGTTGTTACGGATGATGACCCGACGATACAGATCGTTCAGGTCGGAGGTGGCGAAACGGCCCCCATCCAGCGGAACCAACGGACGCAGTTCGGGCGGGATGACCGGAATGACCTTCAGAATCATCCATTCGGGTTTGTTGACGTCTTTCGATTCGCGGAAGGCTTCCACCACGTGCAGACGTTTCAGGGCTTCAGCCTTACGCTGCTGCGAGGTTTCCGTACCGGCTTTGTGACGCAACGAATAGGAGAGTTCGTCCAGGTCGAGGCGTTGCAACAGAATCAACAACGCTTCGGCCCCCATCATGGCGATGAATTTTTCGGGATCCGAATCGTCCAGTTGTTGGTTGCCTTTGGGCAGTTCGGCCAACAGGTCGAGGTATTCTTTTTCGTTGAGCAGATCCAGGTCGTTTACCCCTTTGGAGGCGGCGACACCGGCCTGTACAACGACATAACGTTCGTAGTAGATGATGGCTTCCAGTTTTTTGGTCGGGATACCCAACAGGTAGCCGATCTTGCTGGGCAGCGAACGGAAGTACCAGATGTGAGCGACGGGCACGACCAGCGAAATGTGGCCCATACGTTCACGACGCACTTTTTTCTCGGTCACATCCACCCCGCATCGGTCGCAGACGATGCCTTTGTAACGGATGCGTTTGTACTTTCCGCAGTGGCATTCATAGTCTTTGACCGGGCCGAAAATACGTTCGCAGAACAGACCGTCACGTTCCGGTTTGTATGTACGGTAGTTGATCGTTTCGGGTTTGAGCACTTCGCCGCTCGAATTTTCGAGGATCTCCTCCGGAGAGGCGAGGCCGATCGAAATTCTGGAAAAGCTGCTCTGTGCCTTGTTGTCTTTTTTGAATGACATATTTTTAAACTCTTTTATAGATCCACACGATAAAGCGGTTCACCGGGAACCGGTTTGTGATTGATGCTCGGATGCACGGGAAGGGGATGGATTCCCCCTCCCGGCCTGAGAGCTTACTCCAGCTTGACGCTGATGGCCAGACCCCGCAATTCGTGCAGCAGCACGTTGAGGGATTCAGGAATACCCGGCTTCGGCATGTTGTCGCCTTTGACGATGGCTTCGTATGCTTTGGCGCGGCCCATCACGTCATCGGACTTGATGGTGAGGATTTCCTGGAGAATGTTGGCGGCGCCGAAGGCTTCCAGCGCCCACACTTCCATTTCCCCGAAACGTTGACCCCCGAACTGGGCTTTACCACCCAGAGGCTGTTGGGTAATCAGCGAGTATGGACCGATCGAACGGGCGTGCATCTTATCGTCGACCATGTGGCCCAGTTTCAGCATGTAGATCACCCCTACGGTAGCCGGCTGGTCGAAGCGTTCACCCGTACCGCCATCATAGAGGTAGGTACGACCGCTGCGCGGGATACCGGCTTTTTCGGCGTATTCGTTGATCTGTTCCAGCGAGGCACCGTCGAAGATCGGGGTAGCGAATTTCAGACCCAGTTCCCGGCCGGCCCAACCCAGCACGGTTTCGTAGATCTGCCCCAGGTTCATACGTGAAGGCACACCCAGCGGGTTCAGAACGATGTCGACGATCGAACCGTCTTCCAGGAACGGCATGTCTTCGTCGCGAACCACCTTGGCCACGATCCCTTTGTTACCGTGACGACCGGCCATCTTGTCCCCTACGCGCAGTTTACGTTTCTTGGCGATGTAGACTTTGGCCAGTTGGATAATACCCGTAGGCAATTCGTCACCGTTGGTGAGGTTGTATTTTTCGCGTTTGAGCAGCGAATCGGCCTCTTTGTATTTGATCGTGTAGTTGTTGATCGCACGTTCGATCAGTTCGTCGCGGTGTTCGTCGCCGGTCCACTTGTCGGTGGTGATGTTCAGGAAGTCCAGTTCGCCCAACAGTTTCTGGGTGAAGCGGGTTCCTTTGGTAACGATTTCCACGCCGAAATAGTCGCGGATGCCGGCTGCGGTTTTATCCTTGAGCAGCACCCACAGTTTTTCGATCAGTTTGGCTTTCAGTTCGGCAGCCTGTTGGTTGAAGGCAATGTCCAGTTTTTCCAACTGAGCTTTTTCGGCCGATTTGCTCTTCTTGTTGTCTTTGTTGACGCGGCTGAAGAGTTTTTTGTCGATGATCACCCCGTAGAGCGAAGGCTGTGCTTTGAGTGAAGCGTCTTTCACGTCACCGGCTTTGTCCCCGAAGATGGCACGGAGCAGTTTTTCTTCCGGTGAAGGATCGCTTTCCCCTTTCGGAGTGATTTTCCCGATCAGGATATCGCCCGGTTTCACATTGGCACCCACACGGATGATCCCGTTTTCGTCCAGGTCACGGGTAGCTTCTTCGCTGACATTCGGAATATCCGAGGTCAACTCTTCCACCCCGCGTTTGGTGTCGCGGACTTCCATGATGTATTCGTCCACGTGTACCGAAGTGAAGATATCGTCACGCAGCAGACGTTCCGAGATCACGATAGCGTCTTCGAAGTTGTACCCTTTCCAAGGCATGAACGCTACTTTCAGGTTGCGTCCCAAGGCCAGTTCTCCGTTTTCGGTCGAGTAACCTTCGGTCAGGATCTGTCCCTTGGTTACCTTTTCGCCTTTGCGAACGATGGGTTTGAGGGTCATCGAAGTGCTCTGGTTGGTCTTGCGGTAGCGCGGCAGTTTGTAAGTCGTCACTTCCGGATCGAAGCTAACCAGTTTTTCTTCTTCCGTACGTTCGTACAGTACCTGAATCTGGCTGGCATCCGAGAAGACCACTTCCCCATTGCCTTCAGCGACAATCTGAATACGGCTGTCATGAATCATGTCTTTTTCCAGACCGGTACCTACGATAGGAGCTTCGGGCATGACCAAAGGCACGGCCTGGCGCATCATGTTCGATCCCATCAATGCACGGTTGGCGTCGTCGTGTTCCAAGAAGGGGATCAAGCTGGCGGCGATTGAAGCGATCTGGTTGGGCGCTACGTCCATCAGGTTGACTTCGTCTTTGGTCACCACCGGATAGTCGGCTTCGTAACGGGCCTTGATTTTGTCCGGACGCAGGAAGTTCCCCTTGTCGTCCAGCGGCGCATTGGCCTGAGCGACTACCAGGTCTTCTTCTTCTTCAGCGCTATAGTATTTGATGTCGTCGTTTTTGAGGTCTACCACCCCGTTGGTTACCTTGCGGTAGGGGGTTTCGATGAAGCCCATGTCGCTGATTTTGGCGAAGACGCACAGCGAGGAGATCAGACCGATGTTCGGACCTTCCGGGGTTTCAATCGGGCAGAGACGACCGTAGTGCGTATAGTGTACGTCTCGCACTTCGAACCCGGCGCGTTCACGCGACAGACCGCCGGGACCCAGTGCCGACAGACGACGTTTGTGGGTCATTTCGGCCAGCGGGTTGGTCTGGTCCATGAACTGCGAGAGCTGGTTGGTCCCGAAGAACGAGTTGATCACCGACGAGAGGGTCTTGGCGTTGATCAGATCCACCGGAGTGAACACTTCGTTGTCGCGGACGTTCATCCGTTCGCGAATCGTACGGGCCATACGAACGAACCCTACGCTGAACTGGTTGGCCAACTGTTCGCCCACCGTACGTACACGACGGTTCGACAGGTGGTCGATATCGTCGACGTCGGTTTTGGAGTTGATCAGCGAGATCAGGTATTTGATGATCGCGATGATGTCTTCGCGAGTCAGGATCCGCACTTCAGGCGAGATGTCGAGGTTCAGTTTCTTGTTGATACGGAAACGACCTACATCCCCCAAGTCGTAGCGTTTGTCCGAGAAGAACAGCTTTTCGATCACGTCGCGAGCGGTTGCTTCATCGGGCGGTTCGGAGTTACGCAGCTGGCGGTAGATGTATACCACGGCTTCTTTTTCCGAGTTGCAGGGGTCTTTCTGCAGGGTATTGTAGACGATCGAGAAATCGGTTCCGCTTTGGTTATCCTTGTGGATCAGGATGCTCTTGGCGCCCGATTCGATGATGTCGTCGATATGTCTTTCTTCCAGGACGGTTTCCCGGTCGATGATGATTTCGTTACGTTCGATGGAAACGACTTCGCCGGTATCTTCATCCACGAAGTCTTCCACCCAGGTCTTCAACACACGGGCGGCCAAACGTTGGCCCACCACTTTTTTCAGGTTGGCTTTGGTGACTTTGACGTCTTCGGCCAGGTCGAAGATTTCCAAGATCTGACGGTCACTTTCAAACCCGATGGCCCGGAGTAAGGTCGTAACCGGCAATTTCTTCTTACGGTCGATGTAGGCGTACATCACGTTGTTGATGTCGGTCGCGAATTCGATCCACGAACCCTTGAAGGGGATGATACGGGCCGAGTAGAGTTTGGTCCCGTTGGTGTGGATGCTCTGACCGAAAAATACACCGGGAGAACGGTGCAATTGCGATACGATGACGCGTTCAGCGCCGTTGATAACGAAGGTACCGCGGGGGGTCATATAGGGAATTGTACCGAAATAAACATCCTGCACGACGGTATCAAAATCTTCGTGTTCGGGGTCGGTACAATAAAGTTTCAATTTTGCTTTCAGCGGAACGCTGTAGGTAAGCCCTCTCTCCAGACACTCGTCCAGCGAGTAGCGGGGAGGATCCACATAATAATCGATGAACTCCAGTACGAAATTATTTCTCGTATCGGTGATCGGAAAGTTTTCCATGAACACCTTGTAGAGCCCTTCGTTTTTACGATTTTCGGCCGTGGTGTCCAGTTGGAAGAAGTCTTGAAATGATTTGAGCTGTACTTCCAGCAGATCAGGATAGGGCATCCTGTTTTTGACTGAGGAGAAGCTGATGCGTTGATTATCTTTTTTTACGGACATTGGATCCAATGATTAAGTTGAAGACCAGCGAGTGGTGATTCTATCTCTTCTAGAGTTGGAACGAACGCTTGTTGCTTTTTCCCGACGTCCCTATGGGCCCAGGAGAACGGGCCTCTCGTCATTGTTATACGAGAAAAGGTATAGAGTCTATTCGCATAGACTCTACACCTGTTATGGGTTGAGTATTAAGTAGTTTATTACTTAAGCTCAACTTCGGCTCCAGCTTCTTCCAGCTGAGATTTGATTTGTTCGGCTTCTTCTTTGGATACGCCTTCTTTGATAGCTTTGGGAGCGCCATCAACCAGATCTTTAGCTTCTTTCAGACCCAGACCGGTAATGTCTTTAACAACTTTAACGACCTGCAGTTTAGCCTGACCAGCGGCGGTGAGGATTACGTCGAAAGAGGTTTTTTCGGCGGCAGCTTCGCCAGCAGCACCAGCAGCGGGAGCAGCGGCAACGGCAACAGCAGCAGCAGCGGGCTCAATTCCGTATTCGTCTTTCAGAATACCAGCAAGTTCGTTTACTTCTTTAACTGTCAAGTTTACCAACTCCTCAGCTAATTTTTTGATATCGGCCATCTTATGTAAAAGTTTTAAATGTTAGACGATGATTGATAAAAATTATGCGTTTCTTGATTCGAGGGTTTTGACCAGACCCGCGATCTTTTGTCCTGCGGACGCTTGCAGCGCCGAGATGACATTCTTCGCCGGAGACTGGAGCAGACCGACGATTTCACCAATAAGCTCTTCACGCGACTTGATGTTGACAAGTTCATCCAGAGCGCTGTCACCCGTGTAGACGCATTCTTCAACGTAAGCGGCTTTGAGGATCGGGCGATCGTTCGTTTTACGGAATTCCTTGATCAGTTTGGCCGGGTTTTTACCCACATTGGAGAACATGATGGCCGTTACACCTTTGAGGGCGGGCAGCAGTTCTTCGTTGTTTTTTTCGACCAGTTCAAGTGCTTTGATGAAAAGGGTATTCTTTACTACCATCAGGGTAACATCCTGCTCGAAGCACATGCGACGCAACTTGGCGGTCTGTTCAGCGTTGAGCGCGGCGGTATCCGTCACGTAGAAATGAGAGTATTCCTTCAGCTTATCGGCCAGTGAATTGATAATAACTGTTTTTTCTTCCCTGTTCATGGTTCAGAATTGTTATTTGTTTTCAACCGATTTGGGATCTACCGCTAAGCCGGGGCTCATCGTAGACGAAAGGAATATACTTTTTACATAGGTTCCTTTGGCAGCTGTCGGTTTGAGTTTATTGATCATGCCCATAAACTCTTTTGCGTTTTCGGCGATTTGGTCAGCCGTGAAGCTGATCTGACCGATACGGGAGTGGATGATACCGAATTTATCGACTTTGAAATCGATTTTACCGGCTTTCACTTCCTTAACCGCTTTACCGACTTCCATGGTAACAGTACCTGTTTTGGGGTTAGGCATCAAGCCACGGGGACCCAGAATACGACCCAGTGCCCCTACTTTTGCCATTACGTTAGGCGTGGTGATGATCACATCCACGTCCGTCCAACCTCCTTTGATCTTTTCGATGTATTCGTCCAGACCAACATAGTCGGCGCCGGCTTCTTTGGCTTCGGTTTCTTTTTCCGGAGAGCACAGAACCAGCACGCGAGCTGTTTTACCGGTACCGTGAGGCAGGGTAACCACCCCGCGGACCATCTGGTTGGCTTTACGAGGGTCTACCCCCAGGCGCACGTCCAGATCCACGGAAGCATCGAATTTCGTAAAGGTGATTTCCTTTAGAAGAGCTGCCGCCTCGCTCAGTTTGTACACTTTATTCGGTTCAATCTTCGCAAGTGCTATTTTTCTGTTTTTGGTCAGCTTACTCATGTCAGTAATTTTTGTCAATTACAAATTAGGAAATTCACCAACGACATTGATCCCCATGCTACGGGCCGTGCCGGCCACCATACGCATAGCCGATTCAAGGGTGAAGCAGTTCATATCCGGCATTTTGTCCTGAGCGATCGTTTTGATCTGATCCCAAGTCACCTCACCTACTTTTTTACGGTTAGGTTCGGCCGAGCCTGATTTCAGTTTGGCTGCCTCCTTGAGTTGTACGGCTACGGGCGGCTGCTTAACAACGAAATCGAATGATTTATCGCTGTACACGGTGATAATAACCGGAAGTACCTTCCCGGCCTTATCTTGAGTCCGGGCGTTGAACTGCTTGCAGAAGTCCATGATGTTGACTCCCTTGGCACCCAGCGCGGGACCTACCGGAGGTGAAGGATTGGCGGCGCCACCTTTGATCTGCAGTTTAATTAATGCAGCAACCTCTTTTGCCATAATTTTCCTTGGTTAATTATTCTTTTTCAACTTGCATAAAGCTCAACTCCATCGGAGTCTTGCGTCCGAATATCTTCACAGAGACGGTCAGTTTCTTGCGATCGTTGTCCACCGCTTCGATGGTACCCGAGAAGCTTGAGAACGGGCCATCGGTTACTTTGACGGTTTCACCAACGAAGAAAGGAACTTCGTTCTCTTCTTCACTCTCGCTCAGTTCATCGACACGACCTAAAATACGGCTCACTTCTTGCGGGCGCAGAGGGGTTGCCTGCATGCTGGCCGTTTTGGTGTCGCTGAGGAAGCCTAAGACGTTGGGAGTGTTACGAAGAATAAACGGAATTTCTCCTACCAGGGCGGCCTCAACCAGCACATAACCCGGATAAGAAACTCTTTCCTTACTGATTTTTTTACCGTTTCGGATTTGGTAGATTTTTTCAGTAGGGATCAGAACTTGGGAGATATAGTCTTCGAGATGGGAGTTTTTGATCTCGGTTTCGAGATACTCTTTCACCTTTTTTTCTTTACCTCCGATGGCACGCAGTACGTACCACTGTTTTTGTTCTTTTTCGCTCATCTTTATTAATTCTTAAGAGAGGAGAAGATTAATAAAGGATGCTATATATGGCTTTCATGAGGTTCTCGAAGGCGAGGTCCATCACCAATACGACCAGCGCGAAGATGAGGGAAGCAGTCATCACAATCACCGCGGAATTGGACAATTGGTTCATGGTGGGCCAGGACACTTTTTGAACCAGCTCTGAGTAGGATTCTTTTACGTAATTTACGATTTTCATAGCCACACTTATTATAGCACGAGTGGAGAGATTCGAACTCCCATCAACGGTTTTGGAGACCGCTATTCTACCCTTGAACTACACTCGTAAGGAGCAGTGTGCCGGAGCACACTGCTAGGGTTTGATCAGAAGATCTTATTTGATGATTTCGATGATCTGACCGGCACCTACCGTACGGCCACCTTCGCGGATAGCGAAACGCAGACCAACGTTCAAGGCTACGGGGTAGATCAGTTTTACGGAGATGGTTACGTTATCACCCGGCATAACCATATCTACACCTTCGGGCAGTTCAACTTCACCGGTTACGTCCAGCGTACGCAGGTAGAACTGCGGACGATATTTGTGGTGGAACGGAGTGTGACGACCACCTTCTTCTTTCTTCAGGATATAAACTTCGGCTTTGAATTCGGTGTGCGGAGTGATCGAACCCGGTTTGGCAACAACCATACCACGTTTTACTTCTTTCTTGTCGATACCACGCAGCAACAGACCTACGTTATCACCGGCTTCACCCGAGTCGAGCAGTTTGCGGAACATTTCCACACCGGTACAAGTTGAGGTCATAGATTTTTCCTGCAGACCGATGATTTCTACGGGGTCACCCACTTTGATCACACCGGTTTCGATACGACCCGTTACAACGGTACCACGACCCGTGATCGAGAATACGTCTTCAACAGGCATCAGGAACGGTTTTTCGTTGTCACGCGGAGGCAGCGGAATATAGCTGTCAACAGCGTCCATCAGTTCCATAACTTTTTCTTCCCATTTGGGTTCGCCGTTGAGGGCACCCAGAGCAGAACCGCGGATGATGGGAGCGTTGTCGCCGTCGAAATCGTATTTGCTCAGCAGGTCACGAACTTCCAGTTCAACCAGGTCGAGCATTTCGGGGTCGTCAACCATATCGCATTTGTTCAGGAACACAACGATTTTCGGTACGTTTACCTGGCGAGCCAGCAGTACGTGTTCGTTGGTCTGGGGCATAGGACCGTCGGTAGCGGCAACTACCAGGATGGCACCGTCCATCTGAGCGGCACCCGTTACCATGT
>JAHZDG010000055.1 GCA_019422485.1 Alistipes sp. | reverse complement strand
AGGGTTTGATTACCGTGGCGATAAATACGTCATTTGTACGGCAGATCCGTATGAATGAACCCATTATCGTCAGAACCTGCGTGCACGAAATCGGCAACAAGAGCTTTTCTTTGACACAACAGATTGTCCAAACGGATACACAGGAGGTGAAAACGGAGAGCCTGGTGACGATGGTTTGTTTCGATTTTGTCGCCCAGCAGTCTATTCCGATCCCGGAACGTTGGCGCAGAGCGTTGGAGAAAGCACTCAAGTGAAATATTTTTAGGATTTCCAGGGTTTTTTAAACGATTTTCAGGAAAAGTTTTCGTAACTTCAAAGAAGTCAAATCTATGGGCTTATGAAAACTTTTCCACGATTTTGTTTCCTTTTGGGGATATGTGCTCTGATCGGAGGCTTGTTCTCTTGTACCAAAGAGGAAGAAGATCCGGCGGTCTCGTTGACTCCCGAGACCTTGCATTTTGCGGACGGCGTTACCCAGCAATCTTTTGAAATCACTACAAACCGAGCCTGGAGCATTGATCTGGGGAAACTGTCGTGGGTGTCGGTATCCCCTCAGCAAGGTGAAAGCGGAACCACCACGGTGCAGGTGACGGTGGAAGAAAATCCCTCTTTTTCCATAAGAGAAGGTGCCATATCGGTTTCGGTAGCCGGACAGAAAGCTTCATTGACCGTTCGGCAGGATGCTGGTCTGCAAGCGCCGGAAGGAAGTGAATTGGCTGCCTTGATCGCTATTTATAATCAGTTGAACGGTCCTAATTGGAAGGCCCAGGAAAATTGGCTGACCGATAAACCGATCGGTGAATGGGAAGGCATTCGGACCGATGATCAGGGGCATGTGTTGGTGATCTATATGTATGCCAATAATCTCTCGGGAGCGATTCCCGAAGAGATTGGCGATCTGCCCTATCTGGAAAAGCTCTATTTTTCGCACGACGCCCTGACCGGAGGCATTCCGGAGAGTATCGGAAACCTGAAAAATCTGCAGATTCTCGATCTGACGGTCAATAAACTGACGGGAAGTATTCCTGCTTCGATCGGGAACTTAACCAAATTGAATACGTTGGCGCTGAACGACAATGCGTTCAGCGGGCCCATTCCGGAAGAGATCGGACTTTTGACGGAACTAACCTCCATGACGCTGCATAAAAATCAGATTTATGGAGGACTGCCGGAGAGCATAGGTAATTTGCGTAAGCTCGAAGCCCTCAATCTTAGTTATAATAATCTCTCCGGGACGCTGCCGGAAAGCATGGGTAACATGCAGGCCTTGACCTCTTTGCAGGTGCAGCGTAACCAATTGACAGGTGGGCTTCCTGAAGGATTCGCTCAGTTGTCCTTGCTGGAGACCTGTGACCTGAGTTTCAATTGTTTTAATGGGGTCGTTCCGGATGATGTCATGGCTCTCCCCTATTTTGATGGATGGATTCCCTCTCCCCAGCGGAGCGGTTTCGGGTTTTCCAATCTGAATGATAAGCTGGAAAGTGAGGATTATTCGCAGGACGGTCAGGTGATTACTTATGCCGAACCGATGTCGGGTCGTGGATTCAACCTGATTTTCATGGGGGATGGATTTACCAGTCAGACGATGGATTCCGGCGGAGAGTATGAAAGCAACATGATACAGGGCATCGAAGCGCTCTTCCAGTATGAGCCTTACAAAACGTATCGCAACTATTTCAATGTCTATATTGTCAAGGTGGTATCGCCTCAGAGCGGTGTTTCCCAGCCGGGATATTCGCGAAATTCGCGTTTGAAGGTGATGTATGCCGATGAAAGTTCCAGCAAGATGAGTCTGGATCCGGAGGCGCTGGCCACTTATGCGGCTAAGGTGCCGGGGTATGCACAGATGGAAAATTGTGCCATAGCGGTGATTGCCAATTCAAAACGCCATGGTGGAACAACTTATTTTGAAAGTCAGGGGAATAATTATGCGATCGGTACTCTGGCCAGCAGTTTCGAAACAACCCTCGTACATGAACTGGGTGGACATGCTATCGGAAAACTCGGGGATGAATACACCGGAGGACATACGATTCCGGAGGCTACGGCCAGCAACTTACGGAAACTGTTTGACCAGGGATATTACCTGAATCTGGATCTGACCAGTGATCCGCAGCAGGTTCATTGGGCTTCGTTGATCGGCTTGCCCGGTTATGAAATGGTCGGAACGTACGAAGGCGGTTATATGTATGCCTATGGGGTTTGGCGTTCGGAGTCCAACAGCATCATGAAACAAAGCGGATCCGGAGCCGGGTTTAATGCTTACAGTCGGCAGTTGATTGTCAAACGCATTTTGAATAGCGCCGGAGAAACCTATTCGCTGGAGAAATTCTTGGCCAAAGATGTGATTCCGCCCAGCATTCCCAGCAATGTCGTCTGGCAACCGGCTGAACCGCACACTCCCCCTGTATTCCTTCCGTAAATCATTGGGCGGCAACTCTTCCACCGGGTTGCCGCCCTCTTTTTGAGAGGGAGAATCGAAGATAGATCCGGGCGAAAAGCGAGCAGTAAGCTCATGGTATAAAGGCGTGCAAAAGACAACGAAGGTGTCCCGGGAAAGGACTTTTCCTGAGAATGAATTGAGGTCCCGGGTGGTTCATAAAAAAGGAGAAAGAGAGTCGATCTCTTTCTCCTTTTGGGTTATACAGGTTCACTGATTTACCAGGCAAACAACGGACGTCCGGCCATCAATGCATTGACTTCAGCGCGTACCTGAGCTTGTACCGAAGCATCTTCAGGTGCATTCAATACGCGGTCGATCAGGTCGACGATCTGTTCCATGTGTTCTTCTTTCAGACCACGGGTCGTAATGGCCGGGGTGCCAACGCGAATCCCTGAAGTCTGGAACGGAGAACGGCTGTCGAACGGAACCATGTTCTTATTGGTGGTGATGTCTGCTTTTTCGAGGGCCTTTTCAGCCACTTTCCCGGTCAGATCGGGGAATTTGGTGCGCAGGTCGATCAACATCAGGTGGTTGTCCGTTCCGCCCGAAACGATCTTATAACCCCGGCGAACGAAGGCTTCGGCCATGGCATTGGCGTTTTTCCGAACCTGGGTCTGATATTCTTTGTAGGCCGGTTCCAATGCTTCTCCGAAGGCAACGGCTTTGGCTGCAATGACGTGTTCCAGCGGGCCGCCCTGGATGCCCGGGAAAACGGCGGAATTGATCAGGGCCGACATCTTTTTGATTTCGCCTTTCGGGGTTTTCAGTCCCCACGGATTGTCGAAGTCTTTGCCGAGGAGGATGATCCCGCCACGAGGACCGCGCAGGGTTTTGTGGGTGGTAGAGGTCACTACGTGGGCGTATTTAGCCGGGTTGTCGAGCAAGCCGGCAGCGATCAGACCGGCCGTGTGAGCCATGTCGACCATCAGTAAAGCCCCTACCCGATCTGCGATTTCACGCATCCGTTTGTAGTCCCATTCACGGCTGTATGCCGAAGCTCCACCAATGATCAGTTTCGGTTTGTGTTCCAGCGCCAGTTGTTCCATGGCGTCGTAGTCGATGCGACCGGTTTCTTCGTCGAGTTTATACCCCACCGCTTTGTAGAGAATGCCTGACGTATTGACGGGCGAACCGTGTGAAAGGTGTCCCCCGTGTGCCAAATCGAGACCCATGAACGTGTCCCCCGGTTTCAGAATGGCTTGGAAAACGGCCATGTTGGCCTGAGCTCCCGAATGGGGTTGTACGTTGGCGTATTCAGCTCCGTAGAGTTGGCACAGACGATCGATGGCCAGCTGTTCCACCTGATCGATGATTTGGCAACCACCGTAATAGCGGGCGCCCGGATAGCCTTCGGCGTATTTGTTGGTCAACACCGAACCCATGGCTTCCATCACCTGGTCGCTGACGAAGTTTTCGGACGCGATCAGTTCGATGCCATGTGTCTGCCGGTCTTTTTCCTGACCGATCAGGTCGAATAGTTTCGTATCTCTTGTCATAAGTATGAGGTTAAATAAAACACTTGCAGAGAGGGGCAAATCGGAAAACAGAGGTTCGATTCGCCGTTCAAATGTAATAAAATCTCGGCAATCCGGGGGCAAGGCCTCTCTATTTTTTCTTCAGCCGCCCGGCAGAACGCCCTCTTGATGGGATTCGGGTGCCGGAGGCTTTATGGCGGGAATCGTTCTTCCTTATTATTGAAAGAGTGTTGAGTCAGGTGTAGATGATTTGGGTTTGGAACGAAGGGTTCTGGACGCAAAATTTTCTAATTTTAAATTTATCATTACCTTTGATGTCGGGGGAACCCCCTAAGACAACCTAATCAAACGTATAATTATGAAATTATTGGAAGGAAAAGTGGCAATCGTGACCGGTGCGGCTCGCGGGATCGGGAAGGCGATCGCCCTGCAATTCGCCCGTGAAGGTGCCTCGGTGGCCTTTACCGATCTGAAGGAAGACGAGAACTTCCAGAATACCGAAAAGGAATTGAACGACCTGGGTGTCAAGGCTAAAGGTTATACGTCGAACGCCGCAGATTTTCAAGATACGGCAGATGTGGTGGCCAAAATTCTGGCCGATTTCGGTCGGGTGGATGTGTTGGTCAACAACGCCGGGATCACGCGTGACGGTTTGATGATGCGTATGACCGAAGCTCAATGGGATATGGTCATCAATGTCAATCTGAAATCGGCCTTCAACTTTATCCACGCCGTAACCCCGATCATGCTCAAACAAAAAAGCGGCAGCATTATCAACATGTCGTCGGTAGTGGGTGTATCGGGTAACGCTTCGCAGGCCAACTACTCGGCTTCGAAAGCCGGTATGATCGGTCTGGCTAAATCGATTGCCAAAGAGTTGGGCTCGCGTAACATTCGTGCCAATGCCATCGCTCCGGGCTTTATCATGACCGACATGACCGATGCCCTGCCCGATGAAATCAAACAGGGTTGGTACAAACAGATTCCGTTGCGCCGTGGCGGAACGCCCGAAGAAGTGGCAAAAGTCGCTCTCTTCCTGGCCTCCGATCTGTCGTCGTATGTCAGCGGACAAGTGATCCATGTTTGCGGTGCGATGAACACCTGATACCTGTCATTGAAAATATTTCAAAAAAAGTCCTCCTCAAGAGGACTTTTTTTGTGGGGGTTCAATATTGACTTTTGTTAATATTGGGTCTTGGAGCGTTGGGGTGAGGTTGAAAAATAATCTCTGTGTTAAATTATTAAAAACAGAATGCAAAAATTTACGCAAAATTTATTGGAATATCAAACTTTTTGACTTTCTTTGTAAGACAGATTTTTTAATTGCTATTTTTATGAAAGGTACAGTAAAGTGGTTTGATTCAGCCAAAGGTTATGGCTTTATCACGACCGAAGCCGGTAGCGACATTTTCGTTCACTACACCGGTATCAACAAAGAAGGATTCCGGGGCCTGGAAGAAGGTCAGAAAGTGGAATTTGAAGTCGGCGAAGGCAAGAAAGGCGAACAGGCAATCAATGTTACCGTAGTAGAATAATTATAGTATTCCCCAATACTTAATCTTTTTACTGAAAGCATCAAAAAAGCTGCCCGAAAGCAGCTTTTTTCTGTATATATGGCCGGTCAGTTTGTGCAGCTCTTTTTTGAGCTTGTCCACTTCCTGGCCGCCTTTCCCGATATGGTGTGAGGGTGTCCTCCTCTACTGACCGGAAGCACTTTGTGCCATCATTTGACGCAGATCGTTTTGGGCATTCGTGTCGAGCATCAGCGCCATGACAAAGGCATCGGGATTGGGGTACAGCGCGCGGATCAATCCGGCCAGCCGGTTATAGAATTGGGCTTCGGGCACCACGGCCTGGTCGGTCGAAATGATGCCGGCTTTCCGCAATGATTCCCAGGGGAACACCGTTTTCAGGTTTTCGTAGTTGGCGCCCATGGCTTCCACGGCGCAATCGCACATCATGCCGTCCAGGGTTTCGTCACGGTCACTTAATTCGTTATACTCTTCATACTCCGGGAAAATTCCGATCAGGGCTTCCAGAACGCATTCCTGTAACGAGGAAAAATGTTCGGCGCTCATGTATTGCAGCATGAATTTTTCGCGATTGTCGCTCATTTGGGTGCGGACTTCTTCTTTTTGAGCGTCGCTCCATCCGGTGGGAGCACCGCATCCGCTCAGCAGAACGATGGCGGCTAATAAGGTTACGATTCGTTTCATAGCTCTTAAACTTATTTCATAAATACGAAGTAGACGGCCATAACCAAACATACGAAAGCCGCCAGGTGATTCCAGTGGAGAGACTCACCCTTGAAAAGCAACGTAGCAAAAAGGGTAAATACCACCAGGGTAACTACTTCCTGAATTACCTTCAGTTGCATCAGCGTAAACGGACCTCCGTTCCCGATGAATCCCAGTCGGTTGGCCGGCACCTGAGCGCAATACTCCAATAAGGCGATGCTCCACGAAAAGAGAATGACGCCGAACAGCGGCCAGTTGCTGATGACCTTCATCTCCTGCAATTTGAGATGGCCGTACCAGGCGAAAGTCATAAAGATGTTGGACACGACCAACAGTGCGATTGAATAAACCCCCTGCATATAGAAAGAAATTTTAGTACTTTTGTTCAATATCTTATCTGCATGCAGTCATGGATGTACTGGAATTTCGTGCATATTGTTTGAGTCTGCCTTTGAGTGAGGAATGCACACCGTTTGACGAAACGACCCTGGTCTACAAAATCGGCGGTAAGATGTATGCTTTTGCCGATATGGTCGATTTCCGGGGGATCAATGTCAAATGTGATCCCGAACGGGCCGAACAATTGCGCGAACAATATCCTGAAACCGTACTGCCGGGCGATCACTGCAACAAACGCCATTGGAACACCTTGCGTCCGGATCGCGATCTGCCGGATCATCTGCTTCGGGAGTGGATCCTCGACTCCTATTGGTTGGTGGTTGCCGGGTTGCCCCGCCTGCAGCGGGAAACAATTTTGGCTGCATGGCCCTCCTCTTCAGAAGCCTCCGTCTGAACCCTTCACGATTCTTTTTGGACGGCAGGATATCTGCACGAACTTTCCTTGCCCTGTTCGTTGTCCGCGGTTTGTATGAACAGCGCGACATGCCGAGAGGTTGAACACGTTCAGGCGTTGTCGTTGCATCTGTTAGGTCCGGTTCTATTCGATCCAAGGCGTCCATTTATGGAAGTCGTCCTGCCCCGAAGTGATGACGGTTTCAATGAACTGCATGCCCCTCAGGCCCTCCTCGATGCCGGGGAAATCGAGCCATTGGGAATCCGGCTCCCGTCCGTTGCGGCGGGCGAGAGACGTGCGCGCAAAGTTAGTATAAATATTGGCAAATGCTTCGATAAATCCTTCGGGATGTCCCCCGGGCCCTCGGGTATGCGCCTGAGCGGCAGCACCCAAATACGAATTACCGACCCGGATAACCTCCATCGGCCTGTCGGGCCATTTCAAATAGAGGGAGTTGGGTTCCATCTGAGCCCATTCCAGTCCGCCTTTGTCTCCATAGAGGCGTAACGTCAGGTTGTTTTCCTCTCCGCAGGCGACCTGTGTGGCGATCAGCACCCCACGAGCACCGTTGTTGAAACGGAGTAGAGCCGCTCCGTCGTCGTCCAGCAGGCGCCCTTCGACAAAGGTGGTGACGTCGGCCGAGAGAGCCACACAACGCAAACCGGAGACCATTTCGGCCATTTGCAGGGCGTGTACGCCGATATCTCCCATACAGCCCGCTTTTCCGGCCCGGAGCGGATCGGTGCGCCAGGCAGCATTGGATCTGGGTTTCAGTTCCACGCGTTGGGACAACCAGCCTTGTGTATACTCTACAAACACTTTCCGGATGGTACCCAACTCTCCTCGGGCTACCCGTTCGCGAGCTTCGGAAATAGCCGGATAAGCAGCATAGGCATGGGTAAGGGCTACGGTACGGCCGGTTTGTTCGGCTTTGGCTTTCAGTTGATGGGCCTCTTCCAGCGAGAACGTCATCGGTTTGTCCAGCACGACATCGAATCCGTGTTCGAGAGCCATCATGGCAGGAGCAAAATGAAGGTGATTGGGTGTCACAATCGACAGGAAGTCCATTCGCTGATCCTCGGGAAGGGCGGCCTCCAGTTCGATCATCTCTTCGAAAGTGCGGTAAATACGCCCTTCCGGCAGAAAATACGATCGTCCCGAGGCGAGCGACCGTTCAGGTTGATGACTGAAACATCCGCATACCAGTTCGATGCGGCCGTCCATCAAGGCGGCGGCACGATGGATGGCTCCGATAAAAGCCCCCTGCCCTCCTCCATACATGCCCATTCTGAGTTTACGTTCCATGATCGCTCTCCGGTTCGAAATTTGCTGTTGTAAACAAATTTAGAAAAATTCACGAAAAGATCCCTTCGGAACGCGATATTTATCCCTTCGGACGTTATCTTTGTAGAGAGAAAAACATGAAAGAACATACCGAAATATTTTCTTTTCCCGACGACTATGAAGGTCCGGTTCGGGCTACCTTGATCGGTTTGACCGAGGAGCAACCTTCTCGCAAAGCGATCCTGTATATTCATGGTTATGTCGACTACTTTTTTCAAACCCATATGGCACAGACGTTTGTCGATGCCGGATGGGACTTTTTCGCTTTAGATCTGCGGAAATACGGACGTTCGATGCTCCCCCATCAACATCCTTATTATTGCCGTGATTTGCACGAGTATTTCCCGGAAATCGACCGGGCGATCGACCGAATCGACGCTCAGGGCTATGAGAAGATCGTTCTGTTGGGGCATTCTACCGGAGGATTGATTACCTCTTTATACCTGGCGGAAGGAGCTCGTCGGGCCCGGATCGATGCGTTGGTGTTGAACAGTCCGTTTTTTGAATTTAATGCCGGATGGTTCAAACGCCGGGTAGCGATTCCGGTGGTCGGATTCATTAGTCGTTTGTTTCCGTATGCCCACAAGCCCAATGAACTCTCGCCCCACTATTTTGCGAGTGTCCATCGCAGCGAAAAGGGAGAATGGAATTTCGATACCCAATGGAAACCCAAAGACGGAGTACCCCTTTATTTCGCCTGGTTGCGGGCCATTTATCGGGGACAGTGCCGGTTGCATCGGGGCCTCGGTTTGAGTCAGCCTGTTTTGGTGCTTCATTCGGCGCGTTCGGCTTGGGGAAAACAGTGGAAAGAACAATTTACCGGTAGTGATACCGTTCTGAATGTAGACCATATTCGTCGATACGCTTTGAAGTTGGGCGATCGGGTGACGGATGTCGCAATCGAAGGAGGTCTGCACGATTTGACGCTTTCGGCTCCGCCGATACGTCGCGAAGTATTCGATACGATTTTATTCTGGCTTGGCCAGCATATACACTAATAACCCTTACATGGAATCGATCAAACAGATTTATCGGATCGGAAACGGTCCCTCCAGCAGCCACACGATGGGTCCAAAAAAAGCAGCAGAAATGTTCGCTACGAGACACCCGGAGGCTGCACGTTTTTGCATTACGCTGTATGGCAGTTTGGCAGCTACCGGACGTGGCCACATGACCGATCAGGCTATTTTGAGCGTTTTGCAACCTTTGGCACCTTCGGAAATCATCTGGAAACCGGAGGTTTTCCTGGATTTTCACCCGAACGGAATGCTGTTCGAGTCTTTCGATCAGAGCGGTCACTGTACCGACCAGTGGACGGTTTACAGCATTGGGGGCGGAGCATTGGCTAGTGAAGACATGCATCAGGCACCGCCTCCTCAGGTGTATGAAATGTCGACCATTACCGACATTCAGAACTGGTGCGACAAAAGCGGCGGCAGCTATTGGGAGTATGTACAGGCTTGTGAAGATGCCGACATCTGGGATTATCTGGCCGAGGTGTGGAAGGTGATGCAGGACTCCATTCATCGGGGGCTGGAAACCGAAGGTACTATTCCCGGCGGTTTGGGATTGCGTCGCAAGGCGGCCAATTACCTGATTCGGGCCAATGGGTATAGCGGGTCGATGAAGAGCCGCGGACAGGTTTATGCCTATGCCCTGGCGGTTTCGGAAGAAAATGCGACCGGTGGGGAAATTGTGACGGCACCCACATGTGGATCGTGCGGGGTCTTGCCGGCTGTTTTGTACCATATTAAATTGACTCGTGATTTCCCCGATTCCCGTATTCTGAAAGCCTTGGCAACGGCCGGTCTGTTCGGAAGCGTGGTGCGGACCAATGCTTCGATTTCGGGTGCCGAGGTGGGTTGCCAGGGTGAAGTCGGCGTGGCTTGTGCCATGGCGGCTGCGGCAGCCTGTCAGTTGTTCGGAGGAGCCCCCTCTCAGATCGAATATGCGGCTGAAATGGGTCTCGAACACCACTTGGGCCTGACATGTGACCCGGTATGCGGACTGGTGCAGATCCCGTGTATCGAACGGAATGCGTTTGCGGCAGCTCGCGCTTTGGATGCCAATACCTTCTCGACTTTTTCGGA
>JAHZDG010000054.1:9050-10722 GCA_019422485.1 Alistipes sp. | reverse complement strand
AACAGGTCGCACGGAATATCTTCGCTGCGGAAACGCAAGGCATCGTCCATCAGCTCCATCTGATCTTCCATCATATGTCCGCCGAACGCCAGACCGTAAGCCCATTTCGGCAGCAGATAGGAGCGTCCCGTCACACTCGTATACAGATTCAGCACATCGGGCATGCTCTCTCCGGCAAACAGATAAAAATCGGCTCCATCGCTCAGGTTGTAAATCAACATCCGATTTTTATCGTAGCGTCCGATATCGAAAAAGTTCTTCCGTGTGGTATTGTTGAAAATTCCCCATCCTTCGGAACTCATCATAAAAGGCATCGGGGCTTCCGTCTTTTGAATGGTCGTCCACATACGCAGCACCTCACCCCGGTGCTGAATGTGATCACGGCTGGTGCTGCCACCTCCGTAAAAACGTTCTTCGGGACCGAGATCGACCGCCAAAATACTGTTGCGGTCATAGTTGCTGACCTCCAGATTTTCGAATTTCTCGATTTCACCCCGCGTAGTATCACCGATGATCCCATCGCTGTTTCGATGCGGACCGAAGGTCTCATTCAGTGATTTGCCGAGCGACTCTCCGAGTGGGTCACCTGCCGGCAGAAAAGCCACTTTCCGGATTTTCGTCCGACCGTCCAGATCCTGCAGACGAATGGCGCCGTTCGAACGATCGATCGTCAAGCGACAGGCATCGGTCGTAAGAACCGTATTCCGACCCTCTTTTTTACGAGTGACCTGAACCGGAGCCCAATCGGTTTTCAGAACGCCATAACGTTCCAGCAACGACTCGGGGAAATCGCCCGGAGCGATCCGAATCCGGAAAATACGATCCGTACATACATCGACCTGCATTTGCAGTCCGTTGTCGAGAGCTACCTCGAAAGTTGAAGCGGGTTCGGCCGCCCGAAGTTGCACGCACACGAGCAACACGAAAAGACTCAGCACAAAATGTCTCATGTTTTCTCCGTTTTTTGGGGTAATGATGCCTCACGGCAACGGATTTCCACCCTTCCCGAGCCTCGACCTCTGCGCCAACGCCCGAAAAATACAGGAAAGTCCGTCACAAAGATAAAAATCTTTCCCGGATTCCCCAGCATTCTACGCCCCCTGTTCAACGATTCAAACCAGCCCGTAACGGGTTCCGTTCCATTTTTCCTCATCCGATCTCCAACAGAGAATACAAAACAGACATTATCCAACAGCGAATCGGGCCTCTCTCCTGCTCTTCAGTCGCTCCGGATTACGGCGTCTTTTGAGCGAATGAATTCGTAAATCGAGTAGGAATAAACAAAAATGATGATTAACTTTGAGAAAACCTCATTTTGCGAACGTCCCCGACCCTCTGAATCAGTCCGATTCCCGGGGTTGATCGTCGTGTAACCCGCGCCTAAAACACGAACCTATGACCACAAGACGACAATTCCTCAAACAAGCCCTCTCCGGAGGGGCCGTCCTCGCTCTGGGCGGCATGATGCCCGGATTGAGCGCCAAAAGTTATGCCCATATTTCCGGAGCCAACGACCGCATTCGAGCCGGAGCCATAGGCGTCAATTCCCGAGGGCTGGCGCTGGCGACCAACTTCAGCAAACAGGAGAACTGCGAAGTGAACCATATCTGCGACGTAGACAGCCGGGCCTTGGAAAAATGTGCCGCAGAGGTCGAAAAATTCGGGAAAAGCT
>JAHZDG010000054.1:0-9040 GCA_019422485.1 Alistipes sp. | reverse complement strand
CAAAATACTGGAAGACAAAGATACCGACATCATTATCATCGCCACGCCCGACCACTGGCACGCTCCGGCCGCCCTGATGGCCATGCAGGCCGGCAAGCACGTCTATCTCGAGAAACCGTGCAGCCACTCCCCCCGTGAAGGCGAAATACTGATTCAGGCCGCCGCCAAATATGGACGGCTGATCCAGATGGGCAACCAACGTCGATCGTGGCCCAATGTCGTAGCGGGAATTCAACGGCTGAAAGAGGGGGCCATCGGTCGCGTCTATTTCGGGAAATCGTGGTATACGGCCAATCGACCCAGTATCGGCGTAGGCAAGGAGGTTTCCGTTCCCGAATGGCTCGACTGGGAGTTGTGGCAAGGGCCAGCCCCCCGTCAAGCCTACAAAGACAACATCGTACACTACAACTGGCATTGGTTCTGGAATTGGGGAACCGGCGAGGCCCTCAACAACGGCACCCACATGATCGACCTGTTGCGTTGGGGCATGGAAGAAGAGTTCCCGATCCGTGTCAGTTCGACCGGGGGTCGGTATCGTTACCAGGACGACTGGGAAACTCCTGACACCCAAGTCATCAACCTGGAATTCGCCGACGGCAAAGCCATGACCTGGGAAGGACGCAGTTGCAACGGATGCACGATTGCCGGCACTCCCGTGGGAGCCATTTTTTATGGAGAAACCGGCAGCATGCTGATCACCGGCGACAACGCCTACACGATTTTCGACCTCAACGACAAGATCATCGAAGAGGCCCAAACACAAGATGCCGCCATCGATCCGCGTAACCTGATGAATCCCACCGAAAAGCTCGATTCGTTCCACTACCAGAACTTTTTCGACGCAATCCGCAAAAACACGCCGCTGCATGCCGACATTGTATCGGGACACACCAGCACGACCCTGGTCCAACTGGGCAACATCGCACAACGGGTCAATCGCACCCTGGAGACGGATCCGCTGAACGGTCACATTCTGAACGATCCGGAAGCTCAGGCTCTGTGGTCCCGGGAATATGAACCGGGTTGGGAGATGAAAATCTGAATATTCGGAGAGCAAACGCCCCGGTCGTCTTTCCGCCGGGACGTTACCGCGGGCGTTTACTCCACCGAACCGTCTTTGTCAGCGAATTATTTTTATCGGTTGTTGCATGCAATCGTCTAAAAGCAACCAGACTTCATCGCTCAGGATCCTTTCACAACGTTACAAAAGGGTCTTTCTCTCTCCGAAAGAGGCACCAAAGCCCCTTCTGAAAATCAATAAAAATTTTCAAATTCCTTCCGATGGCCTATACCTCCGTCAATGCGACTACCCTATCGAAACGCACCTCGATCATCGCCATGATGATCCTGGGACTGATGTTTTTCATTTTCGGCTTCACGTCGTGGGTAAACGCCATCCTGGTTCCCTATTTCAAAATCGGGTGCGAGCTCAACCACTTTCAATCCTACCTGATTGTCTTTTTTCTCTACAGCGCCTACCTGATTATGGCTCTGCCCTCCTCGATCCTGTTGAAAAAGGTCGGATTCAAACGGGGAATCATGTATGGGTTTTTCGTGACGGCTCTCGGCGCCCTGCTCTTTATTCCGGCGGCCTATTGGCGCTCCTATCCGATTTTTCTGGCCGGATCGTTCGTTATCGGAGCCGGGTCCGCCATTCTGCAAGCCGCCGCCAACCCTTATGTCACCATCATCGGCCCTATTCAGACCACGGTCAGACGTATGGCCATCATGGGCGTCTGCAACAAACTGGCCGGGCTGTTGGCCCCGCTGATCTTCGCCGCCGCCGTTCTGAAAGTCACCGACAGCGACCTGTTCGCCCAACTGCAGTCGACCACCCTGGACGAAGCGACCCGCACCGCTTTACTGGACAGTCTCGTACGGCGAGTCATGTTACCCTACGGCATTTTTGCCATCTTCCTGATCGGCGTAGGAATCGGCATCCGCTACTCGGTGCTGCCGGAAATCGACACCGACGAAGAAAGCCAGGAGGCAGCCGCCGTCAACAGCACCCGTACCTCCGTCTTCCAATACCCCTATCTGGTGTTGGGCGTGGTGGCCATGTTTCTGCACATCGGCACCCAGGTCGTGACCATCGACACTATCATCAGCTATGCCCAAAGCATGGGGATGAATCTGCTCGAAGCCAAAATCTTCCCCTCCTACACCCTGACGTTGGTCATCCTGGGAAACCTGTTGGGTATCGTTCTGATCCCAAAAATTCTCTCTCAAACCCGTGTCTTTCAAATTTGCTGCACACTGGGGCTGCTGCTTTCGATCGGCGTTGTCTGGAGCCATACCCCGATGACCCTCATGGGACACCAGGCCGACAGCTCGATCTGGTTTCTGGTCGGACTCGGACTGGCCAATTCATTGGTCTACGGAGGTATCTGGCCTCTGGCCATCCGCGATCTGGGGCGTTTCACCAAAACCGGCTCGTCGATGCTGATCATGGCCCTGTTCGGCAATGCCGTCGTGCCTTTGCTCTATGGCTACATCGCCGACACCGCATCGCTGCGAGACGCTTACTTCTGGATTTTGTTACCCAGCTACGCCTATCTGATTTTTTACGCCACCTGTGGCTACAAAATCACCTCATGGACGCACAAAAACATCTCTCATCATGCATAAAACCGCGATTGTCAATGGACAAGTCATTCTCCCTGAAGGCATTTTGCCCCGAGGCTACGTCGAGTGGACCGACGACCGTATCACGGCCGTGGGTTCCGGCGACTATGCCGGCGAAGGACATACGATCGATGCCGGCGGTCTCTACATTTCTCCCGGCTTCATCGACATGCATACCCACGGAGCCGGCGGGCACGACTTCATGGACGGGACCGTAGAAGCCTATCTGGGAGCGGCCCGCATGCACGCCCTGCACGGCACTACGGCATTGGCTCCCACCACCCTGAGTTGTACCGACGAAGAGTTGTTCAACACCTTTGCCGTCTTCAAAGAGGCCCGAAAACAGACCGGACAGGGTGCCCGTTTATTGGGACTGCATTTGGAGGGGCCCTATTTTGCGTTCAGCAAACGAGGCGCGCAAGATCCGCGGTTTCTGCGCAATCCCCGTCCCGAAGAGTACGAAACCATCCTGGCCGCCTCAGACGACATCATCCGCTGGAGCCTGGCTCCGGAACTGGACGGAGCCCTGGAGTTCGGACGACGTTTGTGCGCGAAAGGGATTCTGCCCGCCATCGCCCATACCGATGCACTCTATGAAGAGACCGTTGCAGCCTTTGAAGCGGGATTTACCCACATCACTCACCTCTACTCCTGCATGTCGAGCCTCACCCGTCGCCACGGATACCGTTTTGCGGGGGTACTGGAAGCCGCCTACCTGTTGGACGATATGACCGTCGAGATCATCGCCGACGGCATACACCTGCCCAAAACACTGCTGCAATACGTCTGCAAATTCAAAAACCACGACCACATCGCTTTGGTGACCGATTCGATGCGGGCCGCAGGTATGCCCGAAGGGGAATATATCCTGGGAGGGTTGACCCATGGACAACGGGTCATCGTCGAGGATGGAGTCGCCAAATTGCCCGACCGAAGCGCTTTTGCCGGCAGTGTTGCTACGGCCGACCGACTGGTTCGCACGATGATCGATCTGGCTGAGCTGCCGTTGCACGAGGCAGTCCGGATGATCTCGCTCAACCCGGCCCGGATCCTGAAAATCGACGCCCAATACGGTTCCCTGAGTCCCGGGAAAAAAGCGGACATTTTGCTGTTCGATGAGCGAATCCATATACAACAAACCTTTATTGACGGACAACCGCTTCACGATTAATTTCATTCATTCCGATTTCTAAATTGATTGACCATGCTATTTTCTCAAGACAACCTGACCGTAGAAAGTTTCCCCTCCCGGGAAGCGATGGGACGGAAAGCCGCTACCGATGTGGCGGCACGCATCCACTCCCTGCTTAATCACCAGGATCAGGTGAATCTGATTTTCGCCGCAGCCCCTTCGCAAAATGATTTTCTGGCCGCTCTGGCCACCGATTCCACCATCGACTGGAGCCGCATCAACGCCTTTCACATGGACGAATACGTAGGACTGCCGGCCGATGCGCCTCAACGATTCAGCCGGTTTCTGCGGGATCGGCTGTTCGACAAGGTTCCCCTTCAAAAAGTATTTTACCTGAATCCTTCTGAAGAGGGAGACCCCGCCGAAGAATGTCTGCGTTACACCAACCTATTGAAACAATATCCGGTCGACATTGTTTGCCTGGGAATCGGAGAAAATGGGCATATCGCCTTTAACGATCCTCACGTCGCCCGGTTCGACGACCCGCAATGGGTTAAAATCGTCGATCTGGACACCCAGTGCCGCCTGCAACAGGTGCATGACGGCTGTTTTTCCTCGTTGGAAGCGGTACCGACCCACGCATTGACGCTCACCATCCCGGCCCTGATGGCCGCCAAAAGCCTCTATTGCATCGTACCGGCCCGGACCAAAGCCCAGGCCGTGAAACGCACCCTGCAAGGCCCCATTTCCACCGAATGTCCGGCTTCCATTTTGCGACGCCACCCCGCGGCCCGTCTCTATTTGGATGCCGACAGCGCGGCCCTGTTAGGATAACCCCTCTGCGGCTCGGACGCTTTTCCACAACCCAAGCCCCTTGTCGAAACCCCTAAAACCAAACGATATGAAACACAAAGTATGGATTTGGCTGCTGACCGCCCTGCTGATCGGTCCGACCCTCCGGGCCGAAGTTAAGAAAATCGGGATCATTGGACTGGATACCTCTCACAGCCTGGCGTTTACCGAAATCATTAACGACACCACCGGCAAATACCCCGACATGGAAGGTTTCGAAGTGGTCGCCGCCTATCCCCGCGGCTCCTACACCATTCCTTCGAGCTATGAACGCCTGCCGGACTACATCGAAAAAATCAAAGGTTTCGGGGTCAAGATCTGCGAATCGATCGACGAGCTGTTGCAACAAGTCGATTTTGTGCTGCTGGAGACCAACGACGGCAATATGCACCTCGAGCAGGCCGCTCAAGTTTTCAAAGCCGGCAAACCGGTCTTTATCGACAAACCCGTGGCCGGATCGCTGAGCGACGCCATCGCCATCTACGAACTGGCTGAACGCTATGGGGTCCCCTGCTTTTCCTCCTCGTCATTGCGATATGGGGCGGAAACTCGGAAAGCCGCTTCGGGTGCCTATGGCTCCATCATCGGAGTTGACAGTTACGGCCCTGAAAATTTCGAACCTTCTCACCTGGATTTCTGCTGGTACGGCATTCATGCCATCGAAGCCCTGTTCGCCGTCATGGGTCCGGGTTGCCAGGAGGTTTCCCGCATCTCCACCCCCGGCACCGAACTGGCCGTCGGCAAATGGAAAGATGAACGCATCGGCACCTACCGAGGCAATCTCGAAGCCAAATACGATTTCGGAGGGAATGTCTTCACAAAGGAAGGTATCTATCCGCTGGGCAAAGAGATTCCCTATGCCGAACTGTTGAAAGAAATTCTGAAATTCTTCCGTACCGGAGTCGTTCCTGTTTCACCGCAGGAAACCCTGGAAATCTTCACCTTCATGGAGGCCGCTCGCCAAAGCAAATTGCAGGGAGGCTGTCCGGTTTCAACCGAAAAAGTATTTCAGGAAAACCGCGCCATCGCACTGAAAACACTGCAGGAGAAAAATTACTGATCGTATGAAACGATTCGGATCCGTTGGGGAGATCATCTTGTTTTTTACACTGGGGGTGCTGAACCTCCAGTGCCATTCCGAGCCTCAGCCTGCGAGTTCACAGGCCTTCCGGCTGATCTGTCTCGATCCCGGTCATTTCCATGCCGCCCTGGTACAGAAATACCCCAACGAACGTCTCGACAGCACCGTATTCGTTTATGCCCCTGAAGGAGGTGAAGTCGAAGAGTATCTCGCCCTGATAGAATCCTTCAACCTGCGCAACGAACAACCGACCGCCTGGCATGAACAGGTTTATCTCGGCCCGGATTTTCTGGCAAAAATGAGAGATGAACACCCGGGTGACATAGTGCTCTTAGCAGGCAACAACCGCCACAAAATCGACTACCTCGAACAATCGGTCACTGCCGGACTGAACGTCTTGGCCGACAAACCGTTGATCATCGAATCAGACGATTTTGCCCGTTTGGAGAACGCCTTCGCCCAAGCCGATCGACAAGGCATTCTCATTTACGACATCATGACCGAACGTTATGAGGTGCTGCACCGCATCCAACGAGCCCTGATGCAGGACACGATGCTGTTCGGCCGACTGGAAACCGGGACCGAAACCGACCCGGCCATACGTATCTCCAGCGTTCATGCCTTTTACAAGGAGGTGGCCGGCTCGACCCTGACCCGTCCGGGTTGGTACTACGACATCCGCCAACAAGGCGAAGGCATCGTCGATGTCACCACCCATCTCATCGACCTGGTGCAATGGAAATGCTTTCCCGAACAGACGATCGACTACCATACCGATGTCCAGGTAACGGCCGCCAACCACTTCCCAACGACTATTTCTCTGACGGAATTCAGCCGATCTACCGGTCTATCCGACTTTCCGGACTACCTGAAGCCCTATCTGCAAGACTCGATCCTGCTGGTCAATGCCAACGGTGAGATCCACTACACCCTGAGAGGTCACCACATCGCGCTTCGGATCGAATGGGTATTCGAACACCCCAACCAGAGCGGAGACATCTCCCGTACCAACATTCGGGGCAGTCGGGCCACCACCCATATCTGGCAAACCCCTACCCAAAGGCCCTCTTTATACATCGCCCCGGCTAAAGGGATCGATCCTGCGACTTTCCAACAACAGTTAGAGCAAACACGGCACGCTCTTCAAAGCGAATTTCCGGGAATCGGAATCAGGGAAAGCGAAGCCGGACGTTTCGAAATTACGGTTCCGGATGTCCTGCGAAGCAATCATGAAACTCACTTTGCCGCCGTTCTGGACCGTTACCTCGACTACCTGTCCGGCACGCCGATCCCCGATTGGGAAAAACAAAACACCCTGACCAAATATTATATCACCACCCAGGCCTTGCGTTTGGCCTCGAAGAACAAAACTCCCTAAAACCGTTGAACCTTTTCATGAAGCACATTCTCTAACCATGATCAAAGTACTGGTTCTCACCGATTTCTCGAGCGGATACAGTCGCAACCTGCTCAAAGGGATCGTCCGCTACTCCCTAGAGGTGGAGGGACCTTCTACCGCATGCCGCTCTACTACCGCGTCATGCACGGCGACCGAGGCGTCGTCCAATGGGCCAAACAATGGAAAGCCGATGCCATCATCGCCCAACTGAGCGACGTGGATATCGACCTGCTCAAAGACCTCAACATCCCGATCATTGTCCAAAACTACCGTGACCGCATTCCGGGCGTATGCAACCTCACGGGAGACTATGTCGGCACGGGTCGTATGGCCGCCGAGTTTTTCATCAACAAAGGCTATTGCCACTTTGCCTATTACGGGATCAGCGACACGGTCTGGTCCCGGGAACGCGGCGCCGGCTACACAGAACGGCTGGCCCAACAACAATACAGGGTACACCGCCGACTGGAACGCACCGGAGCCAACGAACAGTGGGCCTATAACCTGGAAGCACTGGGGTTATGGCTCAAATCCCTTCCGAAACCGGTTGCCCTGTTTGCCTGCGACGACTATTTTGCCTTGCACATCTCGGAAGCCTGTAAATTCTTCGGGATCAGCGTACCGGATGAAATTGCCATTTTGGGGGTAGACAACGACGAACTGTTGTGCAACATTTCCAATCCGCCGCTCTCCTCCATCGTACTCGATGTCGAAAACGGAGGCTATGCCGCGGCCAAAATTCTGCACGAAATGATCGAAAAACGGATCACCCAACCGCCCAACATTACCGTCGGTGTGGTTCAGATTCTCAGCCGGCAATCCACCCAGAAATATGTCATCCGGGATAAATACATCATGCAGGTAGTCGAGTACATCGAGCAGCACTACTCCCAGCCGTTAAGTGTTCCTGCGCTGCAAGCGCTGGTTCCGTTGTCGCGGAGGGTCTTCGAAAAACGATTCAAACTCAATACCGGAGTTTCTATCTATCAATTCATCCAGCGCTACCGGGTGGACAAACTGGCCGGCGAACTCATCACTTCGACCCGAAGCATCGAGGAACTGGCCGTTGCCTGCGGTTTCGAAGATGCCAAAAATGTCTCCCGTGTCTTCATGAAATATAAAAACCTGACTCCCTCCGAATATCGCAAACGCTATCACCAAATTCTTCCCGGAGAGATCTCCAAACGGGAAAACAGCAAATCATAAAGGGGTGACTCCACACGGAATCACCCCTTTTTATGGCATCAAGTCGGAAGGTTTACTTGATCAATCCGCCCCCCAAGGCCTTATACAGCGACACCGTCGCCGTCAATTCATTCAGTTCGGCATCGTTCAGCGCGATCTGAGCGTCAAACAACTGACGCTGAGCATCCAGCACATCGATATAGCTCACCGCTCCGTTCACATATTGCAGATGAGCCAACTTCTCATACGACTGTGCCGACCGATACAATGCCTCGGCTGAAACGTGCATTTCTCGGGTCCGACGGAAAGTTTCCAAGGCATTGTCCACTTCCTGAAAAACTTCCAGCACTTTCTTTTCATAACGGAGCACCTCCTGTTCATAAGCCGCCTGTGCAGCCCGATGCGCCGCCCGGTTACGCCCCATCTGGAACAAGGGACCCAGCAATTTGCCGCTCCAATACCACGTCGGACTTTTCAGAAAATTAGACAACTCGGAATTTTCACCCCCTATAGAGGCCGTCAGTGAAATCCGCGGAAACATATTGGTATAGGCCACGCCCACCTGTGCATTGGCCTCCCGCAACTTCTGTTCGGCCTGACGCACATCGGGACGGCGTTGCAACAGTGTCGAAGGCAACTCCACCGGCAACTCCTGCAATACATTTTGCACCGCCGCACCGCCTCTCGGGATGGATGAAGGAAACTCACCCAACAACACCGACAGATCGTTTTCCTTCAACTTGATTTCATTCTCCAGTTTGGGGAC
>JAHZDG010000053.1 GCA_019422485.1 Alistipes sp. | reverse complement strand
CTGACCCCCAAGCTCAAGGCCATCAACTATGCCGGAGCCTGCATCGTCGCAGCCCATCAGGAAGCGCTGCGTCGGGGCTACGAAGGGTACACCAGTCGTGAGGGCATGCCCTCGCTGGCCAAACGCAACCTGTTCATTCAAGAGGGAAATCGACTGATCCGCTCCCTGATCCGGTAATTTACCATCCACATAAACCAATCGAACCCACCATGAAAGAGATAGAACAACTGATCGCCATTTCTCAATTATACGGCCGGGACAGCCGTTATGTCATTGCCGGCGGGGGGAATACCTCCTTCAAGACGGCCGACAAACTGTGGGTCAAAGCCAGTGGTCACGCGCTGGCCACCATCACCGAAGAGGGCTTTGCCGTTCTCGACCGGGCCAAACTGAACGTCATCTCTGAGAAAGCCTATCCGACCGATTCGGCGGCCCGTGAAGAAGAGGTCAAAAACGATCTGGCGGCCGCTTGCATCACCAAGGATCGCCGTCCGAGTGTCGAAACCTCCCTGCATAACGCCCTTCAGGCGCCGTTCATCGTACACCTCCATCCCACGATGGTCAATGCCCTGATGTGCGCCCAGGACGTGGAAGCCGTCACTCAGAAACTGTTCGGCGACAGCGTGCTGTATATCCCTTACATCGATCCGGGTTATATTCTGTTCAAAGAGGTCGAAAAACGGATCCAGGCCTACACCGCCGCTCACGGCCATGAACCCGCTGTTATTCTGTTGCAGAACCACGGGATTTTTGTCGGTGCCGAATCGCCCGAAAAAGTGCAGGCCCTCTACGACGAAGTGCTGGGCAAAATCGAACAGGCCCTGACCGTCACGCTGCCGACCGGAGAAAAAGAGGTGTGCACTTGTGCCGCCGAAGTCATTCCGGCTTTGCGTATCTGGTGCAGCGCCGACGGCCCCGACAAAACCCTCAAAGTGGTCAACAACGAACTGATCGACTACTTCACCTCGTCGGCCGACAACATCGCCAAGATTTCGAAACCCTTCTCGCCGGACATTATCGTATACTGCAAGTCGCAATACATCTACATCGACGCCCAGGGTCCCGAAGCGATCCGCGAAGCCGCTCAGGCCAAAATCGAAGCCTACATCGCCCAAAACGGTTATGCTCCCAAAGTCATTCTGATCAAAGGGATCGGTTTGGTGGCCGTGGGCGACAACGCCGCCGGAGCGAATATCATCCAGGAAGTCTATCAGGACATGATGAAAATCGCCTATCTGTCGGCCTCGTTCGGGGGTGAACATCCCATGACCCAGGCCCAAATCGACTTCATCGACAACTGGGAAGTGGAAAACTACCGCCGCAAAGTAAGCGCTGGTGGAGCCGCCGGACGGGTCGAAAACAAGATCATCATCGTAACGGGAGCCGCCCAAGGTTTCGGGGAAGGCATCGCCCGCTGCCTGATCGCTCAGGGAGCCAACATCGTGGTGGCCGACCTGAACGACACCGTGGGTATGCAGACCGCCGCCAACCTCAACGCTCTGGCCAAAAGCAATCGGGCCATCTTCGTCAAAACGAACGTGGCTGATCTGGATAGTCTACGCAATCTGGTGCATGAAACGGTTTGTGCATTCGGCGGGCTGGACGTATTTGTCAGCAACGCCGGGGTATTGCGTGCCGGCGGTATCGACGTAATGACCCCCGAAAACTTCGAGTTTGTCACCAAGATCAACTACAACGCCTATTTCTACTGCGTGAAGACCGTCACTCCGGTGATGAAGCTCCAGAACAGCTGCGACCCGCAACGCTACGCCGACATCATCCAGATCAACTCCAAGAGCGGTCTGCGCGGCTCGAAAGCCAACTTTGCCTATGCCGGCGGCAAATTCGGCGGCATAGGGCTCACCCAGTCGTTTGCCCTGGAACTGGCTCCCGCCCGCATCAAAGTCAATTCGGTCTGCCCGGGAAACTTCTACGAAGGTCCGCTGTGGAGCGATCCGGTCAACGGGCTGTTCGTACAGTACCTCAAAGCCGGCAAAGTTCCGGGAGCCCAGAACGTCGAAGACGTCCGCAAATACTACATGGCCCAGGTTCCGATGCAGAAAGGGACCGGCCCCGAAGACGTCACCAAAGCCGTGCTATATCTGATCGAACAAACCTGCGAAACGGGACAAGCCGTACCCGTTACGGGCGGTCAGGTAATGCTCAGCTAAGGGCAAACGAAAAGAAAATCGGCACTTTTCCGGACGAGATACCGGAAAACAGAATTAATCCGTATATTTGCGCCAGCAACGGGCGTAAATATCTTAACGCTTAACTTTATGAAAACAAAAGCAGTAAGATTATATGGCAAGGACGACCTCCGGTTGGAGGAGTTCCAGTTGCCGCCCATTCAGGACGACGAGATTTTGGCTAAGGTGGTCTGCGACAGCATCTGCATGTCCTCCTACAAAGCCTCGCACCAGGCCGACGTACACAAACGTGTACCGCGGGATATCGCTTCCAACCCGGTGATCATCGGGCATGAATTTGCCGGTGAACTGGTGGAAGTAGGGGCCAAATGGCAGTCCAAATTCAAACCCGGTTTCAAATTCTCCATCCAGCCCGCCCTCAACTACGAGAAGGGGCCGGTGGGCGTATTGAGTGCTCCGGGCTACTCCTATCGCTTTATCGGCGGGGATGCCACGTATGTGATCATTCCCAACGAAGTGATGGAACAGGGCTGTCTGCTGGAATACAAAGGCCGCGGTTACTATCCCGGTGCATTGTCCGAACCGCTCTCGTGCGTAATCGGCGCCATGCACGCCAACTACCACACCACCCCGGGCTCCTATGTACATCAAATGGAGATCAAACAGGGTGGGAACATGGCAATTCTGGCCGGAGTAGGTCCCATGGGGCTGGCCGCCATCAACTATGCCATCCATCGTCCCGATCGCCAACCCAAACTGCTGGTCGTTACCGACATCGACCAGGCACGTTTGGATCGCGCCGCCTCGTTGTACACCCCGGCCGAAGCCGCTAAAAACGGCATCGAACTGAAATACGTCAACACGGGAGCCATGAGCGATCCCGTCGCCGAACTTCGCAGCCTGACCGGCGGTCAGGGTTTCGATGACGTATTTGTCTTCGCTCCGGTGGCTCCGGTCGTACAACAAGCCGATGCGATTCTGGCCTTCGACGGCTGCCTCAACTTCTTCGCAGGCCCGGCCAAAACCGACTTTACGGCCCCGTTGAACTTTTATAATGTGCACTATGCCTTCACCCATATCGTGGGAACCAGCGGCGGCAACACGGCCGACATGCAGGAAGCTATCCATATGATGGGCGAAGGCCTCGATCCGGCCGGTCTGGTCACCCACATCGGAGGGCTGAACGCCGTGATCGACACCACCCTGAACCTGCCTTCCATTCCGGGCGGCAAGAAATTGATTTATACGCATATCGACATGCCGTTGACACCGATTGCCGAATTCGCCGAACGCGGCAAAACCAATGCCGCATTCAAAGCGCTGGCCGAAATCTGCGATCGTCACAACGGACTCTGGAGCGTGGAAGCAGAGGAATATCTGCTCGCCCATGCCGATGAAGTAAACGATTGAGGTGAAGGGAATCGGTGCCTATGATTTTTTAGATGAAGCCATAAACCTGATTGAAAACAATCATAAACAACCATCCGGCCACAAACCGGGTAAAACTCAATCAAAAAAGTCATGAAGCAACTAGACACGAAACTGATGCACCCCGCAGAGCAGATCAAAGTGATCATCGGGCGTATCTACCGCAGCGGGATGACGACCACCTCGGGCGGTAACGTCTCCATCATGGACGAGAGCGGCGATATGTGGATCACGCCCAGCGGCATCGACAAAGGCTCCCTGACCGAAAAGGATATCATGTGCGTCAAAGCAGACGGTACCATCATCGGTCCTCACAAGCCTTCGTCGGAGTATCCCTTCCACAAAGCTATCTACCAAATGCGTCCCGGCATGAAGGCGGTTATTCACGCCCATCCGCCCGCATTGGTTTCGTTCAGCATCACCCACAAGATTCCCAACACCAACATCATTCCTCAGGCACGCCGTATTTGCGGTCGCATCGGGTTCGCTCCGTACGACACTCCGGGCAGCCAGGAACTGGGCAAGAAAATCGCGGCTGAATTCAAAAGCCATCCCGATTACAAAGCCGTCATCATGGAAAATCACGGTGTCGTGCTGTGTGGGGAAGATCTGATGGACGCCTACCAGCGTTTCGAAACCCTGGAACTGTGCGCCCGCACCGAACTCAACGCCATGGTATTGGGTCAGCCGACCTACCTGACCGAAGAACAGATCGGCCAGCACGAAGCTTCGCTGCCCACCGACTACCCGCACTTCATGGGTGTCACCTATCCTTCGGACGAACGGGCCATCCGCACCGAAATCGTGAAGATGGTACGCCGCGCCTGCGACCAGGGTCTGATGATCAGCACCTACGGTACGGTATCGGTACGTTGGCGTGGGAACGACTTCCTGATCACCCCTCCGGGCAAACCGCGTTGGGACCTCGAACCTCAGGATATTGTTCAAGTGAAAAACGGTATGGTCGAAGCCGGCAAGATTCCGAGCCGTTCGGTTGCCATGCACCAGGCCATCTACCAGAGCAACCCGAAGATCAACTCGATCATCCTGACCCAGTCGCCTAACCTGATGGGCTTCTGCACCTCGGGCGTGAAATTCAACGTCCGCACCATTCCCGAAAGCTGGATCCTGTTGCAGGATATTCCGATCATCCCTTACGGGCTGCAATACGAAGATCCGCTGGCTATTCCCGAAATGGTGAAGAAAGTGCCTTGCCTGTTGCTGGCCAATGACTCGGTATTGGTAACCGGCGATCAGCTGCTCAATACGTTCGACCGTCTGGAAGTAGCCGAATTCAGTGCCAAATCGCTGATTATGGCCGCTCCGATCGGAGAACTCAAACCGATCAACGACCAACAGGTGGAAGATCTGCGCGTGGCTTTCCACGTAGGAGAATAAACCGTTTAAAATTCGTTTCCATGCAACTGATTCTCAGTCCGTGGAATCTACCCCAGTGCAATTGTGCGCTGGAAGAATACCTGCTAACAGAACGTCCCGGCGACGTTCTGTTGCTGTATATAAACCGTCCATCGGTGATCGTGGGGCGTAACCAGACCCTCGAGGCCGAGGTGGATCTGGCGTATTGTCGGCAGGAAGGGATTCCCGTATTGAAACGCCTTTCGGGCGGAGGAACGGTCTATCACGACGAGGGGAATATCAACTACGCCTTTTTCGGCGATAAAACCGAAACCCCGATTCTCGACCGCGATTTCAGCACCCCGATCATCCGGGCTTTAGCTCAGCTTGGCGTTTCCGCTCAGATGGGCTCCCGCCGGGAACTTTTGTGCGACGGCCGGAAAATATCCGGTACCGCCTCGCACATCACCCGACACCGATGGCTGTTCCACGGCACGCTGCTCCACCACACTGACCTGAAACGACTCGACCGTATCCGTCAGGGGGATCCGACACGACGCGGCAAAGGCGTAGCTTCGGTACCCAGTCCGGTGGTGAACATCTGTCAGTATAGCGGAGCGGAGGAATCGACGGAGGATTTCTTCAAACGCCTCACCGACGTCTTTTTACAACAATATGGACTCGAGGCCCCTACCCTTCTGACCGAGACCGAACAAACCCTCGTACGCCAACGAGCCGAACAACGTTACGGGTCATTTTAGAAGGGAAGCGGACGGAATTTTTATCAAATACACTCATAGAAAAAGGGCTGCGGAATCCCGCAGCCCTTTTCTTATATCCGTCCGATCGGAGCATTACATCAAGGCCGGAGCCACATATTTGGCCAACAGATAACCTCCGCCCAACAGCCACACATAGAGAATCGAAGCCAGCAGGAAAGGTTTTGCCCCGGCTTTTTTGAACTTTTCGAAATTGGTTTCGGCACCCAGCGCCGTCATGGCCATCGTCAACAGGAAGGTATCCAGACGCTTGATAAAGGCAATCACCGGTTCGGGCAGCCATCCCAACGAATTGAAGGCAATCACAGCCAGAAATCCCAATGCAAACCAGGGAATCGCTACTTTTCCACTTCCCTGCTGCAAGTTCGTTTCGCCGCGCTGACGCGCTTTACGAGCCCGCAGACGAGCGATCGACCAGCTGATCACCAACAAGGCCGGTACCAGCATAATTACCCGGATCATCTTCACGATAATCCCCACATTCGAGATCTCTTCACCCATCGCATTGCCGGCACCCACCACATGAGCCACTTCATGAAGAGTAGACCCGGTATAGAGACCCATCTGTTCGGGTGTCAGGTTTACGATTCCCTGTTTATAGAGCACCGGATAGAGGAACATGGAGATCGTCCCGAAGATCACGACCGTCGAAACCGCCACTGCTGTTTTATAGGGTTTGGTATGAATAGTGGCTTCGGCGCCCAAAATCGCAGCCGCCCCGCAGATACCGCTGCCCACCGAGGTCAACAAGGCAATCCCGCGGTCCATATTCAGCAAACGGCCGATCCATACCCCGCCGTAAATGGTTCCGGCAACGATGATGGCATCGATGAGGATAGCCGGCAGGCCTACTTGTACAATATCCTGAAACGTCAGGTTGAACCCATACAGAATAATCCCCACCCGCAACAGACGTTTGGAGCAGAAAAGAATCCCGGGCACCCAGGTCGACGGCAGACGATTGCGCAAGCTGTTGGCATACGCCATCCCCAAGACAATCCCGATAATCAGCGGACTGAGCGAAAGTCCTTTTATAAAGGGAAAATCACTGATGTAAAACGCGGCACAGGAGAACAAGGCGATCAACAACACGCCATGCAACATATTTCCCTGTTTTTCACTCAATTTCATATTCATAACCACTCTAAATTCATGATCAATACGACGCAAAGAAAGGAAATATTCCAAAAAACAAAGACACTCAAATACTTATCACCCATAACCAAAAGTTATCATACCCGGATTTCTGTCAATAGGATGGAGAGTCCGGCACAAGTTTTGAGTTTTCGAACTTCGGAGTGTTCTTCATCCAACCGAACCAACCGTCCTACACTATTCCAATCCGTTATGGAGAATAATGATTTCCGATGACTCTATTTCAAGAAAAGACATTATCTTTATAGGCGTAAAATTTAAGGTAAACTCAAACCAAGACGTTATGAACTTTCTGACGAACGACAAACTGACCATCGTCGGCGCAGCCGGGATGATCGGATCGAACATGATCCAAACCGCTATTATGATGGGTCTCACCCCTAATATCTGTGCGTACGACCCCTTTGCTCCGGCCCTGGAAGGCGTAGCCGAAGAGATGTACCACTGCGGTTTCGAAGGAATTAATCTGACGTACACCAGCGATGTGGCCGAAGCCTTGCGTGACGCCAAATACATCGTTTCTTCGGGAGGTGCCGCCCGTAAAGCCGGCATGACCCGTGAAGACCTGCTCAAAGGAAATGCCGAAATCGCCGCTCAATTCGGGAAAAACATCCGCACCTACTGCCCCGATGTAAAACACGTCGTGGTCATCTTCAACCCGGCCGACATCACGGGTCTGATCACCCTGATCTACTCCGGTCTCAAACCCTCACAGGTCAGCACGCTGGCCGCTCTGGACAGCACGCGTCTGCAAACCGCTTTGGCACAACATTTCGGTATTGCTCAGGATAAAGTGGTCAACTCACGCACCTATGGCGGTCACGGCGAACAGATGGCCGTATTCGCTTCGACCACCATTGTCGACGGCAAACCGCTGAGTTCACTGATCGGCACACCGGCTCTGACCGACGAAAAATGGGCCGCTATTCGTCAGCATGTCATCCAAGGTGGGAAACGGATTATTGAATTGCGCGGTCGTTCGTCATTCCAGAGTCCTGCCTATATTTCTATCGAAATGATCCGGGCTGCCATGGGTGGTGCACCGTTCCGCTGGCCGGTCGGCACCTATGTAGACGAAGGGGAATTCCGTCACATCATGATGGCGATGGAAACCACCGTTGACGCCCAAGGGGTTCACTGCAAATTGCCTCAGGGTACTCAGGAAGAACTCGATGCCCTGCGCACCAGCTACCAGCACCTGACTCACCTGCGCGATGAAGTGATCGAAATGGGTATTCTGCCGGCTATCGACGAATGGTCGAAGATCAACCCCAATCTGAAATAATCTCTTCAGATATACCCAAAATCCCGAACGAATACGTTCGGGATTTTTTATGCGCAGATACCAGGAGATCGAAGGATCAACCCATCCCTGACCAACTAAAAAGGCCGCATCTGTACGAGATGCGGCCTTTTCCATATACTCTTATCCGGACTATTCCAGATAGAACAGTTCGGGCAGAGGAATCGACACGGGCGAATTATCGGGGTTGGTTTCCATGATATCGGCCATGAAATCCCACCATTTTTGTACGATAGGCGTAGGACCCAGGTCCTGCGAAGTTTGTTCGCCATCGATTTTCTGCACGGCAAACAGAATGTTCGTTTCCTTGTCCCAGAAAATCGAGTAGTCGTACACTCCCGAATCCTTGAGCATTTTCACCAGCTCGGGCCATATTTCATTATGGCGTTTCTGATACTCGGCTTCGCAACCGGGTTTCAATTTCATTTTAAAAGCACAACGCTGCATATGGATCTATTTTAATAAGTAAAACCAAATTTTTCGTTTCCGACAAATGGGGCTTAGAACAGCGAGGGGAAGAAGACCGAAATGATCAGGAGCAAAATCCCGCAGCACAGCACGGCGATCGTTTTGCTCGAACTTCCTTTCCATTCTTTGAGCACAATCCCCCAGAAGTTACTGAAGACGATGTTCAGCGACATGAGGATACTCCAGCTGAAGGCCACCAACATCGCGTTATCGGCGATAAAGCTCTGTCCCATTCCCAGGAACAGGAATTGCATGTACCAGAGCGAACCGCCCAACAGCGAGAAGAGCAGGTTGCTGGCCAGCACCGAACCGCCGACGGTACGATATTCGTGGAACGATTTGTTCTTACGGAACAGATACACGCAATAGATGAAATTGGTCAGGAAGCCCCCGAACATCACAAAGATGTGCACCGGACTAAACGACAACAACTCCGAGCAGCCGTTGGCAATCGCCGCGTCGGCGATGGGTTGTCCGGCAGCCAGCCCGTAGTTCATGCAGGCGCTCATCAAACCGGCAAAAATGGCGATGATCAACCCTTTCTTCAAAGCGAACTCTTTAACGGCGGCTTTCTTTTCTTCGGGACTCATGGCCTTGTCACGCAACGAACCGGCATAACCGATCACCGCAATACCGGCCAGCGAAATGGCTACCCCGATCAACAGGGCCCAACCCCCGGGCGTCGTGAAAAGATTTTCCCCGGCTACGATCGGCGGGATGATAGTCCCGAAAGCAGCACAGAACCCAGCCGAAACGGATTGTCCCAGCGAGATCCCCAGGTAGCGCATACTCAGCCCCCAGGTCAGACCACCGACACCCCACAGGGCTCCAAACAGCACGGCCAGAGCCATGGCGCTCACCGGAGCCGAAGTCAGCACGGTGCCCAGCGCATCAAACGGAACGGCATACAGCGTGAAGGCCCACGGCAAGAGGATCCAGGAAACGATCCCCTGAGCGATCCAGTAGGTTTCCCACGACCAGTTTTTAATCTTGTTGATGGGCACATAATAGCTCGATCCGGCGAACGAACCGATGGTCATCAGCAAAATTCCAATCAAAATACTATTCATAGATTCAGTAGATTAGGTAGTCGTTTCAATACGGCGAAAGCGCCGTCCTCGCGGAGCAACGCTTTCGCTCGATAGTGATCGTCTCTCGGTTTATCGTTTCGAGGTAACGTCCTTTTCGTACTGTTCGATGGCAGCGATGTACTCTTCGGCCACGGGGGTTCCGTTCTTCAGGCAGAAGTAGTCGTACACAGCCGACCAGGGCAGGCTCTTGGCTTCTTCCTGCAAAGCCAGACGCTGGAAATATTTGCCGGCGGCTTCGTTTTCGCGCAGTTTCTGGATCGGCGAGAGCAGAGCCTGCAGGAAGGCTTTCTGGGTAGCACGGCTACCGACAACATAAGCCCCGATACGGTTGATCGAAGCATCGAAGTAGTCCAGCCCGATGTTTACGCGGTTCAGAGCATCGGCCCATACGATTTCCTGAGCCAGCATAGCCACGCTGTCGTTCAGAATCACCACGTGGTCGCTGTCCCAACGTACCGGACGGCTAACGTGCAGCAGCACTTCCGGCGTGAAGAGCAACATCGAGGAGATCTTGTCATAGGTTTCTTCGGTCGGATGGAAGTGACCCATATCGAGGGTAGCCATCAAACCGTTCTGAACGGCATAACCCATGTAGAATTCGTGCGAACCTACGGTGAAGCTTTCGAGACCTACCCCGAACACTTTGCTTTCCACCCCGTCTTTCACATTCGGGCATTTTACAGCAAAGATCTGATCCAAAGAATCTTTCAACAGCGAACGATACAGGTAACGGTTAGCGGTGAGGTCTTTCGAACCGTCATGGATCCACAGGTTGTGGCAAGCCTTGCTGCCGAGCTGTTAACCCATGGCTTCAGCGATCTTACGGCTGAGGATGGTGTGTTCGATCCAGAAGTCGCGGATGCCTTTATCGGGGTTAGACAGCGACAGGTCGCCGCTCTTGGGGTGAGAGAAGCTGGTGCTGTTGAAGTCCAGTTTCATGTTGTTGGCTTTGGCCCAGTCGATCCAGCTCTGGAAGTGTTTTACTTCGATCTGGTCACGATCTACTTTCTGGCCGCCGAAATCGCCGTAGATGGCATGCAGGCTCAGACGGTGATTCCCCGGGATCAAGGTTTTTACCTTTTCGATATCTTGGCGCACTTCGTCGATGTTGCGGGCCTTGCCGGGATAGTTCCCCGTAGCCTGAATCCCACCGGAGAGCTGTCCGTCGGGGTTTTCGAAACCCGTCACATCGTCGGTCTGCCAGCAGTGCAGCGACAGGGAAATGTTCTGGAGCTGTTGGAGCGCCTTGTCGGTATCGATACCCAGCTCGGCATAACGTTCCTTGGCTGCCTCGTAGGCTTTGATAATCTGTGCTTCTTTCATCGGTTGAATGATTTAATTTTAAGTTTGT
>JAHZDG010000052.1 GCA_019422485.1 Alistipes sp. | reverse complement strand
AGTAGCGTGATGAGGCAGCCGGCCAGTACGGTGTTGCGGAAACGTTTCGAATCGGCGTATTGGGCGACGATTTCGGTGACGTAGGGAATGACCTGAATGTCGCGATTCGGCATCAGGCGGGTCAGAATGTCGGTAATTTGGCGGATGTATTCGGGTTTGAGGTCGCTCAGCCGGATCAACAGATTGTCTTCCGGCACAGGTGCGTAAAACAGAGCCGAAGGCCGATTGTCATAGGTGATCAGCGAGCCGATTTGGAAATCTTCATATACTCCGCAGACGGTCACTCGCCAATGCTCGGTGAGAATCAGGCTTTTGCCGACGACGCCATCCTTCCATTCCATCATTTTGCTGATTCTGTCAGCGAAGGAGCGGGAGACCATGACCTGCGGAGTCTTGGAGCGGTTGGCCTGGAAATTTGTGCCGGCAATGATCGGAATCTCCATCAGAGAAAAATAGTTGGTGTCTACGCCGTACAGGTCGGCATAGTTGAACAGATCTATTTGTTGCTCGTCCCGAACGTTATTGCCCGCCGCCGCCCAAAACGGCAAGGTGTTCGATGTGGCCGTTTTTTCGACGAACGGTAGTCGGTTCAGCTCATCCAGTGCAGTTTGGCGGAGTTCGGGCTTGACGCCGAAGGTCGAGCAGTATAACAGGTTGTCGTAGGTGAAGCCCGGGTCGTTATGAATCATCAGGCGGTATTGCCGTCCGACGAGGATCAGCAGGGTGATTAACATCGTTGCGGCCGCAAATTGGATGAACAACAAAGCGTGTTTCCAGATTCGGTTGGCGTCCCCTCGGGAGTGCCGAAAGGCGGCCGTAACGGAGATTCGGGTAAACAGATAGGCGGGCAGTACGCCGGTCAATAGGAATACCAGCCCGACGACGATGCAGAGAATCAGGCAGGTCGTGCCGGTAAACAGGGCGGATAGGGAGGTGTCGAGAATATTCTCGATGGTCCCCTGGAAGGTGAAAATCAACAGGGTGGCGATCAACAGGGCCAGCATGATATGCAGGCTGGTTTCGCTGAGGATCGTTTGATAGATGTTTTTCCGGGAGGCGCCGTAACATTTCAGGACGCCCATCTCTCTGGAACGTTTTACCATGGAGGAGATAACCAACAGAACATAGTTCATCGAGGCGGTGAACAGCAGGGCAAATGCCAGCAGGGCCAGCATCCGGATCATCTGCTGCACATGAGGGTCATTAGCATACAAATCCGTGATCGGGCGTAGGGTATAGTTGATCTCATAACCGAATTTTTGCATTTCGGCAGGATCTATATGTCTATCTATAAGATTCTTAATGTCTAATTTGAGTGAATTGGGATCGACGCCGGGAGCCAATTTGACATAGGTGGTATAACGGTCGTTCCCTAACCAGTTGAGGGAACCGTCCCACATGAAAAGAGAAATGGAGGGCATCGAGACGAGCACATCGTAGTCGAGTGTGGCATTTTCAGGCAGATCTTCAAAGACGCCGCCGATGGTCAGCGCCACGTTGGGATACATGTCTAAGGTAATCTGTTGGCCGATGACGTCGGTCCCCTGTCCGATGCGTTGGGCAAGGCTGCGGGAGATCAGGGCATAGTGGGGTCGTGCCAATACTTCTTTGGCGTTGCCGAGCAGCATGGGGCGAGGGACAACATCGAAAATACTGGTGTCCGCCAGGAAAAAGGTGCCGGTCAGTTTTTGTTTCGCTTCTGTCCAGAAAACCGCGTCGGTACAGATATCGGTTATGCGGGTAGCGGCTTCGACCTCCGGTATTTCGGCTTTCATGCCGACGGCTACCCCTCCGCTCATCATGGGATAAAACATAGGCCCTTCGGGTCTTGTGCTCGAGTTGTAGACCATGTAAAGCCGGTCGAGATCGGGATAGAAGCTGTCGTAACTTTGCTCGAAGCGCATTTTGGCGATCAGAATAATGCCCAGCGCCAGACCGATACTCAACGATAAGATTTTGATGCCGTTGTGACGTCCTTTGCGGGAGAGAGAGCGCCATGCCATGGAAAAACTGTTCATGAGGGGTTGCGTGTAGAAGTTTGGAAAATTGACGAAAACTATTGAGGGTTAGATGACCGTTCAAGGGGTGTGTTATTTCAAAATCAGCATTTCGTTGTCACCGAAGGTGTCGTAGCTCGATACGATGACTTTCTCGCCGGCCTCCAATCCTTCGAGCACTTCGTAGTATTGGGGGTTTTGGCGGCCGATGCGGATCTCCCGGCGATAGGCCTTGGTGCCGTCCGGCGTCACCACATAGATCCATCCGCCTCCGGTTTTCTGGTAGAACGATCCTTTGGGGATGATGGTGGCTTCGGAGGGTTGGCCCAGTTCCAGACTCAGGTAATGGGTCTGCCCGGTGCGGAGGTTGTCGGGCATTTCACCGGTAAAGGAGAAATCGGCCTTGAACTGCCCCTCCTTGACATCGGGATAGACCTTGCTGACAACCAGATGATACTGTTTGTCCTGTCGTTTGAAGGAGGCTTCCAGTCCGGTGCGGACGCGGTCGATGTAGTGTTCGTCCACCAAGGCTTCGATTTTGTAGGCCGACAGGTCGTTGATCTGACCGATCTTTTCTCCGTAAACGACCGATTTGCCCAGCACCACGTCCAGCGTCCCGATTTGGCCGTCGATGGGGGATTTGACATTCAGGTTGTCCACTTTCTGACGTACCAGAGCCATGTTTTTGCGCATGCTTTCGAGGCTCTCCTCGAGATTCTTGACCTGTATGGAGCGATAGAGAGAATCCTGTTTCTGCCGCTCGATCACCAGATCGCGATTCTGGACGGCCAGTTTGTAGTCTTCCTGGGCCACCAGATACTCTTCGCGGGAGATGAGCTTTTCGGCATAGAGTTGTTCGTATTGCCGGGCGGTGCGCCCTTTGCGGTGAACATCCAGGTTCAGCTGGTTGCGTTCGCGCTGTAGGTCGAGCTTCTGTTGTTCCAGCGTCACCATGGTGTTGCGCAGAAAGTTTTCCTGTTCCGCCAGATCGGCCTCGCTGGCCAGAATCTGGATGTTGAGCTGGGAGTTGCTCATCCGGACAATGACGTCGCCCCGCTTGACAAAAGCACCCTCTTCCAGCACCTTTTCTTCGATGATGCCGTTTTCCAGGGCACTGAGTTGAATCGTAGTGAGCGGTTGTACCGTCCCGTTGACCTGTACGTAATCATTGAACTGTCCCTGGACGGCTTCTCCGATGGTGAGTGTCTGGTTGTCGACTTTCAGGGTGGAGACATGGTTGCCGAAAATCGCCCATCCCAATAAAACGAGGACGAAAATTCCCCCGATGATCCAAGGAACGTGTTTTTTCTTAATAAGCCGTTTGTTTTCGATTTTGATATCCATGGTTGTGTGCTATGATTCGTGAAGATTAAAAGTCTTGGTCGAGGTATGAGGTGCCCTGATAATAGGTCACTTCCCGGCGTTTGATCTGATACCCCAGCAGGGCGTTGAGTCGTTTGACTTTGGCTTCGAGCAGTCGGTTGGAACTGGTCTGCAGATCGAGGATATTGATCAGTCCTTCTTCATATTTGCGGCGGTTGACGGCATAGGCGCTCTCTTCGGCCATCACCGTTTTGACCGCCTGGACGTACTCTTTGCTTTTGCCCTCCATCTCTTGGATGGCGCGTTGGATCGCGGCTTCGATCTCCTGGCGAGTCTGTTCCTGTTCGTAGTGGGCGATGCGCATTTCGTTGCGGGTGCGGGTGATGCGGCTTTGCCGGGTCAGCCCGCTGAACAGGGGAATGTTCAGGGACAATCCCAGGCTTTTGGACTGTTTGCCTTCCAACTGCTTCTGGAAACTCAGGGTTTCGGTGCCGTTGGCTTTGAAATAGTTGGTGCCGTAGTTGCCGGAGATGGACAGCGAAGGCAGCAGCATCCATTTGGCGCTCCGGAACTGATAGAGCGATGCCTCTACCTTCATGGCGGCGATTTTGGATTCGGGCAGGTGTTCGAGGGCTGTTTTATAGAGGGCGTTGGGCGACTCGGGCTGATCCAGCAGGTTGATGCCCCAGCGTACGGTCGTGTCGATCTGCAAGGGTTTCTCGATGGGGTAGAACATCGATTCCTTCAGTTGCAGCAGGTTGTCGGCCAGCAGGTTTTCCTGTTGGGTCAGGTTGAAATCCTGGGTGGCCACTTCGGCCTCGATCTGCAGCACATCGGCTTCCCCTTTCAGGCCGAGTTCAGCCATTCGGCGGGTATTTTTGAGGCGTTGCTGGCTCTCGGCGAGTTGTTCGCGGGCCAGCAGTACCAAACCGTGGGCGTGAATGGCATTAAAATAATTCTGCATGGTGTTGAGGGCGATTTCGTCGGCGATGCGCCGGGCCTCTTCGATCCCCTGCAGACGGGCGATCCGGGCCACTTTCAGGCTGTTGATGGCCTGAAACCCATTGAACAGATAGGCGCTCGCACTCAGACCGTACTGATTGCTGAAGCTGGTGGTGTTGATGTAGCTGTTGTCTTCCTGGCTGATGCTGCGGCCGTTGTTGAAGTTGCCGGTGACGCTGCCGGAGATCGAGGGTAACAGTCCGAGGGCGGCGTCCCGAAGGTCACGGTTGTAGTTCTGGTTGGTCAGTTCCTGGATTTTGTATTTCGGTGCGTTTTCTACGGCATAGACCATGCAGTCATGCAGCGACCAGAGGGTTTGTCCGTGAAGACGGTTCCCCAGGGCAACACAAACACTCAGCGTGAAAAGGAAAACGGATCGTATCATGGGATCAGGGATCTTTTTTACCCTTTATATATCCGAAAAGCGTGCCGAAACCTTTTATTGGCTGGTGCTGAATGGTTTGTGATTTTTTGGGAGAGGAGGGAGTGTCAAAAAAATAGACAGTCGTTGTCAAATTTTTTGACACTAAAGGAGCGGAGGAGTGATTTTATCGCGGGTGGGGAATCGTCAGATTGGGATTTAATGTGTATTTTTGATCATAAACCTCGAAAAGCGAACCGCACATGCAGCGTAACGAAAAAAATACCGGTAAACGAGGTCACATTCTGGTCGTGGATGACAACAAAAGCATCCTGATGGCTTTGAAATTGTTGCTAGGCAACTATTTCGAGACGATCGAGACGCTTTCGTCCCCCGTTTCTCTATTGACCCTCCTGCGGGAAAAAAGCTTCGATGTCGTGTTGTTGGATATGAACTTCTCGGCGGGTATCAACAGCGGGAACGAAGGGTTGTATTGGTTGAGCCGGATTCGGGAGGCCTCACCGGGTACGCAAGTGGTCTTGTTTACGGCGTATGCCGATATTGATCTGGCCGTCAAGGGAATCAAGGCCGGGGCAGCGGATTTCGTCGTGAAGCCGTGGGATAATGCCAAGCTGGTGGCCACGCTCATGTCGGCCTACAATTTGAGCGTTTCGTGTCGGGAGGTCAAACAGCTCAAAGAGATCAAACGCGAATTTCGGCAGGAGTCCGGAATGTATTGGGGCAATAGCCCGGCCATGACCGACCTGCGTCAGTTGATCGAGAAGGTGGCCCGTACCGATGCTACCGTTTTGATTACCGGGGAAAACGGAACCGGTAAGGAGATTCTGGCACGGGAGATTCATCGGCTCTCTACGCGTCGTGACGAGTCGTGGGTCAGTGTCGATATGGGGGCATTGACCGAAACGCTGTTTGAAAGCGAACTGTTCGGCCATATGAAAGGGGCGTTTACGGATGCCCGCAACGATCGGGCCGGAAAGTTCGAGGTGGCTTCGGGCGGAACGCTGTTCATGGACGAGATCGGAAATTTGTCCTATCATCTGCAGTCCAAGCTGCTCACGGTGTTGCAGAGCCGTCAGGTGGTGCGCGTCGGGGGCAATACTCCGATTCCGGTCGATATACGGTTGATTTGCGCGACCAACCGCGATCTGAGGCAGATGGTGCAGGAGGGTACCTTTCGGGAGGACCTGCTTTATCGCATCAATACGATCCATGTCGAAATCCCTCCTTTGCGGGAACGCCCCGATGATATTGAACCGTTGGCTCAACGCTTTCTGCTGCGTTATGCCGCTCGTTACGGAAAGAGTATCCATTCGCTCTCCGAGGAGGCGGTGGCCGTTCTGCGGGCCTATCCGTGGTATGGCAATATCCGTGAGTTGCAGCATGCGGTCGAGAAGGCGGTGATCTTGTGTGAGGGAGACCGGCTGTCGGCGGCCGATTTTGTATTGTCGCCCCCGATGGAGGCGGCGGTCGGAACGGTCACCACGCTTGAAGAGATGGAGATCGGCCTGATCCGAAAAACCATGGATCAACACAAAGGCAACCTTTCGTTGGTGGCTGCACAGTTGGGCATTAGCCGCCAGACGCTGTATAATAAAATTAAAAAATACGGGCTTTAGCTCTTCCTGCCATGTTCCGAGGCGTATTTCATAAACTGTTGTGGTTGCTGTTGGGAATAGTGATGGCGACTGTCGGGGGCGTGGTGGCTTTCTATGCGGCGCGCTATTCGCTGGTGGTCTTGTGTGCGGTGGCGATGTTGGGGTGTGCGATCCTGTTGGTGCGACTCTATTTCTACAACACCCGCAAGATTACCTTCATGTTCAACGCTATTGAAAGCGGGGATTTTTCCTTCCGTTTTTCCGAGGGCGAGAGGATCTTCTATGATCGGGCTTTCAATCAGGCACTCAATCGTCTGAAGGATCTCTCTCTGAAAACCCGTAACGACATCCGGGAACAGGAGCAGTATTATGAATTGATTCTGAGTCATGTGATTACGGGGATTGTCGTGATCGACGAAAAGGGGAATGTCTTTCAGACCAACCGGGAAGCGTTGCGGCTGTTGGGGATGCCTGTGTTTACGCATATTCATCAGTTGTATCGGGTGGACGAGGCATTGCCCGCACTGTTTCAGGGGTTGGGAAGCGGCGATACCCAGAGTGTGACCGTGCATACCGAACGAGGAACCTCTCATTTGGCGTTGCAGGCCTCGGCGGTGACCATTCGCGGACAACGCATGCGCATTGTGGCGATCAACGATATTGACCGGCAGCTGGATGAAAAAGAACTGGAGTCCTGGATCCGGTTGACGCGGGTGCTGACCCATGAGATCATGAATGCGATCACGCCGGTCACCTCGCTGAGCGAAACGTTGTTGCAGCTGCATGGCGATCAGGATGATGATATCCGGCGAGGGCTGGAGGTCATTCAGACCACCAGCCAGGGGTTGATCGCCTTTGTTGAGTCGTACCGCCGATTTACCCGGATTCCGTGTCCGGAGTTTCAGCTGGTGTATGTCAAGAAAATGCTGGAACGCCTGGTGTTGTTAGCCTCGGAACCGATTCGGGACCGGGAGGTTCGGATCGACGTGGAGGTGGATCGGGACGATCTGATGATTCATGCCGATGAAAACCAGATTTCACAGGTGATTCTCAATTTGTTGAAAAATGCGTTGGCGGCCATCGGAGAACGTTCCGGTGGCTGGATTCGGATCAAGGCCTATTGCGATCGGAATGAACAGGTGAATATCGAGGTGAGCAATAACGGAGAACCGATTCCGCCGGAGGTGGCCGAACAGATTTTCGTGCCGTTCTTTACGACCCGTCCCGATGGGTCGGGGATCGGGCTGAGTATATCGCGTCAGATTATGCGGTTGCATCATGGTTCGATCAAGTTGCTCTATTCCAATGAACAGGAGACGGTCTTTGCCTTGGTGTTCCGGTAGGAAAAGACCGGGATAAAGGAATTGCAGAGGAGGATATGCCCAAAGGCGGGATGAGCGGCATCGGGGTCCGGTTCAGGCGTGTAGGGTGAGAGGCGTAAAAGAGAATACGTGATTCCATTTGGCGAAGAATGCGCTATTTTTGTCCCCGGATCGACAACGGTCGATCGAATCGGAACGACATGTTACACAATTTTACAGCCATAGACTTTGAAACGGCCAACTACCGTTCGACCAGCATCTGTTCGGTGGGGTTGGTGCGTGTCCGTCAGGGACAGATCGTCGAGCGTGTCCATCGTTTGGTGCGGCCGACCCCGAATTATTATGTGCGTCGTTTCACCGAAGAGATTCATGGCATCGGCTTTGACGATACTTGTGACCAACCCGTATTCCCGCAGGTTTGGGCTGAGCTTGCTCCTCGTCTCGAAGGTTTCCCGTTGGTGGCCCATAACAAGGCTTTCGATGAACGGGTGTTGCGTGAAACAATGGAGGCTTATGGATTGGGGTGGCCCGGGTACGAATTTTTGTGTACGTTGCAGGCGGCTCGCCGGCTCTTCCCGAAATCGCAGATCGGCGATCATCGTCTGCCGACGGTGTGCCGTTATCTGGGGATTGAGTTCGCCCACCATCACGATGCGCTGGCCGATGCCGAGGGCTGTGCGCAGATCGCATTACGGATCTTTTGAGAAAATTGTAAGGGACAGGTAAGATGGAGACGTTTTTGGAACTAGCTCGAGTCAATCAACAGCGGGCCCGGGAGGTGATTCAACGTTTGGGAATTGTGGAGGCATGGGAGAGCGCCGGAGCCGAAATTCACCTGATCGGATCGTTGGCTACAGGCTTGCTGATGACGCATCGGGACATCGATTATCATATCTATTCCGATCCTTTTGTGCCGGAGGTCGGGTTTAAGGTGATGGCACAACTGGCAACCGATCCCGGATTGAAACGAATCGAATACATTGATGGCACCGGGACCTCCGAACAATGTGTGGAGTGGCATGCCTGGTATGAAGATCCGAAGGGAGAGACCTGGCAAATCGATATGATCCACATGCCGAAGTGGTCTCCCTATGACGGCTATTTCGAACGGATGGCCGAACGGATCTCGGCAGTTCTGACCCCCGAAACACGGGAAGCGATTCTGCGCTTGAAATATGAAACGCCCGAAATGGAGAAAATCCTCGGAGTGGAATATTATCGGGCGGTGCTCGAAGACGGTGTCCGTACGTATGAGCAATTTTGTCAGTGGCGTTCGCAGCATCCCGTAACCGGGGTTATGCATTGGATGCCTTAGCCTTTCCCTATTGAGTTGGACAAAGCATTTTCAATGTCCCGGTTCGTTTTTTGCCGACAAACCGACGGACCGTACAGCTTGTTTTGGGAACCAAGAGGGCAGGCGGGGCTTGGTGGATCGGCGGTGATGTCGTATCTTTGTCTGAAACTCTTTTGATCATGTACGAAAACCAGCTTTCTAAAACAAAACCCGGATGGTGGGCGCTCAGCCCTTTGTTGGTGTTTCTGTGCCTCTATCTGGTGACTTCGTTGCTGGTGAACGATTTTTATAAAGTGCCGATTACGGTCGCTTTTCTGGTTTCATCCGTCTATGCCGTAGCCATTACGCGCGGATTGTCCCTGGAAGAACGAATCGCGCGGTTTTCGATCGGAGCCTCTCACAAGAATGTCCTGTTGATGATTTGGATTTTTGTGTTGGCCGGAGCTTTTGCCGCTTCGGCAAAGGCCATGGGGGCGATCGATGCGACAGTGAACCTGACTCTCCATATTTTACCTGAGAGGTTGTTGCTGGCGGGGATTTTTATTGCTTCCTGTTTTATTTCGCTGTCGATTGGGACTTCGGTCGGAACCATCGTGGCGTTGGCGCCTGTGGCTATCGGTATCGCGGAAAAAACCGAAGTCGGGTTGGGTTTTATGTTGGCGATTGTGGTCGGAGGAGCTTTTTTCGGAGACAATCTGTCGTTCATTTCCGATACGACGATTGCGGCCACAAAAACCCAGGAGTGTGACATGAAAGACAAGTTTCGGGTCAACAGTCTGATTGTGGTCCCGGCCGCGGTGGTCGTGTTGTTGATTTACATCTTTTCGGGAGGAGTGGTCCATGAATCGGTGCCGGTTCAGACCGTTCAGTGGGTGAAGGTGTTGCCCTACTTGGTAGTGCTGGGAACGGCGATCGCGGGAGTGAATGTCATGTTGGTCCTGGCCTTGGGGTTGCTGATGACCGGTGTGGTCGGCATGTTGAGCGGTGGATTCGATTTCTGGGGCTGGTTCGGAGCCATGGGAGAGGGAATCATCGGTATGGGTGAACTGATCGTGATCACTTTGCTGGCCGCGGGTATGTTGGAACTGATCCGTTTCAATGGAGGAATCGACTATATCATTGAGCGCCTGACCCGTCATGTGCGCGGGAAACGAGGTGCCGAGCTGAGTCTGGCCGCATTAGTCAGTCTGGCCAATCTCTGTACGGCGAATAATACGATTGCCCTGATCACGGTCGGGCCGATTGCCCGGGATATTGCAGAACGTTTCGGGGTTGATCGTCGCAAATCAGCCAGTATTCTCGACACCTTTTCCTGTTTTGTGCAGGGGATCATTCCTTATGGGGCGCAACTGTTAATGGCTGCCGGATTGGCCGCCATTTCTCCGTTGGAGATCATTCGTTATTTGTACTATCCACCGATGATGGGTGTGTTTGCCTTGTTGGCTATCTTGTTGCGATATCCTCGGCGGTACTCCTGATGGTTCAGGGGAGAATGGTCGTACTGCGTTTCCCGAAATTGTACTGACCGCAGAATGAAAAAGAACGAAATAAAAACGCCCCTGGACTTCAGTCCGGGGGCGTTTGCATGGGTAGGGGAAGTTAAGCGATATACTTGTGGATATTTTTCAGTTGCAGGGAGAATAAAATGCTGGATAGTCCGGCGAACAGCAGGGAGATACCGACCCATACAACGACCATCGAGGTGCCGAAAGCTAGAGGTTGCAGCAGGGTCCACAGCGAGAGCAGCAGTAATAGTACGCCGCTAAGGATAGTCCATACCGCTCCCGGGATTTTCAGGGCACTCATATCACCGCCCCATCCGATGGTGGCAAAAGCACGGAACATCAGCCAAAAGCCTAAGAAGATCGGCATGGTCAGGGCCGACAGGGCGACATTGCAGGCAAGGATCAACCCCAGCAGGGTTTCGATGATCCCTCCGGCCAGCATCCAACCTCGTCCGGTGATGTAATGTTGGCTGGTGGAGGCGAGGATGATTTCAAAAATTCCGGAGCACAGAATGACAACACCGAAGATCACCGACAGACTCAGATAACTTTCGGCCGGGTGCATAAAGACGATAATTCCCAGTACAAAGAGGGCAATGCCCAACAACAGCAATAACCACCAATGTTTGATGGCCTGTTTGGATTTTTCGAGCATTGAAGCGAGGTTGTTTTTCATGGTCAAAAAGGTTTTAAATGTTTCTGCATGGGGGATTTGCAAAAACCGAGCAAAACCGAAATCTGACCTCTGAAAAACCGGCAGGATGTCAGTCGTGTATTTCTGTTTTTCTGATGGAATCGGCGAAAAGAAACTATACGCTGAAAAATAATTGGGAAAAACGTTCGCCGGATAACAGGCCTCCTTGCCCCAGAGCGGCGTTTGACTCATCGAATTGTGTGATCGCATCGGCTGGTAGCTGGCTGCCGCATAACAGGAATGGAACAGGGTCGCTGGAGTGGGATCGGGTGCGACATAATGACGGATGGTCGGGAAGCAGGGCCAGTCGGAAGGGGTTGGGCAAGGTCTCTAGGGCTTGGGCGATAGGGGTGATGATCAGACGGTCGATGCATTCGATGGCATCGATTTTGCCTTTCAGATCTCCCTCGTGGCTGCATTCGTCGGGTGCTTCGACGTGCAGCAAAATGAAATCGTAATCCCGGAGAGCCGTGATGGCAGCAGCAGCTTTCCCGGCATAATTGGTGTCACGGTATCCGGTAGCTCCCGGGACCTCGATGATGTCCAGTCCGGCGCAGGCTCCGATGCCTTTAACCAACGGTACGCCGGCTACGACGGCGCCTCGTGTAAACCTATAACGTTGTGACAGTGCTTCCATGGCGGGCTTGTGTCCGGGAGACCAGAACCAGATGGCGTTAGCCGGATAGCGACCGGCGGCTTCTCTGCGGAGGTTGATGGGGTGTTGGCTGAGCAACGGCCCGGCTTGAGCGACCAGTTGGTTGAGGGCCTGGGCGGTCGAGTCCGCTTCCGGACGGAGCGCTTCGATGGCATACGGGTCGATGCACGTTCCCCGAATATCTTGCGGAGGTGTACAGCGGATCATTTTGTCACCTCCTTTCATTAACAAGGTGTGCCGATAGGATAGCCCCGGAAAGAAATGCATACCCTCCCGGCCCAATTTTTCTTCCAGAAAGCAGATTAGTTGACGGCCTTCTTCCGGATCGATTTCTCCGGCGCTGTGACTGACCAGTCGCCGCTGATCGTCGAGGGTGATCAGGTTGCAGCGCAGGGCCAGATCGTCGGACTGCAGCGGGACGCCGGTCCCGGCCGCTTCCAGCACGGCCCGTCCTTCGAAAACCCGATCCGGATCATAACCTAATAAGGTCAGCATCGCCACTTCGCTTCCGGGAGCATATCCGGAGGGAATCGTGCACAAACGGCCGTTGACCCCCTGTCGGGCCAAGGCATCCATGGCGGGCGTATGGGCGTATTGCAGGGGAGTGAGGCCGTTGAGGGAGGGTTGTGCTTCATCGGCCATGCCGTCTGCTACGATCAAAATGCGTTTCATAGGTCAGATACTCCGAATAAGGGCAGGTCAGAGGTCCATCCTTTTCGGTAAGGACCGGTTGACCCATGCAAAAATATAACGGGATTTTGGGAAAACTAAAAAACTCTCTATTTTTGCGGTGATTTTAAATAAAGGCGACGATGCCGCTGAGTGCGGATAGTCTTAATAGGGAATCCGGTGCGAAGTCGTGAGACTTTCAGTCCGGAGCTGTTCCCGCAGCTGTAGACCTCGTTTTTGGTCGTCTGACAAGTGGAGTGTCACTGTCGAGAGATGGGAAGACCGTCAGGCGAGAGGTGAGCCAGAAAACCTGCCGATTTATTTATTTCTGTTTCAATTTTTGTTTCGGGTAAAAAGCAGAATTGGAATCCGTCTTCGATGAGGGACCTGGTCAGGTCTGTTTCAGGGGGTCGTATCCTCGTTTCCGCTTTTTATCGTTTTATTAATTTCTTAAATTTCATTGAGTGGAAATGAAAAAACTTTTCCTTTTGTTGCTGCTGTCAGCGGGCATACTGGCCTCATGTAGCAAAAATGATGAACCTACTCCGGGTCAACTCAAACTTTCGTCCAGTGAACTGACGCTGGCCAGCAGTCCGAACAGTACGGAAGACGTAACGAAAGAGGTGACTCTCTCGGGTATTACCGGGGATGTGTCGGTGGTCGTTGAAAATGCAGCTGCCGATTGGTGTACCGCTTCGGTATCGGCTGTGGCCGCCGATCAGACCGCTACCTT
>JAHZDG010000051.1:4319-13736 GCA_019422485.1 Alistipes sp. | reverse complement strand
GGGTAAAGGCTGGAGGAGAGATCCGGGCTTTGAGAAGCCAAAAAAACTTGGCGAACTCCGAAGAGGAGGTTCGCCAAGCAGTAGGTTGATCAATAAAGGTGTTCTTCCTGTTCCATCTCTTTGGGGGTGATTCGTTTGCGGTTCATGGCGCGCCAGGCGTACCAGATGTAGGCAACCACAAAGGGGATCAGGAGCGAAACAAAACTCATCACCCGCAAGGTAAATTCACTGGACGAGCTATTGTAGATCGTCAGTGAACTTTGCATGTCGGTCAATGAAGGATAGTATGCGGTGTCGTTGTAGCCGGCGATCAGCAACAGGGAAAGTACGGCGGCGATGGTCCCTGCCCCACCGAACCAGATGGCCCGGCGTGAGCCTTGACGGGCTCCGATCCAGATGCTCCATAAAACCGATACAACGCCTGCCAGAAATAGAATGGCTACCATGGGAAGAGCCAGAAAATTATGCAGGTATTTGTAGCTTTCCACCGAAATGATGCCCGTCGTCCGGTCTACGGCCCATCCCGGAGAACAAAGCAGGCTGATCACAAAAACCAGAAAGCAGACGACAAAGGGAATCGCATTATACCAGAGGTGGCGCCGGGAACGTGCGGCGATCTCTTCGTCGTCGATGTTGTTCAGAAAATATTCGAGTCCCAGAACCCGGGATAAAAACAGCAGGCTGAAACCCAAAGCCCAGTTGCGGTAGTCGGCCAGGGCATCGAGACCTCGCCAGGGGGTGGACCATTGGGAGATGGTGCTCCATCCGTCATAGTGAGTCAGGTTCATGCGATCCACGGTGAAAGGAGCACCCGTGAAGAGCGTGGCCACCGCGGCTCCCAGCAAAAAGGCTCCCGCTACCCCATTGATGATCAGGAAGGCGTTATAGGTTTTTTCACCCAAGAAGTTCTGCGGTTTGCGTCGGAATTCGTACGCTACGGCTTGGATGACAAATACCAGCAGGATCAGCATCCAGACATAAAAGGCCCCGCCGAAACTGGTGCTGTAAAACAGAGGGAACGAGGCGAAAAAAGCCCCGCCGAACGTAACCAGCGTCGTGAAGGTGAATTCCCATTTCCGGCCGAGGCTGTTGACGATCATGTTGCGTTGCGATTCGGTACGGCCGATGGTGTAAAGCAGGCCCTGACCGCCTTGCACAAAGAGCAGAAATACCAGCAGGGCGCCCAGCAGGCTGATGATCAGCCACCAGTAGTGTTGCAGTATCGTGTAAGTTTCCATTGTATTGTCGTTTTTTGATCAGGGGGTAAAGGTTATTGTTCGTCGTGCGGGCCGATTTGGATCTGTTTGGTCATGATTTTCAGTTCGGCGATCAGCAACGTGGTGAACAGCGCGACGAAAATGAAGAAAGTGACCATCACCGAAGTCGAATCCACACGGGATACGGCTGCTACGGTAGGCAGCAGGTCCTGGATGGTCCAGGGCTGTCGTCCTAATTCGGCTACGATCCATCCCGATACGCTGCACAGATAGGCCAGCGGAATGGACCATAACATGATTCGGTTCAGCCAGGGATATGCGCCCAGTTTCTGTTTTTTGGCGAGGTAGAGGACCAGTGCGAACAGCAACAGAAAATAGGTGCCTAATCCGACCATCACGCGGAACGAATAGAAAATCAGCGGAACCGGAGGAACCACTTCTGTGGGTGAGGAGAAGTAGCCGTAGCCGAAATATTTGAAATAATCGTTCAGGAAGGCTTTCCCTTCCGGTGTTTCAGGATTGAATTTCAGAAGCGTGGAAGCCATTTGGATGGAGTCTCCCGATTGACGGGCATCGCGGTAGTCGGCCAGGGTTTCGATGGCGATCCGGCCGCGACGCATTTTCTCTTCGGTGGAGAGAATGCCTTGTTCCGGATTGCCGTTGAGCAGATCGTTGATGCCAGGAATATAAGCATTCCCGTCTCCGAAGCTCAGCCATGAGAGCATTTTCGGCACTTCCAGGTTGAAGTAGAAAATATCGTTTTCCTGGGTGCGTTGGGGTTCCGGTTTCAGCAGACCGATCACCGACAGCCCGGCTCCGGTTTTCCCGTCATAGAGGGCTTCCATCGAGGCCAGTTTCATGGGTTGAACTTTGGCGATCATCTTGGCCGATCCGTCGCCCGTCCATAACAGCAGCAACAGGCTCACCCCTCCGAACAGCGCGGCTACTACCATGCTTTTACGAGCCATGATCTCTTCACGTTTTTTGAGCAGAAACCAGGCGCTGATCCCGATGACGACGATGGCGGCCAATACATATCCGGAAGTCACCGTGTGGAAGAATTTGTTCATCGCCACCGGCGAGAAGAGCACTTCCCAGAAAGAGGTCATTTCGTTGCGGGCGGTTTCTGGATTGAAGGTCATGCCCACCGGATACTGCATCCAGGCGTTGGCGACCAGAATCCATAGGGCCGACAGATTGGCGCCGATGGCGGTCAACCAGGTCGATGCCAGGTGGAAGCCTTTGGAAACCTTGTTCCATCCGAAAAACATGATGGCGATGAAGGTGCTTTCCATGAAGAAGGCCATGATGCCTTCGATGGCCAGCGGAGCGCCGAAGATGTCGCCGACAAAGTGGGAGTAGTTCGACCAGTTGGTGCCGAATTCGAATTCGAGGATGATCCCCGTAGCGACCCCGATGGCGAAATTGATACCGAAAATGCGCATCCAGAATTTGACGGTTCGTTTCCAGAACGGGTCACCGGTCCGGTAGTAGAGTGTCTCCATGATGGCGCAGATAAATCCGAGACCCAGGGTCAGCGGAACGAACAGCCAATGGTAGATGGCCGTCATGGCGAATTGGGCTCGAGACCAGTCCACCACATTCATCAGATCAGTCGTAGCGAGAAGCATAGGCAGAGATTTTGGAGAAACGATCGGAGTTTACTGTCTGTGGAAATGTTGGGAAGTTTTGGAGGGTATGCAAATATGGACCCAAGTTTTCCGAATCAATCTATTTATGGCATGTTGCGTTCGATCAGTTGATCACGCACATAAGCTCCTTTTTGGGTGTCGTCGGAGAAACGCCCCAGAAAATCGGGAAAGAAAAAGACCTTCAGAATGGCGAATAGAATGAACAGTTTGAGCAGAATCACGACCCAAAGCGTTCGCCCCACCGTCATGTGGCGAAATCCGTCCCGATAGAAACGATAGACACGACAGATCGGATGGTTCTCTTTCATGGGGTTCTCGTCGGATTGATAATTCAAAGATAGCGAAAGCGGCATAATAAGCAAATCTTCCGAAGCGAGAACTTTGCTTTTATTCTTTTTATCTTTGTGCGAAACTCAACCTGTAGAATCATGACCTCAATTCGTACGATTGTTTTCGATTTGGGCGGTGTGTTGATCGATTATGATTTGTCCCGGTGTCTCGATGCCTTTCGGCGGTTGGGACTCCCCGACCCCGAACGTTTGATCAATCCCTATAAACAAAGCGGGGTTTTTCTGACCCTGGAGAATGGCACGGGCACCCCCGAGGATTTATATCGGTATGTTTCCGAACAGGCCGGCCATCCGGTCGATCCCCGTACGGTCGACGAGGCCTGGTGCAGTTTTTTGATCGATATTCCGGACTACAAACTGGATATGTTGCGGTCGTTGCGCCGGCAGGGGTATCAGGTGTTTATGCTGAGCAATACCAATGTGATTATGTTCGATTGGATGCGGCAGAACGTTTTTACGAAACAGGGAAGAACGCTGATGGATTATTTCGATCGGGTGTTCCTTTCCTATGAAATGAAGTTGGTGAAACCCGATCCGGCCATTTTCGAGCGGATGGCTCAGGAGGGAGGCATCGCTCCCGAAGAGAGTCTGATGGTTGACGATTCGGCGGCCAATGTGGCTGCGGCGGCTTCACTCGGGTTCCATACCTATCAGGCAAGTCTCAAAGAAGATTTTCGGTCGTTGTTCGACCATTATACAGTGAAAATTTAATTTTATCGACCATGAAAAAGATCTTTTTCTCGGCGGCATTACTGGCCTTGACGGTCGGTTGCTCGCAACCTGAAAATGACCTGAGCGTTTCGGTGCTTTCGGACAGTATTCGGTATTGCGAAAGCGTGTTGGTGGACGGCGATCGTCTGCTGGTGGCCAATTTTGGCACCGAAGAGCTCAATCCCCTGAATCAGGAAGGTCAGGGATATATTTTGGAAGTGACCGGAGATTCGACCCGGACATTGATCCCGGCAGACGGTATCCTTTCGGCTCCGAAAGGGATGCGTCTCTGGGATCATCTGCTGTATATTGCCGATGTGGGCAAACTGGTGATCTATGATCTGAATGCGTTGGATTCCCTGCCCCGTGTGGTTTCCTTCCCGGAAGGCGAACTGTTCGTCAATGATATGGCCTTTATGGACAGTTCCTTGTATGTGACGGTGACCGATGCCGGTAAACTGTACCGCTTGGATGTCAACGCCCCGACCGATACCCTGCAATGGGTAGCAGACATTCCGGGAGCCAACGGGATCGTTATCAACGGGCGGACGGCTTATGTGGCTTCCTATCCCCCCGATGGCGTGACCACCGAGGCCAATGTGATTTATCGTATCGATGATTTGCAAAATCCGAAAGTGGACCGGCTGACCAATCGTCAAGGTCAATACGATGGATTAGCGTTGAGTGCCGATGGTCGGAAACTTTATTTTACCAGTTGGGAAGAGGGGCAGATCGGGTATTGTAATTTTGATAACGGAGAGGTGCAGTTGCTTGATTTGTCGGAAGTTCCGGCCGGTCCGGCACGCATGGATATTCAGGGGAACAAGCTCTATATTCCCGATTTGCCGAACAGTCGCGTGATTGTTGTGAATCAAAAAAGCGATTTTTAATTTGTAAATACAAAAAAACATATTACTTTTGCCTCGTCTTTCGCGGAACGCTCGAAGATGACGGGGTGTAGCGCAGTCCGGTTAGCGCACCTGCTTTGGGAGCAGGGGGTCCCAGGTTCGAATCCTGGTACCCCGACAAAAGGCCCTCTTTTTTGCAGTATGCCTTGCCAGCGTTTCGAGATCGACGACCACCATCGGGGTGTAGCGCAGTCCGGTTAGCGCGCCAGCTTCGGGAGTTGGAGGTCCCGGGTTCGAATCCCGGTACCCCGACAGGAAAATCAAAAATTGAAGGTCTTTGCCTCCCGAGCAAAGACCTTTTTTATGGAACAATGGAGAGGACGACAATTCCTCTGTTTGACCTGAGAAACCGAACGGTGATGACGCGCCGTTCGGTTTTCTGTTATAGACGCTAATTAACGCAGAAAGGGTAAGGTTATCGCCCTACCCTTTCGGATGTCGTGCATTGGAGTGCATTCTACTAAGCGTTGCGGCCCAAATCGTAAGCTTGTTGCATGTATACGGTGTTGGCGACTTCTCCTTTCTGTGGAACGCCCGGGGCCAAGACCATTCCCGCTTCACGTACTTGTTCCAAACAATCCAGGTAGCCCCGGAATGCGGTGATCGTTCCATCAAAAGCTTTCATGTCGTTTTCACCGGCGGAAGCGATCAGATAGGCGTCTTTGTTCTGAATTTGTGTGTATCGGGCCACACATCGGTCAATGACCGTTTTGAGTTGTGCGCTCATGCAGTAAAAATAGACCGGCGTGCCTAAAACCAAAACGTCGGCTTTCAGAATTTTCTCCAGGATTTCAGTCATGTCGTCTTGGATAGCGCAGATCCCTTGTGTCTTTACACAGGTGTAGCAGCCGGTGCAATATCCGATCCGGCGGTCGCGGAGAAAGATTTTTTCGACTTCATGGCCGGCATCCTGGGCTCCCTGCACAAAGCGGTCGCACAAAAGATCCGAATTGCCCCCTCGACGAGGACTGGATGAGAGAACAAGTATTTTTTTCATGCTGGTTATATTAAGTAGGTTTTAATGGGTTTATCGGGAAAATTTATTAGCCGAAGGTCGGTAGATGCGCTTGTGTGACGAAATCCGTTTTCTGTGGTTTCTGGATGGGAAAGACGCAGGAAACCTTTCCGAGGCTTCTTTATATGTGTATGGGGTGAAACACTATGATCATGGAAACATGTTGTCGTGGGTACAAAGAATATTTTGAGATCGAGGAGTCGGAGGTCCGGCGATGAACCAAAGGATTTTCTGGATGCTAGATCGATCCGGTCCTTTGTTTTTCCTGGGCGAAAATTTATCTTTGTAAACAATGGCAATTTACTTCATTTTATGACAAAACCCAAATCAAGATCTTTTCTGACGGCCTGTATGGTGATGGCGGTCAGTTTCGGAGCTACGGTAGCGATGGCTCAGGCTCCTACTTTTTCCTATCCGGAGTCGTATAAAATCGACCCGAAAGACATTGAACGTACCCGGCAAGTGATCGAAACGCCGTTGAAGGAACCGGTGGTGATGCCCAATCCGGCTCCGGGAGCACAATGGTTTCCGGAAGCTAGTCTGGGATTGTTTATGCACTGGGGCATTCATAGTGTCGTGGGAGCTCAGCCTTCATGGGATATGATTTCCTATTATAAATATGGGGGGAAGGTAGCTCCTCCTGATAAATATTATGCGTTGGCCGAACGTTTCGATCCTCAGCAATACGATCCCAATCAATGGCTCAAGGCTGCCAAAGAGGCCGGTTTTACGTATGCAGTCTTAACGACTAAACATCATGACGGTTATGCACTGTGGCCTTCAAAATATGGGATCGGTACCAAACAATATATGGGCGGACGCGATTTGTTGAAGTCGTATGTGGAGGCTTGTCGAGCCAATGGCCTGAAGGTTGGGTTTTATTTTTCGCCGCGCGACTGGCACTACCCGGGTTTGCTGCATCCTAACGAATATGACGCGCGTTTGAGAAATAAACCACTGCCTCCCATTACCGATTCGGTAGCCAATTATCGGGAATATGTGACCTTTTTGGCTTTTGCCATGGCTCAAATGGAAGAGTTGCTGACTCAATATGGCAAAATCGACCTGTTATGGCTCGATGGTATGAATTATCGTGGGATCGACGACATGCATACGGATCAGATTTATGCCTGGATCCGCACTCTGCAGCCTGATATCGTGATTAATGATCGCTGGTCCAATATCATCAACCCGGATGACCCGCATGGAAAAGGCATGCGTATCGGGGATTTCACGACGCCGTTCGAATGCCAGCTGCCGACTTATATCCCCTCGAAATGGTGGGATTGCTGTCATATCTGGACGGACCAAGGCGGATGCGGTTGGGGGTATGACTCAACCGGGAGCTTCCGTCCGTATGCGTGGTTTTTCGATCATTTGACGGCATGCCGTTCCTTGGGCGGGAACTTCCTGATCAATGTGGGACCCAGTGGAGACGGGACCATGCATCCGAATTATTACCGGCAGATGGACTCTTTGGCAACCTGGATGAAGCACAGCGGTGAGTCGCTTATCGGGGCTGATCCCACGCCCGGTGCCCAATTGAGCAATGTGCGTATCACGACCCGGGACAATCATTGGTATCTGCATGTGTTGCCCTATTTTACCCGGGACGTCTCGGTGAAAACCGACCGGAAACCGACGGAGGTTATCCTGTTGCGTACCGGAGAACCGATCCCGTATATCTATCGGGAAGGCTTTATGACCTTTATGGTCGATCCTTCAAAACGGACAACGATGGATGATGTCGTGAAAATTACGTTTTAGAGCCGGCCACAGGTAAGACGAACCGGTTACTTATAAAAAATCCTGCGCACGAGTCGCAGGATTTTTTATGGATAAAGATGCTGTTTGTGAAAACTTCGCAGATGAAGTTTATTTTACTGCGATGGCTTCGATTTCGACTTTGGCGCCTTTGGGCAGGGCCGCTACCTGATAGCATACCCGGGTCGGCATCTGGCTCGTATAGAATTGGGCATAAACGGCGTTCATAGCGGCAAAGTCGTTCATGTCGGCCAGCAAAACGGTCGATTTGACCACATCCGTATAGTCGTAACCGGCTTCATGCAGGATAGCTCCGATGTTTTTGAGGGCTTGTTCGGTCTGTGCCTCGATGCTGTCGGGCATCTGACCCTGTGCCGGATCGATCGGCAGCTGGCCTGAGATATAAAGGGTTCCGTTGACTTCAATGGCTTGGCTGTAAGGACCTACGGCGGCAGGTGCTTGGGCACTGGCAATAATTTTTTTCATTTTGGATGATTATTTAAGAGTCTTACTGTTTCTTCTGGCACAAAATTAGCACCATTTTCGAGGTATTTGCTATTTTTGCACCGACTATCTTAAAAAACAAATTATGAAAACAGTAACTTGGTTGGCTCTGTTGGGAAGCATCCTGCTGATGACTTCCTCGTGCTGCTCTTGCCGCCGCGGGCCTTCGAAAAACAACAAACCGCTTACCGAAACGCAGTGGACGTTGATTCAGGAAGATGGAAAACTCATCCAGGCCAATGATAACTATTATATCATTATCGGTTCCGAAGAGGGCCGTTTCAATGGACGGGGTGACTGCAACTCGTTGATGGGTTCGTATACATTGCCCGCTGAAGGTAAAATCGATTTTCAGGGCATTGCTTCGACCCGGGCCTATTGTCCGGATCAGGCTGGCGAAGATCGTTTCTTCCAGATGTTGGATGAAGTGGATAGCTATGAAATCGACGGCAATCTGTTGATGTTGTATACGAACGGAGAATTGACCGCTATCTTTGAAGCCAAGGAAGATTTTGCCAAATAGAAGGCATCTCTCCCCAAATAGAAAACGGACTTTTTTAATAAAAGTCCGTTTTTTATGCATAGAGGGTTTGTTCGTTATGAGAGCGGATTCATGAGACAGATCGGATCGTCTCGGGGTGTTATCCTCCCTGCTCCATCGGATGACGGTTGTGGAGCGCATGGGCGATGGTCAGTTCGTCTGCGTAGTCCAGTTCGTCCCCGAAGCCGATTCCCCGGGCAATGGTGGTGAGTTTAATGCCCGGACATGCCGCTAGACGGCGTGACAGATAGAACGAGGTGGTCTCCCCTTCGACCGAGGTGCTCAGTGCCAAAATGACCTCCTTGATTTCGCCTTGTGCGATATGGTCGAGCAGAAGGTCGATTTTCAGATCCGAGGGGCCGATCCCCTGCATCGGAGAGATAATCCCTCCCAACACGTGGTACAGCCCGCGATATTGGCGCGTATTCTCGATGGAGATAACATCTTTCACCTGTTCGACCACACACACCACCGAACGGTCGCGTGTTTCGTCGGCACAGATATCGCAGAGGTCCGAATCGGAAAGGTTGTTGCACTGGCGGCAGTAATGAATCTCCTTGCGGAAACGGGCAATGGATTCGGCCATCCTTTCTGCGTCGTATACATCCATGCGCAGGATATGCATGGCCAGCCGCAATGCTGTACGTCGACCGATGCCGGGCAATCGTGACAGCTCCCCTACTACATCATCCAGCAGTTTGGCCATCTTAGTCGATCATTTCTATGGCGGAGGATTGGATCCAGCCTTTGTTTCC
>JAHZDG010000051.1:0-4269 GCA_019422485.1 Alistipes sp. | reverse complement strand
GTAGTCGCCCAGCGAATCGCGTACGGTGACTTGCGTTCCTTCGTGCAGTACGAAGATGTCTTTGCTGCCCTTGTCGGGAGAACTTTTCACCGGAGCGGCACTGCTCATGACAATAGCCGAATGGGGGTGCAGAGCCAGGCGTTTGCTGCGGGAGGCCGAGGCGAAACTGAATGCAAACAGCAAAAGGGCTCCGATGGCGCCATAAAATCCTCCTTTTCGCCAGGAAAGACCTTCCGCCAGCAGGTACAAGATGATGCATCCGATGGCAAGGGCGAAGAACAGTATGCTCCAAAGGGCCCATCCGCTGCCGGAGCAGGAACTTTGCAGAGCCAGAACCCAACGTTTCAAAAAGAAGGTTGGTACGACATCGATCTTATCCTGCACATAGGCGTGAGCGATCGAAAGGTTGTAGCGGGCATCTTCGTCGGAGGGAGAGAGCCGCAGGGCCCGGTTGTATTCCAGGATGGCTTTACCGATCATGCCCTGTTTGTAGTATGCGTTCCCGAGGTTCAGATAGAGCTTGGCGCTCTCCATGCCTTGACTCAGGATGGTTTCGTAACCGCGGACGGCTTCGGCATATTGCCCGTTAATGTAGGCTGTATTGGCGTCGTTCCAGAGCTGTTCGGTGGTTTGGGCCGACAGGCTTCCGAGGGAACATATAAGAATGGTCAGCAGAAATCGGATTTTCATGACTATCTTTTAATAACGGATTCGAATTTCGAGAGCATTTTGACGGCCGTGTTATAGATTTCGTTCACCTGACCCGAAGAGGAGGGCGAATATTGGGCATATTCACAATCGGAAATCAGTTGAATGAAGCGTTCGGACTGTTCAGCGGGCAATCCGCGGCGCAAAAGTTCTTCCCGGATATTGTCCTTGGTCAGGTTGGCGACCGGAATGTTGAGCTTGTCGCTCATATACCCCCACAGGGCCTTGAGCATTTCCTCGTAGAACATCCGCTCGTCACCGGCATTCATATGGCCTTGGGCCGCTTTCAGACGTTGCAGAGCGACTTTGTTGGCTTTTTTGTTGCGGATCAGGGTGGTGTTTTTACGGTCTCTCAAATGTTTCTTCAGGTAGAGGTAGCTACCGACTCCGGCTCCGGCCAACAGCAACAACAGCAACCAATAGCTCAGGCTGCCGAACCAGTGACTGCCCCTTTTTTTCAGGTCGGGGTTGCCGATGCGAATAAAGCGGATGTCTTCATCGAGAATCTTGAGCTCTTCCTTGCTGATGCCGCTGACAATGCCCCGTTCACCGGCGGCATTACTGGTCGAATCCGCCACGATATGGAGCGAATAGGCCGGGGTCGATAAGGTGATGTACTGCTTTTTGTCGGGGTCGAAATACGAGAATTGCACCGGTTCGATCGTGTAGTGGCCTTCTCCTCTGGGGATGAAGGGGTAATCGAACTGACGATAGCCGGCAATCCCCATCGTGGACGGATTGAGGCTTTCGGTGGTCTTCATGTTGTATTGTTCGAACGACGAAGGCAGGGTTAACTTGGGTGCCTGCATCAACGGCAGGTTACCCGTCCCGGAGACTTTGATTTGATAGGTTCCCGAGGAGTTGGCAGCCAGCGTCGAATCGGCCAGCGAACTGCTGATCTGGAACTGTCCTACCGCTCCGTTGAATGTAGCCGGCGCTCCGGCGGGGAACTCATCCACCGTAATGCGGATGGGAGATGCCGTCAGGTTTTTGCGGACTTCGTGAACTTGAGGACCTCCGCCGAAAAAGTCATCGAAAAGCGATCCGCGCGGAGCCGCCTGCGTCATGATTTGGGCAATGGCCGTCAAACTGAACTGTTCGATATAGAGCGTACCTGCCTGTTGGGGGAACAGCAGGGTCTCTTTGATGATGCGGGAATCATAGACTTTCCCGTTATAGGTTTCGCGCTGCCAGTTGTAGCCATCCACGTTGAGATCCTGAGCCCAAAACCCATTGAAGGCCGGATAGATGATTTTTTCGAATCCTGCGATCGGAACTCGAGTGTAGATTTTAAATGTTGCTTTGACCGGCTGGCCTTTATACACTTTGTTGCGATTGACGCTGACTCGGATCAGAATGTCGTCGGCCGATACGCTGGCCGCTGAGTTTTGGCGTGATTGTCCGGGATTGGCGTTGGCTCCGTTGCCGGAGGGAGAGCCGCCACCCGGGATGGCGGCTGCCGTCACGACTTCGATCGGAACGGCCTGTGAGGTGAATTCTTTGCCTTTAACTTTGACTCGGGCGGCCGGAATGGTGAAAGTCCCTGCGGCACGGGCCTGCAAAACATAGGTGTACGAGAAAGAAACGGATTGGCTGACCTTGCCGTTGATGATCGAAACGGATTGTCCCTGCGAGGTGGTGGGTCCGGCCAGAACGTCGAATCCTTCGAACGAGGGGGCCGTAAAGTCTTCTGGTTTGGCGTTGAGTGAAAATTCAATCCGGAAGGCTTCACCGACGGAAACCATGCGGGGCGCTCCGGTTTCGAAGTGAATTTCCTGCGCCCGGAGGGCCGGGATCAGAAGGCTCACTGCGAGCAAGGTGCATAAATGTTTAAGAAAACGCAACATATAGATTTTGTCTTTAATCGAGTGTGGCGGGTTCGCGACAGCCAAGGCTGTTTGGAACAGTTTTTCCTACAAATATACCCAATTTTAGCGAAAGAAAAATGTTTTCTGTTTATGAGAATGATGAACGGTTTCGTCGCAGGGTTTCGTATGTGGATCCAGAGGTATGGATATAAAAAAAACGGGACGAAAGTCCCGTTTTTATGGAGAGTGTACCGAAGATTATTCGGCGTCAGCTTCTTCGTCAGATTCCTTCATGTTGTGGAAGACGTTGACTACGTCGTCGTCTTCTTCGAAACGTTCGATCAGTTTTTCGATCGAGGCGCGTTGTTCGTCGGTCACTTCTTTGGTGTCCAGCGGCAAACGAACGAATTCCCCGCTGATCAGTTCATAGCCTTTGTCTTCGATATAGGCCTGAATCTTACCGTAGGCATCGAAAGGTCCGTAGATATTGATTTCGTTGCCGTCGACGAACACTTCGTCTACCCCGAAGTCGATCAGTTCGAGTTCCAGTTCTTCGAGGTCGATCGATTCCGAGAAGGGAATTTTAAACACGCATTTGTGGTCGAACAGGAAATCCACCGATCCGGTCGTCCCCAATGAACCGCCGGCTTTGTTGAAATAGCTGCGGACGTTGGCCACGGTACGGGTCGTGTTGTCGGTAGCGGTTTCGATGATCATGGCAATCCCGAACGGTGCATACCCTTCGTAGATCATCTCTTTGTAATCGGCCGTATCTTTCGAAATGGCACGTTTGATGGCACGTTCTACGTTTTCTTTAGGCATGTTGGCCGCCTTGGCATTTTGAATCAAAACCCTCAGGCGAGTGTTCCCTCCGGGGTCAGGACCTCCGGCCTTCACGGCGATTTCGATTTCCTTACCCAGTTTCGTAAACGTACGGGCCATGTTGCCCCAGCGTTTCAATTTTCTCGCTTTACGGTATTCAAATGCTCTTCCCATAAATCATGGTTTTTAATTTTGGAGTACAAAACTATATCGTTTTACTGAAAAAGGCAAAAAAATATTACTTTTGTTAGGTTTATTGATTCAGAAATCGACGGATGGAAGAACAAATAAAAGAAGCACTTGAAGTGCTCAAACGAGGAGGAATCATCCTCTACCCGACCGATACGGTCTGGGGAATCGGCTGCGATGCCACCAATGAAAAGGCTGTGCAGCGTATCTATGACCTCAAACAGAGCGTCAACAAAACCAGTATGTTAGTCCTGCTGGATCAGATCGACAAGGTGTCGTTGTATATTCAAAAAGTGCCGGAGATTGCCTGGCAGCTTTTCGAAGTGGCCGACAAACCGTTGACCCTGATTCTGCCCGAAGCCCGGGGGGTGGCCGCCAATCTCGTACCCGAAAGCGGTACATTGGGAATTCGGATTCCGAAAAACGAATTTTGTCAACGATTGATCCATAAACTCAACCGTCCATTGGTCTCTACCTCGGCCAATTTGTCGGGGAAACCCTCTCCGGCTACGTTCAGTGAAATTTCAGGCGAAATCTTGCGGGGGGTGGATTTTGTGGTGGATCCCTCTTGTGAAGAAGCTGCTTCGCATAAGGCCTCATCCATTATTATGGTAGGTCCTCAGGGCGAAATTAAAATCATTCGCGAATAGATGGTCGTCGATACGAAGATTCAGATGCGCTTTGCTGATGTGGATATGCTGGGTCATGTCAAGAATGTCAATCAGCAGCATTATTTTGATGT
>JAHZDG010000050.1:5613-14443 GCA_019422485.1 Alistipes sp. | reverse complement strand
TTAATAGTAGTATTGTTTCCCTGTTTTTTTGGGGGGCGATTTTATCTTCTTGCAGCGATGGAGCAACCGATTCTCCGAAAAGCCCGGGTGGAGGGAATCCTTCAGGGGAAGGGGCTGATACGCCTCTTGCTGAACTGCCTCTGCCGGATGAGATCGGCAATTCGACGGCCTATTCGCAATCACCCAAGGGTAAGACCTATCGGCCGATCAGGGTCCAATATGCGGACGAACATTCGCCTGTGCCCAGTTCGAAATGGCGGGACGGAAGCGCCCGTATCTTGGCTTGCTTGGATAATTACGAACGGAAAGTCGAAACCTATGAGGAGTATGCGGCCATAACCAACAAATACGGTAGTTATACACAAGGCGAGCGATATGAGGTGACCGGGCGGTTCTATGTGAAAAAGAAAGAAAATGGCCGTTTTATTCTGGTTGATCCCGAAGGTTATCCTTATTATTTGAGGGGCATAGCCTCTTTCCAACCTGAGGATGGTGATAAGCTCTATCTGTCACTGTATGGGTCGTTGGCTGGCTATATATCCTATTTCCAAAGAGATTTTGCCCAGACGGGTATTCATTCGATGGGAGCTTTTGCGTCCGATGTATATGGTGATATTAATCTTCATAATAATACGTATGCCTCATCGCCGCTTCCGTTTGCTCCGTCCATGGCATTTTTGTCAGCCTTCAGGCGCTCCCAATCCTATACTTGGCCAGATGGAACGAATGCCAACAAGCTGGGAATGGTCTTTTATGACGGATGGGAAGATTTTTGTAAAAGCTATCTTGCCGGAAAAGACTTCGCAAATTACCGGGGCAATGCAAACATTTTGGGTTTCTTTTCCGATAATGAGTTGAGTTTCGGGGCAGACCTCTTGGAGGAGATGCTTTCGCTGAAGGATAAATCATCGCCAGCCTATCTTGCCGCCGTTCAGTTTATGGAGGATAATGGTGTGACTTCAAGTTTGGATGATGTCACGGACGAACTCAATGATGCGTTTCTTTCGTTAACGGCAGAGAAATATTACAAGGCAATCGCAGACGCGGTGGAGGCCGCAGATCCCGAACTACTGTATCTCGGTTCGCGACTGCATGGAAACGTGAAATATCGGAAATCAGTCTGGGAACAGGCTGGTAAGTATTGTGATATCGTTGCCGTGAATTATTACAGATCATGGGATCCCGAATTGTTAACATCTCCGGATGGAAATGGTGCAACGATCTCCGATTGGGCGAAATGGGCTCCTGATACGCCTTTCTTGGTTTCGGAGTTTTATACAAAGTCCGACGAGGACTTCAATGACAGTCACAGCAGTGCTTATAATAATAACGGTGCCGGGTTTATGGTTCAAACACAGGCAGATCGGGCTTATGCATATGAGCATTTCACATTGGGACTGCTGGAAGCTACCAATTGCGTCGGCTGGTTCTGGTTCCGTTTCCAGGATGATAATTGCAATAAAGGTCTTTATAATAAGAATTATACGAAATATCCTTTGTTGTCGACGGCCATGTGTGAGATCAATTATAATGTATATAACTTGATAGAATTCTTTGATAACTAATCATATGAATATGTGGAAGAAGACTTGTGGTGTTGTTTCTGCACTCCTCTTGTTGGTCGGTTTGGTGGCTTGTGCGACCTCGGATGACTTGGTTGGAAGCGGACAGCCGGAGACCGGTATGGGAACGTCCGAATCGGATGACTCATCATCCGAGGATCTGAATGACTGGGTTTTGAGCGAGGGCGGTGAGGAGATCGTCTATTCGGAGTCGATCAAGGGCAACAGATATCGTCCCATCTCTGTTCAATATTCGAACCAAACAGCCCCTGTTTCCTCGTGGAGCACGGCCAATACACGAATTCTTAAATATCTGTCGGGCTATGATCCAGAGGTGACCTCTTATGATCGGTATCGCGAGATTACCAATAAATACGGGAGTTATACGCAGGGCGAGAAGTATGAGTCGACGGGACGGTTCCGCATACAGAAGGATGCGAACGGGTTCTTTTGGTTTGTAGATCCTGACGGGTATCCTCTGTTCATGCGGGGTGTATCCTCTTTTCAGCCTGGAGGTAATTCTTTGATGTATCAGGCCTTGTTCAACGGCTCTTTTGAAAGTCTGATCAGTTTCTTACAGCCTGATCTGGCGAAGCTGGGAATTCACTCCACGGCAGCTTTTGCATCGGGGTATGAATCTGGAATTGATGCTTACGACAAGGCTCATTCGGAGTCCCCATTGGTTCAGGCTCCATCATTCGGATTTCTGAGAGGTTTCAGAAAATATTACGGTTATGATTATCCGGGTGGGGATAGTGCTCATGAGGTGGCCATGTTGTTTTATGGCGGATGGGAGGACTATTGTCGTTGGTTTGTCAGGAACGATGCGCAATTTAAGTTGTTGATCGGTAACAAAGATGTCTTCGGGTTCTTCTCTGACAATGAGTTGAAGTTCAGTCAGAATAATACAATGCTGCTGAAGTCGTTGCTCGGAATGACGGATCATACGGATGCGGCATACCGAGCAGCCCGGGATTTTATGGACGAACGGGGCGCGTCGACGGTAACATCCGCTCTGAACGATGAGTTTGCCGGAATGGTTGCTGAGATGTATTACCGAGGCATCGCCGAGGCTGTGGATGAGGTTGATTCCGAGTTGCTTTATTTGGGATCTCGGTTGCATGGAACACCTAAATATATGGAACATGTCGTCAAGGCGGCCGGAAAATATTGTGATGTGATATCCATCAATTATTATAATCGGTGGTCTCCTGAAAAGGAGTGGTTGTCGAATTGGGCGCTTTGGGCTCCTCAGACGCCGTTTATGATAACGGAGTTCTATACCAAGTCCACGGATGGAAACAGTTGTCAGAATACGGGCGGTGCAGGATTTATGGTTCCTGGACAGATCGATCGGGCTTATGCCTACCAGCATTTTACGCTTGGATTGCTCGAATCTCCCAATTGTGTCGGTTGGATCTGGTTTCGACTTCAGGACGATGAGGACAACAAGGGCATATACAATGTGGATTATGTGAAGTACCCGCTTTTGGAAAAGGCCATGAGATCAATTAACTATAATGTTTACAGTCTGCGTGGATTTTTGAGCGGGATATCGTTATAACCTTTAATTAAAACCAACTATGAAAACACAACTTTTGAGATGGACCCTTTGGACATTGGCGTTAGTTTCGTTTGTCTCCTGTTCTAATGAGGAGGATGGAGAAACTCCACCTCCACAGACACAAACGTACCAGCTTGCCTTGGAAACCTCCGAGGTAAATCTGAAATCGGATGCTGCGGATGTTGTTAAGGTTGCAGTAACGAGTGCGTATGAGTCGATTGATATATCTGTTGCCGATGACGCAGCATCGTGGCTGGATGTAAAATTAATCAACTCGGATGTTGTCTTTCAGAGTTTGACCGAGAACATGACCGAAAGCGTTCGGAATACGATCGTGACGCTTGTCGGACATAATGAGGGTCAAACCTCGTCGGTTGAAGTGTCCGTTAGCCAGGCCTTTTCGGAGGAGGGCGGTTCGACTCCTGAACCTCCAGACGGTGTAGCCATTGGCGCATTACTCGGGGGTGGTGTTATTGTCGGATTGGCTGATGATGGTTCGTATGCGATTGTCATGTCACTCCAGAGCAGTGAAGTTTATTGGCATGACTATGAGGAGGTGACTCAGGAGGCTCTGATTGAGCAGGTTGTTGGGTTGGCGGAAATGTCCAATGTGGACGGATCTGCGAATACTGCGGCACTTCTCTCCAAAGATCCGGATGGCTTCCCTGCAGCTCTTCATTGTCAGCAGATGGGTGAAGGCTGGTATCTTCCCTCATCCAGTGAGCTCGCTGCCGTGCGCAATGACCTGCTCGCCAATATTGACGTTATCGACGCAACGATTGGTGCTAACAGTGGTGTCAAACTCAATGCGGCTAATGCTGCCGGAGAGATCGAACTTCAAGAGTTCTGGTGGACGAGCAACGATCTTCCTACGTTGGAAACGAATACGGCTGGCACGAAATATTTCTATAAGGCGGTGGCTTATCGCTTTGTCGATTCTAAGAATTCGGAGGCAACTGAAGGTCTCTCCTCGGCCTACAACGGCTACAAGGCCCGATATGTGCGGGGATTCAAGAAGGTATTTCTTTGAATTTAGATGATTAGTTAGGGGCGATGAGAGCGTTTGTTTTATTTATTCTATTTTTTTTCTTGACAAGAGGGGTCTGTGGTCAGACCTCTCCTGTTGAGAAAGTTCCCTCTCATCCGCGCATAATCTTGTCGGAGAATACACCAGAGAATGTTCGGAAGTTGATCGGTCAGGATTCGATTTTTGCAAAACTTCATCATGGAGTCTTGTCAGTTTGCGAGGGTTATCTGAACCAACCTGTGCTGAGGCGGATTCAGACGGGACGGCGGATCCTGGGGATATCCCGAGAGGCCTTGAAGCGGATCTTTTACTTGTCGTATGCTTATCGGACAACCGGGAGACAGGCCTATGCCGATCGGGCCCGATCAGAGATGTTTGCCGTGTGTGAATTCCCGGACTGGAATCCGTCTCATTTTTTGGATGTTGCGGAGATGGCCATGGCTGTTTCGATTGGTTATGACTGGTTGTATGACCTATTGACGGAGGCAGAACGGACCATGATTGTAGAGGCGCTTTATGAGAAAGCAATTCTTGTTTCGAAGCAAAATCGGTATAACAGCTTCTACAGGAAAAACAGCAATTGGAATCAGGTGTGTAACAGCGGTCTGGTACATGCTGCGGCTGTGGTTTACGATAGTTTTCCGCTAGAAGCAGCCCTTGTTCTTGAGAAGGCCCTCAAAACCAATCCTCTGGCATTGTTGGAATATGGCCCGGATGGTGGATATCCGGAAGGGTATACCTATTGGGGATATGGAACCTCGTTTCAGATCATGATGTTTGCAACGCTTGAGTCTGCTTTCGGCTATGACGATCTGTCGGAGAACTATCCTGCATTTCTTCAATCCGGACGTTTTATCCAGATGATGACCGGGCCAACGGGCTATTCGTATAACTTTTCCGATAATACGGCAACGGCCCAGATGAATCCCATGATGATCTGGATGGCCTGGAAAAACGAGGATCCGACCTTGTTATGGTTGGAATATGAGCGAATAAAGCGGTTGCCTTCGGATTTTTATGCGAGAATGGCCGATTATATCTCCAACGACAGACTTTTGCCGGCCGTATTGGTATTTATGGCGGACAATCGGATTACCTGGCCGGATCATCCTCCTCGGACAGATTCCTGGTACAGTGAAGGCCTTTCTCCCGTTTTCAGTTACAGGAGTGGCTGGCAGTCAGAGGAGGATGCCTATCTCGGGGTTAAGGGGGGAACGGCGCAGGTCTCTCACTCTCATATGGACGTGGGTTCGTTTGTTTATGAGAAGGGTGGCGTGCGATGGGCTATTGACCTCGGAGCTCAGGATTACCATGGATTGGAAGAGCGGCATCTGGATCTGTGGAACAGGTCCCAGCATTCGGAGCGTTGGACGGTCTTCCGTCTGGGGGTGATCGGTCATTCGACCTTGTGCATGAATGGGGACAATCAGCAGGTGGATGGTTATGCCCGTTTTGTGAGGATGTATGATCGTCGTAGCAGAAAGGGGGTTAGAATTGATATGTCCTCGATCTACCGAATGCACGCGGAGCGAACGTTTCGATCTGTATATCTGGATCGGAAAAACGATCTGCACATCGTTGACCGCATTTATAACGCAAATGCGGAAAACGTTGTAGCGTGGAACCTGGTGACATCGGCGGAAGCCCGGATTCTGGGCCCGAATACGATTCTTCTGTCTCAGGATGGTAAGAGCATGCTGTTTACGGTAAAGGCAAATATTCCTATTCGTGTGAGGCGTCAGGATAATAGTCCAGTCCGAGCCTACGATGCGGATAATCCGGGGACCTGCAGAGTTGGCTTTGTAACGAAGATGGCCCCTGGAGAAAGGGCCGTATTTCGAGTGAGTTTGACGGAGATAACCACTTCAAAGCTATGATGATCTGTTCGTGGGCTTCAAAGCCTTGTTTAATTTGTCAATCTCTGATCATGAAGTATATTCTATTGTTTTTGGTATCGGTCTTTGTTTGGCAGCAATCCGTATGCGCCGTAAATCCGGATTCGTCCATGCGGAGTATTCTGGAGAGATCTTTTAGGGTTGCAGTCGGGCAATCAAAATATATGTATGAGTTGTTGAAAGATCAGCCCGGCCGATTCCCGAAGAGCGAAAGGGATGGTAGGCTCGAAACCTGTAATTCCCATTGGTGGACCAGCGGATTCTTTCCTGGTACGTTGTGGTATCTGTATGAGCATGAGCGGGACTCGATCTTGCTTTCTGCTGCGAAGGAGATGACGAATCGCGTTGCTCCGGAGCAATTTACAACGAACCACCATGACGTCGGGTTTCAGATCAATTGTAGCTTTGGAAACGGATACCGACTTACAGGCAGGGAGGATTATTGTCAGGTTTTACTCAATGCCGGGCGGTCGCTTTCGAGTCGTTTCTCGGTTGTTACGGGATGCATCCGATCCTGGGACAAGTGGAATTATGCGGTTATCATTGATAACATGATGAATTTGGAGCTTTTGCTGGTTGCATCAATTCTCGGAGATGACCCGACCTTTTCGGATATGGCGCGGAGCCACGCCGACAAGACGCTGGTCAATCACTTCCGGGAGGATGCCAGTTCCTATCATTGCGTCGATTATGACCCGCGGACAGGTGCTGTTCTTTCACGCATGACCCACCAAGGGGCGTCGGATGCTTCCTCCTGGTCTCGAGGTCAGGCATGGGGATTATACGGTTATACGATGATGTACCGGTTTACGAGGGATAAACGCTATCTGGATCAGGCAATTCGGATTGGGACTTATCTCATGCGGCATCCCCGACTCCCCGAAGACAAGGTTCCCTATTGGGACTTTGATGCTCCGAATATCCCGGATGCTCCGCGCGACGCTTCGGCAGCAGCGATTATGGCCTCGGCATACGTTGAGTTGAGCACATATGTGTCGGACTCGTTGGGTCAGCAGTTCCTAGATATGGCCTCGGTACAGATTCGGTCGTTGTCATCTCCTGCATATTTGGCCGCATTGGGCACCAATCACGGTTTTATTCTGATGCACAGTACAGGATTCTTTGCCAAGAACTCGGAGGTGGATGCTCCGCTGTCTTATGCGGACTACTATTTCGTAGAGGCATTGATTCGCTATGAACGGTTGCTTGCCGGTGCACCTGTAGTTGATATGATTAAAAAGAGATAAATTATGTTGAAAAGATTAATATTTGTGGTAGCAATGTTGATGCTGTCAGTGGGAGCGCAGGGGCAACGCATTAACAGAACTATTAATGAATCATGGCAATTCGTACTTGCTCCGGGAGAACAATCTGTCGAGGTTAACATTCCGCATACCTGGAACAACCTGGATTGTCAGGATGAAATTCCGGGTTATTACCGGGGGGTGGGTGAGTATTACAAGGTGTTGAGGATAAATGAAAGCCTGGCTGATCATAGTTTTTATCTCCATTTTGAGGGGGTCAATCAGATCGCTGACGTCTATGTCAATGACCATTTGGCTGGACGACATGTGGGGGGATATACGGCTTTTTGTTTTGATATAACTCGTTATGTAAGGTCCGGTGATAACCAAATTCGTGTGGTTGTAGATAATTCTCACGATGAGAATATTCCTCCCTTGTCTGCTGATTTTACGTTTTTTGGAGGTATCTATCGTGATGTAACGTTGATCGTTACCCCAAAAGTTCACGTTTCGACTACTCATTTTGCAACGTCCGGCGTGTATGTTCGGACTTCAGATGAAAATCGGTCAGTTGCCAAAGCCAACGTGCGAACTTTTTTATCCAATGATGCCTCCGAAGCAAGCGAGGTTTGTTTGACGCATGTCGTATACGATCCGGCCGGAAAGCGGGTGACGGAACAGACACAAAACATAAAACTGGGTCCAAATGCTGATAACCAGTGCGTTTCGGTCGATATTCCAATCAAGAACCCGGTATTGTGGGGGCTGCAAACTCCTCGAATGTATTGTATTCGAACGACGGTATGCACACGTGATGGTCGGTCGAAGGATGAGGTATCGACAGGCTTTGGTATTCGCTGGTTCAAGTTTGATCCGAATGAAGGATTCTCGCTCAATGGCGAATATGTGAAGTTGATCGGAACCAGTCGGCATCAGGATTATTATTTGCAGGGGAATGCTCTGCGGGATGAGATGCATGTACGTGATGTTCGGCTGCTGAAGCAGATGGGAGGTAATTTTCTGCGTATATCACACTATCCGCAGGATCCGATTGTTTCACAGATGTGTGATCGGTATGGAATCGTGGCTTCGGTTGAAGTTCCTATCAACAATGCAGTGACACCGTCGGCCGAATTTCGGAATAATTGCCTGACCATGACCGAGGAGATGATTTGGCAAGATTTCAACAGCCCATCTGTAGTGATGTGGGCCTATATGAATGAGGTGTTGCTGCGTCCGCCGTATGATCGGAATGATGAGAAGGCCAAGCGGAGTTATATGGATTTCTTGTTTGATTTGGCGACTGATATCGAGACAAAGATTCGGAAGCTTGATCCTGATCGCTACACGATGCTGCCTTGTCATAACAACCATAAGATTTATGACGAGTGTGGAATAAGCAAGTTGCCGATGATCTTGGGATGGAATCTTTACAACGGGTGGTATGGGAATGGTTTGGATGGTTTCGAGAAAGCTTTGGATAAGCTACATGCTCTGTATCCCGAAAAGACACTGCTAGTTACGGAATATGGAGCAGA
>JAHZDG010000050.1:0-5603 GCA_019422485.1 Alistipes sp. | reverse complement strand
TTTTGCCCCCGAGCGGTTTGACTTTACTTGTGAATACGGTATGCAGTTTCATCGTCACTATATTCCGCAGATTCTCTCCAGAAAGTGGTTGGCTGGCGCTATGGTATGGAATCTCAATGACTTTTACTCTGAAGGGCGGCTTGATGCGGTTCCCCGTGTTAATAATAAAGGAATAACGGGTATTGATCGGGAACGTAAGGACTCCTACTATCTTTATCGAGCTTGGCTGTCGGAGAAGCCACAGGTGACGATTGGTGGTCATGCGTGGAAGATACGGGGCGGTTGTGCCAATCGAGACAACGTCTGCGTACAGCCGGTTGAAGTATATTCGAATGCATTGAGCGTTGAACTTCGGCATAATGGCAAATCGTTAGGCGAGCAATTGGTTGTTGATCGATCGGCCTGCTTTCAGGTCCCATTTGTGGATGGAGACAATGTCCTGGAGGCAGTGGTCGAGGTGGATGGTGTCGTTGTCAATGATTTGCAGCGAGTCGATTTTCGCATGATCCCCTATGATTTTCGTGATTCGGAGGAGCCATTCGTGGAGTTAAATGTGATGCTGGGCTCGAAGCGTTACTTCGAAGATCGGACAGCAGAGATGGTTTGGATTCCGGAACAGGCATATCGCGCTGGAAGCTGGGGATATGTCGGAGGTGAACCTTCGAGAACTCAGATGCGTCATGGTTCGTTGCCATGTTCTGATGTGGATGTACTGCATACGGATCAGGACCCGATCTTCCAGACGCAGCGAATGGGGATCGAGTCCTTTCAGGCAGATCTTCCGAATGGTCAATATTATGTTTATCTGTATTTTGCTGAATTGATTTCTGGAGAAAAAAAGCAGGCATTGGCATACAACCTTGGTAATGATGTGCTTCATCAAGATCGTGAGGCTCGTGTATTTGATGTGCAAATCAATGGGGTAACCGTTTTAAAAGATTTTGATATGGCAAAAGAATGTGGGGTAGAACGAGCTATTGTTAAAAAGTTTGTAGTTGATAACTTTGACAAGAATAAAATAGTTGTCGATTTTATTCCTAAACATGGTAAGGCTGTGTTGAATGCGATCCGGATATACAAATGTCATTGATCCGGCGAGTATTTGGGGTAGTGTTTCAAAAAGTGTGTCTGGGCAGGAGCCTTCAGATTCTTCAGATATGCAAATATAGCGATTCTTGTTTTCAGATCCACACGCCGCGGCGTGTGGATCTTATTTTTGTGTTATAGTCTTCATTCTGGGAATAATTCCCGATCCTGGTCGATTCGCGGCACCGACCTCAGGTAGGATTTCTTATCCATGGCTGTTTTGCCTATCAGCAGCAGAACCGACTCCTCGTTGGGCATAGCGTCCCGCATGCGTATAACCCGTCGAAAATCCTTCTGCAGACGCTCGATCCAGTTCGTCGTGTAGATCATCGACTGAATCCTTGCCTCGTAATTCAGATAGGTGAAGTGGGCCTTGTAGGCAGGGTCTTTGCCCCGTCGTCGAAAACTGCGATAATCCTGACCCCATTTCTCACAAAGTGTCTGCCATTGTTCCCAGGCTCTCTCCACCGTATAGCTGCGATCCCCCGTACGGAAGACCTGCCGCAGATCCTCGGCCAGCTCTCCCTTGTCGCCGTTGCGCACGCAGCTCAGCAGATTGCGTTTCAAGTGCGTCGTACAGCGTTGCAGCGGGGCTCCGGGAAAGACCGTACTGATGACATCCTCCAGGCCCTTCAGCCCGTCGGCACACACCAGGCCGATCTTCCGAACGCCTCGTTCCTGCAACTCTGTGAGCATCTCACCCCAGCCCAAGGCACTCTCCGTGGGCTTATTGAAGATCCCCAGCACTTCACGCCGCTTGTCTTCACGCACGGCAAGCACCACATAAAAAGCTTCTGTTTCTACGCTCCGCTTGCGGTGGATCTTCATGTGTACGCAATCGATGAGGACGATCCCGATCCAGGTCGATCCGTGGCACCGTGGCGGAAAATGCGGACACAGTGCGGACATGCAAAATGAGAAACAGCGTTAGACATTTGTCTAACGCTGTTTCTGGTGCCCAGGACAGGAATCGAACCTGCACGCCTTGCGGCACACGCACCTGAAACGTGCGCGTCTACCTATTCCGCCACCTGGGCATTTCTGGAATTGCGGTGTGCAAAAGTAATACTTTTTTCTGAATCGACAACTCTTTTTTCGAAAAAAATCTACTTGCTGAAAAATTTGTACTGAAACAGAAGCAGATAGACTACGGCTACGGAGATGTAGGCGTCGGCCAGATTGAAGATGGCGCCGAAAAAGTAGTTGTTGCTGTCTACCAGGAAGCGCAGCAGGCGCGGCACGCCATTCCACTGGAACAGCGGAAAATAGAACATGTCAACCACCTTGCCCATCATGAATCCGGCGTAATGGCCCCCGAACTGCGCCACGGTGTAGGGCGTCGATTCGGAGAAGATCACTCCGTAGAAAGCGCTGTCGAGGATGTTGCCCATGGCTCCGGCGAAGATCAGCGCGAGACCCGCGATCACCCCCTTGGGCGTATCCTTGCGCTTGCAGGCGAGGTGGTACATCAGCCAGCCGATGAACCCGACCATCACGATCCGGAAGATGCCCAACAGCAGCTTGCCCCAGTCGAAGCCGCCGCGCGAGGCGATGTGCATGCCGAAGGCCGCGCCGTTGTTCTCGATGAACCGCAGCTGGAACCAGTCGGGCACGACCATGATCGATTCGTCGAGGTGCATGTGGGTCTTGACCCAGATTTTGAGAGCCTGGTCTGCGACGAGCAGCAACAGGATGAACAGCGATATTTTCTTGAAATTCATAATTACGTGGTATTCCGCGCCGTATGGATCGTTTATGCCGCCTCCGTGACCGAACGCTGACCGGATTTTGCCGGGAACCGCCTTCCGGAGCCGGGGTTTGTCGTGGACAAAAGTAGTAAAAAATCTTATTTTTAACGGCTCCGGCTCGATTTTATCATCCGCGGGACTCGCTTTTGGCAGAAAAATTATACCTTTGAAATCTAAATATTTTGATGGATCATGAAGAGATTGCTACTCATCGGATGTCTGTTTGCGGCGTTTGCATGTACGAAAGAACCGGCGGAACTCTCCGGCGGCTCCGGCCCGAACCCTCCCCGGATCGTCGGGACCCCTACCTCCGAACTGGCCTTGAAAGGGGAGATCTCCATAAAGCTCACGCCCGAAATGGCGCAGGCTGTCGCGGTTGCGCAGGCGCAGCTGCCCGCCACCCGCAGCGGAGCCGTGACGCGATCGGGCGTCGGCACGATCGACGAGCTGCTGAATGAGATCGGTGCCGGACGTTTCGAGCGCATCGTCGCCTACAATCCCGATTGGGAGGAGATTTACGACGAAACCGGCATGAACCGTTGGTACAGCGTTTCGTTCGACGAAAGTGTCGATCTCGGACAAATCGGCAGCCGTTTTGCCGCGCTGTCCGGCGTCGCTGTCGTGGAGTATCAGATCAATCCGAGATACATTCGCCCGATGAGCGTCGGCCCGGCCATTCCGGCTTCCGGGGACAATCTCTGCAAAATGGGCGGAACACGTGCCGCGGTAGCGATGAACGATCCTTTGCTGGAGTATCAGTGGCATTACGACAATCCGGGCCCGAATCGGCATTTCGATCAGCCGAAGGCGGGTGCCGACATCAATCTGCTCGATGCCTGGCAGCTCTGCACCGGCAGTGAGGATATTATCGTGGCGGTGATCGACGAGCCTGTGCAGACCGACCATCCCGACTTGAAAGCCAACATCTGGAGCAATCCGAAAAATTCGCAGGAACACGGCTTCAATTTCTGGGACAACTCCTCGGTGCTCGACTGGAAGACGCCCGCCAAGGAGGAGGACGGCACGGAGAGCTATGCCGATCACGGGACGCATGTGGCCGGTGTGATCGCCGCCGTGAACAACAACGGACGCGGCGTCTGCGGCATTGCCGGCGGCCGGAGCAATCAGGGCGGCGTGAAGATCATGTCCTGTCAGATCATGGGGAACAGCGAGGGGGCCAAAACCTCCAACAAGAACGTCAAGGCGTTTGAATATGCCTGGACCAACGGTGCGGTTATCGCCCAGAACAGCTGGGGGTATCTGCTGGAAGACAGCGACGGCAATCCGATACCTCCGGAGCAATTCGAAAAGGAGTGGAATCAGGGCTTCGGGTCGATGCGCGATGCGATCGACACGTTTATCCGGGGTGCGGCGGCCAAGAATCCGGATTCCCCGTTGCAGGGCGGACTGGTGATCTTTGCGGCCGGCAACGACGGCGATGTTTACGGGGACGCTGCGGTCTATCCGGCGGCTTACGGTCCGGTCATTGCCGTCGGTTCGATGGATTGGGGCTTCCGGCCCGCTTACTATACCGATTACGGTTCGTGGGTCGATATTACGGCTCCCGGCGGGGATGCCTATACAGCCCAAAGCGTTATCGACAAGAAATATTATACGAACGGGATGGTGATGAGCACCATTCTTTGCGACGATACGATGGATTATCAGGACGGCCGTAAAGACGACGATTATTGGTATGGATACGGCTTTATGCAGGGCACCTCGATGGCCTGCCCGCATGTCTCGGGCGTGGCGGCGCTGGGGCTTGCCTATGCGGCCCAGAACGGAAAGAAATATACGCCTTCCGAGTTCAAAGCGCTATTGCTGAGTTCCGTTTACGGGATCGACGACTATTTTACGGGTTCAAAAAGGGGGGACGGTGTGATTGTTCCCGATCTCTCCGTTTATAAAAACAAGATGGGCGGCGGCTGTATCGACGCTCTGAAGCTGCTGCTTGCGATCAAAGGCACGCCGGCCATTTATGTGAAGACGGGCGAGGCTGCTACGGTCGATTTTGCCCGCTATTTCGGCGGCGATAAGAGTGTCGTGGCGCTGGAGTCGGCGAAATTCGCATCGCCCTCCAACCTGGGGATCGGCTCCTTGTCGGCCGTTTTCAACGGAACGAAGATCACGTTCGAGTGCTCCAAGACGGGAACTTCGCTGCTTATGATCACCGCCAAAGCTGGCGATACGACGATCGAGCGGGAGTTCGCCATCGTTTCGCGGCCCAGTCTGGCCGGGAACGGAGGCTGGCTCTGAGAAGGGGCGCACGTGCGGCATACTTGCGGCGGGTCTTTCGGGGCTTGCCGTTTTTGCTTGTTAATATATAGGTATAGAGGGCATTTTCGGATAAAATGAACGATTTTTCAAAAAAATATGCGGATTTATTTGCAGGTTCGAAAAAAGTCGCTACCTTTGCATCCGCGTTTGAGAAATAACGGTTCTTACAAAGGTTGAAAGTTTACAATAAAGGAGCTGAAAGCCGCGTAGAATCAGGAAATTTCAAAAGATGCAAAAGTTCTTGAAAAAAGATTTGCAGGATTAAAAAAGATGACTTATCTTTGCAGTCCTTTCGCACTACAAAATGCGAGACTTTTTCCAAAAGGTTCTTTGAATTACTGATTTTATTTTGAGAGAAAAATTGTAGTATTTATCTGTCGATTTCCTTTTAAGGATAAACGAATAGTCAGGACTCTAACAATACATTAATTTTCATACAATGGAGAGTTTGATCCTGGCTCAGGATGAACGCTAGCGGCAGGCCTAACA
>JAHZDG010000005.1:83836-93446 GCA_019422485.1 Alistipes sp. | reverse complement strand
CCGAATACGGAAGTCATTCCGATTTTTTTTCCAATTAGTCCTGACATTTTGTCTTTTAAAATTAATGGTGTTGGAGGAGTCCACTTGTTTTTTCGGAGGCTGCACCGAATCCTTGCGGATCCGGACCCTTGGCAGCGCGACACAAGCCTCAACCCCGGGTTGTTAATTATGTTTGTATTGCTTCGGTTGCTATGTTGCTACGGCAACTCCGATCGGGCGACAGGGCCTCCCTCAGGAGGTGAGGCCCCTGCCCCATCGTATGCCTAAAAACCTCAGACTTTGATTTCTACTTCCACGCCGCTGGGCAATTCGAGCTTCATCAGAGCGTCGATGGTTTTGGGCGTAGAGCTGTAGATGTCCAAAATACGTTTGCAAGTCGACAACTGGAACTGTTCGCGGGCTTTCTTGTTAACGAAAGTCGAACGGTTCACGGTGAAGATCTTCTTCTGGGTAGGCAGCGGAATCGGACCGCTCACCACAGCACCCGTACCTTTTACGGTTTTTACGATCTTTTCTGCCGATTTGTCGACCAGGTTATGATCGTAAGATTTCAGTTTGATTCTTATTTTTTGGCTCATAATCTTGATTATTCTTCGATGGGTCCTTTTTTACCAGATTTTTCGATCACTTCCTTAGCTACGTTGGCCGGAACTTCTTCGAAGTGAGAGAATTCCATCGACGAAGTAGCACGTCCAGAAGAAATCGTACGCAGAACGGTCACATAACCGAACATTTCCGACAGAGGTACCTTGGCGTTTACCACGCGGGCATTCCCTTTGGATTCCATACCGCTGATCTGACCGCGGCGTTTGTTCAGGTCGCCGATGATGTCCCCCATGTTTTCTTCGGGAGTCACCACTTCAACCGACATCACCGGTTCGAGAATCACGGGACGGGCCTTGGCGGCAGCGTGACGGAAACCGTTGCGGGCAGCCACTTCGAACGACAGCGAGTCAGAGTCCACCGGGTGGAACGAACCATCCTTCAGCGTCACTTTCATGCTATCAATCGAGAAGCCGGCCAGCGGACCGTTGGCCATAGCCGATTCGAACCCTTTCTGTACCGAAGGAATGTATTCCTTGGGAATGTTACCCCCTTTAACCACGTCTTCGAATTGCAGACCCGTTTTACCTTCGTCGGCCGGACCGATTTCGAAGATAATGTCGGCGAATTTACCACGACCCCCGGTCTGTTTCTTGAACACTTCACGGTGTTCAACCGTGCTGGTGAGGGCTTCTTTGTAGTTAACCTGGGGAGCACCCTGGTTGATTTCCACCCCGAATTCACGTTTCAGACGGTCAACGATGATTTCCAGGTGAAGTTCACCCATCCCGCTGATGACGGTCTGACCGCTGTCTTCATCGGTTTTAACGGTGAAGGTCGGGTCTTCTTCAGCCAGTTTACCCAGCGCGATACCCAGTTTATCGAGGTCTTTCTGCGTTTTGGGTTCAACGGCCAACCCGATCACCGGTTCGGGGAAGGTCATCGATTCGAGTACGATCGGAGCCTTTTCGTCGCAGAGGGTATCCCCCGTACGAACATCCTTGAACCCTACGGCGGCGCAGATATCACCGGCACCGATTACTTCGATCGGGTTCTGTTTGTTGGCGTGCATCTGGTACAGACGGCTGATACGTTCTTTCTTACCGCTGCGGCTGTTGTGAACGTACGAACCGGCTTCGAGGCGACCCGAGTATACACGGATGAAAGCCAAACGACCTACGAAGGGGTCGGTAGCAATCTTGAACGCCAGAGCGCAGAACGGATCGTTTTCGGTCGGGTGACGTTTCGTTTCTTCGCCCGTTTCGGGGTTGGTCCCAATCACGGCTTCGATATCCAGCGGAGAGGGCAGGAAGGCCATCACGCAGTCCAGCAACAACTGAACCCCTTTGTTCTTGAAGGAAGAACCGCACAGCATCGGAACGATCGTCATCGAGATCGTAGCTTTGCGGATAGCGGCGATCAGTTCGTCCGGAGTGATCGAATCGGGATCTTCGAAGAATTTTTCCATCAGGGCATCGTCCGAAGCGGCTACTTCTTCGATCAGTTTCCCACGCCATTCAGCCACTTCGGCTTTCATGTTTTCGGGAACGTCTTCGTAAGTGTAGTTAACCAGTTCGTTCTTCTTTTCTTCGTGATAAATGATAGCCCGATTATATATAAGGTCTACCAGACCCGAGAATTTATCTTCAGCCCCGATCGGCAATACGATCGGCAGAGCATTGGCACCAAGGCGTTCTTTCACCTGAGCACATACGGCCAGGAAGTCGGCACCCGTACGGTCCATTTTGTTAACATAACCCAGACGGGGTACGTTATACTTGTCGGCCTGACGCCATACGGTTTCGGACTGGGGTTCTACACCGCCCACGGCGCAGAACGTAGCCACAGCACCGTCCAGCACACGCAGCGAGCGTTCTACCTCGGCCGTGAAGTCCACGTGGCCCGGGGTATCGATGATGTTGATTTGGTAAGTCTGATCTTTATAGTGCCAGAAAGCCGTAGTGGCGGCCGAAGTGATGGTGATCCCACGTTCCTGTTCCTGTTCCATCCAGTCCATCGTGGCAGCACCTTCGTGCACTTCCCCGATTTTGTGGGTTTTCCCGGTGTAGAACACAGTGCGTTCCGAATCAGTCGTCTTACCGGCATCGATGTGAGCCATGATACCGATGTTTCTGGTAAATTTCAAATCTCTTGCCATATGCTGTCTCCTTCGGAATTAGAATCTAAAGTGTGCAAATGCTTTGTTGGCTTCAGCCATACGGTGCATTTCTTCCTTACGTTTGAAGGCTGCACCTTCTTCGTTGTAGGCTGCCATGATTTCGGCGGCCAGTTTTTCTGCCATCGAACGACCTGCACGTTTTCTCGAGTAAAGGATCAGGTTTCTCATGGCCAGAGAAATCTTACGTTCAGGTCTTACCTCAGTCGGTACCTGGAAAGTAGCACCCCCCACACGACGTGACTTAACCTCTACTTGAGGCGTAATGTTTTCGAGGGCTTTCTTCCAAATATCAAGAGGAGCCTTGTCCGCATCCTTCATCTTCTCACCGACGATTTCCACGGCGTTGTAGAAAATCGTATAGGCAATACTCTTCTTACCATCCAGCATCAGGTTATTTACAAACCGGGTAACCAATACGTCCCCGAATTTGGGATCTGGAAGTAGAATTCGCTTTTTAGGCTTCGCTTTTCTCATTGCTTAATGTAATAAAGGCTTTGGGTTGCAAATTAAATGTTGTTTTCATCCGGCCGACTCTCACGGCCTGCAGGGCGAATGCGGCCTGCTATTTTTTGGTTTCTTTCGGACGTTTGGCTCCGTACTTCGAACGACGTTGACGACGACCGTCTACACCAGCTGAGTCGAGAGCTCCGCGAACCAGGTGATAACGAACCCCCGGAAGGTCTTTCACACGACCCCCGCGAACCAGTACAATCGAGTGTTCCTGCAGATTGTGACCTTCGCCAGGGATGTAAGCGTTGACTTCCTTACCGTTGGTCAAGCGTACACGGGCCACTTTACGCATGGCCGAGTTCGGCTTCTTGGGCGTAGTCGTGTACACACGTACACAAACGCCACGTCTCTGAGGACAAGCATCCAATGCGGGTGCTTTGCTGTTAAAGCACGGCTTGGTTCTTCCTTTACGTACTAACTGTTGAATCGTTGGCATTGTAAATCCTTTAACTTTAATTGATTAGATCCTTTACTCTGGGACATAACATGCCCCACCATTGAACAAAATGGACTGCAAATATAGGGATTTTTTCCGACACTGCAACATTTTACACACTTTTTTCGCCTGATTCTGCGGCTTTTCGGGGTTTTTCAGCCTCCTTTTCGGCCACTCAATTATTCTTTATTCTTATCAAACACAATAAACCATTAGAGAAAACTATCGATTCTATAGATACTCACTCCTAAAAAGCTATTGCTGAGACTGCAATAAAAAAATCAAAGCCGACTTTCCAGCTCTGCGCTTTTTCTATTATCTTTGTTCGGTAAACATCCAAAAATCCTTTCATTCATGATGAAATTCTTCAAACCGGCTTTATTGCTGACGTTGCTCTTTGCCTGGACGATCAGCTCGCTCAACGCTCAAAGCGTAGACACCGTCGCCGTGTTCAGCCCTTCGATGAACAAATCGGTCAAAAACGTCATCATCCTGCCCGAGGGATACGATCCTCAGGCCGCAGAAGCCTATCCAGTCATCTATTTGTTGCATGGATATAGCGGTAGTTATAATTCCTGGATCGGAATCCGCCCCGAATTACCTCAGGATGCCAGCCGTTTGCGCTGCATCATCGTCTGCCCCGACGGCGGTTACGACAGCTGGTATTGGGACAGCCCCAAAGTGAAGGATTACCGATACGAAACCTATGTATCCAAAGAACTGATCGACTATATCGACTCCCATTACAACACCCTGAAAGATCGTACGGGACGCGCCATCTCGGGTAACAGCATGGGCGGTCACGGGGCCCTGTGGCTGGCCATCCGTCATAACGACATCTTCGGAGCCTGCGGGGCCGTACACGGCGGGGTCGACATCCGTCCCTTCCCCGACAACTGGGGCATGAAACGCCACCTGGGTGAATATTACGAAAACCCGGAAGTATGGGACGAACATACCGTTGCTACCCAACTGTTCCGCATCAAAGCGGGTCAGGGGGTTCCCCGCAGCTGGGGCAATGTCAACCTGCGCAAGATGCAGCCGCACCAGTTGGCGATCATCATCGACTGCGGGACGGATGATTTCTTCTTTGACGTAAACGCCGCCCTGCATCAAGCCATGCTGCACAACAACATCGTGCATGACTACATCGTCCGTCCCGGGATCCACAACTCCGAATACGGACGCAACGCCATCAGCTTCCAGCTGGTCTTTTTCGACAACTACTTCCAACGCGAAAAACAGTACAAAGCACAGGAAGAACAGGAACAAGCAGTCAAATAACCGGCCGCTACATCCGACCGGATACCCGTTTCTCGGAGAAGTTACTGATACCTGAAAACCGATTCACAAGGGGAGTTTCCCCGCGACACTGCCGATTCACACCAACCGCCACAAACCGTTCCCGATTTTGAAACAAGACCTCCATACCTTTGCCCTGGAAGCCGAAGCCGACGAACGCATTTGGCAACAGATGAATGTCTACCTGCATCTATATCTTTACGATGCCCAGGGGATACAGATCGGCATGCACAGTGCCCAACATCAGGAAGGCCCCTCTCCCAAAACACTGCGGGTGGAGAGCCCGGAAGCCGTTTCCCAAGTAAAAGTCTGCCTGTACGTGGTTCCGCGACGACTGCCCGACTCTTCTCAGGTAGCCGACTCCCCTCCGATGAATCTAACCTTGCGCATTTTGCGGGACGGGAAAACCGTAGACACCCTTCACCGCCGCATCAACTCCTGGGGCGGCGATCAACTGATCGGATTGGCCTACCAATAATTACCCCGTTCCTCAAACGCTATAAAAAGCCGCATCCCGAATGGAATGCGGCTTTTTCATATAGATCCCGATCCGAGAAGAGATTCCATTCATTTTGGCCTTGGAAAAACGAAAAATTCTCAATATTTTTGCGAAAATTTGAACATTTAGTAAGCAAAATAAGACGAAATTGCTAAAACAATAAACAGCTTGTGAAAAAGATTCTGTGTTTTTTAGGGCTATTGTTTTTCCAGTTCCACTTGTATGGCGGAAGTTATCTTTTCACCATCGAGCCGTCGGCTTTACTAAATTCCCTGCACGAAACCTCTGAAGTGCAACAACCGGTCGAAGAAGAGGACGATTATACCGCCCGCAATTCGTTCCGCACCATTCTCCGCCAGATTCAACTCGCCAAATACACCTTCCGGACCACCAGTGACCTGCTTCTACGTCACGCTCTGCACGGCCCGGAAACGCTCTTATCTACCAAGAGCTTGAAAAAAAACGCATACCCATTCTCTCCTCTCTCCGGGCATTCGCCCCATGAGACTTATTGCGTCTTTTTGATTTGATCTATCTGCAGCCTGCTCTGGCGACCCCCTTCCCAACATGTTGGAGAGAGGTTCGCCCGGTTATGTTGTGTCGAATCCATTCCTCGCTTTAAAAACATATCTCCACCCATGAATATTCATCTTTCCTTAACGACCTGTCTGGCGGCCGTTCTGCTCTGCGTCGGTTGCCAAAACGCTCAGAAAAAGAACAACAAAGAGGGAAACCCAACGCCTGTTGTCGATCTGTTCCCCACCTCGGTAGAGGTCAATCAGTCCTATGTGGCCGACATTCAGGCGGTTCAATTTGTCGAAGTGCAACCCAAAGTATCGGGATTCGTAGCCAAGATCCACGTCGATGAAGGTCAACTGGTCCATCAGGGTCAACTGCTTTTCACGCTGGATCCGGCCGAATACGACGAAGCCCTCAAAGAGGCCGAAGCCAACCTGAAACAGGCTGAAGCCGAGCTTCAAATGGCCGATTACGAAGCCGAACGCATCCAACGCATGGTCGAAAAAGAGATCATTGCCCAGATCCGCCTCGATCAGGCCCGGACGGAACAGGAAGTGGCCCGCATGAAAGTGCGTCAGGCCAAAGCCAAACTGCAATTGGCCCGCACCCATTACGCCTACACCCGCATCACGGCGCCTTTCGACGGCTACATCGACCGCATTCCTTATAAGGTCGGGAGTCTGGTCACTCCTCAAAGCCTGTTGACGACCGTCAGCGACGTATCGGAAGTCTTCGCATATTACAAAGTCAACGAAAGCGAATACCTCCGTTACAAACGCTCGCTGCTCAACGGTGAACGCCAGCCCGAAACCGACAGCATCGAACTGGTACTTTCCGACGGGACCATCTATCCCCATCTGGGCCGCATGGAAACCGTCGAAGGCGACTTCGAACGCGGGACGGGTTCGATTGCCTTCCGGGTACGCTTCCCCAACCCCGACCTGCTGCTCAAACACGGCGTGAGCGGGAAAATCCAGATGAAAACCAAACGCGACAGCGTTTATCTGGTTCCTCATCAGTCGACGTTCGAGATTCAGGACTTCACCTACGTATACACGGTCGATTCGACCGGAGTGGTCAAGGTTCAGAGTTTCGAACCGCTGGAACGCTACCACGACTTCTATGTCACCCAGGATTTTACGCCGGGGACGACCATCGTTTTCGAAGGGGTTCAGCTGCTCAAGGACGGCATGAAGATCACCCCCGAAAAACGCGACTTCGACGCCATCCGCCGGGAAATAGAAGCCAAACGATCGCAAAACGAATCCAAACAATAGAGGAGGAGAATCTATGCTGAAAATATTCATTAAAAGGCCGATTCTCTCCGGGGTTATCTCGGTGTTGTTCATCTGCCTGGGTGCGCTGGCCCTCAGCTCGCTGCCCATCACCCAGTTCCCGGACATCGTTCCCCCCTCGGTGACCGTAACGGCCCGCTACACCGGGGCCAGCGCCGACGTGATGTCCAAAACCGTTGCCACTCCGCTGGAACGCGCCATCAACGGCGTACCCGGCATGACCTACATGACCACCGTCTGCACCAATGACGGGATGTCACTGACAACCATCTATTTCAAAGTGGGAACCGACCCCGACGTGGCGGCGGTGAACGTCCAAAACCGCGTCACGACCGTCCTCGATGAGTTGCCGGAAGAGGTGATCCGGGCCGGGGTGATCACCGAAAAGGAGGTCAACAGTATGCTGATGTACCTGAACATCCTCAGTTCGGACACCACCCATACGGAAAACTTCGTCTATAACTTCACCGATATCAACATCCTGCGCGAACTGAAACGTATCGACGGGGTAGGTTTCGTCGAAATCATGGGGAGCCGCGACTACGCCATGCGAGTGTGGTTGAACCCGCTTCGGCTGGCCGCCTACGAGATGTCGCCTCAGGATGTGACGGAGGCCATCCGCAGCCAGAACATCGAAGCCGCTCCGGGTAAAACCGGGATCAGCTCCGACAAACTGCCCCAACAGCTGCAATACACCCTTCAATACACCGGTAAGTTCAGCACCCCCGAGCAGTACGGAGAGATCGTGCTCAAGGCCTTGCCCGACGGTTCTCTGCTGAAGCTGAAGGATGTGGCCGAAATCGACTTCGACTCCGAAGACTACAACATGATTTCGATGACCGACGGGAAACCTTCGGCCGCCATCATGATCAAACAGCGTCCCGGTTCGAATGCGCGGGAGGTGATCCAGAACATCAAGGCCAAGATGGAAGAGATCAAGGAGAGCAGCTTCCTGCCGGGCATGGACTACAACATTTCCTACGACGTATCACGCTTCCTGGATGCCTCGATTGCTTCGGTGTTGAAAACCCTGCTGGAGGCCTTCATCCTGGTGTTCATCGTCGTCTATATCTTCCTGCAGAACCTCCGGGCGACACTCATCCCGGCCATCGCCGTACCGGTATCGCTCATCGGGACCTTCTTCTTCATGCAGATGTTGGGATTCTCAATCAACATGCTCACCCTCTTCGCGCTGGTGCTGGCCATCGGGATTGTGGTCGACAACGCCATCGTGGTGGTCGAAGCGGTGCACGTCAAAATGGAACGCGAAAAGCTCTCCCCCTACAAAGCTTCGGTCGAAGCGATGAAAGAGATCGGGGGGGCGATCGTCGCCATCACGCTGGTCATGTCGGCGGTATTCGTGCCGGTAGGATTCATGTCCGGTACCGTGGGGATCTTCTACCAGCAGTTCTCCCTGACCCTGGCCGTCGCGATCGTCATCTCGGGGATCAACGCCCTGACTCTCTCGCCGGCCCTGTGTGCCATGCTGCTGCGCCACGACCGGGGCAAAAGCAAACGCCCCAATCTGTTGCGACGCTTCTTCATTGTCTTCAACCGGGGCTATGACCGCTTCGAAGAGCGCTACAACCTCGGCCTGCGGAAATACCTCAACCGTCGCGTACTCACCTACCTCACGCTGGTGCTGTTCTTCGTAGCGACCTGGGGAATCAACAGCGTGCTGCCGACCGGTTTTATTCCCAACGAAGACCAGGGGATGATCTATGTCAACGTCAATACCCCGCCGGGAGCCACCCTCGAACGTTCTGAAAAGGCCCTCAGCCAAATTCAGGCCGCGCTGTTGCCCCTGGAAGAGGTCGAAACCATCTCTACGCTGGCCGGTTACAGCCTGATGACCGAAACCGAAGACGCCAGTTACGGGATGGGGATGATCAACCTCAAACCCTGGAACGAACGCGATAAAACCGCCGCCGAACTGCTCGAAATCTACGCCGAACGTACCGCCCACATCAAGGATGCCGAGATTCAGTTCTTCCTGCCTCCGTCGGTACCGGGATTCGGGAACGCCAGCGGGTTCGAACTGCGGATGCAGGACAAGACCGCCGGATCGTACCAGGAAACGGCTCGCGTAGCCAACCAACTGGTAGAAAAACTCAATAGCGATCCCCGTCTGCAAGGGGTTTCTTCCGGGTTTCAGCCCAACTTCCCGCAATACCTGCTCAAGGTCGATCTGGCTCAGGCCGCCAAACTGGGAGTCAACGTCAATGAGGCGATGGAAACCCTCCAATCCTATATCGGGAGTTTCTACTCCTCGAACTTCATCCGTTTCGGTCAGATGTATAAGGTGATGTTGCAATCCTCGCCCGAAT
>JAHZDG010000005.1:69902-83826 GCA_019422485.1 Alistipes sp. | reverse complement strand
TGGAACCGGATGACATCTACGCCCTGTTCGCCAAAAACCGCAACGGCGAGATGGTCCCCTACTCCAACTTTCTGACCATGGAACGGGTTTTCGGGCCCAACCAAATCACCCGTTACAACATGTTCACCTCCTCGCTGATTACCGGGGATGCCGCTGCAGGCGTCAGCTCAGGTGAGGCCATCGCCGCCGTAGAGGAACTCGCCGAAGGACAGCTTCCCCGCGGCTTCGACCTCGAATGGTCGGGCGTCTCCCGCGAAGAAAAAGAGTCGGGAGGACAAACCCTGATCATCTTCGGGATCTGTCTGCTGTTCGTTTACCTGCTGCTGTCGGCCCAGTACGAAAGCCTGTTGTTGCCCTTCCCGGTAATTCTGTCGCTGCCGGCCGGTGTATTCGGAGCCTACCTCGTGCTGCAACTCGCCGGGCTGGATAACAACATCTACGCCCAGGTTGCACTGGTCATGCTCATCGGGTTGCTGGGTAAAAACGCCATCCTGATCATCGAAATGGCCAACTCTTTCCGCAAACGCGGCATGTCGATCCTCGATGCCGCCCTGGAAGGCGCTCGCAGCCGTTTGCGCCCGATTCTGATGACCAGTTTCGCTTTCATCTGCGGGCTGATTCCGCTGGTAATTGCCAGCGGTGCCGGGGCTCTGGGTAACCGTTCGATCGGAACGGCCGCCGCCGGCGGGATGTTGATCGGAACGATGGTAGGGATTTTCCTGGTTCCGGGTTTGTATGTAGTTTTTGAAAGCCTGGCGACACGCCTCCGCGGCAACCGCCCGGCCCTTGAAACAGAAAACGACGATGAAGAATAAGATATATGCTGTAAGCTGTTTGTGTCTGCTGTCCGTGAGTTTGTTGAGTTGTCGCGCGCCACGGGTCGAATCTTCTCCCCAACCCGACATCGACCTGCCCGCCTCCTACGCCACCGATACCACGCAAAACGACGTCGATTCCAGTTCGGTGGCCCACCTCTCCTGGAAGGAATTCTTCCCGGACACACTCCTGCAAGGATATATCGGAGAGGCGCTCCGCCACAACCTTTCTTTCCTGCAGACCATCGAACGGGTATCGATCGCCCGTGCCCAACTGCGTCAAAGTAAGGCCGAACTCTTCCCTTCGGTAGGCATCGGGGCCCAGGGTTACGTTCAACGCTTCGGAGAATACACCATGGACGGCGTGGGTAACGCCACCACCAATACGCCTGATCTGGCTCGGGACAAACACATTCCGGATCCTTACCGGGAGTTCCAGATCGGTGTATCGTTCCAATGGGAGGCCGACATCTGGGGTAAACTGACCCAGAAAAAACGGGCAGCCGCCGCCCGTTGGCTGGCCTCTCAGGAAGCGGCCCGTCTGGCGCAAACTCTATTGGTGTCGGAAGTTGCCACCTGCTATTTCGAATTGGTGGGACTGGATCGCCAACGGGAAGTTCTCGAACAGGCATTGGAAGAGGCGCAACGTTCTCACGAACTGACATTCCAACTGAAGCAGGAAGGCGAAGAGACCCAACTGGCCGTCGATCAATTCCATGCCCGCACCCTGCAACTGCAGGGCATGCTGCTGGAAACCCGTCAGCAAACCGGGGAAAAAGAGCGAGCCCTCTGCACCCTGATGGGACGCTTCCCGACAACGGTCGCCCGCTGCTCGTACGACAGCCTGGAAACGATGCGTTTCCCGACCCAGCGCGGCATTCCGGCTCAACTGCTGCAACAACGTCCCGACATCCGGGAAGCCGAAATGCGGCTGAAGGCTGCGGCTGCCGATGTTTCCGCCGCACGCAAAGCCTTCTATCCTTCGTTGCAAATCGGCGGCAGCGGTGGCTTCAATGCCTTTGATCTGAGCAAATGGTTCGTTTCGCCGGCCTCGATGGTCTATGATCTGGGGGTGGGACTGACCGCTCCGTTGTTCGACCGGGCCCGCATCCGCACCCTGTGGCAAAGTGCCCGCAGCGAAGAACGCATCGCCTTACTGGAATACCACCAGACCGCGCTGAAAGCCTATGAAGAGGTCTGCAACCTGATTGCCGCCAGCGAACTGACCCTCTCTCGCCAAGAACTCAAAAAACAAGAGAGTCTGGTACATCGCCGCTCCATGAGCCACGCAAATGATCTGTTCAAACTTAGTTTCATCGGCTTCCTCGAAGTGTTATCCGCCGACGAACGTTATCTGAACTGTGAACTGGAACGCATTGCGCTCTGTACCGAAAACGGTATTCTGCAGGCCCGTCTCTACCGGGCCTTGGGCGGAGGCGATATGGAATAACTGAAAGTCAGGACCACAAACATCCGTCTCCCGGATACGTTCCTGTTCAAGCCCTCAAACAGCAGGGCCGCTCTTCGAAGAGCGGCCCTGCTGTTATCTTATAAAACCTTTAGAGTGCGTAAAAAATACCTTCTATCTGTCCGGATAATCATTTTTCTAATCCACAATCCTTCCTAATTGTCCCCCAGCGATCTTTCGTTCAGGCTTCGGTATCAGGGAACGAAACTCCGCCCCGAATCGGATCGTGGATTTCACAAGCGTCTTCAACCGTCTTGAGCAACGACAACGATAAGGCATCGATGTAACTGAGCATCTCGGCAAAAATCACACCCGCCGCATAACTCATCTCTTCATCCGGATCGGGAGTCAATGCCATCTGTTGATAGCTTTCCAGCTCGGTTTTCAGGGTCTGTCGCAGTGCGCGCGCCCGATCGGCACTTTGCAAAGCCTGTGACGAAAGGCGATTCAACGCCTGCTCCAACAAAGTATGAAAACCATCCAACTGCCCAAACAACGAAAAAATACGCTGTCGGGCTTCCGGGACGAACCAAATATTCCGGGCTCTTTTCCGACGAATCACATCACTGAGGCGAAAAATCTGTGCCGACGCCGTATCCAGATCGGAAATCAAATAGAGCAGACTCTGAGCGATTTGCTGGGTATTGCGGCTGATGTCCTCTCGGGCAAACTGCGCGAAAAAGCGTTCAAAGCGCACATGGGCTTCCGCCGCCTCTTTCCGCCGCGTTTCGAGATCGGCCGCCAACTCTTCGGTCCGTTGGGGGTTGAACTCTCCGAAATAAGCTTTCATGGTAGCAAACAACGTTGCATTCTGGCGGACATATCGAATCACCTCACACTGTGCCTGATAGATCGACATCTCCCCGGTTGAGAGCAACGATCCGCTCACATGCCGCAACGAGGAAGTCTTGCCGGATTTTCCAGGCAATAACCGTCCGGTCAGTGCCGCAATGCGGGGAATAAACCCGACCAGCAACAGCGTATTGATGACATTGAACGAGGTATGGAACAGGGCCAATCCCAACGGTTGCACCGACGAGGAGAGCATCGGAGAGGCTCCAGTCATCTCTTCCACGAGAGCCGACAACCCATGCATAATCATGCCCAACAGCGGCAAGGCCCACAACAATCCGAACAGATTGAACAACAGATGGGACAAAGCGGCACGCCGCCCCATTTGATTGGTTACGCTCGACGCAATCAGGGCCGTCACCGTCGTCCCGACATTTTCGCCCAGCACCATCGCCAACCCACACTCAAACGAAATGGTTCCTTTGGCACACAGGACCAGCGTAAGCGCCATCACTGCACTGGAGGACTGCAACAGACAGGTTAGTGCAATCCCTACCCCTACAAAGATACACGGAGCAAAGAACCCGTAATGCTGAAAACCGCCCACCCAAGCCAACAGACCTTCATCGGCCGACAAGGCCTGCATGGTCTCTTTCAGGAGATTGATGGCCAGCAGCAGCAGGGCAAATCCGACCAGCACCTGACAGACCTCCCGAAAACGCGCATTCGGAACCAGCAACATCGGAATCACCAGACTCAAAAGCGGAATAGCCAGCAATCCGATATCGAAATTGAAGCCAAAAAGCGCCACCAGCCATGCCGTAAAGGTGGTTCCGATATTGGCCCCCATGATCAGGGCGATCGCCTGTCTGAGCCGCAAGAGTCCGGCATTGACAAAGCCGACGATCATCACCGTCACGGCACTCGATGACTGGATGACCCCCGTAATGAATGTCCCGGCCAGCACACCCCGTCCCGGCGAGGAGGTAATCTGGGCAAGCACGGCACGCAAACGACTGCCTGCCGACTTTTGCAAGGCTTCGCCCATGACCTTCATCCCGAAGATGAACAGGCCGATGGTTCCTAACAACACCCATATTTGCGCCAATACGTTCATTGAATATCAGGCATATAAACATTACTTCCTCACGGCAAAGATAACCAAAGCCGACGGCCCCTCGCACCCTTCGATTGTTAAACTTTCGTTAACCTTTCCGCAAACCGGCAGAAACGACCCTTTGAATGAGTTCCACAACGATTCATACGCCTATTCCAGAACGGGAAAAACCGTTCTTTTTCGGCTTTGAACTCAGATTATTCCACCAAAAAGCGAGAAAAAACCATACAAACGGTTTATTCGTCTTTTGTGACCGTACAATTTGTAAAAAATCGGCTAAATTTGCGGCATTATTTTCCTGTGGCCCAAGGAGCCCCAACTATTTGTCAACCATGCCCGACACCACGTCGCTGATCGACCGTCTGACAGCCCTGTTACAGTACGACAGCTCGTCGCCGCTGATCTTCAGCAGCGGATTGTTTCTATTCCTGTTTCTGGGGTTTGCCTTCTTTTATCAGTTCCTGCGCCGGGCTTTCCTGATCCGCATCCTGTACGTCATCTGCTTTTCGCTGTACTTTTACTACAAAACCAGCGGATGGTTCGTACTGTTGCTGGTCGGGCTCTCGCTCTCGGATTTCACCATCGGACACTTCATCGCCCAACTCCGCTCCCGAGCCGAACAGAAATGGTTGCTTGCCCTCAGTCTGACGCTCAACCTTGGCATGTTGTGCTACTTCAAGTACACCAACTTCTTCATAGAAATTCTGAACGGTTTCAGACCCGGCTATTGGCTCGACTTTCAAAATATTTTCCTCCCGGTAGGGATCTCCTTCTTCACCTTCCAGTCGATGAGCTACGTCATCGACATCTACCGGGGACGCATCAAACCCGTCGACCAATGGATCGACTACCTGTTTTATCTCTCGTTTTTCCCGCAGCTGGTGGCCGGTCCCATCGTACGCGCCCGGGATTTCATTCCCCAAATCTACCAAAACCCGATCTTCGTCACCCGTGAAATGTTCGGACGAGGCATCTACCTGATTCTCGTCGGACTTTTCAAAAAGGCCATCATCTCAGACTACATCAGCCTGAACTTCGTCGACCGTATCTTCGACGATCCCTTGCTGTACAGCGGTTTCGAAAACCTGATGGGCGTATACGGTTATGCCCTGCAGATCTATTGCGACTTCTCGGGATACTCCGACATGGCAATCGGGATCGCTCTGCTGTTAGGATTCCATTTCAACCAGAACTTCGACTCGCCCTATAAATCGGCGACCATCACTGAATTCTGGCGTCGCTGGCACATTTCTCTGTCAAGCTGGCTCAAAGACTATCTGTACATTTCCCTGGGCGGCAACCGGAAAGGAAAATTCCGGACCTACCTCAATCTGTTGATCACCATGCTATTGGGCGGATTGTGGCACGGAGCGGCCTTACGATTCATTCTCTGGGGTGCCTGGCACGGTCTGGGGTTGGCCGTACACAAAGCCGTCATGTCCCTTTTCCCCAGTTTCAAGGCTCAGGGCATGGATATGCCTTGGGGGCGGCGTCTGTTGGGAATCATCATCACCTTCCATTTCGTCTGCGCCGGCTGGATCATGTTCCGCGCCAACGACACCCAAACCGGATGGCAAGTCATCTCACAAATTTTCACCGATTTCCGGGCTGATCTGATCCCTCAGGTCGTTGCCGGTTACCTGCCGATTTTCGGACTGATCCTGCTGGGTTATGCCCTGCACATGTTCCCCGGGAAAGCCGAACGTTGGGCCGAACAGACCATTACCCGCACACCGCTCCTCGTCAAAGCCCTGCTGATCGTATTGGTGATCTGGTGCGTGATGCTCATCAAATCATCCGACGTACAGCCGTTTATCTATTTCCAATTCTAAGAAGATCCGAAGAAAGAACTTTCTTCGTCATAACATCTGACCAAAGAGAGGACAGAAGATCTGTCCCGATGCGCCCATTGCCTATTTTGCAGCATTCTCCGTCTCGATCAAGAGAGCATAGCGTTCCCTTTTATCCCGGTGATTAGTCAACCGGTTTCAAGGCATCTTTCTCACGCTTATACTGATCATAAGCCTGCATCAAGGCTTGATAGAGCATCTCGCCTTGCAGCAAATAACCTTCGGGCGTCAAATGCACCCGATCGGCCCGGGCGATTCCCCGTTTATACCAACGCTCCATGGAGCCTTCACCCCCAGCCGCCGCATAGAAGTCCCAATAGGGCAGCGATTGCTGACGGGCCACCTCCAAGATCACATTCCTCACCCGCACGGCATTGGGATTGAGCCGACGGACAATACGCCCCCGTGAACGGACCCGTGAGTAACACTCCATCGGAGTCGTCAGCAACAAAGCACTCTGCGGCGCATACTGACGACAATACTCGATGACCTGATTCAATCGTGCGGTCACCAGTTCCGCATCGAAGCGTCCATAAGAATCATTGGTACCCAACGACAGAATAATCAGATCGGGGCACAGCTGCGCGGCTTCCCGAATGATCTGAGGTTGGCGGGCCACCGCCGTAAAGGTATTTCCATTGATACCGATGCTGTGATAGAAGAGTCCCGCATGACCGTTTTCCAGCATAAATCCCGAAAAAACCGGCACATTATAGACCGAATCCCGCGTATTCCCTCTCAAAACCACCCGATCGGTCGGATCCCGCAACGGGATACGGGTCATGGTCGGGGTATCCTCCCACGGACAGCCGATTTCACAGGCATTTTCGACCGCCGTCAACAACGGAGCCTGCAGATGATGAAAAACCGTAATGCGCTGGAAAGGATCGCCGGGCGTAGCGATCGTCAATTCAAACGTTCTCTCTTCGGTTGAAATGGCGGCACCGGTAGCGCCCACCTCTTGCAGGGGGTGCAACTCGGTACAACGTGAACCTTTCCAGAGATTGGGTGAACTGATTTCATATCCCTGCGGCTGATTGGTTTTCATGAGCCGATAGGGAGTCAATAATCCTCGTCCCGCATTCCCGAAACGATACTGCAACCGAGCCCGAACCTGATTGGGATAGAATCCGCCCTGCACATGCGAATCCCCCAGTTGAAGAATATGCACCACCTCCCGCAACGGATCGAACGGATAGCTCATCCCGGGTTCTTCTTCCATCCGGGGACGCGGATAAATTCCGGGATCCTCTTCCTGCAGCAAGGGTTGCAACGGCTCGGAAGGAAGAACAGCACATGGGGTTGTTGTCTGTTTCGAACGGGCTGCCGGGACAACATGAGCAGGATCTTCCGTCGTTTTTCCCTGGACGAATGATTCAATAGACGCCGGTTCGCCTTTTGTAGCATTACGGTTCGCTGAACCGTTATCAGAACTCTCGTCCTGGATGGCCGATGAGGGATTTTCCTGCATCTCAGCCTCGGAGGGGTTTTCGGCTTCGGAAGCCACATCGCCAAACGCTCCGGCATCCCGCCACAAACTATCCGGCAAAGGTTCGCCCCCCGGGAAAGGAGCCTTTCCGGTACGTCCCCAACGATCGTACCAGGCTTCGAGTTTCCGCAGACGGTCAAACACCCCATACAAGGTTTCAACGTTCCCTCCGATGCGATTGGCCGCCGTATCCACCAGCTCACCGCCGGTCATAGCCCCAAAATAGGGAACAAACCGGAGCGTATCCACTCCTGCCACTGGTGGTTCTCCTTCCAGACTGCGTGCACTGACCCTCACCGCCAGATAGACCAACAGCAAGGCAAGCAACCAAAACAGGCTATGAAACAGTCTATGAAGAAGTTTTCCCATCATTCATTCGATTGTTTGTCGTTCCGGCTTCGTCCAAAGCCAAATCAACTCTCTTCTCAAACCGCAGAAGCGATTCCGACACTCGGCCATTCTCTACAAAAATCCGGAGAGAGTTATTTTTCCTGCGATTCCGTCGGCAAATTTTCCTCCGAAGGGGTTTCCAGGGTAGTCGAGGAAGCAACCGATTCGGTCGGCATCTCCGTTTCTGACGGCAACGCGGATTCCGTGCTTCTCCCCGATTCCGTATGGACAGCCGGATCCCCAGCCGGCTCTGCCTCCAGGGTTCGCACCGAATCTCTCAAGGCTTTCCGCGATCGCGCAACACGGGAAGTATCCGCCGCTCTCAAAGAATCGAGGCGTGAATGATGCCGGCCTTTTCTATGTAGCGAACTATCGAGCGCTCGAGCAGAGAGCGTATCGCCTCCATTTCCCGCCCGGACTAAAGAGGTATCGAACGGAGTTTCCATCAGACTGTCAGTCGACATGGCCTCTTGCAAATGAGTCTGATATTGCAACGCTTTCATGCGCAATTCTTCCGCCCGCCGTTCCCGTTCAGCCACGGCTTCCGCCGTCCGTTTCCGTCCATGCACCAGGCTGGCCACCAGTTTCGTCGCGATCTGACGTCCTCCCGGATGGCGAATGTGGGTATAATCCTGTGACGCCCATTTATTCTTCACATAAACCGGCATGCTGCCCGGACCTCCCATCGCCTCAAACGTATCCCAAAAGGCTACTCCTGCTTCGCGAGCCGCCTCCCGCTGCGCCTCGATCATCCCGAAAACACCCGGCATGGTCACAAACTGTCCGTCGCGTTGGGTGCTGCGATCCCCTACCCCCATGACCAGAATACTGCTTTCGGGAAAACACTGCTGCATGTAACGGATGATGTTGACCAGTTTTTTCCCGTAATAGTCATAACGTGTCACATCGGCCGAAATTACATTCAGTCCATATTGCAACACGACCAGATCGTATTTGGCCAGCTGATTGATCTGATTGTTGATCGAGCGATTGGTGCCGTACAAAGCCAGGCCGCTGTTGCCCCGGATCGAAAAATTGTCGACACTGACGCCCTGAGGATCTTCGAGAATAATCCCATACCCGATGAATCCGTCGGTTTGCGACAGATCGACCCGAATCGACCGGATGGGGGCATTGATCACAATCTGCTGCACCTGTTCTCCCGGAGGCGGGGTAAAACTCCGGCTGACCGAATCGTTGATCAACACATCGAGACGGGTTGCCTCCCGGTTAATAAACAGCAGGCGTGCCTGACTGCATTCGTCGAGGAATTGCTTGAAATTCGTTCCTTCCAGACGGGTCGAAGCCCCCTCACTCGGAATGGCAAAATTTCCCGACACAAAAAACTTATTCTGCAGCTCTTCGGGTAACGAGCTCCGTTGTTGCAAAGTCGAGATTTCCCAGCCGGAATATTGTTGCAGGACACTGGCCCGGAATTTGGCCATCGCCGTGGCAAACGGAACAAACCCGACCCCGCTGCCGCCGCAGATTTGCTGCAACTGCTCCCGCAGATCGGCCGTCAAAATATCCCCTTCGATAAATGAATCTCCCAATACGGCGATTCTCAGCGGACGATTGCGCTCCGTATCCTCCCACACCTGATAAAAGGCCTCCATAGCAGGCGTTTCACCGCCATAATCTTCGATCAATGGCTGTCCAGGCTCCAATCGGGTTTCGACCCCTGACATCCGGGCCCCACGTCTGCCATCGATACCTTCACCTAAATTCCAATGTTGGGTACGCTGCTGCACCCCCAGTGAATCGATCCCCGAAGAAGACGACTGGCTCGCCGAATCCATGGCACTCAACGCCTCGGCTTCGATCTGGGCCAACATCACGGTATCGAACAGAGATTCATTATTTCTCGGTCCCGGCAAGGAATCTTCCCGGGGCAGCCCATCCGACAAAATATTGACCCGTTTGATAAAAGCCCCGCCCAGATTGAATGCCGGCAGTTGGGAAACACCAATCAACCCAATGATTACCAACAAGGTAATCCAGAAAGTATAGGATGTATAATCACGATTCGAATTCATGGCCGATATCAGGCGAAAAACTGCTGCGAAGTTAAGCATTCAGGCGCAGACTTTCTACACTTTCCCTAAAAAATGAACAATCCTGACTAAAAGTCCCATTCTGCGCGACTCTCTGTGACACAGCGTCTCTTCCCTCGATCACCCGTTGCCTCAACCTCTTTTGACCCTGCACTCTCTTCCCTTCCCATTTTCAACCAGTCTACAGCCTTCCCCTAATCTAATGATTCCTTTCCGCCTTCTTCCTAGGGCTTCGGAGCGTCAAGATCATTTATACCAAAACGGTCCCGTCTACATAACGGGACCGTCCATATGAGGGTAAGATTTTCTATCGTTGCGGCAGCGGAATGAACGGTTGTTCTTCCCGTACATTCATGTAGGCCGGACGAATAATCCGACGACTGTCGAAGTTCAACTCTTCGATCCGGTGAGCACACCACCCGGTGATACGGCTCATGGCAAACAACGGCGTAAATACTTCCTGCTGCATTCCGATCATATCGTACACAAAGCCCGAATAGAAGTCCACATTCGCACAAACCCGTTTATTCACTTTATGCCCTTTGAAATTCATAAAGTTTTCAATCGCCCGCTTTTCCAGCAGTTCCAGGAAGGCGAACTCTTCTTCCCGGTTCTTTTCCTTGGCCAGATCACGCGCCATCGCCTTCAGCAACAAAGCACGAGGGTCAGAGATCGTATAAACGGCATGACCGATCCCGTAGATCAATCCCGAGTGATCGTAGGCTTCTTTCCGCAACATCTTCATCAGATAGTCGTCGATTTCCACCACGCTCTGCCAGTTCTTGATATTTTCTTTCAGGTGGTTGAACATCTTCATCACGGCCAGGTTAGCCCCCCCGTGCAACGGGCCCTTCAACGAACCGATAGCCGCCGCAATCGACGAATAGGTATCGGTCCCCGACGAACTGGTCACCCGCACCGTAAACGTCGAGTTGTTTCCCCCCCCGTGTTCAGCATGCAGCACCAAGGCACGGTCCAGCGTCCGAGCTTCCAATTCGGTAAAATGCCCCTTGAGCATATACAGGAAGTTTTCGGCGATGGAGAGGTCTTCCTTGGGGTGACGGATATGCAGCGAGTGCCCTTGATTGGCATGCCGCATGATATTGTAGGCATACGCAATAATAGCCGGGAATTTGGCGATCAGATCGACCGACTGACGCATAAGATTTTCGGCCGACGTATCATCCGGATTTTCATCGAACGTATACATTTCCAAGACACTGCGAGCCAGAATATTCATAATATTGGAGCCTTCCAGATCCAGGATATTCATCTTGGTTTTCTGGGACAGCGGCATATAATCATGAATCATCTGCTCAAAGGCAGACAGGTCCTGTCGGTTGGGCAGCGAGCCCGACAACAGCAAAAAGGCCGTTTCTTCAAACCCGAAACGATGTTCGGCATAGGCACCCTCTACGAGATCTTTGACATCGATACCTCGATAAATCAAACGTCCCGGAATGGCTTTCAGTCCACCCTCCGGCATGCGTTCATACCCTTGAACATCTCCGATACGGGTCAGCCCGACCAAGACCCCCGAGTGGTCTTCGTTGCGCAGGCCTCGCTTCACATTGTACTTGACAAACAAGTTATTGTCGATCCGACAGGTCGATTTTGTCGCCTCCGACAATTTCGCTAAAATGGCTTGGTTTCTCATAACAGCCTCAATAAAATAAAACTCACATTTGCCTTATAGCTTTGCAAGGTACTAAAAATTCCCAAATTATACAAAATGTTATAAATTATTCAGTCCCTCACAAACCGTCCCTATGTCCCACTCCCGAACATCTCTCAAAAAATCCTTTTTGGATTTTCAAAAATAAATCCCTATCTTTTAGAGGGTTAATTCCACGAAGAAGTATTTGCAACGCAGGCTCGACTTCTGACAACCAAATTCTTTTTTCAACAACTGATCGGCCATGAACCTCCACATTTCTTCCACGCCTTCCATGAGTTCGGTCGAGCCACATTTCACCCGATCCAAAGAGTCTTTACACATCAGAAAAAGTTTCTTTTACCTTTCCGCACCAAACCCGTTTCACGCCCCTGGTGGGTATAAGCCCGTTTGGCGCAAAGATTTTTCAGCTACCGACTTCTCTACACCCTCTTTTATTCACCCTCTCAACCTTTCCGATTATGAAAAAGAGTCTCTGTCTGGCAGCGTTTTTTGGAATTCTATCGCTCGCTTTTTCAAACACCCTCCAAGCTCAAGATCCTTCTTCGGAGTCAATTAATCCCCCTAAAGCTCCTTCACGACTCGAATCCGTAGACCCGAACACACCCGGCATCCGCTTTGCCCTCGGAGGTGGATACGCATATCGCCTGGGTAAAGAACTTCCCAACACCTCTTCTTATATCCAGGATTTAACCGATCAGCTGCGCCACGGTTATAATATCGGAGGGGAGCTTCACTACGTCTTCTACAACGGTCTCGGCGTCGGAGTCACTGCCAATTTCGTGCAGAGCAGCCTGTCGACCCGATCGTCACTCACCGAACACCAAAACATTATTTATGTAGGCCCCTCTATGCTGTGGCGCGCTGACGGGCAAAAAGCCGCCTTCATCGGAGCCATCGGAGCCGGAGGGCTTTTCCTGTCCGACAAAATCACTTCCGGTCGTCAAAGTGGCAAGATCACCGGCAGTACCTTCGGAGCCCATGCCAGCATCGGCGGCGAATGCAAACTCAGCCCTGCCACCGCTATCGGGCTCAAAGTGGCAGTCAATATCGGCTCCATTAAGACCCTCAAATCCGGTGGCCAAAGCACAAAACTAGACGACGGATGGAGTGCATCGAGTCTGATGATCACCGCGTTCATCAGCTTCCGCTCCCGGAAATAACCCCCACAACCGTCCGCTTTCTCTCGTCTGCATTGACGCTGACACCACCCAGCCATAACGTACACTTGCCACAAAAAAAGCCGTGATTTCCATCACGGCTTTTTTATAATCATCAGACCGATTTATACCGGCAGATCGAATTCCCGCAAAGCATCGTTCAGGGAGGTTTTCGTATCCGTCGAGGCTTTCCGCTGGCCGATGATCAGCGCGCACGGCACCTGATACTCCCCGGCCGGGAAACGTTTAGGCAACATACCAGGAATCACCACACTCCGAGGAGGCACATACCCCCGATATTCGACCGGTTCAGCACCCGAGACATCGATAATCTTGGTTGAGCCGGTGATCACGACACCCGCACCCAAAACGGCTTGGGTTCCGATCCGAGCTCCTTCGACCACAATGCAGCGACTCCCGATAAAACAGTGATCTTCGACAATGACCGGAGCGGCCTGAATCGGTTCCAACACACCACCGATGCCGACACCTCCACTCAGGTGAACGCTTTTTCCGATCTGGGCACAGGAGCCGACCGTAGCCCAGGTATCAACCATCGTCCCGGCATCTACATAAGCACCGATATTGACATAGGAGGGCATCATCACCACGCCCGGAGCCACATACGCTCCATAACGGGCCGATGCACCCGGCACAACCCGGACTCCCAATTTATCGTAATCCTGTTTGAGTGCCATTTTATCGTGAAATTCCAAGGGCCCGGCCTCCATAACCCGCATTTGCTGGATGGGGAAATAGAGAATCACCGCTTTTTTCACCCATTCGTTCACCTGCCAACTGCCGTCCTCCAGCGGTTCTGCTGTTCGAAGAATGCCCTTATCCAGCAATTCGATCACCTCCCGAATGACATTCTTTGCAGACTCTTCCCGTAATCCTTCACGGTTTTCCCAAAGTTTCTCTACCTCTTGTTTCAACTTCTCATACATAGCTTTATCCTATTAAACCGTTTTGAAAGACATCATAAACTCACGCGGATCCAGCTGCGCTGTTCCCAAGGCATCCCCGACTCGTCGGCTTTTCGGTGCAGAAAGCTATCCCCGAATAATCCGGCAGAGTTCGTCGGCGAACTGATCGGTCGTCAGGCTGACTCCGC